>NZ_FPJP01000013.1:0-228296 GCF_900119325.1 Burkholderia sp. NFPP32 | reverse complement strand
TCGCGCCGGTGCCTGGAGCGCGCGGGCTGGACGCCGGGCGACCTGGACCTGATGGAGATCAACGAGGCGTTCGCGGCGCAGGCGCTGGCGGTGCACAAGCAGATGGGCTGGGACACGTCGAAGGTGAACGTGAACGGCGGGGCGATCGCGATCGGCCACCCGATCGGCGCGTCGGGCTGCCGGATCCTGGTGACGCTGCTGCACGAGATGGCCAAGCGCGATGCGAAGCGCGGGCTGGCGTCGCTGTGCATCGGCGGCGGGATGGGCGTCGCGCTCGCGGTCGAGCGTCCGTAACCGGTCGTCCATTACCGGCGAACCGAATCCGGGCGCCGGCCGATTGCGGCTTCGGCCGGCGCCACGTGAAGTCAGAGGGGGCCTTGGCAGCTCTCGAAACCAAAAAATGGAGTGAGATTTATGTCTCAGCGAATTGCGTACGTAACGGGCGGGATGGGCGGCATCGGCACCAGCATTTGCCAGCGTCTGTTGAAGGACGGCTTCAAGGTCGTCGCGGGCTGCGGCCCGAACTCGCCGCGCCGTGTGAAATGGCTCGAGGACCAGAAGGCGCTCGGGTACGATTTCATCGCGTCGGAAGGCAATGTCGGCGACTGGGACTCGACCAAGGAAGCGTTCGACAAGGTCAAGGCCGAAGTCGGCGAGATCGACGTGCTGGTCAACAACGCGGGCATCACGCGCGACGTCGTGTTCCGCAAGATGACGCACGAAGACTGGACCGCCGTGATCGACACCAACCTGACGAGCCTGTTCAACGTGACGAAGCAGGTGATCGACGGGATGGTCGAGCGCGGCTGGGGCCGGATCATCAACATTTCGTCGGTGAACGGCCAGAAGGGGCAATTCGGCCAGACCAACTATTCGACCGCGAAGGCCGGCATCCACGGCTTCACGATGTCGCTCGCGCAGGAAGTCGCGACGAAGGGCGTGACGGTCAACACCGTGTCGCCGGGCTACATCGGCACCGACATGGTGAAGGCGATCCGCCCCGACGTGCTGGAGAAGATCGTCGCGACGATCCCGGTGCGGCGTCTCGGTGCGCCGGAGGAAATCGGCTCGATCGTCGCGTGGCTTGCGTCGAACGATTCCGGCTTCGCGACGGGCGCCGACTTCTCGCTGAACGGCGGCCTGCACATGGGCTGAACGCCCGGGCTGCGCGGGCCGGGTGGCCGCGCAGCCGGGTGTGTTCCGAAGGCCCCCGCCTCCCGGGTTCGGGCGGCGGGGATTCGTCACTTGCGCTACGCTGCACTGAAAGGCGTTACATGACTACTACAAAGAAGACGGCCGAACGGCTCATCAAGAAGTACCCGAACCGCCGGCTCTACGATACCGAGACAAGCACGTACATTACGCTCACCGACGTGAAGCAGCTCGTACTGGAGCAGGAGGACTTCAAGGTCGTCGATGCGAAATCCAACGAAGACCTGACGCGCAGCATCCTGCTGCAGATCATCCTCGAAGAGGAAAGCGGCGGCGTGCCGATGTTCTCGTCGTCGATGCTGTCGCAGATCATCCGTTTCTACGGTCACGCGATGCAGGGCATGATGGGCACGTACCTGGAAAAGAACATCCAGGCGTTCATCGACATCCAGAACAAGCTCGCGGATCAGTCGAAGAACATGTACGACACCAATGCGATGAATCCGGAAGTCTGGTCGCAGTTCATGAACATGCAGGCGCCGATGATGCAAGGGATGATGACGAGCTACATCGAGCAGTCGAAGAACATGTTCGTGCAGATGCAGGAACAGATGCAGAACCAGGCGAAGTCGATGTTCAGCACGTTTCCTTTCAAGCAGCCGGGTTCCACGGAGCCGGAGAAGAAGTAGCGATTTTGCGGCAGGCCGGCCGCGGCGGCGCGAGCCGTCGAATGGCCGACGCCGTGAAGCGTGGTGCGCTGCGGCCGATCGTGTGCTCGGGCACGACGGACTGGCTGCCGCCTGCCGGAAGGGCGCCGCCGACGGTCGTTCATGATCGTCGGCACCGCATGCCCGTGCCCGGGATGCCGGGTCTGGCGTTGGGTGAGGCCGTTTCCGGAAATGCTGGCTGAGTACAGGCCGAAGGCTCCGTCAGGACTGCCGGACAGACACCCGGCCCGGTGTGTTCGCCCGCCTTCGCTCACAGCTCCGAACTGAAATCCTGGTGATCGTCCGACGGAGGAAGGTCGAGAACGAGCTTGACCGCGCTGTAGTTGGCCTTCAGCGAAAACACGCGACCGATCACGAGAAACGTCTGCCGCGAATTCTCGATCTCGACGAAGTCGCCGGGTTGCGGCACGTGGGCACCCTGGTCGTAGGAAAAGCTGGTGCTGGTTTGCTCGCCGATGGTTTCGGCAGCGTGCTCGGTGAATTCGATAGTGATGTGGGTGGTCATGCGAGTCCCGTTGGGTAATTGAAGAAAGCGGACGCTGCGATTTTCGCATAGTGGCGGGGCGATTCCGGCGCGGCGGCGTTTGCCGATCGCGCCCGTCATCTTGTCGCATCGCCCTGAAAGGGATGTGTCGGTTTCCCAAGTCGAGCGCCCGCGCGAGGCGCACATTGAGGTTGTGGTCCGTTGCGTCGCAACCGCCGGCTTTGGCTCGCTGACCGAAAAATAGCTTAACCCCACGCTTTTGCTGCCACGCTCCCACATGCCAGATGTTCCAATCCCCCAAAGTAGGGTACGTATCCCTCGGGTGCCCGAAAGTTTGCAAATATAACCTTGGTCCTGTGTGGCGGTTTAGATTGCGCAGAGACTTGCTCGTGGCCGCGTGGGCGGGCAGATGGCCGGCAACTGCCTGCGCTGGTCGCGTCGGCCGATAGCCAAGCTGCAGCTATCGGCCGTATGCATGCCTGACTACCTGTGCGAACTCGCAAGGAGGCAGGCAGATAGGAGAAGATTTTTCTAATCACCACGCATACCTTGATTAGCGCAATTACTCAGTCGTTGACGCATTGGGGACTGTTTGTTCCGTTCCCCAAGACGCTCCGTCGAATAACTTGTAATGAATGCTGGAATTTTTTGCATCTTTATATGCCAAATACAGATTCTTATTGAATACCACTAATGTGACCGGTTCAGAGGTTATTGAACCCGAAACTCCTCTGTCGATCCCCCAACTTGTTCCATCGTACGAGTTGTAATAAATTTGATTGTCGGGGCCGCCACCTTTGTGTGCCATATATAACTTCCCATTGAATGGCGATAATGCAACCGCCTGACTGGTCCAGTCCCGATCGTTGATTTTTTTCGGTTGATCCCAGCTATTTCCGGTGAGATTGTACGAGGTGTAGTAAATGCTGTTATCGTCGACACCCTTGAATGCTAGGTACATCCTGTCATTGAACGTCGTCAATGCAACCGGCTGGGTGGTTTCGGCACCTTGGACGCCGACATAGCCTCCCGATTTCCAGTTCACCCCATCGAAACTATGGAAGTAAATGTGTGTGTCGTTTGGGCCCTTGTGTGCCATGTATAATCTTCCATTATAGGACGCCATGGCGACGGGTTGGCAAGTACTGTCTTGCGGCACGGTATGTTCCTTGGGATCCCAGTTCGTCCCATCGAACGATGCGCAATAAACACCGTTGTTGTTGAGGCCGCCTTTGTGTGCCATATACAGCTTCCCGCTGAATGCCGCTAGTGCAACTGCCTGGGTTGTCCAGAATGCACCGTTTTTGACTGCCGTCGGTTTATCCCACTCTTTTCCATCGAAAGATGTGAGATAAATGTTATTGTTACTGTCGGCGCCTTTGTATGCCAAGTATAGCTTCCCATTGAAGACCGCCAGTGAAGGATAATTTAGTGCCTGAGCGGGGTCTGAGGAGGTGTCTTGGTTGCTTTCTTCGTCAACAAGCCGATTTTCGTCATTCATGATGCGCCTCTCTCGATTGTTAAGAGCTTTTGGATCGCCGACGTCTTTAAGTCAGTGATGTTTGGTCCAGCAGCGTGGTATTTCAAAGCTCACGCGCAATAAACGTAGTCTCTCTCATGCGGTAGATCCATTACACTCGATTACGCGCCTACGCCATCTGGACGTAGCGCGATTCGATGGAACTGTTGACGCTCGATCATTTCGACACGCTAAGCGGAAGGCATAACGAAAACGGCGCCGAAGCGCCGTTGTTCTCATGCAGAAGCCGGCTTCGACAACACGCGAAGGTGCCCGCTTCCGATCAGGAAGTTTCGATACGACCTGATCGCGACCTCCCACACTGCACGCATCACGTTCGGGCCCGAGTCGATGATTCTGCCTTGCATATCGATCACCGCGAGCGTTGCCGGCTCGCCGTCAGGCGTCGTGATGCTCAATCCCTGAAAGCGGACCGCGTTGATCGTGCTGATGATCGGCGTGACGACCTGCACGTCGTCCACCCAGGCGACGCCGGTCGGTTGCTTTTTCTTCGTCATGCTTCGCCTCCCGGAAATTCGTTATGTATGCGGCTGTCGAGCAGTCGGCCGGCGGCGCGCTTGCCGACGCGTTGCATCCATGCACCGTCGTCGAATTGATGGAAGAGGTTGCCGGAAGCCTCGATGACGTTCGGCGTCGGCGCAAATTCTCCCCATTGCTTGAACAGGAAGGGCACGCCGACGGCTTCACACTGGTCGCGAAGGTCGCGCAACCAATCGGGATGCATTGGCCGCGCGTCGGCGCCGCTTTCGCCGCCGACGATCACCCAATCCAACTCTTCAAGCGCATTGGTGCCGTCTGCGCGAGCTGCGCCTGAGCCTGCAGCAGTTCGGCGCGGCTCAATCGATCCAGACCCTCTACGATCAATACGGAACCGGCCGGCACCTGGCTGTCCTCGACTGCGCGCAGGAACACGCCGAGCGCACCTTGCCGGACGTGGCGCTGGTGGTAGGCCGACAGCCCCTCGTCTCGGAGTGATAGGGACGCATCAAGCTCCATTTCGTGGTCGGCCGCCCGTCGTGCGGCGTATTCGAACTGGCGGTCTATGTTGCCGCCAGCCGTTCATTTTGGCTCGCCGCCCCTAAATCGCTGTAAACTCACGCTTTTGCCGCCACGCCCCCACATTCCAGATGTCTCAGTCCCCCAAAGTAGGCTTCGTATCGCTCGGGTGCCCGAAAGCCCTCGTCGACTCCGAACAAATCATCACGCAGCTGCGTGCCGAAGGTTATGAAATCTCCGGCACCTACGACGGCGCCGACCTCGTCGTCGTGAACACCTGCGGTTTCATCGACGAAGCGGTGCAGGAAAGCCTCGATGCGATCGGCGAGGCGCTGACCGAGAACGGCAAGGTGATCGTCACCGGCTGCCTCGGCGCGAAGTCGAGCGCGAGCGGCTCGAACCTGATCGAGGAAGTCCATCCGAAGGTGCTCGCCGTCACCGGCCCGCACGCCGTGGGCGAAGTGATGCAGGCCGTGCATTCGCACCTGCCGAAGCCGCACGACCCGTTCGTCGACCTCGTGCCCGCGGCCGGCATCAAGCTCACGCCGCGCCACTACGCATACCTGAAGATTTCCGAAGGCTGCAACCACCGCTGCACGTTCTGCATCATCCCGTCGATGCGCGGCGATCTCGTGTCGCGTCCGGTCGCCGAAGTGATGCTCGAGGCCGAGAACCTGTTCAAGTCGGGCGTGAAGGAACTGCTCGTGATCTCGCAGGACACGAGCGCTTACGGCGTCGACGTGAAGTACCGCACGGGCTTCTGGAACGGCAAGCCGATCAAGACGCGCATGACCGACCTGGTCGCCGCGCTCGGCGAACTCGCCGCGCAGTACGGCGCATGGGTGCGCCTGCACTACGTATATCCGTATCCGAGCGTCGACGAAGTGATTCCGCTGATGGCCGAAGGCCCGTTCAAGGGCCACGTGCTGCCGTATCTCGACGTGCCGTTCCAGCACGCGCACCCAGAAGTGCTGAAGCGCATGAAGCGTCCGGCGAACGCCGAGAAGGTGCTCGAGCGCGTGCAGAAGTGGCGCGAGATCTGCCCGGACCTGACGATCCGCAGCACGTTCATCGCGGGCTTCCCCGGCGAGACGGAAGAGCAGTTCGAAACGCTGCTCGACTTCATCCGCGAGGCGGAGCTCGATCGCGTCGGCTGCTTCGCGTACTCGCCGGTCGAAGGTGCGACCGCGAACGAACTCGACGGCGCGCTGCCGGACGATGTCCGTGAAGAACGCCGCGCGCGCTTCATGGAAGTCGCCGAGGAAGTGTCGGCGAACCGCATTCAGCGCAAGGTCGGCAAGACCCTCAAGGTGCTGATCGACGAAGTCGGCGAAGAAGGCGGGATCGGCCGCACGGCAGCCGATGCGCCGGAGATCGACGGCGTTGTTTATGTCGAGCCGGCGACGAAGGCGTCGAAGCGCTACAAGGTCGGCGATTTCGTGTCCGTGAAGATCACGGGCGCCGACGGCCACGATCTGTGGGGCGAGGTGTAAGCGATGACCGCCGCATTTCCGGAGATCCTCGCGCTCGGCGAGGCGATGATCGAATTCAACCAGTCGCAGCCGGGCCGTCCGGAATTCCTGCAGGGCTTCGGCGGCGACACGTCGAACTTCTGCATCGCGGCGGCGCGCCAGGGCGCGTCGACGGGCTTCGTGTCGGCGATCGGCGACGATCCGTTCGGCCGCCTGCTGACCGACATGTGGCGCGCCGAGCACGTCGACACGACGTACGTGCGGATCGATCGCACGGCGCCGACCGGCGTGTATTTCGTCACGCACGGCGCCGACGGCCACCAGTTCGACTATCTGCGCGCGGGCTCCGCGGCGAGCCGCTATGCGACGGGCGACCTGCCGCTCGACGCGCTGGCCGCGGCGAAGGCCGTGCACCTGTCGGGCATCAGCCTCGCGATCAGCACCGCAGCGTGCGACGCCGCGTTCGCAGGGATCGACCATGCGCGCCGCAACGGCGCGAAGGTCAGCTTCGACACGAACCTGCGTCTGAAGCTCTGGCCGCTGCCGCGCGCCCGCGCGGTGATACGCGAGGCGCTTCGCCAGACGGACATCTGCCTGCCGAGCTGGGACGACGTCACCGCGCTTACGGGCGCGAACGATCGCGACGCGATCGTCGATGCGATGCTCGAACACGGGCCGCAGGTGGTCGCGTTGAAGCTCGGCAAGGACGGCGCGTATGTCGCGACGCCGAACGAGCGGCGCGTCGTGCCGGGCTTCGCGGTCGAAGCCGTGGACGCGACGGGCGCGGGCGACTGCTTCGGCGGCGCCTTCGTCGCGCGGATCGTCGCGGGCGACGATCCGTTCGCGGCGGCGCGCTATGCGAACGCGGCGGCGGCGTTGTCGACGACGGGCTACGGCGCGGTCGCGCCGATTCCGCACCGCGATGCGGTGGAGCGCCTGATGCAAGGCTGACGCGGCACGCGCACGCCGGCCACGGCCCCGCACGATCGATTCATTCGAACAGAAGGATGAGGAGGCAACATGCAACGTGAAGTGGTGGTGGTGAGCGGCGTGCGTACCGCGATCGGCGATTTCGGCGGCAGCCTGAAAGACATCGCGCCGACCGAGCTCGGCGCACAAGTCGTGCGCGAAGTGTTGCAGCGTGCGCAGGTGTCGGGCGACGAGGTCGGCCACGTGGTGTTCGGCAACGTGGTGCACACGGAGCCGAAAGATATGTACCTCGCACGCGTTGCCGCGATCAACGGCGGCGTCGCGCAGCATGCGCCGGCGCTCACGGTCAACCGGCTGTGCGGTTCCGGGCTGCAGGCGATCGTGTCGGCCGCGCAGGGCGTGCTGCTCGGTGATGCGGACATCGCGATCGCGGGCGGCGCGGAGAACATGAGCCGCGCGCCGTATTCGATCCCGGCCGCGCGCTTCGGGCAGCGCATGGGCGACATGCGCGCGGTCGACATGATGATCGGCGCGCTGAACGATCCGTTCCAGACGATCCACATGGGCGTGACGGCCGAGAACGTCGCCGCGAAGTACGGCATTTCACGCGACGCGCAGGACGCGCTCGCGCTCGAATCACACCGCCGCGCGTCGCACGCGGCGAGGGCCGGCTACTTCAAGGACCAGATCCTGCCGGTCGAGCTGATCGGCTCGAAGAAGGGCACGCCGGTCGTGTTCGATCGCGACGAGCACGTGCGCCACGACGCGAGCCTGGACGACTTCTCGAAGCTGCGGCCCGCGTTCGTGAAGGAGAACGGCACGGTGACGGCCGGCAACGCGTCGGGCATCAACGACGCGGCCGCCGCGGTGCTGCTGATGGAGCGCAGCGTTGCCGAGAAGCGCGGCGCAAAGCCGCTCGCGCGCCTCGTCGCGTATGCGCATGCGGGCGTCGATCCGGCCTACATGGGGATCGGTCCCGTGCCGGCCACGCAAAAGGTGCTCGAGCGCGCGGGGCTGACGGTCGCCGATCTCGACGTGATCGAGGCGAACGAGGCATTTGCCGCGCAGGCATGCGCGGTGACGAAGGAGCTGGGTCTCGACCCGGCAAAGGTGAATCCGAACGGGTCCGGCATTTCGCTCGGCCACCCGATCGGCGCGACGGGTGCGCTGATCACCGTCAAGGCGCTGTACGAGTTGCAGCGCATCGGCGGCCGATACGCGCTCGTGACGATGTGCATCGGCGGCGGGCAGGGCATCGCCGCGATTTTCGAGCGAATCTGAAGCAAGGAGCAACGCAAGGTGGGTCGATATTCGGAATGGCAACGGGCGCTTGTCGTCGCATGTGCGCTGGCGGCGGGCATCGCGCTGCCGGGCGCGGTCGCGGCGCAGGCCGTCGCGCCGGGCGCGCAACAGGATGAGGCGGCACCCGCGCGGCCGCTGCGGCCGAATCCCGAATTCGCCCGGCTGCCTCGCTACGAAGGCACGCTCGGCGACCGGCCGATCGTCGTGCATCTCGGCCCGAAGACGGACGAGGAAGGCGTGCACGGCGAATACCAGTTCGCCGATACGGGCGAGGTGGTCCTGCTCGCGGGCGATCGCGATGGCGATACGCTCGAGATCGAGGAATCGAACGACGGCACGAACATCTCCGGCGTATGGATCGGCCGCTTCGACGCGACGGGCGACCTGAAGGCCGACCGGATGAACTCGGACGAATCGGACCCGCAGCCCGTCGTGCTGCGCCTGGCGCCGGGCAAGCGCGCGGCGCTGCAGGTGCGCGACGGCCACGTGCAGGAAATCGAGACGGTGGGCTCGGTCGTCGATCTGCGCACCGACGACTGAGCCCGCGCTGGCTCGGCGTGCGCGGCGCGCATTGTACCGGGCCAAATGCGCCGATTTTGGCTAATCTAGCGACATATTCCGCAACCGAACGGCCTTGTGCCCGGCTTCCTGTCATGACTGCATCCACTCCCAAGCGCGCGCTGCAAACCCGCATCGTTCAACCCGACGACGTCATTCCGGAAGGCTTCCGTTCGTTCGTGCCGCCGGTCGCGCGCGCATCGACGGTCGTGTTCCCCGATCTCGCGACGATGCGCGCGCTCGTCTGGCACAACGACAACCAGTGGCGCTACGGGCTGCATGCGACGCCGACGTCGCTCGCGCTCGCGCAGCGGCTCGCCGAGATCGAGGGCGGCACGCACGCGCTGCTGCAGCCGTCTGGCCTCGCGGCGATCATGAACGTCTATTTCGGGATCGTGAAAGCCGGCGACGACGTGCTGATTCCACACAACGTGTATGGGCCGAACGCCGATTTCGGCAACTGGCTCGCGAAGGATTTCGGCATAGCCGTGCGCTTCTACGATCCGCTCGTCGGCGCGGGCATCGCCGAGCTGATCCAGCCGAACACGCGGCTGATCTGGATCGAGGCGCCCGGCTCGGTGACGATGGAAGTGCCCGACGTGCAGGCGATCGCGGCGGCCGCGAAGGCGCGCGGCATCGTCACCGCGATCGACAACACCTATTCGGCCGGGCTCGCATTCAAGCCGTTCGAGCACGGCGTCGACATCTCGGTGCAGGCGCTGACCAAGTATCAGTCGGGCGGCAGCGATGTGCTGATGGGCGCGACGATCACCGCGGACGCCGAACTGCACGCGAAGCTGAAGCTCGCGCGGATGCGCTGCGGGATCGGCGTATCGGTCGACGATTGCTCGCTCGTGCTGCGCAGCCTGCCGAGCATGCAGGTGCGTTTCGACGCGCACAGCAAGAGCGCGCTCGCGCTCGCGCAATGGCTGAAGACGCGGCCGGAGATCGCGTCGGTGCTGCACCCGCAAATTGCGGACTGCCCGGGGCACGCGTCGTTCGTGCGCGACTTCACGGGCGCGGGCGGGCTGTTCTCGGTGGTGTTCGACGAGCGCTACAGCGCCGAGCAGGTCGACCGCTTCGTCGAGTCGCTCGAACTGTTCGCGATCGGCTGGAGCTGGGGCGGCGCGTGCAGCCTCGCGATGCCTTACGACGTCGCGTCGATGCGCCCGGACTGGCCGCACCGCGGCACGCTGGTGCGTTTCTATGTCGGTCTCGAGGACGAAGCCGACCTGCGCGCGGATATCGAGCGCGCGATGCAGGCCGCACTCGGCTGATCGCAGGCCGAGTACGTCCCGCGGAAAAACGAAACGCCGGCGCGATGCAAGATCGCGCCGGCGTTTTTCATTCGAGGTCGCGCGGGATCAGAACAGCCGCAGCAGCCCGTCGAGGCCGACGTGATCGAACGCGACCGTCGCCGCGTCGCGCACGACGGGCTTCGCGTGGAACGCGACCGACAGGCCGGCTTCGGCCATCATCTTCAGGTCGTTCGACCCGTCGCCCATCGCGATCGCGCGGCTTGGCTCGAGGCCGAGCGACGCGCACGTGTCGCGCAGCAGGCGCGCCTTCACGTCGGCGTTGACGATCTCGCCGAGGACCTTGCCGGTCAGCTTGCCGTCGACGATCTCGAGCGTGTTCGCATGCGCGTAGTCGAGGCCGAGGCGTGCCTTCAGCCGCTCGGTGAAGAACGTGAAGCCGCCCGACACGAGCAGGGTCTTCATGCCGGCGGCCTTCACGCCGGCAAGCATCGTCTCGGCGCCCGGCGACAGTTGCAGCCGTTCCTCGTACACGCGCTCGAGCGCCTGCGCATCGAGCCCGGCCAGCAGCGCGACGCGGCGCGTGAGGCTTTCGTTGAAGTCGCGGATCTCGCCGCGCATCGACGCTTCGGTGATCTCGGCGACCTGCGTCTTGAGCCCGCAGAAATCGGCGATTTCGTCGATGCATTCGATCGTGATCAGCGTCGAATCCATGTCCATCACGACGAGCCCGAAATCGCCGAGCGTGCGGCCTGCCTCGACGAACGCGAAGTCGAGCGCGTGCGTGCCGCAGTACGCGTCGATGTCGAGGCGCTGCGCCGGGTTCACGTTTTCGATGCGCAGCGCGTGATCGTCGGTCTGCACGATGCGGGTGCCGCGCGACAGCGCGAGCAGCGGTTTGTGATGGGCGTCCGACAGCGGCGCAAGACTCTGGATGACGAGGTTGTGGGTCATGGCGGGATGGTTGCGAGGCGAATGAAATGCATGCGCGGCCAACGGACGGCCGCCTGCGGACGCGGGCCCCGTTCGGCTGCGGGCCATGGCGTCGCGAACGCGCCATTGTAGCCGGTTGGCCGGGCCGGGCGATCGCGGCAGGTACGAATCCTGAGGCCGGACTCGCAACGGCACGCCCGCCGCGCGGGCCGAACGTCAACGCTTATTGCCCGTCCACGCGATCCCAGTACGGCGGATCGCCGAAATGTTCGGCCAGAAAGGAGATGAGCGCGAGCGTCTTCAGCGGCACGTGTGCGCGGCTCGGATAGACGGCCCAGATCGCGACGTCGTCGGCGAACGGATAGTCGTCGAGCACCGTGACGAGCGCGCCGCTCGCGAGCAGCGGGCCGACGTCCCAGGTCGACTTGATCGCGATCCCGAAGCCGTCGACGAGCGCTTCGCGGATCGCCTCGCCGTTGCTGGCGACGAGCCGGCCGGCGACCCGCACGGTCAGCGGGCCTTGCGGCGTCGCGAACGACCAGTCGCGCTGGTTGCCGAGGATCACGCACTCGTGCTGCGCGAGGTCGGCCGGATGGCGCGGCGTGCCGCGTTCGGCGAGATACGCGGGCGAGCAGCACAGCACGCGGCGGTTCACCGCGAGCTTGCGCGCGACGAGCGTCGAATCCTTCAGCGCGCCGAGGCGGATCGCGACGTCGTAGCCGTCGTCGACGAGATCGACGATCTCGTCGGACAGCCGCAGGTCGAGCGACACCGACGGATAGCGGCGCAGGAACGCGGGAATCACCGGCGCGACATGCTGGCGGCCGAACGACGACGACATCGATACCTTCAGCCGCCCGTACGGCTCGCTGCGGCCGCGGCCGACCGACGCGCGCGCGGCGTCGGCGGCCGACAGCAGCGCGTCGGCGCGCGCCATGAAGACCTCACCGTCCTGCGTGAGGCTGATGCGGCGCGTGGTGCGGTGCAGCAGCCGCGCGCCGAGCTGGCGCTCGAGCTGCGCGATGCGCGCGCTCGCGACCGCGGCCGACACGCCGAATTCGCGCCCGGCCGCGGTGACGTTCGCGAGCAGCGCCGCGCGCACGAACAGCGCGACGTCGAGCAGGTCGAGCGGCTTGTCGGGTGCGGGAATCGGATCGGACGCCATTATTCTGAAATTCCTGAAAATGTTTCAGGAAATATAGCGGTTTTCTCGAATGATCGGGTTGCCTACGATGACGTTCATGGGGCTGCGCCGCGGCCCGCCCGTTTCCCTGAAAGGAGTTTCGTGATGAAAGCCGTTGGACTGACCCGCTATCTGCCGATCGACGACCCGCAGGCCTTGCTCGACGTGGAGCTGCCGCAGCCCGTGCCGGGCCCGCGCGACCTGCTCGTGAAGGTCGAGTCGATTTCCGTGAACCCGGTGGACACCAAGGTGCGCGCGCCGAAGTCGCAGGTCGAGGACACGCCGCGCGTGCTCGGCTGGGATGCCGCCGGTACGGTCGTCGCGGTCGGCGCGGACGTCACGCTGTTCCGGCCCGGCGACGAAGTGTTCTACGCGGGCAGCATCACGCGACCCGGCGCGAACAGCGAATTCCATGCGGTCGACGAACGGATCGCCGCGTTGAAGCCGCGCACGCTCGACTTCGCCGCGGCCGCGGCACTGCCGCTCACTGCGCTGACCGCGTGGGAAGCGCTGTTCGACCGGCTGCGCGTGTCGCCGCAGGGCGCGGACGCCGGCAAGTCGGTGCTGATCATCGGCGGCGCGGGCGGCGTGGGCTCGATCGCGATCCAGCTCGCGAAGGTGCTCGGCAAGCTGCACGTGATCGCGACCGCGTCGCGGCCGGCGTCGGCCGAATGGGTGCGCTCGCTCGGCGCGGATGCGGTGGTCGACCATTTCGGCGACCTGCCTGCACAGTTGCGCGAAGCCGGGCATCCGAATGTCGACTACGTGCTGATCTTCAACGACACGGACCGCCATTTCCCCGCCGCGGCGGAAGTAATCCGGCCGCAGGGCGGCATTTGCACGATCGTCGAGAACGGGAAGCCGGTGCCGGTCGAACTGCTGAAGGCGAAGAGCGCCGCGTTTCACTGGGAGTTCATGTTCACGCGCGCGATGTTCGAGACGCCGGACATGATCGAGCAGCACCGGATCCTCGGCGAAGTCGCGCGGCTCGTCGACGGCGGCGCGCTGCGCACGACGCTCGGCGAACAGCTCGGCGCGATCAATGCGGCGAACGTGCGGCGCGCGCACCAGTTGCTCGAAGCCGGGCGCACGATCGGCAAGCTCGTGCTGAGCGGCTTCTGAGTGCCTGCAAACCCGTCGCGTCGTGCGAGGTCCTTCGAGGAGGCATCCCCCACTGTGACTTCCTTCGGGGCGGAAAGCCTGCGGTGGCCCGGCGTTTTCTCGAGAGCCGGCATCGCGCGTAAGGTTGCAACGCCGCGAACGCAAGCGGGGTAACACCCGATGCGTTTGCGGCGCATTGCATGCCGCTTGGCGGTAGACTGGCAACGCATCATGCATCGAAAACCGCGCGGCACGCGCGTGCCGCCGCATTACAAGGAGGTCAGCATGAGCCAACGCAGCTTGTCAGTCGCCGCATCGTGGTCGGCCGTGTTCGCGGCGGCGTGCGTCAGCGCGAGCGTATTCGCGGCGCCGCCGGTCAAGGGCAGCCTGAAGGGCGGCGGTACGGGACAGCTCGAATACACCGTCAAGGTCGACTCGAAGACCTTCGGCAATACGCAGGAGACCCGCAAGATCCGCTCGGGCGAAACGGACGACTTCAACTGGAAGTCGGTGCCGCCGAGCGGCGCGGTCGCGTTGCCGGACGGCTGCCCGAATGCGGACAACCTGCCGCGCGACGAGAACGGCGCGATGGTGCGCCAGACCCAGGTGCGGCTCGCGCCGTCGGTCGACGCGAAGGGGACTGCGAACGTGCAGATGAGTTTCCAGGCGGCCGCCCCGAAGGGCACGCGCAACGTGACGGCGGGCGGCAAGTCGCTGCAGTGCCCGGACGTCGTGTCGGTGAGCCAGGTGAAGTGGGTGTCGATTCCGACCAACGGCGGATCGAAGTCCGTGACGATGAGCGACGGCACGAAGGTGACGGTGTCGATCAAACGTTGAGCGGCGCGCGCGAGCCGGCGTTTCGTCCGGTGCGCGCGCAACGGATTCGACTGGCGGGACGAGCAGGGCGGCACGTGAACGTTTCGTGTCGCCGTCACGATGCTTTCCCGCGACCTGCTTCGCGCTATGTTGCCGCGGCAACGGCATTGCACTGTTTGCGCGCGTCCGCTCAGCGTGCCAACCTGCGTGACGTCATGCGGATGTCACGTTATGCTCCGCCACATCATCACCTTCCTGTAACGATATCCCGATGAAATTCCGAATGTGCATGCTGCTGTCGGCCGCAGCGTTCGTCTCCGCGCACGCGCAGGCGGCCGACGATTGCAGTTTCGTGAAGAAGGTCGAGCTGCCGGCGCGGCAGCAGGTGGCGGTCGTGTCGAGCGGCGCACTCGAACCGTGCTCGACCGGCAGCTATGCGGTGCGCGTGTATTCGACCGCGCATGCCGCACCCGGCTTCGATACGGACGATTACGTGACGGGGGCGCTGCATGCGCGCGATGGCACGGTCACCGATGCGTTCACGGCCGACCTCGGCGCACGCGCGCCGCAGGCGCTCGTCGTGACGACGCGCTCGGCCGGCAGCGGCGGTTATGTCGGCGCGCAGGCCTATGTGACGACACCGCGTGCGGTGCGGCTCGTCGCGTCGGTCGACGGGCTCGCGCCCGACGCGGACATCGCGGCCGCGTTGCGGCAGGCGATCGGCAAGCGCCGCGCCGCGCGCTGACGCGCTGGTCGCGCAGCGCGCGTACGCATCGCGCGGCGCCGCCGCGTGTCAGTGCGCACGCTCTTCGAGCCGCGCTGCGAGAAAGCGGTGATCGGCCGAGAACAGCCGGCGATAGGTCATCAGCACTGCGCCGACGGTGCCGAGCGCGGACGCCGCGGCGATCAGGAACATGATCACGATCTGGTAGCGCACGGCCTGCAGCGGCGACTGGCCGGCCAGCACCTGGCCCGTCATCATCCCCGGCAGGCTCACGACGCCGACGACGGCCATCTGGTTCAGCGTCGGCAGCATGCCCGCGCGCACGGCCTGGCGCGCGGCGTCCTGCGCGGCTTCCCAGCGCGTCGCGCCGAGCGCGAGCGCGGTCTCGACGCGGTCGCGGCGTGCGGTGAGCTCTTCCATCATCCGCTCGACGCCGAGCGACACGCCCGTCAGCGTATTGCCGAGAATCATCCCGAGGATCGGAATCGCGTATTGCGGCGCGTACCACGGATGGATGCGGATCACGACGAACAGGCCGACCGCCGCGACGAACCAGCTGCTGAACCAGATCGACGCGATGCTGTCGATGCGCTGGCCGCGGTACGTGCGCTTGCCGCGCCCCGCGCCGGCGAAACCGGCGATCAGTGTCATCAGCGCGGTGAGCGGCAGCACGACATACCAGTGCGGATGGCCGAACACCCAGCCGAGCACATAACCGATCGCGAGCAACTGCACGACGGTGCGCACGGCCGCGAGCGCGAGCTTGCGGCCGAGGCCGAGCGACAGCGCCGCCGAGATCGCGCCGTTGATTGCGACGAGCGCGGCGGCGATGCCGACGTCGACGAGGCTCAGGTCCTGCAGTGCCGGGCTCATCGCGCAGCCTCCATCTGGTTTGCAGCGTGCAGCACGCCGGCCTGCATCACGAGCCGCGTCGTGCCGATCCGTGCGGCCTGGGCCGGATCGTGCGAGATCCACATATACGCGCGAGCGTCGGGCGCCGCGTCGAACCACGCACCGACGAGCGCTTCGATCGCGCGCGCCGATTCGGGATCGAGCGCGGAGGTCGGCTCGTCGAGCAGCAGCACGTCGGGGTCGAGCTGCAGTACGCGCAGCAGCGCGGCGATCTGCGCTTCGCCGCCCGACAGGTCGCTCGCGCGCTTGTCGAGAAAGTCGGGGCCGCGGCCGGCACGTGCGGCGAGCGCTTCGGCGCGCGCGCGATCGAACGCGACGTCGCGATAGATCGCCAGCGAATACGGATAGCGCAATTGCGATTCGACGGTGCCGTCCATCTGCGCGGGGCGCTGGCGCACATATGCGACGCTGCGCCGGTAGCGCGGGATCGCGCTGCGCCGGATCCGGCGGCCGCGCCACAGGATGTGGCCGTCGTCGAGCGGATCGAGCAGCGCGAGCGCGCGCAGCAGCACGCTCTTGCCCGACCCGGACGGTCCCGTGATAGCAATGCGCGATCCCGCTGCGAGGCTGAAATCGGTCGAGGCGAGCAGGGTCTTGCCGCTGCTGGCGTCGCGCCGCGTGATGCGCTGTGCCTCGATGAGGCCGGTGGGGGCTGTCATGTCACAAATGAAAAAAAGCGTTAATGGCACCGAAAGGTCGCCGTGCCGTGCGTCATAATACCGATTGAAAAGCCGCGCGTGTCGTGCGCCGTTCGTCCACGCAAGCGGCCCGGCATGGTGCGGCAACATGTCAGAACAACAACGGAACCGCCATGACGCTAACCCGAGCCATCGGCAAATCGGCTGCATGGATCGTCGGTATCGTCGCGGTGCTCATCGCGGCGGCCGGCGTCTTTCTCTTCACATTCGACTGGAACCGCGCGAAACCGTGGGTCAACGAGCAGGTGAGTGCCGCGCTCGGCCGCCCGTTCGCGATCAACGGCGACCTGAAGGTCGGCTGGCGTCGCCCCGACGGCGAGACCGGCTGGCGCGCCTGGGTGCCCTGGCCGAGCTTTTCGGCCACGCAGCTCGAGATCGGCAACCCAGACTGGGCGAAGGCGCCCAAATTCGTCACGCTCGATGCCGCGCACTTCGATCTCGCGATCCTGCCGTTGCTCGCGCATGAAATCGTCATTCCGTCGATCGACGTCGTGAATCCCGCCGTCGACCTCGAGCGGCTCGCCGACGGCCGCAACACGTGGACTTTCCAGTTCAAGCAATCGGCGCAGCCGTCGCCGTGGAAGGTACGGCTCGACAGCTTTGGCTTCGCGAAGGGCACCGTCACGTATCGCGACGCGATCACGAAGGCCGACCTGAGCGTCGCGATCGATACGCTCGGGCAGCCGATTCCGCTCGGCGACGTGCTGAAGGAACAGGAGCAGACGTCGCGCGCGGCGTCCGCGCAGCGTGTCGGCAAGCACGGCGCCGCGCAACTGAGCGCGAAGGCGAACGCGGAAGCCGCGTCGAGCGCGTCGGCGGCGCAGGCTGCGGGGGCGTCGTCGTCCATGGCGGTTGCGGCAGCGTCTGCGGTTGCGCCTGCGTCGGCGGCAGCTCCCGCGTCCGGTGCGTCCGCCGCATCCGGCGCAAGCGGCACCGCGGCACCCGCGAAGCCGTCCGGCCCGACCTATGCGTTCGGGCTGAAGGTCGGCGGCCGCTACAAGAACGTGCCGATCAGCGGCACCGGCAAGCTCGGCGGCGTGCTCGCGGTCGAGGACACGTCGCGGCCGTTCCCGCTGCAGGCCGACGTGAAGGCCGGCGACACGCGGCTCGCAATCGTCGGCACGCTGACCGACCCGCGGAATCTCGCGGCGCTCGACCTGCGCCTGTGGCTGCAGGGTCCGTCGATGTCGCACCTCTATCAGCTCACCGGCATCACGCTGCCCGACACGCCGCCTTATGCGACCGAGGGGCGGCTGATCGGCAACTTCAAGCGGCGCGCGAGCACGTTCCGCTACGAGAACTTCAACGGCCGCGTCGGCGGCAGCGATCTCGGCGGCACGCTGTTGTACGAGCAGCGCGAGCCGCGACCGAAGCTGTCGGGCGAACTCGTGTCGAACCTCCTGCAGTTCTCCGATCTCGCGCCGGTGATCGGCGCGGACACGGCCGCGAGCAAGGCCAAGCGCGGCGACACGACACGCCAGCCGCCGGGCCGCGTGCTGCCGGTCGAGACGTTCCGTACCGACCGCTGGCGCGCGCTTGACGCGGACGTGAAGTTCACCGGCCGCAAGCTGATCAAGAGCGCGAACCTGCCGATCACCAACCTGTACACGCACATCGTGATGCAGGACGGCGTGCTGTCGCTCGAACCGCTGCAGTTCGGCGTCGCGGGCGGCACGCTCGCGACGACCGCGCATCTCGACGGCAGCGGCGCGCCGCTGAAGGGCCGCTTCACGGTGGCCGCGCGGCACCTGAAGCTCAAGCAGTTGTTCCCGACGCAGAAGGTGATGCAGTCGGCGCTCGGCGAGATCAACGGTGACGCGTCGCTGTCGGCGACCGGCAACTCGCCGGCCGCACTGGCTGCGACGTCGACCGGCGAAGTGAAGGCGCTCATCACCGACGGCCGTATCAGCCGCCTGCTGATGGAAGCCGCGGGGCTGAACGTCGCGAACGTCGTCTACGAGAAGCTGTTCGGCAATCGCGACGTGAACATCAATTGTGCGGCGATCGACTTCGTCGCGACCAACGGGATCCTCGACCCGAAGGTGTTCGCGCTCGATACCGACGACGCGCTGATCAACGTCGACGGCCCGATCAGCCTGCGCGACGAAACGCTCGACCTGAAGATCCATCCGCACACGAAGGGTTTCCGGATCTTCTCGCTGCGCTCGCCGCTGTACGCGAAGGGCACGTTCAAGAACCCGGACGTCGGCGTCGATGCGGGTGCGCTCGCGCTGCGTGCCGGCGCGATGATCGGGCTCGGTCTGATCAACCCGTTCGCGGCGCTGATTCCGTTGATCGCGCCGAGCAACAACAAGGACGTGCCGTGCTCGCAGCTGTTCGGGCAGATGAAGGAGAAGGCAGCGCAGAAGGAGGCGGCGAAGGCCGGCAAGTGACATTGGCCTGATGCGGACGCGGGCGCCGGCGCCGCACGTGGCGGCCCGGCTGGCGGGGCCGGAACAGTGCGGTCGGCAGTTTCTCCGACACCTGCTAAAATACACGGTTTTCCGTCGATTTCTCTCTTACGGGACCTGCCGTGCTTTCTACTGCCAACATCACGATGCAATTCGGGCCGAAGCCCTTGTTCGAGAATATCTCGGTCAAATTCGGCGAGGGCAACCGCTATGGTCTGATCGGCGCGAACGGCTGTGGCAAGTCGACCTTCATGAAGATCCTCGGCAGCGACCTCGAGCCGAGCGCCGGCAACGTCGCGCTGGAGCCGAACGTGCGTCTCGGCAAGCTGCGCCAGGACCAGTTCGCGTACGAAGACGTGCGCGTGCTCGACGTCGTGATGATGGGCCACACCGAGATGTGGGCCGCGATGACCGAGCGTGACGCGATCTACGCGAACCCGGAAGCCACCGACGACGACTACATGCACGCGGCCGAGCTCGAGGGCAAGTTCGCCGAATACGGCGGCTACGACGCCGAGGCGCGCGCGGGCGCGCTGCTGCTCGGCATCGGCATCGAGGAGAAGTTCCACAACGGCACGATGAGCGACGTCGCGCCGGGCTGGAAGCTGCGCGTGCTGCTCGCGCAGGCGCTGTTCTCGAAGCCCGACGTGCTGCTGCTCGACGAACCGACCAACAACCTCGACATCAACTCGATCCGTTGGCTCGAGCACACGCTCAACGAGTACAACTCGACGATGATCATCATCTCGCACGATCGTCACTTCCTGAACTCGGTGTGCACGCACATGGCCGACATGGACTACGGCACGCTGAAGGTCTGGCCGGGCAACTACGACGACTACATGCTCGCATCGGCACAGGCGCGCGAGCGTCAGGCCGCGGCGAACGCGCGCGCGAAGGAGCGCGTGGCCGAACTGCAGGACTTCGTGCGCCGCTTCTCGGCGAACAAGTCGAAGGCCCGCCAGGCAACGAGCCGCGCGAAGCAGATCGACAAGATCAAGATCGAGGAATTCAAGCCGTCGTCGCGCCAGAACCCGTTCATCCGCTTCGAGTTCGAGAAGAAGCTGCACAACGTCGCGGTGGTCGCCGAAGACATCACGAAGAAGTACGAGCGCACGATCTTCCAGAACTTCAACCTGTCGGTGCAGCCGGGCGAGCGGATCGCGATCATCGGCGAGAACGGCGCGGGCAAGACGACGCTGCTGCGTTCGCTGCTCGGCGCGCTCGAGCTCGATCACGGTACGGTGAAATGGTCCGAGAACGCGAATGTCGGCTACATGCCGCAGGACACGTACGAGGAGTTCCCGAACGACATCACGCTGATGGACTGGATCGACCAGTACCGCAAGGACGGCGACGACGAAACGATGGTGCGTGGCACGCTCGGCCGCCTGCTGTTCTCGTCGGACGACATCAAGAAGTCGGTGAAGGTGCTGTCGGGCGGTGAGAAGGGCCGCATGATCTGGGGCAAGCTGATGCTCGGCCGCCACAACGTGCTGCTGATGGACGAGCCGACCAACCACATGGACATGGAATCGATCGAGTCGCTGCAGATCGCGCTCGAGCAGTTCGAAGGCACGCTGATCTTCGTGTCGCACGACCGCGAATTCGTGAGCGGACTGGCGAACCGGATCATCGAAGTGCGCACGGACGGCACGCTGTTCGACTTCGGCGGCAATTACGAGGAGTTTCTGACGAGTCAGGGGCAGGAGTAATTGTCCTTTGCGCGTTGCGCAACGGCGGACGCTTCCGTTCATGTGCCGTGGTTAGACAGCAGGAAGCGCGGCGCATGGAGGGAAACCGCCAAAAACGCATCAGGCCCGCATCGACAGCATTGTCGATGCGGGCTTTTTCATTTCCGCCGCCGGCAAAGCCGGACAGCATCGTGCATTCCAGTTTCCTCCGATCAATCGACTTCGGGTAAATTACACTCCGAACGCCAATCCCCATTCCCCCCCACCCCCGACCCGGAGCCGCCCCTCGATGCAGGACCATCCTCTGCCGCTCGACCTGTCCGGCCTTGCGCCAAGCCTGTACGCGCAGGGCACCGAGGAAAGCATCCTGGCGCGGCTGATGGAGCGGATCGCGCCGACGAATCGCTTCTGCGTCGATATCGGCGCGAGCGACGGCCTGCGCAACAGCAACACCGCGCGGCTGCTGCGCGAACAGGACTGGGCTGGCGTGCTGGTGGAAGGCAGCGCGTACCGGTTCGGCAAGCTTGCCGCCCAATACGCGGGCGCGGAGCGCGTGCGTTTGCACCACGACCGCGTCCAGCCCGACACGGTCGACCTGTTGCTCGCCGATGCGAACGTGCCCGCCGACTTCGACCTGCTGTCGATCGATATCGACGGCAACGACTACTGGGTATGGCGCGGCCTGCAAGCGTTTCAGCCGCGCATCGTGGTGATCGAATACAACCCGTACTACACGCCGCCCGAACGCTGGGTCATGTGCTTCAATCCGGACCACGAATGGGACGGGTCGACCTATTACGGCGCGAGCCTCGAATCACTCGTTCATCTCGGCAGGCAGAAGGGCTATGAGCTCGTCTGCTGCGACGACATGGGCAACAACGCATTCTTCGTGCGGCAGGACCTGTACCCGCTGCTCGGCATCGCGAACAACGCTCCTTCGGTACTGTTCCGCCCGGCGATGTACAAGCTGCGCTACGTCGGGCACAACACGTTCCTGAGCGGGCATCCGTATCGGCACGGGCCGGCCGAGCACATCTGAATGGATCAGCCCGCCGTCATCTTCGACGAAATCCGCGACGCCTACGCGCTCGGCCAAAGCGGGCCGCCGCGGCAGGTCGGCGAACGCGTATGGCACCTGCCGACCGACGGCGGCGGCGTGGCGGTCAAGCTCTATGCGCCGGAGCATCATGCGCGCGCGGCCAAGGAAGCCGCCGTCCTCGCGCATTTCGAGACGCATGGCGATGTCCGCTTCCGTGTCCAGACGCTGAACCGCACGACGGCCGGCGAACCGCTGTGGACGGGCACCGGCGCGCGCGCGATGCTGACGCACTGGGTAGCGGGGCAGTTCAGAACCTACGATACGTTTTCGCCTGCCGAATGGGATGCGCTCGGCGCGAGTCTGGCGGCGTTGCATTTGAGCCTCGAACGGCTTCATCTGCCGTCGCTCGACACGATCCGCGCGCGGCTGGCCGCGATCGACGCGGACGCGGTGCGCCGCAGCCTGCTGGACGCGCTGGATCGCGCGCGCTCGAACGACGGCGCCGCGAACCTGCACCGCTATGTCGAACTCGCGCTGCGCATGATCGACCGCTACTATCCGGGCAGCGTCGAAGCGTTTCCCGCCGACGATCCGCAGCACCCGATCCACAACGATTACAACCAGTTCAACTACCTGTTCACGGACGCGGGCACGCCGCCGCTCATCCTAGACTGGGAAGCGTCGATCGGCGCGCCGCGCGAATACGAGCTGGTGCGTTGCCTGAATCATCTGCCGCTGGAGGCGCCGCACCTGGCGGAAGCCTTCGTGCGCGCGTACCGGCGGGTCCGGCCAGTGGATCCCGCGCGCATCGCATGGGCCGTCGATGCCGCGTGTCTGCAGCACGCGCTCAAGCTGTGGGTCGTGCAAGGCTGGCTCGACGATCCCGTGCGCTTCGCCGCGCACCTGAACGGGGCGGTGACGATGGCGTCCGCGATGGTGGACGCGCGCGGCCGTCTCGTCGATTTCTTTTCCCGTTGCATGGAAGCAGGAAGCTGAAGTGAATGCGAATCCGAACCGGGCCACGAACCCGCTGCCGTCCGGCGAACGGCAACATGTCTTCCCGCCGCCGCTGGATCGCGATTACCGCGTCGAAGACGGGCGCGTCCGGACGCGCTCGCTGGAAGCGCATATCGTCGATCACTGCAACCTGACCTGCGCGGAATGCTGCTCGCTGTCGCCGCTCCTGCCCGAGTGGCATGCGAACCCCGATTCGCTCGAGGTCGATCTGCGCATGGCCGCGAAGGTCTTGAGCCCGCGCATGTTCAAGCTGGTCGGCGGCGAACCGCTGCTGCATCCGGCACTCGTCGAGCTGATCGAACGCGTGCGCGCCACGGGCATCGCGCCCGTGATCTCGGTCACGACGAACGGCCTGAAGCTCGGCGAGATGCCGGACGCGTTCTGGCAGTCGGTGGATGCGCTGACGATCTCGCGCTACCCGAAGCCGTCGCTGTCGCCCGACCTGATTGCGTATGTCGAGCATCAGGCCGCACGCTTCGACGTACGTCTGAACTGGAAGGTGCAGGACGTGTTCACGACGATGAATCGCGCACAGCCCGGCACGGATCGCGACGACGCGCAGCGCCTCTATCGCGATTGCTGGATTCGCGAGCGGTGCCATATGATTCGCGACGGCATGTTCTACACGTGCACGCGTCCCGCGCATTTCCATACGCTGTACAAGGGCGAGAAGGATTTTCAATCCGACGGCCTGCCGTTGCGCGACGATGCAGGCATGCTCGACGCGATGCTCGCCTATCTGCAACGCGAGGCGCCGCTCGAAGCGTGCCTGCATTGCCAGGGCGGCAGCGCGCCGGTGGCGCCGCATCGCATCCTCAAACGTATTGAAGTGGACACCCTGAAGGCTCGTTATCCATGATCGTCGGCACGCGCGACCTGTTCGGTTTCGATCGTCTGCACTACCATCCGCGCAGCGGCGTATCGGCGTCCGGCATCCGGGCCGTCCTGCATGCTTCGGGGCAACCGGCCGGCGCGCCGGACACGGCCGCCATCGCGGGCTACCTGAGCGGCGAGCGTCCCATCAGTCGCACCGTGCTGCGCGACGTGCTGGCGGTGCCGCCCGGCCATGCGCTGATCCGTTCGCCGCAAGGGCTGGCGGTGCAGCCGTCGCCCGAGCGGCTGCAGCGCGGCGATCTGGAAACCGTGCTGCGCGCATCGCTGCAACGCGCGCTCGACAGCGGCAAGCGCGTCGCGCTGGCGCTGAGCGGCGGGCTCGATTCGGCGCTGCTGCTCGCGTTGCTGCGCGAACTCGGCGCGCAGCGGCACGTGACGTCCTACATCCTCGCGACCGACATGCCGGACTATTGCGAACGGGATGCCGCACTCGAACTGGCCGCGCAGATGCAGGCGACGGTGAAGATCGTGCGCGCGAACGAGGCCGATTTCGTGGCCGCGCTGCCGAGAACGACCCATGCGGTCGAGGAGCCGATGTTCAACCTGCATCCGGTCGCGAAGCTGCTGCTGGCCGAGGCGATGGCCGCGGACGGCATCGAGGTGGCCATCACCGGCGACGGTGCGGACCAGGTGCTGCGCCGCGACCGGTCGGCCAACTATCTGCCGCTGTGTCATGCGTTGTTCGATGCGGCGTCGGTCGACCTGCATCCGCCGTTTGTCGACGCCGCCGTCGTCGCGCATCTGACGAGCATCGCGCCCGATCCGGACAAGCAGTGCCTGCGCGATCTCGGTGCGCGCCTGAACCTGCCGGACCGGCTCGCGCACGGCCCCAAGCGCGGGCGGCTCGCACCGGCGATGGACCTCACGAAATTGCTCGATCGCGACCGCACGCGCGCGCTCGCCGATACGCTCGGTCTTACCGCGCCCACATTGCAGGCGGATACCGAACGCGTACTGTGGACGACGCTGACGCTGATCCTCGATCATCTCGACCACTTCCACTTCGATGCCGCGCATCGCCCAACCTGAGCCGCTCATGAAACGCATCCTGTTCTGCGTGGTGCCCGAAAAAGGGCACGTCAATCCGTGCATCGGCCCGGCCCAGCATCTGCGCGCCGCCGGCTGCGACGTCGCGTTCTACGCGCCGGCCGACATCAGCGCGCAGCTCGACGGCGCAGGCGACTTCACGTTCGTCGGGCCGCGCGAGACGCCAGAACGCCACGACCTGTCGCGCGGCGCGAGCTTCGCCGCGAACATTCGCGATTCCGACTGGCTGCGGCACTGGATCCGCACGCTGCTGATCGACCTTGCACCCGCGCAGGTGGACGGCATCCGCGCGGTGCTGCGCGAATGGCAACCCGACGTGGTCGTGATCGATCCGCTGCTCTATGCGGCGGCGATCGCCGCGGAGCTGGAAGGGCTGCCGTGGGTCTCGATGTCCAATTCGCTGAATCCAGTGCTGCCGGACGATCTCGATTCGGAACTGTTGCGCACGGTGCGCTGGCTCGCGCCGGAGCGCACGCGCCTGTTCGCGCGCTACGGTCTCGACGCGCGCTTTCGCGGTTGCGACATCCTGTCGCCGCATCTGACGCTCGCGTTCACGACCGACGCACTGGTCGGCGCGCCGCCGCCGGGTGTCGATCTGGTCGGGCCCGCGCTGCCGTCCGGCCCGCGCGGCGACGAGACGCCGTTCCCGTGGGAACGCCTCGACGCGGATCGCCCGCTCGTCTACATGTCGCTCGGCAGCCAGCTTTATTACCACCCGGACGTGTTCGCGAAGGTCATCGAAGCGACGCGCGCGACGTCGGCGCAGCTGGTGCTGTCGGTGGGCGAACTGGTCGATTCGGATCTGCTGCCGGCCGGCGACGAGCGCGTCGTCGCGGTGCGTTATGTGCCGCAACTGGCGCTGCTGCGGTGCACGCACGCGTTCGTCAGCCACGGCGGCGCGAATTCGGTGATGGAGTCGCTCGCGTGCGGCGTGCCGATGCTGCTGTCGCCGTTCTGCAACGACCAGTTCCATTCGGCGCACTTCGTCGAGCGGGCCGGCGCTGGGTGCGTGCTGGATCTGCAGCAGGCCGGTGTCGCGGACATTACCGATGCGCTCGAACGCCTGTTGCGTCCCGGCCCGCTGCGCGAGCACGCGGCGCGCATCCGTGCGAGCTACGCGCGCGACGGCTCGGCGCAGGCCGCCCGCCTGATCAACGCACTCGCTTCAGGAAGCCGCCTGGCGACAGCGTCATGAGCACGCGGTCCTCGATGTCCTCGTCGACTTCGAACCGGTCGTCGCGGGCGAGAAATTCACGTACGGCCGTCGCCGGGTTGTTGCCCTTGCCGTACGGCTTGCCGTCGAACATCGATGCCGGCAGATACTCCATGATGGTGTCCATCACGATCGCGTAGCTGCCGGGCGTTACGAGGGATGCATAGCATTCGAGTTCGCGCAGCACGTGCGCGTGCGTATGCGTGAGATCGAGGATTGCCATCACGCGCGCGCCGTCGCCGATCTGCGCGCGCACCGACGCGAGCGTGTCGGCCGCGCACGATTCGCCTTCGATCAGCACCATGCGATGGGCGAGCCGGTGCGATTGCAGGCGCTGCCTGACCTCGTCGCGCAGGCGCGGTTCGATCGCGACGACGCGGCCGCGATCGCCCGTCAGTTCCAGCATCGATGCGGAGAACACGACGCCGCCGCCCGCCGCGATGCCGGTCTGCACGATGCAGTCGGGGCGCTCGCGCCAGATCAGTTCCTGGAGCGCGAGCATGTCGCCGGGCAGATGGAAGAAGCGCTCGCCGAGCCAGCGCGTCTGGAACAGATGGTCGAATTCGGCAGCGCGCGTCAGCCATTCGATGTTGATGTCCCGCATGCGGGCCGAAGGACGCTCTGACATGGTCAATGCAACGAGTAGGAGTGACGTGAAAACGCTGGAACCCTGGCTTCACCGGCACTGGAACCTCGGGCCGGCGCGCCTGCAGGCGCTGTCGTCGGGCCATACTAACAAAACGTACCTCGTCGAGTGCGATTCGGAGCGCGTGGTGCTGCGCGTGTCGTGGTCCGGCAAGCCGGTCGAGCAGGTGCATCGCGAGGCGTCGATACTCGGCGATCTCGGCCGTTCGCGCACGGCGCCGATGCTGCCCGCGCTGCCGCGACTGCGGCCGACCGTGGACGCGCAGTCCGGAGTGCAGGCTCCCGATGGAAGCTGGCTGCATGTGTTCGAGCATATCGACGGCAGCCCCGGCCTGCCTGACGATGCGCAAGCGGGCGCGATCGATGCGATGCGCGCGCTCGCGCATCTGCATGCGGCGCTGGCATCGATACCCGCGAGCGCATCGGCGCCGCTGGCGTGGCTGTCGGCGCGCCATGCGCGCGTATCGGCACGTGCGATGCCGTCCTTGTCGGCCGACTTGAGCCGCCACTACGAGACGATGATCCGGCGCATCGGCGCGCATCTCGAAGTCGCTGCACGCTGGCTGACGGGGCCGGTGCATTGGCTGCACGGCGACTATCATGCGGGCAACCTGTTGTATGTGGGGCATACGGTGAATGGCGTGCTCGATTTCGACGACGTCGGGCAGGGCGCACAGTGGCTCGAGGCGGCCTTTGCGCTGTTCGCGCTGTCGCGCGATGCGGGCAGGGACGATCGCTTCGTGTTCGATGCGCAGCGATGGGAGGCCGGCCTGCAAGCCTATACGGCGATGCGGCCCGATGCTGCGCCGGACTGGATGCGCGCGAACCGCGAGGCGTTGATATCCCTGTTCTGCGTGGACCAGACGCTGATTCATCTGGAAGCCGCGCAGCGCGGCCTGTGGATGCCGGGGCCCGGCATCGGGTTTCTCGGCGGCTGGCGGCAGTTGCTGGACGGCGCGGCGCCCTGAAGCCGGCCGCCGCGTCAGGTTTGTCGATTCAGGAACAGGCGCACGGCTTCGACCGTGTTGGGCCGCGCTTCGCCATGCCGCGATCCGTCGTGCATGCAGAACAGCACGTCGCGATGCCGTGCCGCGCTGTCGGCGACATGCGCGCGCATTGCGTCGAACAGCGCCTCGGGCGACGGCGCCGGGCGCTGCCAATCGTCGAGGATTGCGGTCCAGCCTGTGTGTTCGCGTTGAAGGCGTGCAAGTACGCCGGCGCGATTGTCCTGCGGTACCAGCCCATAAGGCAGGCGCAGCGGGATCGTATCCGGCGCGGGCATACCGGCCCGGCGATACGCGTCGCGAATCAGCGAGTCGGTCGCATCGATTTCGGCGATCAGCACGTCGTCCGCCAGCGCGCCCGGCTTCGCGTGGGAATGGGTGTGGTTGCCGAGCCGATGGCCTTCACGCGCCATTCTCGCCGCGATGTCGAGCGCGCCTGCGAGGTTCTTGCCGAGCAGGAAGAAGGTCGCGTTGCACGACACGGCGCGCAGGACGTCGAGCAAGGGCGGTGTCGACGGGCCTGGGCCGTCGTCGAAACTGAGGTGAATGGACATCGCGGATGGACGCGCCGTTTGAGGTGGACAGGACAGAAGAAACGATAGCGCAAGTTCCGCGGGCTGGCGGCGGCCAGCCAATCGATTCGACGCGAGATCGGCCGGATGGCCGGAACGGCCGGCGACGACCCGTGACGCTACGCGTGTGCCCGTGATACGGATCGGCGTTCGCGCGGTCTGCCGGGTATCGCCCGCCGCGCGACTCAATCGGCCAGCCGCTTGTCCGCGAGCGCCTTGCAGCAGTCGTCGTACACCCATTGCACGAGTTTCGCCCGATAGTCGAGATCGTCGGTATCGACGATTTCCTCGACCGCGTCGCGCGCCCACGGCGCGTCGACGAACCCGGCGTGCCGCTTCGCGATGTCCTGCGCGAGCGCCGCGAGCTTGGCGATCGCGAGCCAGTCGGCCTGACGGTGATGGCGGTCGAGCCAGCGGTGCGCGGCCTGGACCTGGAACGTGGCGTCCGGCCACGATTCGTTGAGGTAAAACGCGCCGAGATTGCCGCAGGTGAGCCAGCAAAGCAGCTCCAGGCGGTCTTGCGAGCCGAGGGTATGGGATGCGTCGGACATGGCAGCGCTCACGAAATGCGTCGATTCCGGGCGGCGCCGGTCGCAATGGGCCGGTGCCGATAATAAAAACATAGCACGATGCGGGCCCGGCCGCGTACCCGGGCGGATGCTGGCACGACGGCGGCATGGCGGACGCCGGGCCGGCGTTCACGCCGACGGCGCAGCGAGGGTGCGGCAGAGGCCGGAGTCCTTTCGAATGGCTGTCAATCGTCACACCAGTCGACCGCAACGCTCGCTAGAATGTCGGCTTCCCCGCGAAGCATGGGGCTGGAGTACCTGCTCCCGCCGCCATAAGCGCTAAAGCGCCAACTCTGCCCGACAGGAGACGGAACACGATGAAAATCTACGACCAGTTCTATATCGACGGCGCATGGCGCAAACCGGCCGGAACCGGCACGATCGACGTGATCGACTCGGGCACCGAAGCCGTGATCGGCCGGATTCCGGAGGGCATCGCCTCCGACGCGCAGGACGCGATCCGCGCGGCGCGCGCGGCCTTCGACGCGTGGGCGGCGACGCCGGCCGCGACGCGCGCGGGCTATCTGCGCAAGATCGTCGAGCGTCTGCAGGCGCGCAGCGAGGAACTCGCGCAGTCGATCACCGGCGAAGTCGGGATGCCGATCAAGCTGTCGCGCGCGATCCAGGTCGGCGGCCCGATCTACAACTGGAAGGCGTATGCGAAGCTCGCCGAGTCGTTCGAATTCGAGGCACGGATCGGCAACTCGCTCGTGGTGCGCGAGCCGGTCGGCGTGGTCGCGGCGATCACGCCGTGGAACTACCCGCTCAACCAGGTCACGCTGAAGGTCGCGCCGGCGCTCGCGGCCGGCTGCACGGTCGTCCTGAAGCCGTCCGAAGTCGCGCCGCTCAACGCATTCATGCTCGCCGAAGCGATTCACGAAGCCGGCCTGCCGGCCGGCGTGTTCAACCTCGTGTGCGGCTACGGTCCGGTCGTCGGCGAAGTGCTGGCTACCGACCCGGACGTCGACATGGTGTCGTTCACGGGCTCGACGCGCGCCGGCAAGCGCGTGGCCGAGCTGGCGGCCGCGGGCGTCAAGCGCGTCGCGCTCGAACTGGGCGGCAAGTCGGCGTCGGTGATCCTCGACGATGCCGATTTCGCGACGGCGGTGAAGGGCACGGTCAACGCGTGCTACCTGAACGCGGGGCAGACCTGCTCGGCGCACACGCGGATGCTGGTGCCGGAAGCGCGCTACGAAGAGGCGCGCGAGATCGCGAAGGCCGCGGCCGAAACGTATGTCGCGGGCGACCCGCGGCAGGACGCGACGCGCCTCGGCGCGCTCGCGTCGGCCGTGCAGCAGCAGCGCGTGCAGGCGTACATCCAGCGCGGGATCGATGAAGGCGCGGAACTCGTGACGGGCGGCACGGGCCTGCCGGAGGGGCTCGCGAAAGGTTTCTTCGTGAAGCCGACCGTGTTCGGCCGCGTCGATCCGAAATCGACGATCGCGCAGGAGGAGATCTTCGGGCCGGTGCTGTCGATCATCACGTATCGCGACGAAGACGAAGCCGTGCGGATCGCGAACGATTCGCCGTACGGGCTCGGCGGCGCGGTATGGGCCGGCAGCGACGAACGTGCGATGGGCATCGCGCGGCGCATCCGCACGGGGCAGGTCGACATCAACGGCGGCGCGTGGAACGGCGCCGCGCCGTTCGGCGGCTACAAGCAGTCGGGGCACGGCCGCGAGAACGGCGTGTATGGGCTCGAAGAGTATCTCGAGTACAAGTCGATGCAGTTGAAGCCAGCGAAGCCGGCCTGAGCGTTTCGCACCGCATGAACCGGAAACGGCACGCTCGCGTGCCGTTTTTTATTGACGGCCGTCAAGGTGCGCTGCAGTGAATCGTCGATCATCGCGGTTCCGATGTTCCGACGAGGTATCCGATGACCGTACGCACTTCCTTTCCGCCGCTGACGATACGCGGCCGCACCTTGCTGCCCGTCGTGCAGGGTGGCATGGGCGTCGGCATCTCCGCGCACCGGCTGGCGGGCAGCGTCGCCCGCGAAGGCGCGGTCGGCACGATCGCGAGCATCGACCTGCGCCACCATCATGCGGACCTGCTCGCGCGTTGTCGTGCGCAGCCCGATCGCGCGACGCTCGAGGCCGCGAACCTCGACGCATTGGCGCGCGAGATCCGTCTCGCGAAGACCTACGGCGAAGGGCGCGGGATGATCGCGGTCAACGTGATGAAGGCGGTGAGCGCGCATGCGGACTACGTGCGAGTCGCGTGCGACGAAGGCGCCGATGCGATCGTGATGGGCGCGGGCCTGCCGCTCGATCTGCCCGATCTCACACAAGGACACGACGTCGCGCTGATCCCGATCCTGTCGGACAGCCGTGGAATCGCGCTCGTGCTGAAGAAGTGGATGAAGAAGGGGCGCCTGCCCGATGCGATCGTGATCGAGCATCCGGCGCACGCGGGCGGCCACCTCGGCGTCACGCAGATCGACGACATGCATGACGCGCGCTTCGATTTCGCGCGTGTGCTTGACGAGACCGCGCAGGTGATGGCGTCGCTGGGCCTCGCGCGCGACACGATCCCGCTGATCGTTGCGGGCGGGATCAACAGTCACGAGATGGTGCGTGCGGCGCTCGCGGCCGGTGCGAACGGCGTGCAGGTCGGGACGCCGTTCGCGGTGACGGAAGAGGGCGACGCGCATCCGGATTTCAAGCGCGTGCTCGCCGATGCGGCACCCGACGACATCGTCGAATTCGTCAGCGTGACGGGGCTGCCCGCGCGCGCGGTGAAGACGCCGTGGCTCGATCGTTACTTGCGCAACGAGACGCGGATCCGCAACAAGCTCGGCGCATTCAAGCAGCGCTGTCCGACCGCGCTCGAATGCCTGAGCGTATGCGGCTTGCGCGACGGCATCGAGAAGTTCGGCCATTTCTGCATCGACACGCGGCTGGCGGCCGCGCTGCGCGGCGACGTCGCGAACGGGCTGTTCTTCCGCGGCCGCGAAGCGCTGCCGTTCGGCCGCGCGATCCGCAGCGTGCGCGATTTGCTCGACCTGCTGCTGACGGGCCGTGCGACCGAGCCTGCGGCAAACCGTCCCACGTTTACGCTGGCTTGACGAATATCAAGATAAGGAAAAGACCCTACGAGGAGAATGGAAACCATTCTTTGGGGGTCCGTACCATGCATAAAACGATTCGAACTTTTGTCACCGCTGCCGCCGTCGCGGCAAGCTTCGTCGCGATGCCGTCGGTGTCGCACGCGGCGTCGCCGGGCGACGGCATCAACCAGGGTGACGTACTGGTCCGGCTGCGCGCGATCAGCATCCAGCCGAACGAGCGCGCGAGCGACACGCTCGGCTCGCTCAACGTCGGCGTGAACAACGCGATCGTGCCCGAGCTCGACTTCACGTACATGATCCGCGACTACCTCGGCGTCGAGCTGATCCTCGGCACGTCGCGGCACCAGGTGACGTCGAGCCTCGGCAACCTTGGCGGCGTGGGCGTGCTGCCGCCGACGCTGCTGCTGCAGTACCACTTCAACCATGCCGGCAAGGTGCGTCCGTACGTCGGCGCCGGGTTGAACTACACGTACTTCTACAACAACGGGCTCAACGTCGGCGGGGAGGGCGTGTCGATCAACAAGAGCAGCTTCGGCCCCGCACTGCAGTTCGGCGTCGACGTGCAGTTGACGAAGAAGGTATTCATGAACGTCGACGTGAAGAAGATCTGGATGAGCACCGATGCGACGCTCGGCGACAAGGGCATCGGCACGCTGCATATCGATCCGTTGATCGTCGGCGTGGGCGTCGGGATGAAGTTCTAGACGCGGCGGGAAAAGAACAGAGTTGGGGTTGGCGGCATGTCAGTCGGCATGCCGCTTTTTTTATGCGCGGCGGATTTACAGCTTGTCGTACTGGAAGCGCATCGCGGTGCCTTCGCGCGTGATGCGCTCCCACACCGCGCGCTTCTCGTCGTCGCTCAGGAAGACCCAGTTCGACACTTCGGCGGCCGTGCGGCCGCAGCCCTTGCAGACTTCGTCGAAGAGGGTCGAGCACACGCCGATGCAGGGGCTGTCGGGCAGGTCGTGGAGATTGGAGGCCATCGGGAGGGTTCGCGCGGTTGAGTCGTCAGCCGCCATTTTAATGCATCGCGGCCGGTCGGCCCGGCGGGAGCGGCCGGCATGCCGTGCCGGCGCATCGTCACGACAGTGCGGCCGGTCGGTCCGGCGCGGAAGCTCGGCAACGGCTGGCCGACAAGGCCGCCCGCCAGGCGCCGGGGCCGCAGCGCGCCGAGATTTTCACCGGTGAAACGGCGGCGCGCACAAGCCGTTGGGCGCGCGACCCGAGCAGCCGGCGAACGCGGTTGCGCCGCTGCCCGTTTTTCCCGGTGGACAGCCGTCGATTACCCGATAGAATTCCCCTCGGAATGCCCGACCGCACGAGCGGCCTGACTGGCCGGCGGCGGTAATCTGTTCCGTTTGCGCGACACCGGCATGATTTTTTTGTGACGGAGCGCGAATGGTGGTAGTTTTCGGGGTTTTCGAGGGGCGGAGCACCAGAATGCGCCGCCGTGACGAGGCAGACGGCAGCCGGACAAACGGTCCGGCCGGAGGGAGAACGGGATGAAAGCAAAGGTAGTGGGCCGGTTCGCAGCGCTCGCGCTGTGCGTGGGTGCATCGGCGGCAGCGGCGAAGGATACGCAGCTCAATGTCTATAACTGGTCGGACTACATTGCGAAGGATACGATCCCGAACTTCGAGAAGCAGGCGGGCGTCAAGGTCCGCTACGACAACTACGACAGCGACGACACGCTGCAGGCGAAGCTGCTGACGGGCAGCTCGGGCTACGACATCGTCGTGCCGACCAGCAACTACGCGGGCAAGCAGATCGCCGCCGGCATCTTCGCACCGCTCGACAAGTCGAAGCTGCCGAACCTCAAGTACCTCGATCCGCAACTGATGGCGCTCGTCGCGGGCGCGGACCCGGGCAACAAGTACTCGGTGCCCTGGGCGTACGGCACGACGGGTCTCGCGTACAACATGACCAAGGCGCAGCAGGCGCTCGGCAAGGCCCCGCTCGACAACTGGGACATCCTGTTCAAGCCGGAAAACATCTCGAAGCTGAAGACCTGCGGCGTGTCGGTGCTCGACGCGCCCGACCAGATGTTCGCGGCAACGCTGCACTACATCGGCAAGGATCCGATGAGCACGAACCCGGCCGACTACAAGGCCGCGATGGAAGTGCTGAAGAAGATCCGCCCGTACATCACGCAATTCAACTCGTCGGGCTACATCAACGATCTGGTCGGCGGCGACATCTGCTTCGCGTTCGGCTGGTCGGGCGACGTCGTGATCGCGAAGCATCGCGCGATCGAGGCGAAGAAGCCGTACAAGGTCGAGTACTACATTCCGAAGGGCGGCGCGCCGGTGTGGTTCGACGTGATGGCGATCCCGAAGGATGCGAAGAACAAGGATGCCGCGCTGCAGTGGATCAACTACATCGAGGATCCGAAGGTGCACGCGGCGATCACGAACGCGGTGTACTACCCGAGCGCCAACGCCGAGGCACGCAAGTACGTGCGGCCCGACGTCGCGAACGATCCGGCCGTCTACCCGCCGGCCGACGTCGTGAAGACGCTGTTCCTGCTCAAGCCGCTGCCGCCTGAAATCCAGCGCCTGCAGACGCGTCTGTGGACCGAGCTGAAGTCGGGCCGCTGACGCGAGCCGGCGTTCCCCCAGCAGTCATGAAGCCCCTGGTGCCCCCGGGGGCTTTGTTCGTTAAACGCAGGAGAGAAGCAGCACATCATGAATAGCCAGTCGGGTGCGCCGGTCGCGGGCGCACCGTCCTCCGTTTCCTCCTCCGGCGCCGATGCGCGCGCCGAGAACTTTGTCCAGATCGTCGACGTCGTGAAGAAATTCGGCGACACCGAGGCCGTACGCAGCGTCAACCTGACCGTGCGCCGGGGCGAGCTGTTCGCGCTGCTCGGCAGCTCGGGCTGCGGCAAGTCGACGTTGTTGCGGATGCTCGCGGGCCTCGAGACGGTCACGTCGGGCAAGATCCTGATCGACGGCGAGGACCTCGCGCAGATGCCGCCGTACAAGCGGCCCGTGAACATGATGTTCCAGTCGTATGCGCTGTTCCCGCACATGTCGGTCGAGTCGAACGTCGCGTTCGGCCTGAAGCAGGAAGGCGTGCCGAAGGCCGAGCTGAAGGAGCGCGTGCATGCGGCGCTCGAACTCGTGCAGATGAGCAAGTACGCGAAGCGCAAGCCGCATCAGCTCTCCGGCGGCCAGCAGCAGCGCGTCGCGCTCGCGCGTTCGCTGGTCAAGCGCCCGAAGCTGCTGCTGCTCGACGAGCCGATGTCCGCGCTCGACAAGCAGATCCGCCAGCGCACGCAGATCGAGCTCGTCAACATCCTGAACAAGGTCGGCGTCACCTGCATCATGGTCACGCACGACCAGGAAGAAGCGATGACGATGGCGAACCGCCTCGCGGTGATGAGCGAAGGGCAGATCGTGCAGATCGGTTCGCCGAACGAGGTCTACGAATATCCGAACAGCCGCTTCTCGGCCGAGTTCATCGGCTCGACGAACCTGTTCGACGGCATGACCGTCGAGGACGAACCCGATCACGTGTACATCGAATCGCCGGAGCTGCCGAGCCGGCTGTACGTGAGCCACGGGATCTCGGGCCCGCTCGGGATGCCGGTCACGGTGTCGGTGCGCCCCGAGCGGATCGCGCTCACGCGCAAGCCGCCCGAAGGCGCGTTCAACTGGGCGCGCGGCAGGATCGGCAATGTCGCGTACATGGGCGGTTATTCGCTGTATCACGTTAAGCTCGACGCGGGCAAGACGGTGATCGCGAACGTATCGAGCCTCGCGATTTCGGAGCTCGACACGCCGTCGCTCGGCGACGAGATCTACGTGCGCTGGAGCGCGACCGCAGGCGTGGTGCTGACGTCATGAGCGCCTTCAAGTCCCTGCTCGAGTGGCCGGTGCGGCGCTTCAACCTGACGGGCGCCACGGCGGTCGTCGCCGGACCGTTCACGTGGCTCGTGCTGTTCTTCCTCGTGCCGTTCGTGCTGGTCGTCAAGATCAGCTTCGCGGAGCTGCAGCTCGGCATCCCGCCGTACACGGAACTCGCGTCGTACGCGGACGGCGTCGTGCACGTCGCGCTGAACCTGTCGCACTACGCGTTCCTGTTCACGGACAGCCTGTATTTCGCGACCTACGTGAACTCGGTGTGGGTGGCCGCGGTCACGACGCTGTTGTGTCTGCTGATCGGCTATCCGATGGCGTACTACATCGCGCGCTCGAACCCGGCGACCCGCAACCTGCTGATGATGGGCGTGATGCTGCCGTTCTGGACGTCGTTCCTGATCCGCGTGTATGCATGGATCGGCATCCTGAAGAACAACGGGCTGCTGAACAACTTCCTGATGTGGATCGGCCTGACCCATACGCCGATCGAGCTGTACCGCACGAACTACGCGGTGTACATCGGGATGGTGTATTCGTACCTGCCGTTCCTCGTGATGCCGCTCTACGCGCACCTCGTGAAGATGGACCTGCGCCTGCTCGAAGCCGCATACGACCTCGGCGCGAAACCGTGGAAGGCGTTCGTGCAGATCACGCTGCCGCTGTCGAAGAACGGGATCATCGCGGGTTGCCTGCTGGTGTTCATCCCGGCGGTCGGCGAGTACGTGATTCCGGAACTGCTCGGCGGCGCGAACACGCTGATGATCGGCCGCGTGATGTGGAATGAGTTCTTCAACAACGCGGACTGGCCGATGGCGTCGGCCGTGACCTGCGCGATGGTGCTGCTGCTGCTCGTGCCGATGGCGATGTTCCAGCACTTCCAGGCGAAGGAGCAGGAGGCCCGTCGATGAAGCCGAATCGTTACCTGCAGTTCGCGGTGCTGTTTGCCGGCTTCGCGTTCCTGTACATCCCGATCCTCAGCCTGATCGTCTATTCGTTCAACGAGTCGAAGCTCGTCACCGTGTGGTCGGGTTTTTCGTTCCGCTGGTACTCGGCGCTCGTCGAGGACGACGAGCTGCTGACGGCCGCGTGGCTGTCGCTGAAGATCGGCGTGCTGACCGCGTTCGCGTCGGTGTTCATCGGCACGTGGGCCGGCTTCGTGCTCGCGCGGATGGGGCGCTTTCGCGGCTTCGCGCTCTTCAGCGGGATGATCAACGCGCCGCTCGTGATTCCCGAGGTGATCCAGGGGATCTCGCTGCTGCTGCTGTTCATCGAGCTCTCGAAGTGGATCGGCTGGCCGGCCGAGCGCGGCATCTTCACGATCTGGCTCGGCCACGTGATGCTGTGCATCTCGTATGTCGCGATCATCGTGCAGTCGCGCGTGCGCGAGCTGAATCCGTCGCTGGAAGAAGCCGCGCTCGATCTCGGCGCGACGCCGCTGAAGGTGTTCTTCACGATCACGCTGCCGCTGATCTCGCAGGCGCTGATCGCGGGCTGGCTGCTGTCGTTCACGCTGTCGATCGACGACCTCGTGCTGTCGGCGTTCCTGTCGGGCCCCGGTTCGACGACGCTACCGCTCGTCGTGTTCTCGCGCGTGCGCCTCGGGCTGAACCCGGAGATGAACGCGCTCGCGACGCTGTTCATCGTCGCGGTGACGGCCGGCGTCGTGATCGCGAACTTCGTGATGCTGCGGCAAGAGCGCAAGCGGATGGCGGGATTCGCGACCTGACGCGCAGGTTGCGGCCGCAACGAAAAACGCCCGGTGCCGACGACGAGTCGGGCCGGGCGTTTTGTTTGGCGGCGCTGACCTGCAGCCGCCGGAGGTTCACGCGCCGAACGCCGCCTTCGCCAGCATTCCGAGCGCGACGCACACGAGCACGGCCGCGAAGCCGGCCTGCACGTGTCGCGCGGCAAGGTGCCGCGACGCACCGCGTCCGGCGGCCATGCCGAGCGCGGTCGCGACGGTGAACCACAGCGTCACGTCGAGCGGCGCGCGCGTGCCCGACACGAGCGTCGCGAACACGCCGCCGGTGCCGACCAGCGCGATCACCATCAGCGACGTCGCGACGATGCCGTGCATCGACACGTTCGTGAACTTGCGCAGCATCGGCACGATCACGAAGCCGCCGCCGACGCCGAGCAGCCCCGTCATCAGGCCGGTTACCGCGCCGGTCGACGCGAGCGCGAAGCCGACCGGCCAGGACCACACGAGACGGCCCGTATCGGGATTCACGCGACCGACGCACAGCGGCGACGCGTCCGTGTCGACGCTCGCGTGTCGCAGCGCCTGCCGCAGCAGGCGGCCGGCGACGATCAGCATCGTCAGCGCGAACAGCGCGAGCAGCAGGCGCTGCGGCAGCACGTGCGCGAGCCGCACGCCGAGCGTGGTCAGCGGCACGCCGGCCACGGCCATCAGCAGCGCAGCACGATAGCGCACGAGCCCGCGGCGGAAGCCTTCGAGCGCGCCGAGCGCGGCACTGCCGGCCACCGCGACAAGCGCGACGGGCGTGGCCTGCTGCATCGGCCAGCTCATGCCGACGACGAGTGCGGGCACCGCGAGAATGCCGCCGCCGGCGCCGGTCAGGCCGAGCACGGCGCCGACGAAGCCGCCCAGTACGAGGGAAATCAGCATGACGTCATCGGGCTCCGCTCAACGTGCGATCGCGGGCTTCGCGAGCCATTCGCGGCCCTTGAGCATCGCCTTCCAGTAGAGCGGCGGCAGCACGCGTTCCTTGAGCAGCCACGCGAGCCGCGACGGGTGGCGGCCGTCGATCAGCCATGCGGGGAAGGTCGGCGCGACCTTGCCGCCGTACAGGAATTCGGCGAGCACGATCTTGCCGCGCTCGACGGTGAGCGGGCACGAGCCATAGCCGTCGTACGCGGCGTCGCCGTGCGCGCGGCCGAGCGATGCGAGCAGGTTGTGCGCGACGACGGGCGCCTGCTTGCGGGCGGCCGCGGCCGTCTTCGCATTGGTCGTGTTGGTGGCGTCGCCGAGCGCGTAGATGTCCGGAAAGTGCTTGTGCCGCAGTGTCGCCGGATCGACGTCGATCCAGCCGGCCGCGTCGGCGAGCGGGCTCGAACGCACGAAGTCGGGCGCCTTCTGCGGCGGCACGACGTGGATCATGTCGAACGAACGCACGACGGTTTCCTTGCCGCCGTCCGGCAGCGCACGCACGAACGTCGCGCGGCGCGCGGGCCCGTCGATCGCGACGAGGTTGTGGCCGAACGACAGCGCGATGTCATAGCTTTTCACGTACTCCATCAGCGCTGGCACGTAGTCGGCGACGCCGAACAGCGCGCCGCCTGCATTCAGGAACTCGACGTTCGCGGCCTCGAGGCGCCCCGCGCGCCGCCAGTGGTCGCACGACAGGTACATCGCCTTCTGCGGCGCGCCCGCGCACTTGATCGGCATCGGCGGCTGCGTGAAGAGTGCGTTGCCGCCGCGGAACGTACGAACGAGCTCCCACGTGTACGGCGCGAGATCGTAGCGGTAGTTCGACGTGACGCCGTTGCGGCCGAGCGTGTCGGCGAGGCCTTCGATCGCGTGCCAGTCCAGCTTGAGGCCCGGGCACACGACGAGCTTGCGGTAGCCGATGCGCCGGCAGCCGTCGAGCACGACGGTGTGCGCGTCGGGCTCGAAGCCGGCGACGGCGGCCTGGATCCGGTGCACGCCGCGCGGCAGCAAGTCGGTCATCCGGCGCGCGGTGGTCTCGGGCCGGAACACACCCGCGCCGACCATCGTCCAGCCCGGCTGGTAGTAATGGACGTCGGCCGGATCGATCACCGCGATGTCGAGCGACGCGTCGCGCGCGAGCAGGCTCGATGCGACGGCGATACCGGCCGCGCCCGCGCCGACGATCACGATGTCGTGCCGCGCATCGACGGCCGGCGCCGCCTGCCTGCCGCCTTGCGCGACGCGCGACGCGAGCGCGCGCAGGTCGTAACCGGCCGCATCGGCCGTCGCGACGATGTCGTTCAGCGGGCGCAGGCCCGCTTGCGACAGCGCCCACAGCGTGGCCGAGCGTGTGCCGCTGCGGCAGTATGCGAGCACCGGGCCATCGAGCGACGCGACGAGCGCGCCGAACTGCGCGGCCTGGTCGTCGGTCACCTTGCCCGTATCGACCGGCAGGTAATGCACGTCGATGCCGAGCGGCGCGGCGGCCGCGCGGATCTCGGTGACGGTCGGCTGGTCGGGGCCTTCGCCGTCGGGCCGGTTGCAGACGATCGCGCGGATGCCCGCCGCATGCAGCGCGGGCAGGTCGGCCGCCGCGATCTGCGGCGAGACCGACAGCGCGTCGGTCAGCTTGCGGATGGTGGTCATGTCGGGGTTCTCGGTTGGAGGGGGCGGCGGCGCTCAGATCGCGTCGAGCGGGATCTTCAGGTAGCGCACGCCATTGTTTTCGGGCTCCGGCAGATGGCCGGCGCGCATGTTGACCTGCACGGACGGCAGCATCAGCACCGGCATGTCGAGCGTCGCATCGCGCGCGGTGCGCATCGCGACGAAATCGTCCTCGGTCACGCCGTCTTTCACGTGCACGTTCGCGCGGCGCTGCTCGGCGACGGTCGTCACGAACTGCACGTCGCGGCCGCCCGGCTGGTAGTCGTGGCACAGGTACAGGCGCGTGTCGGGCGGCAGCGCGAGCACGCGGGAGATCGATCGGTACAGCGTACGCGCGTCGCCGCCGGGGAAGTCGCAGCGGGCCGTGCCGTAGTCGGGCATGAACAGCGTGTCGCCGACGAACGCCGCGCGCTGCGTCGCGTCGTCGACGCAGTAGGTCATGCATGCGGGCGTGTGGCCCGGCGTGTGCAGCGCGCGGATCGTCAGCGTGCCGAGCGCGAGCGTGTCGCCGTCGTCGACGAGCCGGTCGAACTGGCGGCCGTCCTCGGCGAAGCCGGGGCCCGCGTTGAACAGCGTGCCGAAGACGTGCTGCACGCGGCGCACGTGCGAACCGATCGCGATCCGGCCGCCAACCCGTGCCTTCAGGTACGGCGCGGCCGACAGGTGGTCGGCATGCACGTGCGTCTCCAGCAGCCAGTGCACGGTCGCGCCGAGTTCGGCGACGCGGGCGATCAACTGGTCGGCGCTGGCGGTGCGCGTGCGGCCGGATTTCGGGTCGTAGTCGAGCACGCTGTCGATCAGCGCGCACGCGCGGCTCGCCGTATCGAGCAGGAGATAGCTGACGGTGTGGGTCGCCGGGTCGAAAAAGCCTTCGACCGACAGCGTGGTGGCGTTGCTCACGGGGTGTCCTCGATCGGGTTCTGCATTTGCAATCGGGATCTCTAACTCAAGAACCGTGCCAACCGGTACCGCGGCGCCGGTCGATGGGCCAGTGACTTGATTCGGCTCGGGTTTTCGGCGCGGCCATGGCGCTGCGCGGGCGTGGGCGCCAGCCGGTCGAACATGTTGGCTGCCATATCTGGCAGTGTCGTGGCAGAATCGGCAGTCAGCCTGGCAGTCCGTCCGGCAGAACCGTCACCGAGCGTCCGCATGAATCCGCACGACACCATCCCGATCGTTCCCGCGCCGCGCCGCGATGTCACGCCCGACGTCCGCGCGCTCGTCGCCTATCTGGAGCAGGACCCGCAGCCGATGATCGTCGTCGATCCCGACTACCGCATCCTCGCGGCGAACGATGCGTACCGGCGCCAGTTCGGCGTGGCGGGCGTCGAGCACGTGGGCCGCCACTGCTTCCAGGTCTCGCATCACTACGACGTGCCGTGCGACCAGGCCGGCGAGCATTGCCCGATGAAGCAGGCGCTCGAATCGCGCGGGCTGAACCGCGTGCTGCACATCCACCACACGCCGCGCGGCCCCGAGCATGTCGACGTCGAGCTGCGGCCGATCTTCGATGCGGACGGCAACGTGATCGCGTATGTCGAGCGGCTGACGACGGTACGCAGCGCGTCCGCGCAGCCGAGCGCGGAAGGGCTCGTCGGCGGCGCCGACGCGTTCAACGCGGCGCTCGGTGCGCTGCAACGCGTCGCGCCGTCGCTGTTGCCGGTGCTGTTGCTCGGCGAGTCGGGCACCGGCAAGGAGCTGTTCGCCCGCGCGCTGCACGAGGCGAGCGATCGCGCGATGGGGCCGTTCGTCGTCGTCGATTGCTCGGGGATCGCCGAGACGCTGTTCGAGAGCGAACTGTTCGGCTATGAGAAGGGCGCGTTCACGGGCGCGAACCAGCGCAAGCCGGGCCTCGTCGAGACCGCGCAGGGCGGCACGCTGTTTCTCGACGAGATCGGCGACGTGCCGCTGCCGATGCAGGTGAAGCTGCTGCGGCTGATCGAGTCGGGCACGTTCCGGCGCGTCGGCGGCGTCGAGGCGCTGCGCGCGGATTTCCGGCTCGTCGCAGCCACGCACAAGCCGCTGCGCGAGATGATCGACGACGGCCGGTTCCGGCAGGACCTCTACTACCGGATCAGCGCGTTTCCGATTCCGCTGCCGGCACTGCGCGAACGGCAGGGCGACGTCGCGCTGCTCGCCGAATCGATCCTGCGGCGGATCGCAAACGCGCGCGCGAACGCGGGCGATGCGGGCGCGCGGCCGTTCGCGGCCCGGCCCTTCGTGCTGACCGAGCGCGCGCGTGCGTGCCTCGACGCGTATGCGTGGCCGGGCAACATCCGCGAACTGCGCAACGTGCTCGAACGCGCATGCCTGTTCGCGGACGACGGGACGATCCGGGTCGAGCATCTGCCGGCCGAGCTCGTGGCGGCATCGGCGGCGCAGCAGGATGGCGCGGGCGCGGCGGGTGCGCTGACGGATGCCGAACTGGTGCGGATCGCCGGCGAATTCACTGGCACGCGCAAGGCGCTCGCCGAGCGCACGGGGATGAGCGAGCGCACGTTGTACCGGCGGTTGAAGGCGCTCGGGCTGGGCACGCGCGGCGGGTGAGCGGGTGTTCCTACGTATCGATGACGAACATGCGCTGCTCAAGCAGGGGAAGGTCAAGGGCATCCGCGTTGCGTCGAGGCGATCTGCCGCTATCTCGATTGCCAGCCCGGCGACCTGCCCGCGTTCAGCGATGACGGGATGGGTGTACCGGAGTGACGTGTCGCGACGGCGGCTCGGCGTCTTGCGGGAAGGAGGCGCCTGCGCGGTCCGTGGCGGGCGGCATGCTGCCCGCACACGGACCGCCCGCGTCCGATTCGATCAGCGCGCCGGCACCAACTGCGCCATCGCCTCGCGGATGAAGCCGAGCAGCGTGTCGTCGACCCACGAGTCCTTCGTCAGCGCCGGCTCGTTCATCATCGCGTGACGGAATTTCGCGTGCGTGGCCGGATCGTGGCCCGCATAGCTGCAGAACAGGTCGAACCAGCGCTGCGCGAGCGCGCGGCCTTCCGGCGAATCGGGCGTCGCGCCCGCGTCGATCGCGTCGCGCACGTCGGCCATCAGTTGCGGCCATTCCATCGCGCGTTCGCCGTAGTGCGCCCGCATGAAGCGGATCTCGTCCGGCGCGAGATACTTCTCGAAGATCCGCATCTTCGTTTCGGCTGTCGCGCGCAGCACATAGTCGCGCAGCGTGGTCGAAATGCCGATCTTCGACTGCATCGCCGGTTCGCGCTCGTGCATCAGGTTCAACTTCGCCAGCAGCCGAGGGTCGTTGTTCGTGTCGCGCACGAGCAGCGCCATCCAGCGGCCGGCGAGCGCACGGGCGTGCTCGTCCTCGGGCGGCACGCCCGCGTCGTGCAGCGCGCGGACCTCGCCGACGAGCGCGATCCATTCCGCGTCGCCCGCCTGGCTCTTTCGGTACATCGGCATGCGCGCGAGTTCTTCCTCGGAAAAATATTTGTCGTACACGGTCATCAACTCCAGTGTGGTGAGCCAATCGGCCAGCTCCGGCTCCGTGCCGGCGGCGAGCTGCGCGTGCAGGCTCACGAGCCGCTCGCGCAGCTGCGCGGTTTGCGCAAGCTGACGGTCGAGCAGCGCGATCTGCTTCGCGACGAGATCGACGAGCGGGGTGCCGGGCTGGTTCAGGTAGTCGCCGATTTCGGTGAGCGACAGTCCGAAGCGACGCAGCGCCTGGATCTGGTGGAGTCGGGCGATGTCGTGGCGGTCGTACAGCCGGTAGCCGTTGTCGGCACGTGCCGAAGGCGTCAGCAGGCCGATCGCGTGATAGTGATGAAGCGTGCGGACGGTCAGCCCGCTGCGTTTCGCCAGTTCTCCCACTTTCAGCTGCATTCGTTCCTCCGTTCGGTACGCACACTGGAGTCTCGAACGTTACGCTACGTGAGGGTCAAGCGGAAGATCGGAAATCGGGCGTGCGACGGGTTGACCGCGCGCGCCCGATCGAAGGGCCGGCTTATTGCGGCGAAGGCGCGGTGTCGGGCTCGGCGGCGCGCGCTTCCTTGCCGGTTGTGTCGTCGCCGGCCGCCTTGCCGGATTTGCCGGACTGATCGGCCTTGTCGGCCGGCGGCGTGCCCATCGCCTGATAGAGTCGCGCGGTATCCGCGAACCGCGCGCCGGTCGCGCGGATCTCGTCGAGCCGCGCGTTGCGGTACTGTAGCTCGCTGGCGCGCGCGGCCGACGGCGGCAGCGCGCCGAGCCGCACGCGGGCGGCCGCGTCGTCGTACGCGCCGCGCGCGGACAGCGCGGCGCGCGACGACGCGTCGAGCGCCTCCGCATCGTGCTCGAGCGCCGCGAGCGAATCGGCGACGTTCTGGAACGCGCCGAGCACGGCCTGCTTGTACTGGTCGACCGCGGCCTCGTAGGTGGCCTTCGCCGCGCGGCGCTGCGCGAGCAGCGCGCCGCCGTGGAAGATCGGCTGGCTCAGCGACGCGCCGACGTTCCAGATCGCGCCGGCGCCCGACAGCATGGCCGGCCAGCTGAAGCCGCCTTTGCCCATCGCCGCCGACAGCGAAAGTTGCGGGAACAACTGTGCGGTCGCGACGCCCACTTCGGCAGCGGCCGCCTTCAGCCCCGCGTCGGCCGCCTGGATGTCCGGGCGGCTTTGCAGCAGGTCCGACGGCACGACGACGGGCACCTGTTCGGGCAGGTGCAGATCGGCGAGCGTGAGATCGGCCGGCGGCCGGTCGGGCGTGCGGCCGACCAGCACCGCGAGCGCATGGCGCGCCGAGTCGCGCTGCTGGCGCAGCGCGGGAAGGCTTGCCGCGAACGTATCGGCGCTTTGCCGCGCGTTCAGCGCGTCGCTGCGCGACGCCGAGCCGAGCGCGTAGCGGCGTTCGGCGTCGTGCGCCTGGTCGTTCGCGAGCGCGACGAGCCGCTCGGTCGTGTCGATCTGCGCGTTGAGCACCGATACCGTGATCGACGCGGTGACGATGTTCGCGGCCAGCGCGCGCCGCGCGGATTCGAGCTGGAACGCACTGACGTCGACGCGTTTCGCGAGCGCGCGGTTCGCGAAGCGCGAGACACCGAACAGGTCGACCGTGTAGCTCGCCTGAAGTTGCCCGACGAATGTGTCGTACAGCAGCGTCGGTGCGCCGAGCGCCGGAATCGGCACGCCGAGCGCACGCTGGCGCGTGGCTTGGCCGACCGCGTCGATCGACGGCAGCATCGAGCTGCCGATCTGCCCGCGCAACTGCTCGCGCGCGGCATCCAGCGAGTGCGACGCCGCACTGAGCGTCGGGCTGTTGCGCAGCCCTTCGTCGACGAGCGCGTTCAGCGCATCGGAACGGTACTGCTTCCACCAGTCGGGCACCGGCTGTGCGCCGACTTCGAACTGCTGCGCGACGCCTTGCGCGGACACGGTCTGCTCGACTTGCGGCGCGGCGCCGTAATGCGCGGGCGACGGCATCGCGGGCGGCTCGCCGCTCGGCGCGAACCACGCGCAGCCGGCCAGGGGCCCGACGAGGCTCGCGGCCGCGAGTGCGCGCACGGCTTGGGTTTTCAGGTTCATCGACACATCCATGGTCAGGCTCCCGACGGCGCGGACGGCGTGCTGCCGTCATGCGGCGGGCCGTCCTGCGGGTCGCGTTCGTCGCGCTTCACGCGGAACCACGTCGCGTACAGCGCAGGCAGGTAGAACAGCGTCAGCACGGTTGCGCTCGTGATGCCGCCCATCAGCGCGGTCGCCATCGGCCCGAAGAAGTTCGAGCGCAGCAGCGGGATCAGCGCGAGCACGGCGGCCGCGGCCGTCAGCGTGATCGGGCGGAAGCGCCGCACCGTCGCGCCGATGATCGCGTCGACGCGGCCGTGGCCGATCGCGATGTCCTGTTCGATCTGGTCGACGAGGATCACCGAGTTGCGCATGATGATCCCGAACATCGCGATCACGCCGAGCATCGCGACGAAGCCGAACGGCTGCCCGAACAGCAGCAGCGTGGCGACCACGCCGATCAGCCCGAGCGGCGCGGTCAGCACGACCATCAGCACGCGCGAGAAGCTCTGCAACTGGATCATCAGCAGCGTGAACACGGCGATCGCCATCAGCGGCATCTGCGCGTTGATCGAGTTCTGCGCCTTCGCGCTTTCCTCGACCGAGCCGCCGATGTTGATCTGATAGCCGACCGGCAACTGCGCGCGCAGCGCGTTCAGCTTCGCGTCGACCGCGTGCGTGACGTCGATGCCCTGTGCGCCGGCGCGCACGTCCGACTGCACGGTGATGGTCGGCTGGCGGTCGCGTTCCCACACGACGCCGTATTCGAGCGTCGGCTCGAAGCGGCCGAGCGAGCCGAGCGGCACCGGGCCGTTCGGCGTCGGCAGCCCGAGGCCCGCGAGCTTGGCCGGATCGACGCGGTCGGCCTGCGGTGCGCGCAGGTCGACCGCGATCAGCTTGTCGCGCTCGCGGTACTGCGTGACGGTTGTGCCGGACAGCGTCATCGCGAGGAAGCTCGACACGTCCTGCGACGTCACGTTCAGCTCGCGCGCCTTCTTCTGGTCGATCTCGAAGCGCACCGAGCGCTCGGCCGGCTCGTCCCAGTCGAACTGCACGTTGACCGTGCGCGCATCGCCGCGCATCGTCGCCGCGACCTTCTCGGCGATCGAGCGGACCGTCGCGATGCTGTCGCCGCTCACACGGAACTGCACCGGATAGCCGACCGGCGGCCCGTTCTCGAGCCGCGACAGACGCCAGCGCACGGCCGGGAACCGGTCGCGCAACGTGGTTTCGAGCCAGGTCGCGAGCTTCTCGCGATCCTCGACCGATTTCGCGGTGATCACGAACTGCGCGAAGTTCGGCAGTTGCAGCTGCTGGTCGAGCGGCAGGTAGAAGCGCGGCGCGCCGCTGCCGACGAAGTTCACCGAATGATCGATCTCGGGGCGCTTGTCGATCGCCTTCTCGAGGCGTTCGGTTTCGCGCAGCGTCGCCGCGAACGACGCGCCCTCGGGCAGCCGCAGGTCGACCAGCAGCTCGGGCCGGTCGGAACTCGGGAAGAACTGCTGCGGCACCAGCGAGAAACCCATCAGCGACACGACGAAGAGGGCGCCCGTGATCAGCAGCACGACGAAGCGCCGCTCGATGCACCAGTCGACCCAGCCGCGCAGCCGCCGATAGAAGCGCGTGTCGTAGATGTCGTGCTCGTGGTCGTCGGGCAGGTGCGCCTCGTGCGCCTGCCGCTTGCGCTCGGGCAGCATGTGGTAGCCGAGCAGCGGGATCAGCACGACGGCCGCGAACCACGACGCGATCAGCGCGATCGCCGACACCTCGAAGATCGAGCGCGTGTATTCGCCGGTGCTCGATTTCGCGAGCGCGATCGGCAGGAAGCCCGACACCGTGACGAGCGTGCCCGTCAGCATCGGGAACGCGGTGCTGGTGTACGCGAACGCGGCGGCGCGCGCGCGGCTGTAGCCCTGTTCGAGCTTCACGGCCATCATCTCGACCGCGATGATCGCGTCGTCGACGAGCAGCCCGAGCGCGAGCACGAGCGTGCCGAGCGACACCTTGTGCAGCCCGATGTCGAACAGGTACATGAACAGGGCCGTGACCGCGAGCACGACCGGAATCGAGATCACGACGACCATCCCGGTGCGCAGGCCGAGCGACACGAGGCTCACGACCAGCACGATCGCGACGGCTTCGGCGACCGCCTCGAGGAAGTCGTCGACCGAATGCGCGACCGCATGCGGCATGCTCGACACCTCGACCAGCTTGAGGCCGGCCGGCAAGCGCGCCTGCAGGCCCTTCGATTCGGCGTCGAGCGCCTTGCCTAGCCGGATCACGTCGCCGCCCGGCTGCATCGTCACGCCGATGCCGAGCACGGCTTTTCCGCCCGCGCGCATCTGGGTGACGACCGGATCGTCGTAGCCGCGCTTGACCGTCGCGAGATCGCCGAGCCGGAACGTGCGGCCGTTGATGCGGATCAGCGTATCGGCGATCGCGTCGACGTTGTCGAACTGGCCGCTCGGCCGCACGAACACGCGATCGTCGGCGGTCGTCAGCACGCCGGCCGACGAGATGTCGTTCTGCGCGTTGATCGCCTGCCCGAGCTGCTGCGGCGAGATGCCGAGGCGCGTGAGCTGCGCGTTGTTCACCTCGATGAAGATCCGCTGGTCGGGGTCGCCGAAATAGTCGACCTTGCCGACGCCCGGCACGCGCAGCAGCACGGTGCGCAGCTGGTCCGCGTAGTCGTGCAGCTGCGCGGGAGAGAAGCCGTCGCCTTCGAGCGTCCAGATGTTGGTGTAGACGTCGCCGAATTCGTCGTTGAAGAACGGGCCCTGCACGCCGGGCGGCAGCGTATAGCCGATGTCGCCGACTTTCTTGCGGATCTGGTACCAGGTCTCGGGCACGTCCTTCACGGGCGCCGAATCCTTCATCGTGAAGAAGATCAGCGATTCGCCGGGGCGCGAATAGCTGCGCAGGAAATCGATGGCCGGCGTTTCCTGCAGCTTGCGGCCGATCCGGTCGGTCACCTGTTCCTGCACCTGCCGCGCGCTCGCGCCGGGCCAGAACGTGCGGACCACCATCACGCGGAACGTGAACGGCGGGTCTTCGGACTGCGCGAGCCGCGTGTACGCGAGGATGCCCGCGAGCGTCGCGAGCGCGATCAGGTAGACGACGAGCGCCTGATGGCGCAGTGCCCACGCCGACAGGTTGAACCGGCCTTCTTCGCGGGGGGCGCTCACGATGCGAAGTCCTCCGGATGCAGCGGCGCGATCGGGCGCACCTTCTCGCCCGCGCTGACCGTATGCACGCCCTGCAGCACGACGCGCTCGCCCGGCTGCAGCCCGTGCGACACGGTGACGGTGCGCTCGTTGAAGCGCGCGACGTCGACGCGGCGCAATTCGAGCGTGTCGTCCTTCGTGCGCACGACCCACACGGCCGGCTGCGCGCCGTCGTGGAACAGCGCGGTCGCGGGCAGCGTGATCGGCTGCGCGTCGCCGGCGGCCGGCGCGCCGGCGAATGCGACGTTCGCGGTCATCCCGAGGCGGATCGCCGGATCGGGCGCGGCGAGCGTGAGCTTCACGCGATACGTGCGGCTTTGCGGATCGGCGGCCGGCGCGACTTCGCGCACCTTCGCCGCGAACTGGCGGCCCGGCAGCGACGGCAGCATGACGGTCGCCGCATGGCCGGGTGCGAGCGACGCGAGCGCGGCTTCGGGCACGTCGCTGACGACGTCCACGTCGCCGGACCACGCGAGCTGGTAGACGGCCTGGCCGGCCGACACGTTCTGGCCGGTGTCGGCCTGTTCGGCGGTGATGTAGCCGGCATGATCGGCGACGAGCGTCGCGTAGCGGAGCTGGTTCTTCGCGAGCGCGAGCTGCTGCTGTGCCTGGTCGCGCTGCGCGAGCGCCGACGTGTAGCTGTTCTGGGTCTGCTCGAGCTGCGCGGTCGCGATCAGGTTTTCGTGCGCCTGCGCGCGGTCGCGGTCGAGCTGCTGCTTCGCGAACGCGAGGGTGTGCGTCGCGGCATCGAGCTGCGCCTGCGCGCTTGCGGCGTTTTTCTCGACGTCGGACGGATCGAGCAGCGCGACGACCTGGCCGACCTTGACCGTATCGCCGAGCCGCACCTTGCGCTCGACGATCTTGCCGGCGATGCGGAACGACAGCGGCGTCGCGTAGCGCGGCTGGATTTCGCCGGGCAGCGTGCGCGCGACCGCGGCGGCATCGGCATGCGCGGGCAGCGCGACGGCGGGGCGCGGCGCGGGCGGCGCGGATTCTTTCGGATGACAGGCGGCGACGAAGAGCGCGACGCCGATCAGCAGCGCGGCGCGGGAACCGGAGCGATTCACGAAACCCCCAGGGGAGATGGAGCGGAACGAAGCCGGCAAGCGCGACGGGCGCTTGCCCCAAGCGGCGCCGGCAGCGGCGCGCGGACAACAATTTCAGAAACTGTGGCGGATTCTAATACACACCTGTATCTGAGTGCAAAGATGAATCCGAAAGGGGAATGGTGCTAGACTGCGCGCCATGAAACCACAGCGCTTAACTCGCGAGCAGAGCAGGGACCAGACGCGCGAACGTCTGCTGAAAGCCGCGCATCGCATTTTTCTGAAGAAAGGCTATGTGGCTGCGAGCGTCGAGGACATCGCGGCCGCGGCCGGCTATACGCGCGGCGCGTTCTACTCGAATTTCCGCAGCAAGTCGGACCTGCTGCTGGAGTTGCTGGAGCGCAACCATGAGGCGGTGCGGGCCGATTTCGAGGCGATCTTCGACGAGGGCGGGACGCGCGAACAGATGGAGTCGATGACGCTCGCGCATTACCGGACGCTGTTCCGCGACGACGAATTCTCGCTGCTGTGGGGCGAGGCGAAGCTGCAGGCCGCGCGCGACGCGAAATTCCGGGTGCGCTTCAACCAGTTCCTGCATGGCAAGCGGCTGCAGATGGCCGAATTCATCCAGCGCTTCGCCGAGCGCTCGGGCACGCCGCTGCTGCTGCCGGCCGAGACGCTCGCGTTCGGGCTGATGTGCCTGTGCGACGGCGTGCAGTCGTACTACACGGCCGATCCGCAGCACGTGCCGGCCGACGTGGCCGAATCGGTGCTCGCGGGGTTCTTCGCGCGGGTCGTGCTGGGGCGCGCGCCGGACTGAGCGGGGAAGCGGGTTCGCGGGCGCCGTGTTCGTCCGCGGCAGGCCGGATGTGATGAAGCGGTGCGGTGCGACGCGAGCCGCGTCGTGCGCGTCAGCGCTCGCCGGTCATCCGCCGGTACGCGTCGAGCAGCGACGTCTTGTAGACGACGCCCGCGAGCGTCGGCTCGGCTTCGCTTTCGATCACCGGCAGCCGTTCGCCCTGGAACGCCATGAAGCGTTCGAGCGCCGTCGCGAGCGGCATGTCGGGCGTGAGGAGCGGAAACGGCGTATGCGCGTAATGCGCGGCCGTCTTGTCGGACGTGTCGCGCTTGTCGAGCAGGTCGGACGTGATGTCCTTCAGCGCGACCGCGCCGCGGAAGCGCCCGGCGTCGTCGGTCACGTACAGATACTTCACCGGATATTCGAGAAACACGCGCGTCATGTCGGCGACGCTCGCGGTGAGCGGCACGACCGTCTGCGCGGGCTGGATCAGCTCGCGCATCTGCGTGGTGCGCAGCCGCAGCCGTTCCTGCGCGTCCTGGTAGTGGTGCAGCGTGATCTCGTACATCGACGTCGTGCCCGTCGCGCGTGCGACGAAATACGCGAACACGCACGACACCAGCAGCGGCAGCACGACCTGATAGCTCAACGTCATCTCGAAGATCATCAGGATCGCCATCAGCGGCGCCTGCGTGGCGCCCGCCATGAACGCGCCCATCCCGACGATCGCATACGCGAAATACGCCGACGTATGGCCGGGCCACAGCGCTTGCATCGCGAGCCCGAACAGCGAGCCGAACACCGCGCCGACGAACAGCGTCGGCGTGAAGACGCCGCCGATCGCGCCCGAGCCGGCGGTCGCGGCGGTCGCGATCACCTTGAACACGAGTACCGCGACGAGCGCCTGCCAGGTCCACGGCGAATGAAGGATGTGGTTCACGACGCTGTAGCCGTTGCCCCATACGTCCGGAATCCACACCGAGATCACGCCGACGACGAGGCCGCCGAGCGCGAGCCGCAGGGGCAGCGGCACGGGCAGCCGCTTGAACTGGTTCTTCGACGCGTCGAGCAGGTGCAGGAACTGCGGCGCGAGCACGCCGCACAGCGCGCCGAGCACGACGAACAGCAGCACCTCGGCGCCCGTGACGGCCGGAAACACCGGCATTTCGTACGGCGGCCGGTAGCCGGCGAATTCGCGCATCACGATGTTCGCGACGACCGACGCGACGACCATCGGCCCGAAGCTCTCCATCGCGATCGTGCCGAGCACGATCTCCGACACGAAGAACGCGCCTGCGATCGGCGCGTTGTACGCGGACGTGATGCCGGCCGCTGCCCCGCACGCGACCAGCAGGCGCAGGCGCGGCGGGTCGAAGTGCACGAAGCGGCCGACGAGCGACGCGGCAAGCGCCGCGAGCTGCACCATCGGGCCTTCGCGGCCGATCGAGCCGCCGCTGCCGATCGTCAACAGCGACGACACGCTGCGCCACAGGCTCTGCCGCACGGGCACGATGCCGTTGCCGAGCGCGACGGATTCCATATAGTCGGTCTTGCCGGACGGCTTGTCGCCGCGCGTCGCGAGCAGCAGCACGCAGCCGGCCAGGAAGCCGCCCGCGGCCGGCATCCAGAACCGCACGTACCACGGCAGGCTCTTCGCCATCTGGACGAAGCTGCCGCTGTGCCCGGAGATCAGGCGCTGCATCAGGTCGATGCCTTCGCGGAACGCCATGGTGGCGAAGGCGCCGCCGACGCCGACGATGGCCGACCAGATCAGCATCGTATGGGCGTCCGACAGGCGGAACAGCGTTTCGGCGCGAGTGCGCAGCTTCAGCAGGAACGAGAGCACGGCTGAAAGGGGGCGATGGAAAACGACGCGAAGCATAGCACCGCGCCGCGCCCGCGGGACCATCCCGTCGGGCGCGGCGCGCGAAGTGTTGCGGACGGGCGGCTCAGCCAAGCCAGTGCTGCACGGCCCAGGTGATCCCGTAGCCGCCGGCGATCAGCCACACGTACAGGATCAGGCCGGTTACCAGTGCACGGGGGCCGGCTGCGCGGATCTGCGATACGCGCGTCTCGATGCCGAGCGCAGTCATCGCCATCGTCAGCGCGAAGGTGTCGAGCACGTTCAGCGTATGCGTGACGTCGGTGGGCAGCACGTTCAGCGAATTGACGATCACGAAGCCGAGGAAGCCGAGCGCGAACCAGGGCACGGCCACCTTGCGCTTGCCTTGCGCACCGCCGGCCGTCGCGCGGGCCGAGCGGGCGAGCCACCAGCCGAGCACGAGCAGCACCGGGACCAGCAGCATCACGCGCGTCATCTTGACGATCGTCGCGATGTGCGCGACCTGCGGGCTGATGTCGCTGGCTGCGCCGACCACCTGCGCGACCTCGTGGATCGTGCCGCCGAAGAACAGGCCGAGGCCGGCCGGATCGAGGTTCAGCAGCCCGGCGTGATACGCGATCGGGTACAGGAACATCGACAGCGTGCCGAACAGCACGACGCTGCCCACGGCCATCGCGCTCTGGTGCGGCTTCGACTGCAGCGTCGACTCGAACGCGAGCACGGCGGCCGCGCCGCAGATCGCGCTGCCGGCGGCGGTCAGCAGCGCCGCGTCGCGGTCGAGCTTCATCAGCTTCATGCCGGCCCAGGTGCCGATCACGAGCGTGCTGACGACGACCAGCACCGAGACCGTCAGGCCCGGCAGGCCGACCTGCGCGATTTCCTGCAGGCTCACGCGCAACCCGAAGAACGCGACCGCGATGCGCAGCAGCTTGCGCGCGGAGAAATTGACGCCGGCTGCCCAGCTGGCCGGCATGCCGTCGCGCAGCGCATTGCCGTACAGCGCGCCGGCGACGATGCCGACGATCAGCGGCGACAGGCCGAGCCCCGCGATCGCGGGGAGCTCGGACAGGCTCGTGACGGCGGCGGCGAACAGCGCGACGAACAGCACGCCGTTCAACTGGCCGCGCATCGACGGCGCGGCGTGGCTGAGATGGGGAGTCGGGGCAGTGGACATGGAGCACCGTAATTGAGCGTGTTGCGATGCTGTAATCCTAATTTTGTTATATCGATATGAAAAATTGTGATTTGTGACGTAAACTATCCGGAAAGCCGATAATTCATCCCCATGACCCCGGATCAACTGATAACGTTCGCGGCCGTCGCCGAGCACCTGAACATCAGCCGTGCCGCCGTGGCGCTGCATCTGTCGCAGCCGGCCGTGTCGGGCCAGTTGCGGCTGCTGCAGGACGAATTCGGCGAGCCGCTGTACCAGCGCGACGGCCGCGGCATCCGGCTGACGCCGGTCGGCGAACAGCTCGCGCAATACGCGAAGGCGCAGCGCGACACGTTCGCGCAGGCGCGCGCGTTTCGCGACGCGGTGCGCGGCCTCGAGGCCGGCACGCTGCGGATCGGCGCGAGCACGACGCCGGCGAGCTATCTGCTGCCGTACCTGATCGCGGCGTTCCAGTCGCGTGCGCCGCGCGTGACGATCCAGACGATGAGCGGCAATACGGCCGACGTGGTCGCCGCGCTGCCGTCGCTCGACATCGCGATGATCGAAGGGCCGCCCGGCGAGGCGCTGCCGCCCGGCACGGCCGTGCATGCGTGGCACGAGGACGAGATCGTCGCGATCGTGCCGGCCGGCCATCCGCTGGCCGAGCCCGGCTACGATGCGGGCGTGACGCTTGACGCGCTCGCCGCGCATCCGCTCGTGCTGCGCGAGGAGGGCTCCGGCGTGCGGCAGCTCGTCGAGCGTGCGTTCGCGCATGGCGGCGCGCCGATGCGCGTGGCGTTCGAGATCGCGGGCGTCGAGGCGGTGAAGGAGGCCGTGCGTGCCGGGATGGGCGTCGGGTTCGTGTCCGCGATGTCGCTGCGTCACCAGGATGCGGCGCTCGTGTTGCGCTCGCTCGCGCCCGCGCCGCTCACGCGTCATTTCTCGATTCTCGTGCCGCATGGCGGCGCGCCGTCGCGGGTCGCCGCGCAGTTCCTCGAAATGAGTCTCGCGCAGGATCTCGCATAGGCGGCCGAAGCCGATCCGGGGCCACACGCTGCACGCCGTCGGGCGCGCGTTAACGTGACATCCGGTCTTAGGGATTTCCTCTATGGCGTGTGTCCGAAGCGAAGCGCACCATCCGTCTCAAGCAAATGGAACCGGTTCCATTCCGGTAAAAAGGGCAAAATGGCAGACATCGTGATCGTGGCGAGCGCATTCGGGATGGACCGTGTGCGCCAGGAGGGCCACGGCGCATTCGTCGCGACTGCGGCGGCATCCGGTGCGACGGGCTTCGAGGTGAGGCGCGAGCTGTTCGCGTCGGACGACGACGCGACGCCCGGCGCGCTGGCCGCGCTCGGCGCGCAACTGGCCGGCCACGGGCTGTGGTCGGTCTATTCGACGCCGGCCACGCTGTACACGGAAACGGGCGCGCTCGACGCCGACGCATTGCGCGACGCGCTCGCGGAAGCCGACGCGCTCGGCGCGCGTTTCGTGAAATTCCAGCTCGGCGGCTTCGCCGGCGATGCGCATGCGGCCGACATCGTCGCGCTGTCGCGCGGCGCGCGTGCCCGTGTGGTGGTCGAGAACGGCCAGCTTCCGGTCGGCGGCGCGCTCGCGCAGTTCCGCGGGCTGTTCGATGCGCTGGCCGCGGCGGGCATGCCCGATGCGCTCGGGATGACGTTCGACATCGGCAACTGGCAGTGGCCGGGCGAAGCGCCGCTCGACTGCGCGCAGATGCTCGCGCCGCATGTGGAATACATTCATTGCAAGGCGGTCGCCGGCGAGGGCGCGCGCCGTTTCGCGGCCGCGCCGGCGCCGAACGACCCGCTCGTGACCGGCGTGCTCGCGGCGCTGCCGCTGCATGCGCCGCGCGGCATCGAGTTTCCGTTCGACGCGGCCGACCTGGCGGGCGATGCACGCCGGCGCGTCGCGTGGCTTGCAACGGCGTGACGGCAGAAGAATCCTGAGGAGTTCACTCATGAAAGCAGCACTCGATGTCGTGACCTACGGTGAGGCGATGGCGATGTTCGTCGCGACCGAGCCCGGCCATCTCGCGCATGCGGCGCAATTCACGAAGCGGATCGCGGGCGCCGACCTGAACGTCGCGATCGGCCTGTCGCGGCTCGGCTTCCGGGTCGGCTGGATGAGCCGCATCGGCCGCGATTCGTTCGGCGGCTACGTGCTCGACACACTCGCACGCGAAGGCATCGACGCATCATGCGTGACCGTCGATCCGCGTTACCCGACCGGTTTCCAGCTGAAGTCGCGCAACGACGACGGCAGCGACCCGACCGTCGAATATTTCCGCAAGGGCTCGGCCGCAAGCCACCTGTCGTGCGACGACTACGTGGCCGACTATGTGCTCGGTGCGCGCCACCTGCATCTGACGGGTGTCGCGCCGGCGATCTCCGCGACGTCGTGCGAGCTCGCGTTCCGGCTCGCGCGCGAGATGCGCGCGGCCGGCAAGACGATCTCGTTCGACCCGAACCTGCGCCCGACGCTGTGGCCGTCCGCGGACGTGATGGCGAAGACGCTGAATGCGCTCGCGACGCTCGCCGACTGGGTGCTGCCGGGCCTCGCCGAAGGGCGGCAGCTCACCGGGCACGACACGCCGGCCGACATCGCGGGCTTCTATCTCGCGCAGGGCGCGCGCGGTGTCGTGATCAAGCTCGGCGAGCAAGGCGCGTACTTCCGGACGGCCGACGGCCGCGAAGGCACGGTCGCGGGCGAGCGCGTCGAACGCGTCGTCGACACGGTAGGCGCCGGCGACGGCTTCGCGGTCGGTGTGGTCAGCGCGCTGCTGGAAGGCCGCAGCGTCGAACAGGCCGTCGCGCGCGGCAACCGGATCGGCGCGCTCGCGATCCAGGTGATTGGCGATTCGGAAGGCTTGCCGACGCGCGAAGCACTCGACCGGCTCGAAAATGTCAGCAATCGCGCCGATCGCTTAGAGGAAACCGTCACCGCGCAATGAGAGGCCGGACACGGCACAATCCGCGGATCCATTTCGTGCGTCAAGCACCGCTTTGCGTGAGACCGGACGGCAAAGCAGGCGACCGGAGCGGTGCGGAAGCACCGGCTTCGGCCGCGAAGCGCTGAAGCGTCAGCCCGGTCAACAAAGGAGACATTCTGATGGCAACCAATCTCGCAGCCCGACGCTGGTGGACGATCATGCCGATCGTGTTCATCACGTACAGCCTCGCCTACCTCGACCGCGCGAACTACGGGTTCGCGGCGGCGGCCGGCATCAACCAGGATCTCGCGATCGGCAAGGGCCTGTCGTCGCTGATCGGCGCGCTGTTCTTCCTCGGCTATTTCTTCTTCCAGATCCCCGGTGCGATCTATGCGGAGCGCCGCAGCGTGAAGAAGCTCGTGTTCGTCAGCCTCGTGCTGTGGGGCGGCTGCGCGGCGCTCACCGGCGTGGTCAGCAACATCCCGTCGCTGATGGCGATCCGCTTCGTGCTCGGCGTCGTCGAGGCGGCCGTGATGCCGGCGATGCTGATCTACATCAGCAACTGGTTCACGAAGAACGAACGCTCGCGCGCGAACACGTTCCTGATCCTCGGCAATCCGGTCACCGTGCTGTGGATGTCGATCGTGTCGGGCTATCTCGTGCACGAATTCGGCTGGCGCCACATGTTCATCGCCGAAGGCGTGCCGGCCGTCCTCTGGGCCGTGTGCTGGTGGTTCCTCGTGCAGGACAAGCCGGCCGATTCGCCGTGGCTCACCGCGCAGGAAAAGCGCGACCTCGACGCAGCGCTCGCAGCCGAGCAGGCGGCGATCAAACCCGTGCGCAACTATGGCGAGGCGTTCCGCTCGCCGGCCGTGATCAAGCTGTGCGCACAGTATTTCTGCTGGAGCATCGGCGTGTACGGCTTCGTGCTGTGGCTGCCGTCGATCGTCAAGAACGGCTCCGAGCTCGGGATGGTCGCGACCGGCTGGCTGTCCGCGCTGCCGTATCTCGCGGCGACGATCGCGATGCTTGCCGCATCGTGGGCGTCCGACAAGGTCGGCTCGCGCCGCGGCTTCGTATGGCCGTTCCTGCTGATCGGCGCGGCCGCGTTCGCCGCGTCGTACGCGCTCGGCTCGTCGCATTTCTGGATCTCGTATGCGCTGCTGGTCGTCGCGGGCGCCGCAATGTACGCGCCGTACGGCCCGTTCTTCGCGATCGTGCCGGAGCTGCTGCCGAAGAACGTGGCCGGCGGCGCGATGGCGCTGATCAACAGCATGGGCGCGCTCGGTTCGTTCGTCGGTTCGTACTTCGTCGGCTACCTGAACGGCGCGACCGGCTCGCCCGTCGCGTCGTACGCGTTCATGAGCGCCGCGCTCGTCGCCGCGGTGATCCTCACGCTGTCCGTCAAACCCCAGGCGCGCGATGCGCATCCGCTCGCGGCGCCGCTGCAAGGAAAATGAAACCGATGAAGCCTCGTATCGTCGCCTACAAGCCGCTGCCCGATGACGTTCTCGCGTACCTGCGCGAGCATGCGGACGTCGTGCAGGCCGACGGCGCCGACGCGCTCGCCGATGCGCTCGGCAGCGCGGACGGCGCGATCGGCGCGAGCCTGAAGGTCACGCCGCAGATGCTCGATCGCGCACCGCGGCTGAAGGCCTGGTCGACGATCTCGGTCGGCTACGACAACTTCGACGTCGCGGATCTCACGCGGCGCGGGATCGTGCTCGCACATACGCCGGACGTGCTGACCGAGTCGACCGCCGATACGGTGTTTTCGCTGATCCTGGCGTCCGCGCGGCGCGTGGTCGAGCTGGCCGAGTGGGTGAAGGCCGGCCACTGGCATCGCAGCATCGGCCCGGACCTGTACGGCACCGACGTGCAGGGCAAGACGCTCGGCGTCGTCGGGCTCGGACGGATCGGCGGCGCGGTCGCGCGCCGCGCGGCGCTCGGCTTCCGGATGCAGGTGCTGTACGCGAACCGGTCCGCGCATGCCGAAGCCGAGACGCAGTACGGCGCGCGGCGCGTGACGCTCGACGAACTGCTCGCGCAGTCGGATTTCGTGTGCGTGCAGGTGCCGCTGTCGCCGGAAACGCACCACCTGATCGGCGCGGCCGAATTCGCGAAGATGAAACGCAGCGCGATCCTGATCAATGCGTCACGCGGGCCCGTCGTCGACGAAGCCGCGCTGGTCGACGCGCTGCGCGCGGGCACGATCCATGGCGCGGGGCTCGACGTATTCGAGAAGGAGCCGCTGCCGGCGGATTCGCCGCTGTTGCAGATGAAGAATGTCGTCGCGCTGCCGCATATCGGCTCGGCGACGCACGAGACGCGCCACGCAATGGCGCGCTGCGCCGCGGAAAACCTGGTCGGCGCGCTGGCCGGCACGCTGCGCGCGAATCTCGTCAATCCGGACGCGCTCGCGCGAGCCTGAGCCGCGCCGGGTAACGGGAAGACAGCCGGCCGGCGGGGCGCCGGCGCCGTTAGAGTCGACGGTCTTGGTGCCGGAGGGCTGGCTGCGTTATGATCGCCCGCTTGTCGCATCGACGGCCCGGCAACGCTGCCGGCGGCGTTCGGCGACGGGCATCCGCGCCAGGTCCGGTGCGGCCGACTGCTTTTGCACGTGACTGGAGCGGGCGCCGATGCGCCGGCGCCGATCGACCGCGACGCATGGGATCAACGTAAGCGCTGAAGGGCTGACGCTGGTCGACCGCGAAGCATGGGACGAGCGTAAGCGCTGAAGGGCTGACGCTGGTCGACCGCGAAGCATGGGACCAGCGTAAGCGCTAAAGCGCTAACGCTGGTCGACAGAGGAGTCCGCCGGGTGGCTTACGTTTCCAACAACAAAGGTCCGTCTGCCCACGAAGCGGCGCGGATCATACGTCGTGAGGCACGACAGTGACCGATTCGCAACCTTCCACGCCGCGTCCGGCGACGATCAGCGATGTCGCACGCGAGGCCGGCACGGGCAAGACCAGCGTTTCGCGCTACCTGAACGGCGAGACGCACGTGCTGTCCGTCGATCTGCGTCAGCGGATCGAGGCCGCGATCGCGCGCCTCAACTACCGGCCGAACCAGATGGCGCGCGGGCTCAAGCGCGGCCGCAACCGGCTGCTCGGCATGCTCGCGGCCGACCTGACCAATCCTTATACCGTCGAAGTGCTGCAGGGCGTCGAGGCTGCGTGCCATGCGCTCGGCTACATGCCGCTCATCTGTCACGCGGCGAACGAGGTCGAGATGGAGCGCCGCTTCCTGCAGCTGCTCACGACCTACCGTGTCGAAGGGCTGATCGTCAACGCACTCGGCGCCGAAGAGGACGTGCTGCGCCCGCTGCGCGGCGCCGGCATCCCGGCCGTGCTCGTCGACCGGACCGTCGAGGGTTTCGAGGCCGACCTGATCGGCCTCGACAACGCCGATGCGATCGAGACGGCGGTCGCGCACCTGATCGAGCACGGCTTCGACGCGATCCATTTCGTCGTGCAGCCGTTCGAGCACGTCAGCTCGCGGCGCCTGCGCGAGGCAGCGTTCCGCGCGGCGCTGGGCGCGCGCGGGCTGCCGGTGCCGTCGACGGTCGTGCTCGACCTGAACGAGCCCGACGCGGCCGCGGCGGCACTCGCCGACCTCGATACGCGCATCGACGACGCAACGCGGCGCGGCGTGCGCGCGGCGCTGTTCGCCGCGAACGCGCCGGTCGCGCTCGCGATCGCGCGCCACCTGCGCGCGCGTTTCGGCGCCGCGTGGCAGCAGAAGGCCGCGCTGCTGTCGATCGACGATCCGGAATGGGCCGAGCTGATCGGCATCACGACGATCCGTCAGCCGACCTACGAAATCGGCTACAAGGCCGTCGAATTCGTGCACGAGCGGATCGACGGCGCAGCGGGCGACGTGCGCGTCGCGATGCTGCCGGGCGAGCTGATTGCGCGCGCGTCGACCGCAAGCTGAGTATCATGCGGGGCACGCAGCGCGTCAGGTGCGCTGCCCCGAACAAGGAAATACATGACTGTCGCTCCCGTCACGCTGGCGGTGCTGATCGCCGCCACGCTGATCATCGCGCTGCTGCCGCTCGTCCTCTTCCGTATCCTGCGCAAGCCGCTTGCGCTCAACCGCCGCGACACGATCGTCGGCGTCGCCGTCTTCACGCTGTTCGCGATGATCGTCGAACGCGCGTTCCACGGGCTCGTGCTGAGCCAGACGCCGGCGGATGGCTGGCTGACGCAGCCGCTCGCGTTCGTCGCGTACAGCGCGCTCGCGACCGCCGTATTCGAGGAAGTCGGCCGTTATCTCGGGATGCGTTTCCTGAACCGGCGCTACGGCACGTCGACCGGCGACGGTCGCGCGATCGGCTACGGGATCGGCCACGGCGGCGCCGAAGCGTGGTTCGTCGGCGTGCTCGTATGGGGCCAGTGGTCGTATCTCGCGTGGCTGGCAAGCCGCGGCCAGCTCGAGACGCAGCTTTCCGACCTGCCGGGCGATACCGTCGTGCGGCTGCACGTGATGCTCGCGACGCTGTCGGTGCAGTCGATCCTGCTGTTGCTGCTCGAACGCTGCGCGGCGTTCGTGCTGCAGCTTGCGCTGTCGGTGCTGGTCTGGCGCGGCGTGCGCGCCGGCCGTGCGGGCGTGTTGCCGCTCGCGATCGTGCTGCATGCGCTCGCCGCGGCGCCGGCGCTGCTGTACCAGGTGCGCGTGCTGCCGGCCGCATGGGTCGAGGCCGCGTATTTCGTGCTGGCGGCGATCCTGGTCGTCGTGATGGTGAAGACGTGCCGGCCGCCGCGTACGGCTGCCTGACGGGAGAGACGGGATGGACGACTATCTGATCGAATGCCGGAGCGCCGAATTCGACGCGCTCGCGCGCGTGATCTGCGATCTCTTTCCGGAGCAGACGCGCTTCGCCGAAAGCAGCGACGAGCGCGGGCGGTTCCTGTCCGTGCACTGGCTCGCGATGCGTTTCGGCGCGACGCCGAAGCGGATGACGCTCGATATCCGCATCGTGCCGGCCGCGCTCGCGCGTTATCTCGCGCTCAAGCCGATGCAGCGCGCGCGCAGCCATGCGGTGCTGCATGCCTATACGGAAGCGATGCTCGGGTCGCTCGAGGAGCGCCACGCGGCCGGCGAGGCCGTCGAGCGCAGCGCGGAACTCGAACTCGACGAAGACTTTGCGTGAGCGTGCAGCCGGCTTCATGCCGGCGCGGCGGATTACGCGTCGCGGTAGACCTGCGCGAAGCGCTGCGCCTGCACGACGCCGTAATCGCCGGGTGCATACTGCATGACCCAGTCGCCGGCGACGCCGCGCAGCGTGTCGCCGTTTTCCGAGCGGGCGATCGTAAACGGCTCGTCCATCCTGCGTGCGAGCACGACGGCCGGCCGGTTCCGGTAGGCGCCCGGCGCGCCGTGCGCGAGTGCCGGATCGGCGGGCAGGTATTTGGCGTCGAAGCGCGCGCGCGATACGACCCAGCGGTCGCCGGTCGAGCCCGTGATCAGCGCGTCGCCCGCGACATAGCGGTTCGGGCCTTCGAGGCTCATCAGTTCGCCGTCGGCGTGTGCGAATGAAACGGCGACGGTTTCGTCCTTGACGACGCGACGGGCCTGCGGGTCGGTACGCAGATCGATGTGCTTGAGTTCGAGCATGGCGAGGAAGTGCGGGAAAAGCCGGGAGCTTATCCCGAATTTGGCGCGCCGTGTGGCGCGCGCCGATCGCCGGCAGGACGCGCGGCGCCGTTCGGCCCGTAACGGGCAGCGCGGCGCCGGCAGGGAGGACGTCAGGGTTGCGCGGGTGCGCTTGCGGCCGGCGCGGCTGCCGCCTTGCCTTCCTTGCCCTTCGTCTTGCCCTTGCCGCGGTGCTCGCCGCCGTGGTTCAGCCAGCTGCGGAACGTCGTGTCGGCCAGCGCCTTCTGCTCGGCCGGGAAGCTCGCGTAGAGCGGCGCGAATGCGTCGGAGAGCTTCTTCGCGCCGTCGGCGTTCGCCTGCGACAATTCCGCATACTGCTTCATGTCGTCGAGCGCGGAGACGTCGTGCTTGGCCATCCGGTCGCGATAGAGGCGGCCCATCGTTTCGCCGTTGTCACGCATCGTGTCGGCGAACGTCTTCCATTGCGGTTCCTGCGCCGACGTGATCTTCAACTGGTCGTGCAGATACTTGATGCGCTGCTCGACGCGCGCTTCGTGGCGTGCCGCGCGCTGCTCGGCGCTCGGGGCCGATGCTGCGGCCGCAGCCGTCGTGGCCGGAGCGGGCGCTTGAGGCTGCGCCGGGGTTTGCGCGAACGCGCTGGCTGCAACGGCGAGCGTAGCGAGGGTGAGCGAGATCTTCTTCATGGTTGGCTCTCCGGGGTGGTGTCTTGCGAGCGGGCGCGGCGGCAATTGCCGCAAGCACGCATCTCGCGTCGCACATTATTAGTAGCACGTTGTGTGCAGCGCGGCAGCGAAAGCGACACTTGCTTACATCCGATACGAATCGAAATTGAAAGGGACATAGCGGGTCGGTGCGGGGCTGGCGATGGTCCGGCACGTACCGGCGACGGGCTCGGCAAGTGAGCGGCAAGCGCGATCCGGATGCGGTCGTTGTGCACGAACAAGGCAGCGAGACCGCATGACGGCGCGCGATGCCGTTTGGGCGCACCGGCGTTCGGCGCTATCATCGCGTCACCTTCCACTTAGCCGGCGCGTCGCACGCCGGCCCGGCCTCATGCGTCCACCCCGTCTCGACCAACTCGACGATCTCGACCGGCAGCTCGTCGCGCTGCTGCAAGCCGATGCGCGCGCAAGTGTCGCGGATCTCGCGCGCCAGCTCGACGTCGCGCGCACGACGGTCGTCGCACGCATCGCACGGCTCGAACGCACCAACGTGATCGCCGGCTATAGCGTCCGGCTCGGGCAGGACGTGCTCGACGCGAGCATTTACGCGTATGTCGGCATCATCCTCACGCCGAAGTTCGGCAAGGATGTGTTGCGCAAGCTCGACCGGATGCCCGAAGTGCAGTTGCTGTGCGCGGTGAGCGGCGAGTACGACTACGTCGCGTGGCTGCGCGCCGATTCGCCCGAACGCCTCAACGACCTGCTCGACCAGATCGGCACGCTCGAAGGCGTCGAACGCACGACGACGTCGATCATTCTTTCGCGCAAGATCGATCGCGGGACGATCGGCGGCTGATGCACACCTCGCGACATCGCATTTGATGTCGCAGTCGAGTATTCCGCACGGATATCTGCCTGATCCGCGAGCGCATTCGTGCGCGCCGAGGGCACGAGCCTCCACATAGTTGAACCGCCGTGCCCGATGTTCCGCAGGGGCACGGACGGCCGTTTCCACGCGTCGTTCGACGCATCCATGCCGCATTCTCTTGCGCACTTCCGCACATGACGAGCGCGCGCGTCGTTCCTCCTTCTTTTCCGCCTTCGAGAACGCAGGCCGTAACGGTCCGCTTGCGGCACGAGCTATACGCGATTTTTAGATGATTTGGTCGTTTAGACGAAATGACTCGTTATTTCGTCGAAATAATCGGTCGTTTCGCATCATTCTTCGTCTTGGAACTGATTTTGCGCGTCCCTAAACTGTGTTCATGGCTCAACGCCGTCCACAACACCAACCCATCATCAGGAGATAAGCGCATGAAAATCGCCATCGTCGGCGCAGGTCTGATCGGCCACACCATTGCTCACATGCTGCGTGAAACGGGCGACTACGAAGTCGTCGCGTTCGACCGCGATGCGGATGCGCTCGCAAAGCTGTCGCGCGAAGGCATCGCGACGCAACGGGTCGATTCAGCCGACGCGAACGCGATTCGCGAAGCAGTGAAGGGCTTCGATGCGCTCGTCAACGCGCTGCCTTATTACCTCGCGGTCAACGTCGCCGCCGCCGCGAAGGCTGCCGGCGTCCATTACTTCGACCTGACCGAAGACGTGCGCGCGACCCACGCGATCCGCGAACTGGCCGACGGTTCGGACCGTGCGTTCATGCCGCAATGCGGCCTCGCGCCGGGCTTCATCGGCATCGCCGCGCATGAACTCGTGAACGGCTTCAGCGAAGTGCGCGACGTGAAGATGCGCGTCGGCGCGCTGCCCGAGTATCCGACCAACGCGCTGAAGTACAACCTGACGTGGAGCGTCGACGGCCTGATCAACGAGTACTGCCAGCCGTGCGAAGCGATCCGCGACGGCCGCAAGCAGTGGGTGCAGCCGCTCGAAGGCCTCGAGCACTTCTCGCTCGACGGCACCGAATACGAAGCGTTCAACACGTCGGGCGGCCTGGGCACGCTGTGCGAGACGCTGTCGGGCAAGGTCGAGACGCTCGACTACAAGTCGGTGCGCTACCCGGGCCACCGCGAGCTCGTCCAGTTCCTGCTCGAGGACCTGCGCCTGTCGACCGACCGCGACACGCTGAAGTCGATCATGCGCCGCGCGGTGCCGTCGACGAAGCAGGACGTCGTGCTCGTGTTCGTCACGGTGACGGGCGTGAAGGACGGCCAGCTCGTGCAGGACGTGTTCACGCGCAAGATCTTCGCAAAGGACGTGTGCGGGATGCACATGAGCGCGATCCAGATCACGACGGCCGGCGCGATGTGCGCGGTGCTGGATCTGTTCCGCGAGAAGAAGCTGCCGCAGAGCGGTTTCATCCCGCAGGAAAAGGTGTCGCTGAAGGCGTTCCTGTCGAACCGCTTCGGCAAGCTGTACGAAGGCGGCACGATGGAGCGCGTGCACGCGGTGGCCTGACCACCCGCCAGTTTCAGGCACGAGGGCCGTACGACGCCGGGAGCGCAGCAGCGCTTCCGGCGTTGTTTTTTGGGGGAGAGAAGGGCGTAGGTGCCGGTCAGGCCGGCAGCGGCGGGACGATCGTCGCGGCGGGCGCGGGCGGCACGATGCGGTACAGCAATGCGTCGACGTCTGCGTCGGACGGTGCGGTGTTGTCGAACATCACGATGCCGTCGCATTCGTGGCCGGTCGGTACGAAGCGGCGCTGCCGGTATTCGTCCCAGTGCGCGAGCTTGTACGCGTCGTTCGGGTTGCCGCGCGCAACGATCCGCGCGTGCGCGACGTCTTCCGACGTGTGGACCCAGACGACCGTCAGCGTGACGTCGGGCGCGATGCCGAGCCATGCGCGGTCGAGGATGCGCCGGTCGCGCACTTCGCGCGACAGCGGGCCGACGACGATCGCGCTGATGCCGAGCGCAAGATTTTCACGGGCCGTGTCGAGCAGGCCGTGGTATTCGGGATCGCGCAGATGTTTCAGGTAGAGCGGGCTGTCGCGGTCGTTCGGATCGTCGGTGAGCGCGCCCATCGCGGCCGAGCTGTAGCGGCCGTACAGCGTGTCCTTGTCGAGCAGGCAGAAAGCTTCGCCGGTCGCGCGCATCAGCGGCCCGATGAGCCGCTTCGCGAGCGTGGTCTTGCCGGTGCCGGCGTGACCGCAGAAGAACACCAGGTGCGTCACGAATATTTGCTCCCCGCCCCCTGGCTCGACGTGTCGCTGCGCGAGAACACTTCCGCTTCCAGCCACATCGCGTTGATGATGCCGAAGCCGAGTGCCACGCCGATGCCGAGTATCCACGAGAAATACCACATGGGTCTGTCTCCTTGACGGTTGGGCCGCACGGCCGTGCGGCGTACGTGCCGAAGTGCGTTGGTGCGCGTGCTGCGGTGCACGCAGCACGATCATGACCAATATCGGTGTGCCGCGCAAGCCGGGCCGACCGTGCAGCAAACCGGTAAACTGATGTGCAAACCGCAACATCACGGACAACATGCTGATCAACTGTGCTGCATACCAGGACGGCCGCAAGCTGGCCGACATCGATATCGACGCCATCAGCGACTACGTGTCGAAGCCCGAATGCTTCGTGTGGGTCGCGCTGAAGGATCCGACGCCCGACGAAATCGACCTGATGGGCGAGGAGTTCGGGCTGCACGAGCTCGCGCTCGAGGATGCCCGCAAGGGGCATCAGCGGCCGAAGATCGAGGAGTACGGCGATTCGCTGTTCGCGGTGCTGCATATGGTCGAGCTCGACGGCGACGGCGAACTCAAGGTCGGCGAGCTGAACGTGTTCGTCGGCCCGAACTATGTGCTGTCGATCCGCAACCACACCGAGCAGGACTTCCGCGACGTGCGCAAGCGCTGCGAGCGCGAGCCGCATCTGCTGCAGGAAGGCTCGGCGTTCGTGTTCTACGCGCTGATGGACCAGGTCGTCGACCGCTATTTTCCGATCCTCGAAACGCTCGGCGCCGAGCTCGAGGAACTCGAAGACCGCATCTTCACGAAGGCCACGCCCGCGTCGTCGCGCGCGATCATCGAGGATCTCTATTCGCTGAAGCGTCGCCTCGTGATGCTGCACCAGCACACGGCGCCGCTGATCGAGCCGCTCGCGAAGCTCACGGGCGGACGCATTCCGCAGATATGCAGCGGGATGGAGCACTACTTCCGCGACGTGTACGACCATCTGCAGCGGATCGTGAAGACGATCGAAGGGCGGCGCGAGATGGTCGTGACGGCGATCCAGGTCAACCTCGGAATGATCTCGCTCGCCGAGAACGAGGTGACCAAGCGGCTCGGCTCGTTCGCCGCGCTGTTCGCGATTCCGACGATGATCGCCGGCATCTACGGGATGAACTTCGCGAACATGCCGGAGCTGCACCTGAAATACGGCTTCTACGGCTGCATTGCGGTGATGGTCGTGGCCGATCTCGCGCTGTGGTGGCGCTTCAAGCGGGCAGGGTGGCTGTAGCCCCGCGCGTCTAGCGCGGCGCGTGCTTGCCGACCACGACGCGCCACGGGCGCACGCGCCAGGATTTCACGAGGCCGTTCTGCACGTACGGATCGGCGCGCGCGAACGACTCGGCCGCTTCCGGCGAATCGCCTTCGAACACGAGCACGGCCTGGTCGGCCGGGTCCGACAGTGCGCCGGCGAGCACGAGTTCGCCGCGCTCGGTCGCGGCCTGCGCGAGCGCGAGATGCTCGGCGCGGAACGGTTCGCGACGGGACAGGTAATCGTCGACGAGTTCGTAGATCAGCTGGTAATGCATGCGTTGCTCCGGGAAGGGGCGGCGGCTGTGGCCGGTGTGTCGGCGCGGCCGTCGGTCGGTCTGCTGCGGCCAGTATAGGACAGCCGGGCGGCGGCGGCGCGACGCAAGCGGAAGCGTATTCTCGCTCTCTAGAATGCAACTAACGGTCTGGCTGTCCTACGCCCTGAGATTGCCGCCGCGAACGCGCCGCTGATGCATGGGCTTTTGCATCTCGTTCCACAAAGCCGAGACACGAAGGTCCGTCCAATGATGCTGCAGCGTCTGCAGGGCAGGCCCCGGCAGAGGCGACGCGATCATGAACTGTCCGCGTCGGCGGCCCGCGTCTACGCCTTGTATCCGATCGTGCGCAGCAGATCCTTGCGCCAGCGCACGTCGTCGTCGTTCTCGATGCCGAGCGGCGGAAAGCCGTCGACGACGCCGACGATCCCGCGTCCTTGCGCGGTTTCCGCGACGATCACGTCGGTCGGGTTCGCGGTCGCGCAGTAGATCCGGCAGACCTCCGGCACGGCCTTGATCGCATTGAGCACGTTGACCGGATAGAAACCGTCGCCGAGGAACACGATGAAAGCGTGCCCGGCGCCGATTGCGCTCGCGTTGCGGCACGCGAGTTCGACGAGATCCGCATCGGTGCCGGAACGGCGCACGAGCCGCTTGCCCGATGCCTCGCAGAACGCGAGCCCGAAACGGATGCCGGGCACGGTGCCGACCAGCGTCTCGTGGATGTCCTCGACGGACTTGATGAAATGCGACTGGCCGAGGATGAAATTCATGGCCTCGGGCTTGTCGACGGCGACGGTTTGCAATTGCAGCATGGCGGACCTCGTCTGGCGATGCGGCGCGCGCCGCAATGGGCTCTCCAAGCTTAGTACGCGGCGGCCGGCGCCGAAAGCGGCGGGCGCGTCCTATCCTTCGTTGTGTATGGTGCCGCGAGCGCGAATGCAAAGGAGGGGGACATGGACGTGCGACAGGGCTTCGTCGACTGTGTGGGTCGCACACCGTTGATCCGGCTGGCGAAGCTCAGCGCGGAAACGGGCTGCGAGATCCTCGGCAAGGCGGAATTCATGAATCCGGGCGGCTCGGTGAAGGATCGCGCGGCGCTCTACATCATCCGCGACGCCGAGCAGCGTGGCGCGCTGAAGCCGGGCGGCACCGTCGTCGAGGGCACGGCGGGCAACACGGGCATCGGTCTTGCGCATATCTGCGCGGCGCGCGGTTATCGCTGCGTGATCGTGATTCCCGACACGCAATCGCCGGACAAGATGGCGATCCTGCGCACGCTCGGCGCCGACGTGCGCCCGGTGCCGGCGGCGCCGTACCGCGACCCGAACAACTATCAGAAGATTGCCGGGCGGCTCGCGGACGAACTCGACAACGCGGTATGGGCCAACCAGTTCGACAACGTGGTCAACCGGCAGGCGCACTACGAGACGACCGGGCCGGAAATCTGGCGCGACACGGCGGGCACGGTCGATGCATTCGTCTGCGCGACCGGCACGGGCGGCACGCTGGCGGGTGTGAGCCGCTACCTGAAGGAGCAGAATCCGGAGGTCCGGATCGTGCTGGCCGATCCCCACGGCAGCGGGCTCTATGGTTACGTAAAAACGGGCGATCTCGGCGCCGAAGGCAACTCGATCACCGAAGGCATCGGCTCGACGCGTGTCACCGCGAATCTCGCCGGCGCGCCGATCGATGACGCGGTGCGGATCGACGATACGCAGTGCGTGAAGATGGTCTACCGGCTGCTGCGCGAGGAAGGGCTGTACGTTGGCGGATCGAGCGGCATCAACGTCGCGGCGGCGGTCTGGCTAGCGCGCCGGATGGGCCCGGGACACACGATCGTGACCTTGCTGTGCGATCGCGGCGACATCTATCGCGCGCGGCTTTTCAACCGCGAATGGCTGCGCGAAAAGGGGTTGGAACCGGAGGGGGAGCCTGAATGAAGAAGGGGCGAAGCGGCGATTTCCATCGGCCCAAATGCGACCTATGCTGAACAAATCCGGAGCGAACTCCGTTCGCCCGATTCGCCCAGACGAGGTGTGCCATGCCTGTATCTGCCACCCTGCAGGATTGCCTGCGCCAGAAGTCATCGCGGTACGAAGTCGTGTACCACCCCTATAGCCATACGAGCATGGAGACGGCCGCCGCCGCGCATATTCCCGGCGATCGCCTCGCGAAAACCGTGCTCCTCGAGGACGACGAGGGCTACGTCGCCGCCGTGTTACCGACGACGCACGCCGTGCGCCTGTCGGATCTCTGGGTGAAGACGGGCCGCCATCTCGTGCTCGCCCGGGAGGTCGAACTGCGCGAACTGTTCAAGGATTGCGACATGGGCGCGCTGCCGCCGGTCTGCATGGCGTACGGGATGAAAACGTTCCTCGAGGAACGCCTCGCGCAGCAGCCGGATGTTTATTTCGAGGCCGGCGACCACGAAGCGCTGATCCACATGACCCAGGACGAGTTCCTGGCGCTGATGGAGACGGCCGAGCGCGCGCATTTTTCGCACAAGATGCAGGGTATGCAGTCGTGATTGCGCGGCGCGTGCGGTGACGCGCGGGGCTGGCGCGCACGTATGCGTGCCGAAGTGTGGGCGACATGTTCGTGCGCCGGGACTTCGCGTGTCATCCTCCACGGTTAATTCGATATACGAAATGGTTTGGAGGGCTTTCACGTTGTGAAGGTCCTTCTTATGTTTGTATCGGATTGCAGATCAATTGTGACGCGGGCCATTCGTGCTCTCGATGTGTCCCGGGAGCGGTGTCGGCGACTAGAGGCGGGGGAGCGCAGGCACTGGACGACCGATGTCGGCATTGGCGACATGAAGGGATAAGCCTTGCACGTCGCTTCAGGGGTGAACCATTTTGGTGCGGCGTGGGAAATATGCGGATATTTATGTCGAAATGATTCAACATTCGATTTCGAATATACCCATACAAATCAATTACCATTTCAATAATAAAAGATGGATTTATGCTTACCAAAATATTACTTGAATAAATCCTCCAAACTTTGTATTCGGGCATCAAATAAAGTTTGACGGCAAAATTTTTTCCTTGCTATCTTCTGCACCCAAGTGAACGGCGCCACTGACATCACCGCGTAACGAACGGTGAATCGTCATACGAAACACGAAGTCGCGCCAGCACAGCTGACAATTGCCTGACCGTGCAGGCGCGTGGATTTCCGGCGTGACACCGGGCCGCGCCGGCCGGAACGATTCCTTGAAAAAGAATGAATTTGAATTCGAATGTGATTCTTTCAATTCGGATTGCTAATTGAATTTGAAATGAAATGTTCGGGTTGATGCGGTGGCGATGCCGACCTGGCTCCGTCTCCGGCAGCAACCCGAAACTGGGCGAATCGCTTGGGGGATGCATGGTGGGCATGAAAGTCGAAGAAGGTTTGACTACTTCGAACAGCGGACTGGCTACGCTGGGGCGTCCGCGAGAGTTCGGCAAGAAACAGCAGAATCCGGTGCGCCGGTTCGGCGGCATCGGAATCGTCCTGGTACTGCATGCAGTGCTGATCTACGCATTGCTCAACGGCCTCGCGACGAAAGTCGTGCAGGTGATCCAGCATCCGATCGAAACCCGCATCATCGAGCCGGTCAAGCCGCCGCCGCCGCCGCCGATGCCCGTCGTCAAGCTCCCGCCGCCGAAATTCGCGCCGCCGCCACCGCCGTTCGTCCCGCCGCCGGAAGTGCCGGTGCAGGCGCCGCCGCAGGCGACGATCACGCACCAGTCGGCCCCGGTTCCTTCCGCGCCGGCCGTGCAGGCGCCGGTCGTGGCGCCCGCTCCGGCGCCGGCCAAGCCGGTCAGCCATGACGTAGGCGTCGTCTGCCCGAATTCCGACACGCTGCGCGCGGCGATCCAGTACCCGAAGGAAGCGCAGGAAAACAACATCACGGGCGACGTGACGATCGAATTCGTCGTGGATGCGGAAGGGAACATCACGAACGAGCGCGTGGCGCAGTCCGCCGATCCGATCCTCGATCGCGCCGCCTACAACACCGTGAAACGGTTCAAGTGCGTCGCGCAGGGCCAGCCGGTACGGGTCCAGGTGCCGTTCTCGTTCAATCTGAATTGATGCAGTGGGCGGCCCGGCACGCGCCGGGTCGAGGAAAACCATATCGAACTTAAGTATTAAGTTCACCGAAAGAACTGGAGTGGGGTATGACGAAGCGTTCACTGGCCGCGCTGGCGGCAAGCATGTTGATGTCCGTCGCGGCAGTCGACGGGTTCGTTGCACCGCAGCTCGCTCATGCGCAGGCAAGCGGGGCGGCCGGCACGTCGGCGCAGGCCGCGGCACCGTCGGCCACGCCGGCACCGGCACCGGCACCGGCCGCCGCCGAGCCGGCGCCGCCGCCCGCGCCGGCCACGACGGAAGCGGTCGAGAATCCGTACGGCCTCGGCGCGCTATGGAAGAACGGCGACTTCGTCGCGCGTTTCGTGCTGATCCTGCTGGTGATCATGTCGATGGGAAGCTGGTACATCATGATCACCAAGTTCCTGGAACAGTTGCGCGCGAATCGTCGCGCGAAGCTGGCGGACGCCCAGCTCTGGACCGCGCCGTCGCTGGCGGAGGGCGCCAGGCTGCTCGACGAGGCGTCGCCGTTCCGCTTCATCGCCGAAACGGCGATCGAGGCCGGCGAGCATCACGAAGACGCACTGCTGGAAGCGGTGGACCGCAACACGTGGATCGACGTATCGGTCGAGCGCTCGATCACGAACGTGTCGAACCGGATGCAGGACGGGCTCGCTTTTCTGGCCACGGTAGGCTCGACGGCCCCGTTCGTGGGGCTGTTCGGCACGGTCTGGGGGATTTATCACGCGCTGACGGCGATCGGCATCGCGGGCCAGGCGTCGATCGACAAGGTCGCGGGCCCGGTGGGCGAGGCGCTCATCATGACCGCAATCGGCCTTGCCGTCGCGGTGCCGGCGGTGCTCGGCTACAACTTCCTGGTCCGGCGCAACAAGTCCGTGATGGAACGCGTCCGCAACTTCGGCGCGCAACTGCACACGGTGCTGCTGGCCGGCAACCGGCGCCCGGTGCGCGCGTCGGCGCCGGCGGCATCGCTCGCGAACTGATCGGCTGACGGAGACGCGCGATGGCCATGAACGTCGGGCAGGACGATAGCGACGAGGTGATCGCCAACATCAACACGACGCCGCTCGTCGACGTGATGCTGGTGTTGCTGATCATCTTTCTGATCACGATTCCGGTCGTGACGCACACGATCCAGCTTCAGCTTCCGAAAGAGACGGTGCAGCCGCTGCAGACGACGCCGAAAAGCATCGAGATCGCGGTGAACCGCGATGGCGATTTCTTCTGGGGCGAGCAACTGGTGGATGCGTCGACGCTGCTCGCGAAGCTGAAGGGCGTGTCGCAGCAGCAGCCGCAGCCGAGCGTCCACGTGCGGGGCGACCAGAACACGCGCTACGAGTTCATCGGCCGGGTGGTCACGATGTGCGAGCGTGCGGGGATCGCGAAGCTGTCATTCATTACGGAGCCGCCGGCGCGCGGTGGCTAGCGTCGCACGGGAATTGCTGCGAAGCATGGGGCCGGAGTAAGTGCCGAAGCACCCACTCCAGCCGACATAACCGCTAAAGCGCTAACGCTGATCGACCGCGAAGCATGGGATCAGATGCGAAGCATGGGGCAGAGTAAGTGCTGAAGCACTTACTCGGATCGACAGGAGTCGACGATGGGAATGAACGTGCCTTCGGGCGGAGGCAATGCGGAACCGGACGTGATGGTCGACATCAACACCACGCCGCTGATCGACGTGATGCTGGTGTTGCTGATCATGCTGATCATCACGATCCCGATTCAGATGCATTCGGTGAAGATGGATTTGCCGGTGGGCAATCCGCCGCCGCCGGCGACACCGCCGGAAATCGTGCAGATCGACATCGACTTCGACGGCACGACGACGTGGAACGGCGCGCCGGTGCCGGACCGCGCGGCGCTCGAGGCGAAGCTGACCCAGGTGGCGGCGGAACCCGTGCAGGCGGAGATCCATCTGCGGCCCAACAAGCTGGTGCCATACAAGGACGTGGCGGCCGTGCTGGCATCCGCGCAGCGCGTGGGTGCGACCAAGATCGGCCTGATCGGCAACGAGCAGTTCATGCAATGACGAAACGGACGAGCCGATGAACCAGCGACGATGGAAACGGATGATGGCGGTGACCGCGCTCGGCGCGGCATGCATGCTCGGCCGGCCGGCGCTGCCGGCGGACGCGCTGCGGCCGGACGTGGCGAAACCGTTGGCGGCGGCGCAGGAGCTGTACCGGGCGCACAAGTATCGCGAGGCGCTCGGCAGGATCGCACAGGCCGCCGCCGTGCCCAGCCGGACGCCGTACGAAACGTACATGGTGGAAGAGATGCGCGGTGCGGCGGCGATGGCGGCCGGCGAGTCCGGCACGGCCGCGCAGGCGTATGAGACCGTGCTGAACTCGGGGCGGCTGTCGGGCGAGGACGAGCAGCGGACGACGGCGGCGCTCGCCGGCATCTACTTCCAGCAGAAGAACTACCCGCTGGCGATCCGGACCGCGCAGCGCTACCTGAAGGTGGGCGGGACGGATCCGGAAATGCGCACGCTGCTCACGCAGTCGTATTACCTGTCGAACGATTGCGCGCCGGTCGTGAGCCAGTTGAAGGCGAGCACGGACGCGCAGGCGAATGGCGGACACGCACCGGATGAAGGGCAGTTGCAGATGCTCGCGACGTGCGCGCAGAAAATGAAGGACGGCAGCGCATACCGCGGTGCGCTCGGGCTGCTGGTGGCCTACCACCCAAGCCCCGCGTACTGGGACGAAATGGTCACGGCCATTCGCGGCAACCCCGGGTATCTGTCGTCGCTCGACCTCGACATCTACCGGTTGCGCCGGGCGACGGGGTCGCTCGCGACGGCCGACGCGTATATGGAGATGACGCAGCTCGCGCTGGTTGCGGGGTCTCCCGCCGAAGGCAAGCAAGTGATCGACCAGGGGTTCGCGTCCGGCGTACTCGGCAAGGACGCGCAGGCGGACCGCGAGAAGCGGCTGCAGGCGCTCGCCGCCAAGCGCGCGCAACCGGGCGGGGACGCCGCCGCGCCGGCGGCGCCGATCGACGCGGGCATGAACCTCGTGTTTGCGGGCCACCCGCAGCAGGGCTTGCCGATGATGGAGCAGGCGATCGCGAAGGGCGGGCTCGAGCATCCCGACGCGGCTCGGCTGCGGCTCGGCGAGGCGTACTACGTGGCCGGTCAGAAGGCGCGCGCGGTCCAGGTGCTGCGCACGGTCAAGGGAGCCGACGGTTCCGGCGACCTGGCAAAACTCTGGACGGCGGTGGCGTCCCGGTAACGCAACGGAAGGGCGCGACGGCGCGCAACACGGGCGCGGTCGAAAAGCGGCGGGCCGCCGCGGCAGTATGGCAGCACGAGTGCCTGACGGTCAGGTTAAACGAAGAAAAGGGGCAGCCTTGTTAGTTAGTAAACCGAATGAAATATCCGAAGGCTGCGCGACCGTGCGGCGACGGTGCCGTGCTGCGCCGTGCGCCGCCTGCACGCAACGGCAGCGCGCAGCCGGGTATCGCACCGGGCCGATCGCGTCATCGCATCGGTCAAGGATCGCCGACATCAAATCGATTTCGACTGCGAGGCTCCGACTTTCCATGGTTTTGCCCCCTGATGAGTCGGTGCTCGTCGCCGTGTCGCTCGGCAACAAGATCCGGGCGCTGCGCCAGCGCCTGAAACTCACGCTCGACGAAACGTCCACGATCGCCGGCATTTCGAAGCCGTTCCTGTCGCAGGTCGAGCGCGGGCGGGCAACGCCGTCGATCACGTCGCTGGTCCGGATCGCGAAGGCGCTGGGCGTGACGATGCAGTATTTCATCGACACGCCGACGGAGGCGCGCTCGGTGTGCCGCAGGGACGCGCTGCAGTATTTCCAGTTCGCGAACTCGGCCAGCCAGTTCGCCAGGCTGACGAATCTGGTGGATGGCCGCAAGCTCGAAGCGATTCTCGTCCGGATGCCGGCAGGGCAGTCGCCGTCCGAGATGACGACGCATGCGGGTGAGGAGTTCGTCTATGTGATGCGCGGGCAGGTCGCGCTGACCCTCGAGGATTGCACGCTCACGCTGAACGAGGGCGATACCGCGCATTACGAATCGACGATGCCGCATGCGTGGCGCAACACGGCCGATGAAGAGGCGGTAATCGTCTGGGTCGGCACGCCGAGGTTGTTCTAGCCGGGGGCGGCCGGCGCTGCGCGCCGCGATGAAGGAGAAGTACCCGATCGACAGTGGATGGCATGCGGTACGGCGCGCGAGTCATGCTCGTCGCCAGCAGGATTCGCCGTCCATCGAATCGGGAGGTAGCAGGGAAGTGCGCTCAATGTAGGTAATAAGTATGACGAATCAAAATCATAAAAGACGGTGGTGCTGACTGGCACGGGTGCCCCGAGGCCGATCCGTTGGAGTCATGGCAGTCGGAAGAGTGGCAATCGCGGGTTCCGATACACCGGCGCCCAGGACGCGCAAGGAATTCACAAGGTTCCGGCGCACTGCAGGTGGGGTCTTACTACGAGCGAGAGGGAACAAGATGAAGCAGAGAGTTTTGGCGTTGGCCATCAAGAGGATAGTCTGGGCGGAACTGGCGCTGACGGCCGCACTGGTGCCGCCGGCGTTCGCCCAGAGCCAGCCGGCGCCGGGCGCCGTCGCGATCGCGGATGCGGTCGCGAACGGCGCGCCCGTGACCGTCGCACAGGAGGCGGGCAGCACGCCGGATGCCGCCGCTGCAACGGGTGCCGCGGCGTCCGGTGCGGCAACCGAGGCGATGCCTGCCACACCCGGCGCGAACGGGCAGGGCAAGGTCGCGCAGATCAAGCGTTTCGAGGTGACGGGCTCGCTGATCCGGCAATCCGACAAGACCGGTTTTCAGCAGGTGCAGACGATCACGCCGAAGGAGATTCAGGCCAGCGGCGCGGTGACGGTGACCGACTTCCTGCGCAATGCGACGGCCAACTCGGCGAACAGCTGGAATGAAGGGCAGTCGGGCAACTTCGCGGCCGGCGCGGCCGGCATCGCGCTGCGCGGCCTGTCCGAGAAATACACGCTCGTGTTGATCGACGGCCAGCGCGTGGCACCGTATGCGTTCTTCTCGAACAGCGTCGATTCGTTCTTCGACCTCAACACGCTGCCGCTCAACGACATCGAGCGCATCGAAATCGTGAAGACGGGTGCGGTGTCGCAATACGGGTCGGACGCGATCGGCGGCGTCGTCAACATCATCACGAAACACAATTTCCGCGGGCTGCAGCTCGACGGCAGCATCGGCAGCGCGATCAACGCCGGCAACGGCGACGGCACGACGAAGTTCGGCGTGCTCGGCGGCTTCGGCGACCTGAACGCCGACCGCTTCAACGTGACGGCGGCGCTCAGCTACTACAAGTCGAACGGTTTTACCCTTGCTGATCGCGATTCGACCCGCAACCAGGACTTCACGGGCAAGCCGGGCGGCTTTTCGCTGCTCGCGCCGTCCTACTGGAACATGCCCGACGGCAGTGCGCAGGCGCTGAGCGGCTGCCCGTTCGGCGGGGCGGTCCGACCGGCCGCGCCGAACTCGCTGTCGGCCGGCCTGCCGGGCACGATCTGCTCGTACAACACGGCCGAAAGCACGTCGATCCTGCCGATGACCGAACGTCTGAATGCGAAGCTGCATGGCGACTTCAAGATCAACGACACGACGACGGCCTTCGCGGACTTCCTCGAGAGCTACAACACCACCACGACCAACAACGGTCTGTGGAACAACGTGATCGGCAACCCGCAGAACCCGGCGCTGGTGTGGAATCCGCAGACGCAGTTGCTGTCGCCGTTCAACACGGTCGTACCGGTGACCAACCCGTACAACACGACGGGCGCGGCGACGCCGTTGACCTACGCGTTCCCGAACACGGTCGCGCAGAAGACCTGGGCCAACTACTGGCGCGCGTCGGCCGGTATCAAGGGTTCGTTTACGCTGCCGTACGGCGACTGGGACTGGGCGACCTCGGTCAGCCATTCGCAGAGCACCGTATCGAACGTGTTCACGAACCAGCTGAACGTGAACGCGTTGAACAACATCTACCAGAACGGCACGCTGAATTTCGCGAATCCGGCGGCGACACCGAACGCGTTCAACGGCCTGTACCAGGAAGCGAACAATCTCGGCATCTCGAAGCTCGACACGATCGACGCGACGCTGTCGACGCCGAACCTGTTCCACCTGCCGACCGGTGACGTCGGCATCGGCTTCGGCGCGCAGTTCACGCACCAGAGCGAAACGCTGACACCGGGCTCCGAATACCTGAGCGGCGCGGTGATCTCGCCCGATCTGCAGACAGTGAACGGCGCGCGCAACGTCGCGGCCGTCTATTACCAGATCAACGTGCCGATCCTGGAGAACCTGACGTTCAGCCAGGCAGGCCGCTACGACCACTACACGGACGTGGGCGGTGCGTTCTCGCCGCGCTTCGCGCTGCGCTACCAGCCGATCAAGGCGCTCACGCTGTATACGTCGTACAACCGCGGGTTCCGTGCGCCGACCTTCGTCGAGGACAGCAAGTCGCAGACGCTCGGCATCCAGGTCGACCCGGCCACCGGCCAGAACTACACGTCGATCACGGTCGGCAACCCGAATCTCGCGCCGGAGCGCACGCGCAACTTCAACATCGGCTTCCAGGTCTCGCCGGCCCGCTACACGGATATCGGCTTCGACTGGTACAAGATCCGCATCGACAACGTGATCGGCCAGGGCAAGCCGTCGCAGGTCGTGACCGACCCGACGACCGGCCAGCTGCTGTACAAGGTGATTCCGTACCAGAACCTCGGCTACCTCGACACGAACGGCTTCGAAGGCACGTTCCGCCAGGGGCTGCCGCTCAAGGGCTGGGGCATGCTCACGCTGTCGGGCGACTGGGCGTACATCAACAGCTACAAGATCGGCTTCCCGGGCGGCACACCGGTGAACGGCGCGGGCAACAACTTCACGATCACGCAGCCGTTCGGCGGCAGCTTCCCGCGCTGGCGCGGCAACACGACGCTGGACTGGAACTATCGCAAGTTCGATGCGGCGCTGACGTGGCAGTTCACGGGCCCATACGCGCAGAACCTGCTGCCGGAGCCGCCGAAGGTCGGTTCGTACAGCCAGTTCAACCTGATGCTGACGTACACGGGCTTCAAGAACTGGACGATCTACGGTGGCATCGACAACATCTTCAACCGCACGCCGCCGTACGATCCGATCTTCGCGAACGGCACGCTGAGCCAGAGCGGGTACGACACGTCGGTGTATTCGTACATCGGCCGCTTCGCGCAGATCGGCGCGACGTACAAGTTCTGACGGCGATCGCGATGCACTGACAGGCTTTAGACCGGCCGCTCCACGTCCACACCCCCCCTTTCTCTGGAGCGGCCTTTTTTCGCCTGGCGCCACGACGGTCTGCGAACGGGACCGCGACGGCGCAGCTTGTCGGATCGTTTGCAGCACGAATTACCAGCAGGACGCGGGCGGCATGCCGTGTCCGGCACAGGCATCGACCGCGCGCAGGCATTGCGCCCGCACGCTTCCGGACAGACTGACCATGACACTGTTGAAATGGCGAGGGGCACATGTGCCGCGCCATGCATACCTGATGGGCAACGGCACGCGCGCCGTGCTGCTCGCATGCGCGGTGCTGCTCGCGTCGGCCGGCGCCATGCCGCGGGCCGCGTTCGCGGTGTCGGCGATTTCGCAATACGACCAGCCGAAATATCCGCCGGACTTCACACATTTCGATTACGCGGATGCGGATGCGCCGGACACCGGCACGCTGAATTTCGAAAACTACGACGAAGCGCAAAGCTACGATTCGCTGAATCCGTTCCTCGTGCGTGGCTCGCCCGCGCCGGACATCAAGAACCTGATGTTCGACACGCTGATGCAGCGCAGCTGGGACGAACTCGCGTCCGAATACGCGCTGATCGCCGACGATGTCGAGGTCGCACCGGATCGGCTGTCGGCGACGTTCCACATCAACCCGGCCGCGCGTTTCTCGAACGGCGACGCGATCACCGCGGCAGACGTCAAGTATTCGTTCGACACGCTGACGAGCCCGCAGGCGTCGCCGATCTACAACGCGCAGTTCTCGATCATCAAGCGCGCGGTGGTGGTCGACAGCCATGCGATCCGCTTCGAATTCAAGCACGCGGAGCGCGACGCGGCGCTGATCGCGGGCGACTTGCCGGTGTTCTCGCCGAAATGGGGGCAACGCGTGGACGGCACGCGGCCGCCGTTCGACCAGCTCGCGACCGTGCCGCCCATCGCGAGCGGCGCGTACCTGATCGAGCAGCGCAAGAACGACAAGCAGATCCGATACGTGCGCAACCCGCACTACTGGGCCGCGAACCTGCCGTCGCGGCGCGGGATGTTTCGTTTCGCCCACGTGTCGTTCAAGCTGTACCTGGACCAGTACACGGCGCTCGAGGCGTTCAAGGCCGGCGATGTCGACGCGCGCATGGAGTACAGCTCGACGCAATGGGCCCGCAAGTACGTCGGCAAGAATTTCCGCAACGGCATGCTGAAGAAGGGGGAATTCCCGGACGGCCCCGCGCAGATGCAGGGTTTCCTGATGAACATGCGCAAGCCGATGTTCCAGGACGTGCGTGTACGGCATGCGCTCGCGCTGGCGTTCGACTTCGACTGGATGAGCCGGATGATGTTCTACGGGCAGTATCGCCGCACCAGCAGCTTCTGGGAGGCGAGCCCGTTCGCGGCGTCCGGCGTGCCGAGCGCCAGGGAGCTCGCGCTGCTCGAACCCTTCCGGTCGACGCTGCCGCCGGCGGTGTTCGGGCCGATGGTCGGCCAGCCGTCGACGCTGCCGCCGGGCTCGCTGCGCGCGAACCTGAAGGAAGCGCGCGACCTGCTCGCGCAGGCCGGCTGGCACTACCGCGACGGCGCGCTGCGCGACGCGAACGGCACGCCGATGACGATCGAGATCATCGACGACCAGCCCGGCATGGACCGCCTGATCCTGCCGTACACGCAGGCGCTCGCGACGCTCGGCATCCATGCGTACCTGCACGAGATCGACAGCGCGCTCTACCAGAAGCGGCTCGACAATTTCGAGTACGACATGACGACGTACATCTACTTGCCCGTGACGATCCCGGGCGCGGAGCTGACGCGCCGTTTCGGCAGCGCGGCCGCGTCGCAGCCGGGCTCGGAGAACTATCCGGGCGTGAAGTCGAAGGCCGTCGATGCGCTGATTCGGGCGGCGCTCGCGGCCGACACGCTCGACGATCTCGAAACGGCCACGCACGCGCTCGACCGCGTGCTGATCAACCTGTACGCGCTGATCCCGCAGTACTACCTGCCGAACGCGCGGATCGCGTACAAGGCGACGCTCGGCCACCCGGCGATCGTGCCGGACTCCTATCAGTACGAGGACTGGATCATCGACTACTGGTACGTGAAGAAGCCGGCGGCACGACCCGCTCCGGCGGCCTGACGGGGAGCAACGATGCTGGCATACATATTCAGGCGGCTGCTGCTGATGATCCCGACGCTGATCGGGGTGGTGACGATCACGTTCGCGGTCACGCAGTTCGTGCCGGGCGGCCCGGTGGAGCAGGTGCTCGCGCAGCTGCGCCACGGCAGCGCGCACGGGGGCGAGGCGGGCGGAGGCGGGGGCGGCTACCACGGCAGCCAGGGCGTCGATCCGCAGCAGATCGAGCAGATCCGCAAACAGTTCGGCTTCGACAAGCCGCCGCTCGAGCGCTATCTGCTGATGCTGAAAAGCTATGCGACGTTCGACCTCGGCCAGTCGTACTTCGCGCACCGCAGCGTGTGGGCGGTGATCCGGTCGAAGCTGCCGGTGTCGATCACGCTCGGGCTGTGGACGGTGATCCTCACCTATCTCGTGTCGGTACCGCTCGGCATCGCGAAGGCGGTGCGCAACGGCTCGCGGTTCGACACCGTGACGAGCGTGCTGGTGCTGACCGGCTACGCGGTGCCGGGTTTCGTGCTCGGCGTGCTGCTGCTGATGCTGTTCGGCGGCGGCACGTTCTGGCAGGTGTTTCCGATGCGCGGGCTCACGTCGGACAACTTCGACGACCTGACGCTGATCGGCAGGACGCTCGACTATCTGTGGCACATCGCGATGCCGGTGACCGCGGCGGTGATCGGCAATTTCGCGATCGTCACGATCCTGACGAAGAACACGTTCCTCGAGGAAATCGGCCGGCAGTACGTGCTGACCGCGCGCGCGAAGGGAGCGCCGGAGCGCGACGTGCTGTGGAAGCACGTGCTGCGCAATGCGGCAATCCCGCTGCTCACCGGGCTGCCGGCGGCATTCGTCGGCGCGTTCCTGAACGGCAACCTGCTGATCGAGACGCTGTTCTCGCTCGACGGGATGGGGCAACTGTCGTACGACTCGGTGATCCGCCGCGACTATCCCGTCGTGCTCGGCTCGCTGTTCCTGTTCACCCTGATCGGTCTGCTGACCAAGCTCATCGCGGATATCTGCTATGTCGTCGTCGACCCCCGTATCCAGTTCAGCCGCCTGGACCACTGATCCCGCGTGCGCGCCGTCGCCGTCGCCGTGGCGGCGCACGTGGCAGCGCTTTCGCGCGCAGCCGCTCGGCTATGCAAGCCTCGTGATCTTCGCGGCGCTGTTCGTGCTCAGCCTGTGTGCCGACGGCCTGTCGAACGACCGGCCGCTGCTCGTGCGCTACGACGGGCACTATTACTTTCCGATCGTGAGGGACTATCCGGAGACCGCGTTCGGCGGCGACTTTCCCGCGAAGACGAACTATCTCGATCCCTACATGCGCGCGAAGCTCGAGTCGCACGGCAATTTCGCGGTCTATCCGCCGAACCGCTACCGCTACGACACGATCGACTACTTCGCATCGCAGCCGTATCCGGCGCCGCCGTCGGCGAGCAACTGGCTCGGCACCGACCAGTTCGGGCGCGACGTGCTCGCGCGGCTGCTGTACGGGTTCCGGCTGTCGGTGCTGATGGCGTTCGCGCTGACCGTGTCGGGGGGGCTGGTCGGCGTGCTGACGGGCGCGCTGCAGGGCTTCTACGGCGGCCGCGCCGACCTGGTCGGGCAGCGCCTGATCGAGATCTGGAGCGCGTTGCCGGACCTGTACCTGCTGATCATCTTCGCGTCGATCTTCACGCCGTCGCTGTGGCTGCTGTTCATCCTGCTGTCGATGTTCGGCTGGCTCGTGCTGTCCGATTACGTGCGCGCGGAGTTCCTGCGCAACCGCGCGCTCGACTACGTGAAGGCCGCGCGCACGATGGGGCTATCGAACTGGCAGATCATGTGGCGGCACGTGCTGCCGAACAGCCTGACGCCGGTGATCACGTTCCTGCCGTTCCGGATGAGCGCGGCGATCCTGTCGCTGACGAGCCTCGACTTCCTCGGCCTCGGCGTGCAGCCGCCGACGCCGAGCCTCGGCGAGCTGCTGCAGGAAGGCAAGAACTACCTCGACGCGTGGTGGATCTCGATCTCCGCGTTCGCGGCGCTGGTCGTCACGCTGCTGCTGCTCACGTTCATGGGCGACGCACTGCGCAACGCGCTCGATACGCGCTCGCGCGGCTCGGCGTTCGGCGGGGGGCGATGATGGCGAACGCGTTGCTGCAGATCGACGGGTTTTCGGCACGTTTCGGCGCGAAGGCGGCCGTGCAGGACCTGAGCCTGTCGATCGGGCGCGGCGAGCGCGTGGCGCTCGTCGGCGAATCGGGGTCGGGCAAGAGCGTGACGGCGCTGTCGATACTGCGCCTCGCGCAGCACGCGACACTGTCGGGACGGATGCTGTTCGACGGCGAGGACTTGCTCGCGAAGTCCGAACAGCAGATGCGCGGGATTCGCGGCGCCGACATCGCGATGGTGTTCCAGGAACCGATGACCGCGCTGAATCCGCTGTATACGATCGGCAAGCAGATCGCCGAGAGCCTGAGGCTGCACGAGGGGCTGCGGCCGGGCGACGCGCGCGAGCGGGGGATCGCGCTGCTGCGGCGCACCGGTATCCCGGAGCCGGAGCGGCGTATCGACAGCTTTCCGCATCAGTTGTCGGGCGGGCAGCGGCAGCGCGCGATGATCGCGATGGCGCTGGCGTGCCGCCCGCGGCTGTTGCTGGCGGACGAGCCGACGACGGCGCTCGACGTGACGGTGCGCCAGCAGATCGTCGATCTGCTGATCGAACTGCAGGAGCAGGAGGCGGCCGCGCGCGGGATGGCCGTGCTGCTGATCACGCACGACCTGAATCTCGTGCGGCGCTTTGCACAGCGCGTGGCCGTGATGGAGCAGGGCGTGGTCGTGGAGACGAACACGACCGACGCGCTGTTCGCCGCGCCGCAGCACGCCTATACGCGCCGGCTGCTCGACAGCGCGCCGCAGCGGGACGTCGAGCCGGTCGCGGCCGGCGCACCGACGATCCTCGACGTGCAGGACCTCGCCGTCGATTACCGCATCGCGGCGAAGGGCTGGCGCGCGGTGCTCGGCAAGACGACGTTCCGGGCCGTGCACGACGTGAAGCTGAACCTGAGGCGCGGCGAAACGCTCGGGATCGTCGGCGAGTCGGGGTCGGGGAAATCGACGCTTGCGGCGACGGTGCTCGGCCTGCAGCGACCGGCGGCCGGCTCGATCGAGATCGACGGCATGCCGCTGGAAGCGCTGCGGACGACGGGTGGCAGGCGTGCGCTGTACGGCAGGATGCAGGTCGTGTTCCAGGACCCGTTCGGCTCGCTGTCGCCGCGGATGACGGTCGAGCAGATCGTCGGCGAGGGGCTCGCCGTGCACCGGCCGCAGGTGGCCGGGGACGCGCGCCGCGCGCGAATCGCCGTGCTGCTTCAGGAGGTCGGCCTGGCGGCCGAGTCGATGCTGCGTTATCCGCACGAATTCTCCGGCGGCCAGCGGCAGCGGATCGCGATCGCACGTGCGCTGGCGGTGGAGCCCGAATTGCTGGTGCTGGACGAACCGACGAGCGCGCTCGATGTGTCGATCCAGAAGCAGGTGCTGAATCTGCTGACGAATCTGCAAAAGAAGTACAAATTGAGCTACCTGTTCATCACGCACGATCTCGCGGTGATGCGTGCGATGGCCCACCGGGTCGTCGTGATGAAGGCGGGGCGCGTGGTCGAGGAGGGCGATACGCTCGACGTGCTGCATGCGCCGTCCCATCCGTATACACGCGCGCTGCTTGCGTCGTCGATGCTGGCTCCGGTGCGCGGCCCGCAAGAGGGAACCGATGATTGACATGAACCGGGCGAAGCGCGCCCAGGCCACCCACGCGCCGTGCGGCGGTGCCGACGGTGATACGGTCCCGCGGTCCCGCGCCGGAACGCCGGCGGTTCGCTGACGCATGCCGATGCCGTCGTTCTTCATCGATCGTCCCGTCTTTGCGTGGATCGTTGCGCTCGCAATCGTCGTCGCGGGCGTGCTCGCGATTCCGCAGCTTCCGATCGCGCAATATCCGCGCCTTGCGCCGCCGCGGGTCGTGATCACGGCCGCGTATCCGGGCGCGTCGACCGAGACGGTCGACGGCGACGTCGGCAGCATCATCGAGGAAAGCCTCGACGGCGCCGACGGGCTTCTGTACTACGAGACGAGCAGCGACGGTCACGGCAACCTCGAGATCGACGTGACGTTTTCGCCCGGCACCGATCCGGACATCGCGCTCGTCGACGTGAACAACCGGCTGAAGCAGGTCGAGTCACGGTTGCCGCAGCAGGTCGTCCAGCAAGGGATCGGCGTATTCAAGGCGGCGAACACGTTCCTGATGCTCGTCACACTGACGTCGACCGACGGCACGCGCGATTCCGCGCAACTCGGCGATTACCTGAACCGCTACGTGCTGCGCGAACTGAAGCGTGCGCCGGGCGTCGGCGCGGCCGAACTGTGGGACGCCGACGAGGCGCTGCGCGTCTGGCTCGATCCGCACAAGCTGCGCGAATACGGTGTCGGCGCCGACGACGTGATCGCGGCGATCGGCACGCAGAACGCGACGGTGACGGCCGGCGCGATCGGCGATGCGCCGTTCCCGGGCGGCCAGCAACTCACCGCGTCGATCGTCGTCAAGGGGCAGCTCGCGTCGCCGGACGAGTTCGGCCGGATCGTGCTGAAGTCGAAGGCGGACGGTTCGGCGGTGCGCGTCGCCGACGTCGCGCGTGTCGAAATCGGCCGCGACGACTACTCGTTCTATTCGCGGCTGAACGGCCGGCCGGCGGCCACGGTCGGCATCCAGCTCGGCCCGCGCGGCAACGCGCTCGAAACGTCGAACGCGATCCGTGCGCGGCTCGCCGAGTTGTCGAGGGTGTTGCCGCCGGGCGTGGCGATCGAGATTCCGTTCGACGGTGCGCATTTCGTGACGATCGCGATCCGGGAGGTCGTGCTGACGCTCGTCGAGGCGGTCGTGCTGGTGTTCTGCGTGATGTGGCTGTTCCTGCGCGACCTGCGCTACACGCTGGTGCCGACCGTCGTGATTCCCGTCACGCTGATGGGCGCGTTCGTCGCGATGTGGGCGTTCGGACTGTCGATCAACGTGTTCACGATGTTCGGTCTCGTGCTGGCGATCGGCATCCTCGTCGACGATGCGATCGTCGTCGTCGAGAGCGTGCACCGGGTGATGGAGGAGGGCGTGTCGCCGCGCGACGCCACGCGCCGTGCAATGAAGCGGATCGGCGGTGCGATCGTCGGCGTGACCGCGGTGCTGACCGCCGTATTCGTGCCGATGGCGTTTTTTCCGGGCACCGTCGGCGGCATCTACCGGCAGTTCGCGGTGGCGATGATCGCATCGATGCTGGTGTCGTCGTTCATGGCGCTGTCGCTCACGCCCGCGCTGTGCGCGAACCTGCTGAAGCCGGTCGCGCGACACGAGGGCGGAACCGGCCGCGCGCGGCGACGCGGCATCGGCGCGCGTCTGGCCGACCGGTTTGGTGCGGCGTTCACACGCGTCGAAACGGGCTATCGCCGCATCGCCGTGTTCGCCGTGCGCCGCACCGGCATGGTCGTGGCAGTGTACGCGGCGCTCGTGATCGCATGCGGGCTGCTGTACTGGATGATGCCGGGCGGCTTCCTGCCGACCGAGGACCAGGGGCAACTGCAGGTGATGATCCAGTTGCCGGCGGGGGCCACGCAGGCGCGCACGCTTGCGGTCGTCGAGCGTGTCGAGGCGATCCTGCGCGCGGAGCCGGCGATCGCGAACGTGACGAGCGTGATCGGCTGGAGTTTCGCGGGCAGCGGACAGAACGTCGGGATGGCGTTCGTGGAGCTGAAGGACTGGGCGCAGCGCGACGTCGACGCGATCGCGTTGCGCGACCGGCTCAACGGGCGTTTCGGCACGATCCTCGACGGCGACGTCGAGGCGTCGCTGCCGCCGTCGGTGCGCGGCATCGGGCATTCCGACGGATTCACGTTCCGGCTCGAGGATCGGGGCGGCGTCGGGCTCGACGCGTTGAAGGCGGCTCGCGAGCAGCTGTCCGAACGCGCGAAGGCGGATCCGTTGCTGGCCACCGTGCATTTCGAAGACCTGCCGGACGCGCCGCGTGTCGAACTCGATGTCGATCGCGCGAAGGCGTATGCGCTCGGCGTACCGTTCGAGCGGATCGCGGGCCTCCTGGGCGGCACGTTCGGCTCGAACTACATCAACGATTTTCCGGCGTCGGGGCGGATGCGGCGGGTGATCGTCGAGGCCGACCCGGTCGCACGCGCGACCGATGCGCAACTGATGGCGCTGACGGTGCCGAACCGCACCGGGGACATGGTTCCGCTATCGGCCATCGCCGCGCCGCACTGGACGATCGGGCCGGCGATGCTGAATCGTTACAACGGCTATCCGTCGCTCGACATCAGCGGCCGGGCGGCGACCGGCACGAGTTCGGGCGCGGCGATGGCGGAGATGGAGCGGCTCGCCGGCGCGCTGCCGGCCGGGATCGGCTTCGACTGGGTCGATGCGGCGCGCGAGGAGCAGGTAGCCGCGCGGCAAACGCCGTTGCTCGTCGGACTGTCCGTGCTGGCGGTTTTCATGGCGCTTGCCGCGTTGTACGAGAGCTGGTCGATTCCGCTGTCCGTGCTGACGATCGTGCCGCTCGGCATGATCGGCGCGATCGCGGCGGCGCTCGCGCGCGGCATGCCGAACGACGTGTACTTCAAGGTCGGGATGATCACCGTGGTCGGGCTGGCGGCGAAGAACGCGATCCTGATCGTGCAGTACGCGCGCGATCTCGCCGGGCGCGGCGTGCCGCTGCGGCAGGCGGTGATCGATGCGGCCGCCGCGCGATTCCGGCCGATCGTGATGACGTCGATGGCGTTTTTGCTCGGGGTCGTGCCGCTCGTGCTGGCGACGGGCGCCGGCGCGGAAAGCCGGCGTTCGATCGGCACGGGCGCGTTCGGGGGCGTGCTCGCGGCGACGATGTTCGGGCTCGTGTTCGCGCCGGTGGCGTTTCGCGTGGTGGTGTCCGTCGGCCGGCGTGGACGGCACGCTGCGATGACGAGGCGCGACGCGCGGCGGGCGGAAACGGTTGGGGATCTGGAGGTGGATTGAGGGCCGCGGGCGGGTTGTTGGCGGTGGGATCAGGGGTTTTCGGATGTGAGTATCTCATTTGACATAATCATAATTAGCACACGAAAATTTTGTGGCAGCCGTATCCTAATGTCGTGTTCTGGCTATTTACAGATGTCGTGTTTTTGACTGCTGGCATGCTGGACGGCTCGTTGAGCATGCGCGGAGCCGACCATGCAACCAGCCGGATCGGTTGACGCATCTCAATCGCCGTGTCCGGAACGCGGATATCGTGGTGCGGGCGCTCGCGAATTGCGGCAGCGCGATTCGGCGCGTCCGTGGACGTCGACAGCGGTTTCATTCAATCTGAACAGGGGCTTTTCCATGCAACGCCGCACACGGGATTCGGATCGAGCCGCTCGTCGACGCGCGGCGGGCATCGCATCGGTGGCGCCAGCCGCATCTGGCGGCCGGACGCCCGCCATGCGCGATTCATTGTCGAATCCCAGGGAAATCATGTCGCTTGCCGTGATCCCCCGGCGTTTGGGCCCGGCGCGAAAGCAGAACCAGTTGCGGGCCGCCCGCCGTCACGCGCGGCGGCTCGACACGGCGCTGCGGCGCGCGTCCTCCTACCCGCACCCTGCCGGCCGGATCGAACGAATCGAGACGCATCTCTCGGTGATCTACCTGGCCGGGCGTTTCGCGTACAAGCGGCTCAAGCCGCTCGACCTGGGCTTTGCCGACTTCAGACCCCTCGCCGCCCGGCGCCGCAGCTGCGCCGCCGAGCTGGTCCTGAACCGGCCGCTGGCGCGCGAGCTCTATCTGGCCGTCATGCCGCTCGAACGCACGCGACGCGGTTGCCGGCTTGCCGGCTGCGATACGCGTGCGGTGGCGGCCATCGACTATCTGGTGAAGATGCGCCGTTTCGACCAGGCAGCGCTGTTTTCCCGCCTGCTTGCGGCGGGAGCGCTCACGAACGCGGATATCGACCGCGTCGCGGCCCGGCTCGCGAGCTTTCATGCGCGCGCCAGCAAGGACGTACCGTCCGCCGCGTTCGGCAGCGCGGCCTTGCTGCACGCGCAACTCGATGCCGTGCTCGCCTCGCTCGCGGTCGGGCCCATGGCCCTGCCGGCCACGCTGCGGGACTGCTACCGACGCAACTGCGCGGCACTGTCCCGTCATCTCGACGCGCGCCGGGCGGGCGGCTTCGTGCGCGCCTGCCATGGCGACCTGCACCTCGGCAATCTGGTCCGCCGGGGCACCGACGTGTTGATGTTCGACTGCATCGAATTCAGCGACGCACTTCGCTGGATCGACGTCGTCAACGACCTGGCATTCCTGGCGATGGATCTGTATGCGCACGGCCGCGCCGACCTTGCCTATCGCCTGCTCAATCGCTGGCTGGAGGCGACCGGCGATTTCGCCGGCCTCGCGGCGCTGCCGCTGTACGTCGGCTATCGCGCGCTGGTGCGCGCGCAGGTGGCCGTGCTGCGCGCCGGCTCGGGCGGCCCGCGACTCACATCGGCGCAAAGCGACGACCTGCGCGCGGCCGGACGTTACATTGCGCTCGCCGCGCGCGTCGCACACAGGCCGCCGCCGTATCTGTTGCTATGCCACGGCGCGTCCGGCTCCGGCAAATCCGTCGCAAGCCGCGCGCTCGCCGATCTGATCGGCGCGGTTCGCGTGTCGAGCGACAGCGAGCGCAAACGCACGCATCCGCTCGCCCCCGTCGGGCGCGGCGCATTGTCCGACAGCGCCTATGCGGCGCACGCGATCGATGCCCAATACGATCGGCTGCGCGAGATCGCGGAGACCACGCTGCGGGCTGGCTACCCGACGATTGTCGACGCCACCTTCCTGGCCCATGCCCGCCGTACGCGCTTCGTCGCGCTGGCCGGGGCGCTTGGCGTACCCGTGTTCATCCTCGATTTCCGCGCCGGCCGGACCTGCATGGCCGAACGCGTCAAGCGGCGCTGGCTGGCCGGAAACGACGTGTCCGATGCCGGGCCCGCGGTGCTGGACGCGCAGTGGCGCGACGCCGAGCCGTTGACGCCGGACGAAGCGGCGATCTCGCTTCCCTTCGACACCGAGGTGCCGATCGAACGGTTCCGGTCGGCGGGATACTGGCGGCCGCTGCTGGCCGCGTTGCGCGCGGAACGGGGGCGCGCCGCCGCAGACGCGACGAAGCATCCGCGCGTCGGTTCGTTTCCAGGGACGGCGCCGGCGAGACGATTGCCGAGATCGCTCAGGCCCTATGCGTGAGCACAAAGACCGTTGGCATACCCCTACGGCCGTTCTCCAAACCCCGGCTGACTTTCGATCCCTGCCGATTCCGGTCCGGCCGCGGGCCGGCTCGACAGGAACCGGTCGGCGAGCGCGTTCCGGCGTTTGACCTGCATCAATCGCCGGCTCGGGGCCGCGCATAAACTGAGTCGGACTACTTGCCGGACACCGCGCGATGACTACCGCTCCAATGACACGCCGAGACCGGGCGGTCGCGCGCACCGGGGCGATACCGCGATGCCGCTGTCCGCCGAGCACGGCGGCCCGCTGTGCTCCGAGCATGCGCTGATTCGCCGGGTCATGAGCCAGTAAATGCCGCGACCGCCGGTGACGGCGGCCGCCCTCCTTCGTCGATTCGGAGCCCATCGTGCGAATCACCCTGCATCTCGATACTTTCGCCTGCGACACCCCTTCGGCCTATGCCATTCTCTGGATCGACACGGCCATGCGTCGCTGGTCGCGCGAAGGTCATGCAGGGATGGACCTGCCCGTGTGGGGGACGCTCGTCCGCGAAGACGGCGCCACCGTGATGACGGGCCCCGGCAACGCGGGCGCCCTGTGCTGGCTCGACGATTTCGATCTCGACGCACCGTCCGGGCCGTTCGAAGGCCAGGCCGGCATCGCGCGCTGGTTGCGCGATGCCCGGCAGGCGCCAGTGCCTGGCGCATGGCGGGTGCAGTGTGTCGACGATACGGCGGAGATGCCGGAACACGAGGTCTTCACGGGCGACGAAGAAAGCTAGCCGGACCAGGACTGCCGACCGCACCGTCTCCCTTGCTGCGGCGGACCGGCACACGCGTCGCGAACCGCCGGGAACTGCAGTGAACCGCGGCGGGCCGGCGCAGCGGGCCATGGCGAATCCCGCTCGATGGGCAGGACGTGTCAGCGCGGGTTCTCATGGGTTCCAGTGGCCGCGGTCGTGGCGAGTTGCCGCTCGGCAAGGTCGAATGCCCGCTCCAGCGCGTCCATGGGGTCCACGCCCGTCATATGCGGAACCGGACGGAATTCCCCGTTGCGCATGATCAGATCGAGTCGCACGTCATACTTCGGCTGGCGAGTCGACGCACCCATGGCCTCGATCGCGAGATGGCAGCCGGCCAGTTGCGCACCGAACGGCTCGAGACGCATCAGCTGGATGCTCGCTTCCGCCTCCAGCTGAGTCGACCCGGCGAAGCCGAAGTAGGCGATTTGCATCCAGATTCCCATGTTCCGCTCCTGTTGATTGCGCCGATTGATGGCCAGAGCCGGTTCATCAGTGTGGTGCGCTCGCAATACTTGATTTCGTACTCGTACGTCCATCTTCCCCGGCGGCGGCACAGCCTCGTTGATGTGCGTCAACCGACGGACATCGCCGACGCCGCCCGACAACCGGCGCCGGTCGCGTGACGAACCGGCGGTTCGCGTCGACCGTGGTCAAGCAGCGGATCGCACGCTTTCACCGTGAAACCGGGCAGGCCGGAGTGCCGCGGGAGCCGCGACGAAGCAACCCTCACCGACCGCTGCGTCGCAACCGCTCCGCTCCGGCGGCACCAGGCGGGCCGGGGCGCTCAAGCGCAGGCCGGCCCGCTCGGTGCGCGTGAGACGGGCAACTGGATCTTCGGCGACACGCAGGAATGGATCCGCACGAACGTCAGGGCGTCACGATGAAGCACGGACGAACTTCACCTGATGCAGGCATTTGTCCGTGCGATCGAATGAACGCGCGTACCGGTGTTCGGATGCTTCACGATACGCGCCCGACGGAATCGGCGAGCCGGTTCTTCACTCCGTCGTCAGCAATGCTCGGAGCCGCACCTTGGCAACCCGCGTCGCGCGAGGCCTCATCGCTCCACGAACATGCTTGCCTGACTGACCAGAACCGATGTGCCCGCCGTATCGTCGACGAGCCGCGCGATATCCGGGAGCGCGCCGATTGCCGCGCGTCGCCCGGTTGTCCGCGCAAAGTCGCAGGCTGCCTCGACCTTCGGCCCCATGGATCCGGCCGCGAACTGCAGCGCCGCGAGCGCTTCCGGCGACGTGCGCCGGACCAGGCGTGCGTCGGGCGTGCCCCAGTCGAGGTAGACGCCAGCCACGTCGGTTGCGATCACGAACAGGTCCGCGTCGAGTTCGCGAGCGAGGAGCGCCGCACTGCGGTCCTTGTCGATCACCGCCTCGATTCCCCGGTGCCGACCGTCGTCCGCTTTCACGACGGGAATGCCGCCTCCCCCCGCGCAGATCACGATAGCCTGGGTCGCGAGCAGCGCGCGCACCGGTTCGATCTCCAGAAAGCTCAGCGGTCGAGGGCTCGGCACGGCACGACGATAACCGCTGCCGTCGGCGACGATCGTCCACCCGTTCGAACGCGCCGCTTCGGTCGCAGCCGTCTGCGTCAGCACCGGGCCGACCGGCTTGTCGGGCCGGTCGAACGCGGCATCGGACGCGCTGACCTCGACCATCGTCAGCAGCGTCGCGCACGGGCGCGATGCAGACAGCCGGTTGCGCAACTCGAGTTCGATCAGGTAGCCGATCATGCCTTCGGTCTCGGCGTCGAGCACGTCGAGCGGGAAACGTTCGGCAACCGGCACCTGCCCGGACAATGCAGCGAGCATGCCGACCTGCGGGCCGTTGCCGTGCACGATCACGAGTTCGTTGCCATGCGCGATGCCCGCGAGCTGGGCGGCGGCCAGTCTCACGTTTTCCTGTTGTGCGGCGGCGGTCATCGCCTCGCCGCGCCGCAGCAGCGCGTTGCCACCCAGAGCGACCACGATACGCATCGGTTGACCCTCCCCTAGCTCGCCAGCGTCGCGACCAGCACGGCCTTGATCGTATGCAGCCGGTTCTCGGCCTGCTCGAAGACGATGGACGCGTCCGACTCGAATACCTCGTCGGTGACCTCCACGCCGTCGGTCAATCCGAAGCGATCCGCGAGCTGCTTGCCCACTACCGTATGAGCGTCATGAAAAGCCGGCAGGCAATGCATGAACTTCGCGCGCGGGTTGCCGGTTGCCGCCAGGAGCGCGGCGTTCACCTGGTAGGGCAGCAGCGTGCGGATGCGTTCGACCCAGGCCTCCTCGGGCTCGCCCATCGACACCCACACGTCCGTATAAATGAAGTCCGCGCCCTTCACGGCCTCCGCGGGCTGCTCGGTCAGCGTGAGTCGGGCGCCGGTTTTCGCGGCGATCTCGCGGCATTGCGCGATCAGCTCGTCGTGCGGCCACAGATGCCGCGGCGCGCACAGACGCACGTCCATGCCGAGCTTCGCGCCGACGATCATCAGCGAATTGCCGGTATTGTTGTGCGCGTCGCCGATGTAGCAATACGCGATCTCGTGCAGCGGCTTGTCGCTGTGCTCGTGCATGGTCAGCACGTCGGCCAGCATCTGGGTCGGATGGAATTCGTCGGTCAGCCCGTTGTAGACCGGCACGCCCGCATACTGCGCGAGTTCCTCGACGATTGCCTGGCCGAAGCCCCGATACTCGATCGCATCGTACATGCGGCCCAGCACGCGCGCCGTGTCCTTCATCGATTCCTTGTGGCCGATCTGCGAGCCGGTCGGGTCGATATAGGTGACGTGCGCGCCCTGGTCGTGCGCGGCGACCTCGAACGCGCAGCGCGTGCGCGTGGAGGTCTTCTCGAAGATCAGCGCGATGTTCTTGCCGGTCAGGCGCGGCTGCTCGGTGCCCGCATATTTCGCCCGCTTCAGGTCGCGGGACAGGTCGAGGAGATAGCGGATCTGGCGCGGCGTGTAGTCGATCAGCGTCAGGTAGCTGCGGTTGTGTACGTTGAACATGGTGAGATTCCGTCTGTCGATATCGGTCGAATGCGCGGTCAGAGCGCGATCGGATCGCGCGCCACCGGGCAGCTGAGGCAATGGCTGCCGCCGCGCCCGCGGCCGAGTTCGCCGCCCGGCAGCTCGATGACTTCGACGCCGGCCTGGCGCATCTTGCGATTCGTGTAGGTGTTGCGGTCGTAGGCGAGCACGACGCGGCGATCCAGCGCGAGCACGTTATTGCCGTCGTCCCATTGCTCGCGTTCGCTCTCGTAGCGGTCTCCCCCCGTCGTCAGCACGCGCAGCGAGCCGACGCCGAGCGCATTGGCCACGACTTCCAGGAACCGGCCGTCGTGGCGCTCGTAGCGCACCTGCCCGAGCGCGTCGCCCGGGTACAGGCTCGTGCAGCGGATCTCGTCGGCCACGTCCGGATAAATGCTGACGAAGTCCGCGTCGAGGAAGGAGAACACCGTGTCCAGATGCATCGACGCGCGCGACTTCGGCAACTGGCAGGCGATCACGCGCTTCGCGCCGTGGCCGGCGAACAGCGCGCGCGCCACCTGCGTCACGGCTTGCGGGCTCGAACGCTCGCCCATGCCGATCAGCACCACGCCGTTACCGATCGCCATCACGTCGCCGCCTTCGAGCGTCTGTGCGCCGTGGTCGACGTCGGGATTGCCCCACCAGGTGCGAACCTGGCCTGCAAAACGCGGATGGAATGCATAGACCGCCGCGAGCAGCAGCGTTTCCTTGCGTCGCGCCGGCCAGAACATCGGATGCAACGTCACGCCGCCGTAGATCCAGGCGCTCGGATCGCGCTGAAAGATCAGGTTCACGAGCGGCGGAATCACGAAGTCGGACCGCTCCAGATAGCCGCCGAACAGGCCGTGCGCGTCGAACGGCAGCTCCGATTTCGCGACGCCGCCGATCAGTGCGTCGGCAAGCCGCTGCGCCGGCATCGATTCGAGCCACAACCGCAGCTCGCGCAACATGCCGGTGCCGACCTCCTCCTCGGTGATGCGGCGATCGAGGATCCAGTCTCGCGCGTTGGTATCGAGGCAGACTTCGGCCAGCAGGTGCTGGAATTCCAGCACTTCCACGTCCCGTTCGCGCAGCACGCGCACGAAGGTCTGGTGATCCTCGATCGCCTTGTCGACCCACAGCACGTCGTCGAACAGCAAGGCGCCGCAGTTGGCCGGCGTGAGCCGCCGATGAGCAAGGCCCGGCGCGCACACCATCACGGTGCGCAGCTTGCCGGCTTCGGAGTGAACGCCCAATGTCATGGTTTGATTGTCCTTGATCCTGAAGTAGTGGTTCGATCGCGACGGCGGTCGGGAGTCGCCTGCGGCCGTCGCGTCCATGCCCGCCGTCGAGGTTCCGGATCACGCTGTCGAAACCCGGAAGCCGGCGGGCGCGCGCGTCAGCCGACCGACACGATGCCCTTCGCGAACAGCACGACCGCGCTCGCCGCGACCGCAAGCAGCACGGCGGCCGCGACGCGTTCGCGAGCGGTAAAGACGTTCGACTGCGGGTCCTTCTCGCGCTGCGCATACCAGAACACCGGGATGCCGACCACGAAGAAAATGGTGGACATCAGCAGATAGGTCGGGCCGGCCGCATAGAGCAGCCAGGCCGCATAGACGGTTCCCAGCACGCCGGTCCAGATCGACGCGCGCTTGCCCTCGCCCGCCCGCTCGTGAAAGCTCTTTTGCGTGGCGCACTTCCACAGAAAGCCGGTGCTCGCGAGATACGGCGGCAGGATCATGACCCCGGCCACGCTGATGAGCCATATCCACGCGTCATGCGCGAACAGCACGACGAACATCATGACCTGCATCACCGCGCTCGACAGCCATAACGACGGCGCGGCCGCGTGATGCCGGTTCTCGCGGGACAGAAAGCGCGGGAAAATGTTGTCCTTGGCAGCCGCATAAGGCAGTTCGGCGACGAGCACCGTCCACGCGAGCCAGCAGCTCAGTACCGAAAACAGCAACGCGACGACGATGAAGATCGCGCCCCAGTGCCCGACGAGCTGCTCCAGCACATACGCGGAGGACGGATTCTGCAGGCCGGCCAACTGGTGCTGGGACATGACGCCGAACGGCAGCGCCGAAAGCAGGAAGTAGAGCGTCGTGCAGACCGCGAGCCCGATGAACGTCGCGGTACCCACCTCGTGCTGGTTGCGCGCGCGATCGGACACGACCACGGCGCCCTCGATGCCGATGAACACCCACAGCGTGACCAGCATCGTGCTCTTGATCTGCGCGAGCGTGCCGCCCAGGTGTTGCTGCTGCCCCCAGACGTCGAACGTGAAGTGCCCTTTCTGGAAGAACAGCGCGATCACGACGATCGCGATCGACAGCGTGACGATGTTGACGACGCTCGCCATCGTGTTGAGGATCGCCACCCGCTTCACGCCGGAGAGCACCATGAAGTGCAATGCCCAGATCAACAGCGAACCGCCCACGATCGACTGCCAGTTCTTGCCGTCGAGCACCGGAAAGAAATATCCCAGCGTCTGCATGATCAGCACCGCGAACGCGACGTTGCCGAATGCGGAACTGAGCCAATACCCCCACGCCATCTCGAAACCGGCGAACTTGCCGAAACCTTCTCGTGCATAGGAATAGATACCGGCGGTCAGGTCGGGACGCTGGTCCGCCAGCGTGCGGAACGCGTTGGCCATGAAGAACATGCCGACGAGCGTGATGGCCCATGCGATCGCAATGGCGCCCAGGCCGGCGCCCGCTGCCATGTTCTGTGGAAGGTTGAAAGCACCGCCGCCGATCATCGAGCCGACGACGATGCCGCTCAGCAGCAGCAGGCCGAGCTTGCGCGTTTCCGGGCCGCCTGCCGCCGGCTTCGACGGCTGCTTGCCGTCGACCGGCGGTTTTTCGACTACAGGTTGGCTCATACCAGTTCTCCGAATGCGTTGACTTGGCCTGGCCACGGCATGCGACTGGATCGCTGCGACGTCGCACCGTGACGGGCACTCTTCCCGGCTGCCGGCAGCGCAACCGGCCGATGCGTTTTTCGTCAATGCGAACGGGAAACGCGTCGGTAACAAACCGTGGTCCAATCGGGAAAAATTGGAGTCCTGCTTATATCGATCGATGTGGTTCGGATCGAAGAAAACCGGATATCGCGCGATCGGATCGTGGCGCCCGTCGATTCCAATGACGATAGTAGGTACCGAATCGCCGGTATCGGTTGACTCATGTCAAGCGGAAACCAGGGGGCTGCAACGGACAAGAGCGGGGAGCCTGCAAGCGGTCGGCGGTGGATGGGCGCAGGCGTCGACGCTTTGCACTTCTCCCCCCGGCGGCTTGCTCAAGCCCGGCGTACGACGCAACCCGTGGGTTTGATACATGCTTGGCGCAGATGTCAAGCGAAGCACCGCTCGAAACGCATCTCCGCCGAAGTGACACAGATCAAGGGGGGGAACCGCACTCGTCGGATATAAGTGAACCCGAAGCGGCGACGCCATGAGGCGGCGCCATCCCATGTTCCCGTATTTACCGAGGCATTCCATGCGCGCCATCGCGCTTCCCGCTGACTTCCACATCGCCGTTGCGCGGTGCGTGCGTTTCGTTGCGATGACAACGGGCGCGGGACTGCTTTCGGGATGCCTGTCGCTTGCGCCGCCCGACGAGCGTCCCGCCGCGCCGATCCCTGCCGCATTTCCGGATCCATCCGTCAACGCCAACGCCCCGGCGGCGGCTCAGGTGCCGGCGTGGCAGCAGTACTTCGTCGATGCGCGGCTTCGCGCGTTGATCGCGCGGGCGCTCACCGACAATCGCGATCTGCGCGCGGCCGTCGCGCGCGTCGAGCAGGCACGCGCCGTTTATGGCATCCGCCGCTCGGACCAGTGGCCGTCGATCGATGCGGGCGCGGCCTACGCACGGTTTCGTACACCGGGCGGCTTCCTGTCCCCGACGCCCATGATCGGCCAGGTCTACGAGGTTCGGCTGGCCGAGACGCAATGGGAGATCGATTTCTGGGGCCGTGTGCGCAACCTGAAAGACGCGGCGCTCCAGCGCTACCTGGCGAGCGATGCGGCCCGGCGGGCCGCGACGCTGAGCGTGATCACCGCGGTCGCGGACGCGTACCTGACCCTGTGCGAACTCGACGAACGCATCGCGCTGACCCGCGCGACGATCGACACGCGGCGCGAATCGCTGCGGATTTTCAGGCTTCGCCATGCGGCCGGCGCGATCTCGCGACTCGACCTGACGCAATCGGAGATCCTGCTGCAGCAGGCGGAATCCCTAGGGGTTCAGTTGCAGCAGGCACGCGCGTCGGCTGCCGATGCGCTGGCGTTGCTCGTCGGTGGGGCACCGGATCTGCCCGACGCGCCGCTCGCGCTCGACGACGGCGCCGTGACGCCGTCGCTCGCACCCGGCCTGCCCTCCTCGCTGCTCGCCAATCGTCCTGACGTGATTGCGGCCGAGCACGAGTTGCAGGCGACGCGCGCGAACATCGGCGCGGCGCGCGCCGCATTCTTTCCCCGCATCGCATTGACGAGCTCGATCGGCTCGGGCAGCAGCGCGCTGCATGATCTGCTGTCGTCCGGCGCCGGCGTATGGTCGATCGCTCCCACCGTGACGCTGCCGCTTTTCGACGGCGGCCGAAATCGCTCGAATCTCGACCTTGCGCATGCGCAGCGCGACGAGGCGCTCGCGAAGTACGAAAAGACGCTGCAAGGCGCCTTCCGCGACGTGTCCGACGCGCTCGCGTCCCGCTACTGGCTGGCCGACCAGGTACGCATCGAGCGCGCCACGCTGGCCTCCCAAACCGAACGGGCGCGCCTGGCGAAGCTGCGCTACGACAGCGGTGCCACACGGTTTCTCGAAGTGCTCGATGCGCAACGGGACCTGATGAACGCCGAGCAGCAATGGGTAATGGCGCGCCGTGCGCTGCTGTCGAGCCGCGTCGCGCTGTACGGCGCGCTCGGCGGCGCAACGCACGAGGACGACGAGGCCGCCGCGTCGCCGATCAACACTTCGACCGATCCGGATTCCAGACGATGAAAACCATCAAGCGCCCTCTTCTGATCGGTGCAGGCGCCGCCGTGCTCGCGATCGGCCTGATCTACTACGGGTGGACACGCTGGCGTGACGGACACGCGGATGCCGGCCTGGTGAGCGGCAACGGCCGGATCGAGGCGACCGAGATCGACGTCGCGACCAAGCTGCCGGGGCGCGTCGCCGCGATGCTCGTCGACGAAGGCGACTTCGTGAAGGCCGGGCAGCCGCTCGCGCACATGGACGTCGTCGTCCTGCAGGCGCAGCTCGACGAAGCGCGCGCCAGGGAGCAGCAGGCGGTGAACACCGCGGCGAGCATCGACGCGCAGGTCGCGCAGCGTCGCAGCGACAAGGCAGCGGCGACGGCTGTCGTCGTGCAGCGGGAAAGCGAACTCGATGCGGCGACGCGGCGGCTCGCGCGTTCCGAGACGCTGTCGCGCGACGGGGCGTCGTCGCTGCAGGAGCTCGACGACGATCGCGCGCGCGCGGGCAGCCTGCGGGCAACCGTGAGCGCCGCGCGCGCGCAGGCGGAAGCCGCCCAGGCCGCGATCGACGCCACGAAGGCCCAGCTGGTTGCGGCGCGCTCCGCCGTGACGGCCGCGCAGGCGACCGTCGCGCGCGTGCAGGCCGACATCTCGGACAGCGATCTGACGTCGCCGCGCGACGGGCGCGTCCAGTATCGCGTGGCCGAATCGGGCGAGGTGCTGCCGGCAGGCGGCAAGGTGCTCAATGTCGTCGACCTGTCGGACGTCTACATGACGTTCTTCCTGCCCGAAACGGTCGTCGGTCGAGTGCCGCTCGGCGCCGACGTGCGGATCGTGCTCGACGCGGCGCCGGAATACGTGATTCCGGCACGCGTGTCGTACGTGTCGAGCACCGCGCAGTTCACGCCGAAGACGGTCGAGACGGCCACCGAGCGGCAGAAGCTGATGTTTCGCGTGAAGGCGCGCATCGACCGCGATCTGCTGCAGCGCCATCTGAAGCTCGTCAAGACCGGGCTGCCGGGTGTCGCGTGGCTGAAGGTCGATCCGAGCATGGCGTGGCCCGAGCGCCTCGCGATCAGGGTGCCGCAATGAAATCGATGTCGCCGGCCGGCGCCGACGCCGGATCGACCGAAGGCCCGCCTGTTGCGGGTGCACCCGGCACGGTCGTCCGGCTGTCGGGCGTCTCGTTGCGATACGGCGGCAAGTACGCGCTCGACGATGTGACGCTCGAGATTCCGGCCGGCCGCATGGTCGGGCTGATCGGGCCGGACGGGGTCGGCAAGTCGAGCCTGCTCGCGCTCGCTTCCGGCGCGCGCGAGGTCCAGCAGGGTCAGGTCTGGACCCTCGACGGGGATCTGTCGTCACGGCGCCACCGCGAACGCGTCTGCCGGCGGATCGCGTACATGCCGCAAGGCCTGGGCCGGAACCTGTATGCGACGCTGTCGGTCGAGGAAAACCTGCAGTTCTTCGCGAGACTGTTCGGCCACGATGCGGCGGAGCGCCGCCGCCGGATCGACACGCTTACGCGCAGCACCGGCCTCCACCCGTTCCTCGACCGTCCCGCCGGCAAACTGTCCGGCGGCATGAAGCAGAAGCTCGGCCTGTGCTGCGCGTTGATCCACGATCCCGACCTGCTGATCCTCGACGAGCCGACGACCGGCGTGGATCCGCTCTCGCGCGCGCAGTTCTGGGATCTGATCGGACGCATTCGCGCCGCTCGCCCGGCGATGAGCGTACTGGTCGCCACCGCGTACATGGACGAGGCCCGGCGTTTCGACTGGCTGATCGCGATGGACGCCGGCCGCGTGCTGGCGACGGGCAGCCCCGGCGAACTGCTCGCCCATACCGGTTGCGACACGCTGGAAGCCGCGTTCGTCGCGTTGCTCCCGGACGCACGCCGGCGCGGGCACCAGCCGATCCGGATCGAGCCTTTTCAGCCCGATGCTTCCGCCGGTTATGCGATCGAGGCCGATGCGCTGACGATGCGGTTCGGCGATTTCGTCGCGGTCGATCACGTGAGCCTGCAGATCCGCCGGGGCGAAATCTTCGGTTTTCTCGGCTCCAACGGCTGCGGCAAATCGACGACCATGAAGATGCTCACGGGGCTGCTCCCCGCATCCGAAGGCACCGCGACGCTGTTCGGTCGACCGGTCGCCGCGGACGACATCGACACCCGCCGGCGAGTCGGCTACATGTCGCAAGGTTTTTCGCTGTACGGCGAACTGACCGTCCGGCAGAACCTCGTGCTGCATGCGCGCCTGTTCGGCGTACCGGAGCCGGAGGTATCCGGACGGGTTGCCGAAATGGTCGAGCGCTTCGGGCTCGCCGACGCGCTCGACGCGCTGCCCGAGCGCCTGCCGCTCGGCATGCGGCAGCGGCTGTCCCTCGCGGTGGCGATGGTGCACAAGCCCGAACTGCTGATCCTCGACGAGCCGACGTCGGGCGTGGATCCCGTCGCCCGGGACGATTTCTGGCGACTGATGATCGAGCTCGCGCGGCACGATCGCGTGACGATCTTCATTTCGACGCACTTCATGAACGAGGCCGAGCGCTGCGATCGCATCTCGCTGATGCACGCGGGCCGCGTGCTCGCGAGCGCCGCGCCCGCGGAACTGGTTCGCATGCGCGGCGCCGGCACGCTCGAGGAGGCGTTCATCGGATACCTGACCGATGCGCAGCAAGCGGACGGCGCGTTGACGGAGACACCGTCCGACGCCGGCTGGCTTGCCGCGCCGCCTGAGGCGGCCGGCACGAGCCACGGGGCCGCGTGGTTCAGCCCGGCGCGCGCCGGCAGTTATCTGTGGCGCGAGGTGCTTGAACTGCGACGCGACCCGCTGCGCGCGACGCTGGCGCTGTTCGGTTCGCTCGTGTTGATGTGCGTGATCAGTATCGGCATCAGTCTCGACGTCGACAACCTGACGTTCGCGGTGCTCGACCGCGACCAGTCGATCCTGAGCCAGGACTATGCGCAGAACCTCGCCGGCTCGCGCTACTTCGTGCCGCGCGCGCCGCTCGTGGACGATCGCGACATCGATCGCCGCATGCGCAACGGCCACCTGTCGCTCGCGATCGAGATCCCGCCCGGGTTCGCACGCGATGTCGCGCGCGGCCGGCGCGTCGAGATCGGCGCATGGGTCGACGGTGCGATGCCGATGCGCGCGGAGACGATCCGCGGCTATGTCGCCGGCATGCACGAGAACTGGCTGCGCGATCAGGCGAAGCGCCGGCTCGGCGCGTCGCTCACCCCCGCGGTCGACGTCGCCGTCCGCTATCGCTACAACCCGGACGTCAAGAGCCTGCCGGCGATGATTCCGGCGATCATGCCGATGCTGCTGCTGATGCTGCCCGCGATGCTCACGGCGCTCGCCGTGGTGCGGGAGCGGGAGCTCGGGTCGATCGTCAACCTGTACGTGACGCCGGTCACGCGGGCGGAATTCCTGCTCGGCAAGCAGGCGCCCTACGTGATGCTGGCGATGCTGAATTTCCTGCTGATGGTCGTGCTGGCCGACGTCGTGTTCGGCGTGCGGATCAAGGGAAGTTTCGCGACGCTGACGGCCGCGGTGCTGATATTCAACGTCGTGGCCACGGGCATCGGGCTGTTCGCGTCGACGTTCACCCGCAGCCAGATCGCCGCGATCTTCATGACGATCATCGGCACGCTGATCCCCGTCGTGCAGTTCTCGGGCCTGCTCACGCCGCTGTCGTCGCTCGAAGGCAGCGGCAAGTGGGTCGGGACGGTCTACCCGGCCACCTACATGCTCGCGATCAGCCGCGGCGTCTACAACAAGGCGCTCGGGCTGGCCGACCTGTCGTCACAGTTCTGGCCGCTGCTCGCGGCGGTACCGGTCATCCTGATCATGACCGGTCTCCTGCTGCGCAAACAGGAGCGCTGACCATGTCGCGCCTGCTCGCCATTTACCGGCTCGGGGTCAAGGAACTCTGGAGCCTCGCCCGCGACCCGATCCTGCTCGCGCTCATCGTCTACACGTTCAGCGCGTCGATCTACGTCGCCGCCACCGCTCGCCCGGAAACGCTGCACAAAGTGCCGATCGCGATCGTCGACGAGGACGCGTCGCCGCTGTCGGCGCGCATCGTCGCGGCGTTCTTCCCGCCGCAGTTCGCGGCGCCGCCGATAATCGACGCCGTCGCGGCCGATCGCGGTCTCGACAACGGCGACTACACGTTCTCGCTCGATATTCCGCCGGACTTCCAGCGCGACGTGCTGGCCGGCCGCCATGCGACGATTCAGCTCAACGTCGATGCGACGCGCATGACCCAGGCATTCACCGGCAGCGGTTACGTCCAGCAGATCGTGTCCGGCGAGATCGACGCGTTCGTGCGGCGCTATCGCGGCACGCCGCGGCCGCCCGTCGATCTCGCGATGCGGATGCGCTTCAACCCGAATCTCGACGAGGTATGGTTCGGCGCGCTGATGGAGCTGATCAACAACGTGACGATGCTGTCGATGATCCTGACCGGGGCGGCACTGATCCGCGAGCGCGAGCACGGCACGATCGAGCATCTGCTGGTCATGCCGGTGACCGCGGCGGAAATCATGCTCGCGAAGGTCTGGTCGATGGGGCTCGTCGTCACGGTGGCGGCCGTCGCATCGCTGACGTTCGTGGTGGGCGGCGCATTGCACGTGCCGATTCCGGGCTCCGTGCCGCTGTTCGTCGCCGGGATGGCGTTGCACCTGTTCGCGACGACGTCGATGGGGATCTTTCTCGCGACGCTCGTGCGCAGCATGCCGCAGTTCGGGATGCTGCTCGTGCTCGTGTTGCTGCCGCTGCAGTTGCTCTCAGGCGGGCTGACGCCGCGAGAAAGCATGCCGCTGGCCGTGCAGGACGTCATGCTGGCCGCGCCGACCACCCATTTCGTCGAGCTGGCGCAGCGCATCCTGTATCGCGGCGCCGGCTTCGATGCGGTATGGCTACAGTTCGCGGTGCTGTTCGCGATCGGATGCGCGCTGTTCCTGCTGTCGCTGATGCGGTTCCGCAAGACGATCGGCCAGATGACGTGACCGACCCGGCGAGCGGCACTGCGCCGCGCGCGCTGTCGCACTATCTTGGAGGCGTTCCCTGTGCAGACGACGGATCCTGGAGCGAGCGGAAGCCTTCCTGTATCTCGAGGATCTGCGTCGCGCAACCGTCGTATTGCCAGCCCGGGCCGCCATTGCTGTCGTACATGCCTTTGCACATCGCCTTGAGCCGGATCGTCGAGCTCCCGTCTGCCGATGCCGTACGGGACGCCCAGAGATAGACGTTTCCGGCCAGACTCGGCTGCGCGGTTTCGATCAGGTCCGGGCCGAATCGCGTGATCCGGGTCGACGAATGTCTTTCGATGAAGTCCCGAGTGCGATTCCACGCACGGTCGCATTCGGATTGCGTCGCACACCGCAGCAATGCCGTCTGGCGCGTCTCGAGCAGTTGCGTTTCCTTCTTCCTGAATGCGGCGGTATGCTCCTCTCCCGCGCAAGCGCTCAACGCGAGCAGCACGCTAATCGCCAACCATCGTCGTTTCATCGCCAACGCCTCGCACCGCCGTGAGTTCCATACGCAAACGCGCGGCATCGGCTGGGTCATCCGGCTTCCGAACGTGCCGCGCTGGTCGGCTCCGCGCACCACGTGCGCAAGCCTTGGTGTCGACTGTATGTGGGTGCCGACGGGCGCGGTTGACGCACATCAAGCCCGCGAAACGGAGCGCCCCGCATGCCGGACGGCCGCTCGCCGCCATTCTCCTGTCGAATCGCCACGGTCGCGCGCTCCCTCGCACGCGGACACGGCAATCCCTGACTTCCGTCAAAGCGATTGCACGCACACGCGATGTAATCGGAACACCGAACTCCTCAACTCCCGGCGGGGCAAGCCATGAAACTGACTTTTCTCGGTGCGACCGAAACCGTGACCGGATCGAAGTATCTGGTCGAGCATCGCGACCGGCTCATCCTGGTCGACTGCGGCCTGTTCCAGGGCACGAAGAACCTGCGGCTGCGCAACTGGAACCCGCTGCCGATCGCGCCCGACACGCTGGATGCGGTGGTCCTCACGCATGCGCATCTCGACCACACCGGCTACCTGCCGGTGCTCGCGCGCGACGGGTTTCGCGGCCCGGTGTACTGCACGCAGGCCACGGCCGAACTCTGCGACATCATGCTGCGCGACAGCGCGCGGCTGCAGGAGGAAGAAGCCGATTTCGCGAACCGGCACGGTTATTCGAAGCACCACCCGGCCCGGCCGCTCTACACGACCGACGATGCGCAGCGCGCGCTGCACCTGATGAAACCCGCCGCATTCGACGAATGCGTCGCACTGGGCGGCAGCCTGTCGTTCCGGCTGCTGCCCGCCGGTCATATCCTCGGCGCGGCCAGCGTCGTCATGCACTGGGATCACAAGGTACTGGCGTTCTCCGGCGATCTCGGCCGCTATCACGACCCGATCATGCAGCCGCCGACGCCGCCGGCGCATGCGGATTACCTGGTCGTCGAATCGACGTACGGCGACCGGCTGCATCCGGCATCGGACCCCGAGACCGAGCTGGCGGCACTGTTCGAAAACACCTTCTCGCGCGGCGGCGTGGTCGTGATCCCCTGCTTTACCGTCGGCCGCGCGCAGGAGATCCTGCACTACATCGCGCGCCTGAAAGCGGCCGGCCGCATGGCGCGCGTGCCGGTGTTTCTCGACAGCCCGATGGCGACGGACGTGACGGAGATCTATCGCCACCACGTCCTCGAGCACCGGCTGACCTTGTCGGAAGCGAACGCGCTCGGCCACGCGGCGACGATGATCCGCACGGTCGACCAGTCGAAGGCGATCGCCGACCACCAGGGGCCGATGGTCATCATTGCGGGAAGCGGCATGGCGACGGGCGGGCGCGTGCTGCATCACCTGAGCCGCTATGCGCCCGATCCGCGCAACACGATCGCGCTGGTGGGCTACCAGGCCGCGGGCACGCGCGGCGCGGCGCTGGCGGCTCATGAGCCGACGCTGAAGATTCACGGGGAGTACGTGCGCGTGCGTGCGCGGGTCGAGTCGATCGCGTCGTTGTCCGCGCATGCCGACTACGAGGAAATCCTGCGATGGCTCGGCACGATGCAGCGCGCGCCGTTCCGGACCTTCGTCACGCACGGCGAGCCGGCGGCGGCCGATGCGCTGCGGCGGCGCATCGCCGAGACGCTGCATTGGCCGTGCGAGGTGCCGACCTACGGGCAGACCGTCGATCTCGACGAAGCCGAGCGCGACGATACGCGCGAACCGGCAACGCCGTCATCCTGACGACGTGCGGCACACGAATGCCGCACGTGTCCCGTCATCCTGCGCGACGGGCGCCCGCTCCCGCCGCGCCGCGCGCCGCCATCACGCCACTTCGATGATGACCTTCAGTGCATGCGTTTCCGCGGCGCGGCCGAACGTGTCGTACGCGCGCTCGACGTCGTCGAGCGAAAAACGGTGCGTGATCAAACGCTTCGGATCGAGCCGCCCCGCGCGCACGGTCTTCAGCAGCATCGGCGTGCTGACCGTATCGACGAGCCGGGTCGTGATCGCGATGTTGCGATCCCACAGCTTCTCGAGATGCAGGTCGGCCTTCACGCCATGCACGCCGACGTTCGCGACGACGCCGCCCGGCGCGACGAGCGACGTGCACATCTCGAACGTCGCCGGAATCCCGACCGCCTCGATCGCGCAATCGACGCCTACGCCGTCGGTCAGCTTCATCACGTCCGCGACAGGGTCGCCATTGGCGCCGTCGAAGCAGTCGGTCGCGCCGAAGCGCCGCGCGACGTCGAGCCGGTTGCGGTCCGGGTCGATCATGATGATCTGCGCGGGCGAGTAAAACTGCGCGGTCAGCAGCGCCGCCAGCCCGATCGGCCCCGCGCCGACGATCGCGACCGAACAGCCCGGCTGCACCTTGCCGTTCAGCACGCCGCATTCGAATCCGGTGGGCAGGATGTCGGACAGCATCACGAGCGCATCCTCGTCCGCGCCGGGCGGAAGCCGGTACAGGCTGGTCTGCGCGTGCGGAATGCGCACGTACTCGGCCTGCGTGCCGTCGATCCGGTTGCCGAGGATCCAGCCGCCCGTCGTGCAATGCGAGTACAGGCCGCGCCGGCAGTATTCGCACCGGCCGCACGATGTGATGCACGAGATCAGCACGTGATCGCCCGGCTGCAGCGAGTCGACCGCCGCGCCGACCTGCTCGACGATCCCGACGCCCTCGTGGCCGAGGACGCGGCCGGGTTCGCACGACGGCACGTCGCCCTTCAGGATGTGCAGGTCGGTGCCGCAGATCGTCGTGCGCGTCACGCGGACGATCGCGTCGGTCGGCGCCTGCAACTCCGGCATCGGCCGCCGTTCGAGCGCCTTGCGCCGCGGCCCCTGGTATACGAGTGCTTTCATTGCGTCATCTCCGTCGAAAGGGAGGTTCGTTCGTTGATCGGGCCCGGCGTGCGCGTTGCGGGCCGGCGTCGCATGCGCCGGCAGCGCTGCCGATGCGCAGGCCCGATGCCGCCGCGACGACGAGCGGCGCGATCGAAAACGCCGCCGGTCAGGTTCTTCATGTTTCCAGCACGTAAGCGCCGGGCGCCGCCCCCAGGCCGGCGTCCGGCGTGCGTGCCGGCACGTCGCCCGACCCGTGCGCGCGCAGCCAGTCGCGCCAGCACGTCCACCACGACCCGTCGACGGCGCGCGTTTCGTTCACGAAGTCGTGCTGGCTGCGGTAAGGCGCGCCCGGTTCGCGGGTGGCGTGGCGATAGTGGCGGCCCGGATGGCCGGGTTCCGACACGATGCCTGCGTTATGGCCGCCCGAGGTCAGCACGAAAGTCAGCGCGTTGTGCGTGAGCAGGTGGAGCTTGTAGACGGAGTGCCACGGCGACACGTGATCGCGCTCGGTTCCGACCACGAACATCGGCACGTCGATATCCGACAGCGCGACCGGCCGGCCGTCGACGCAATAGCGGCCTGCCGCGAGGTCGTTGTCGAGGAACAGCCGCTTCAGGTATTCCGTGTGCATCCGGTACGGCATGCGCGTGACGTCCGCATTCCACGACATCAGGTCGTTCGGCTTCGTGCGCTTGCCGAGCAGATACTCGCTCATCATGCGCGACCAGATCAGGTCGCGCGCATTCAGCAGCTCGAACGTGGCGGACATCTGCGAGCCGTCCAGGTAGCCTTGCCGCCACATCAGCGCGTCGAGCGCGGACAGCTCGCTCGCGTCGACGAACAGGCCGAGTTCGCCGGGTTCGCTGAAATCGGTCTGGGCCGCGAGCAGCGTGACGGAACGCAACGCGTCGTGCTGCCGCCCGTCGCGCGCGAGCGCCGCCGCGCCGATGGCCAGCAGCGTGCCGCCGAGGCAGTAGCCGACCGCGTGGACGGCTTCTCCGCACCGCTCGCGAACGGCGTCGAGCGCGGCGAGGCAGCCGTCGCGCAGGTAATCGTCGAGCCCGAGATCGCGCGACTCCGCGCCCGGATTGCGCCACGAGATCGCGAACACGGTGTAGCCCGCGTCGACCAGGAAGCGGATCAGCGAATTGTGCGGCTGCAGGTCGAGGATGTAGTACTTCATGATCCACGACGGCACGATCAGGATCGGCTCGCGTGCGACGCCGGCCGTCGTCGGTTCGTACTGCAGCAATTCGCACAGTGCGTTGCGCCACACGACCCGGCCCGGCGTGATCGCGACGTCGCGCCCGGGCAGATAGGCCCGGCCATCGCGCGGACGGGCGCCGCCGGCGCGATCGACCTGCGCGCCGAGATCGTCCAGCCAGTGCCGCGCACCGGCCGCGAAATTGGCGCCGCCGCTGCGTATCGTCGCGTCGAGCACGACCGGATTGGTCGCGATGAAATTACCCGGCGAGCATGCGTCGAGCCATTGCCGCGCGGCGAACCCGACGAGTGCCTCGTGATGCCGCTCGACGCCCCGCACGCCGCGCGTCGCATCGTGCCACCAGTGCTGGATCGACAGGAAGCCGTCGCGATACGTGCAAAACGGCCAGTTCGACCATGCCGGTGCGGCGAAACGCGGATCGGCCTGCCCGGCATGCACCGTCAGCCCGGCCTCGTCCGGGTCGTCGGACGCGCCGTTCGCCGCCGGCAACGGACCGGCCGCGCGCCATGCCTGCCACGCCAGTTCGAAGCACTTTCCGGGCGACACGGCGAGATGCGCGCCCCAGTCGATCACGGCCAGCGCCAGCGACACCGGCGACAAGCCGAGTGTCATCGCGGCCAGGCTCGCCCGCGCCGCGCGATCCCATTGTTCGGACGGCGACACGTCGGGCCGCTCGCCCGCGCACGGACGCGGGGCCTGCGCGAGCTCACCGGCGTCGGCAGCCGGACGGCGCGTGACCTGCACGCGGATGACGGAATCGTTCATCGCATGTGCATGCCGCCGTTGACGTCGAATTCCGCGCCGGTCGCGAATGCGCCCGTGTCCGAGCACAGCCACGCGACGAGCGCCGCGATTTCGTCGGGGTTGCCGAGGCGCCCCAGCGGAATCTGCGGCAGGATTTTCGTGTCGAGCACGTCCTTCGGCACCGACTCGACCATCGCGGTCGCGAGGTAGCCCGGCGACACCGTGTTGACCGTCACGCCGTGTCGCGCGAGTTCGAGCGCGAGCGCCTTCGTGAAACCGTGAATGCCCGCCTTGGCGGCCGCATAGTTGGCCTGCCCGTACGCGCCTCTCGAGCCGTTCACCGAGCCGACGTTGACGATGCGGCCGAAGCCGGCTTCGATCATGCCGGGCACGAACGGCTTCGTCATGTTGAACATGCTGTCGAGATTGGTGCGCAGCACCGCGTCCCACATGCTCTTGGTCATCTTCACGAAGCTGGCGTCGCGCGTGATGCCGGCGTTGTTGACGAGCACGTCGACATGTCCGAATTGCGCGAGCACGCGCGCCGCGCAGTGCTGGCACGAGTCGTAGTCGGCGACGTCGACCTCGAACGCATGGAAGGTGCGCCCTGCTTCGCGTTCTTGTACCAGCCAGGTCGCGATATGGTCGTTGTGCTCCGTGTGCGACACGGCGACGGTCATGCCAGCGGCGTGCAGACGACGGCTGATCGCGGCGCCCAGGCCGCCCGTGCCGCCCGTCACGAATGCGACACGGTCAGCGCACATGATCGTGCTCCTGCGTCGCATTCGCGCCGGCCATGTCCGTCATGCCGCGTCCGAACGCCGCCATCCATTCGTGCCACGGCATGCTCGCTTCGTTGACCACGGCCAGCCGGCTCACGTCGGGCAGCCAGTCGGTCTGGTAGCGCGACAGCATGTCCGCGCCATACTCGCGCAGCCAGGTGCGCCAGACCCCCGCCTCCTCGTATTGCGTGCGCATGCCCCATTCGACGGCGTCCTGCCAGATCGCGGCACTCGCGATCGCATAATCGCGCATCACGCGCTGTGCCGCCGCGCCGAACTCGGTCCATTCCCGCGTTTGCGCGAGCGCCTGCTGCAACTGCCGCGCCGCGTCGCGATCCCGCTCGATGCGCCGTCCCGTCAGCGCATGCCATTCGTGCTGCCAGTCGCGATTCAGCGCGAACAGGCGCAGCGCGATGTCGCAGGCTGCCCGGCACGCGCCGTTCGGTGTCGTCAAAGCGTCGGTGGTCATCGTCTTCCCTCTGTCGATTCGGTCGAAGGGTCGGCCCCCCCGGCTGCACCCCGGGCGGCACCCGTCTTGCGCCGCCTGCCCGGTACCGGCCGCGACCGCCTCACTGTGCGGCTGTGCGGCACGGCGGCCGTTGATCTGCGTCAAGCGCGCGGGAAGCCCGCTTCGTAGACTGAATTGCAATGGCGGATACACCGTCGATGGAGCGATCCCGATGAGCTACAAGAGCATGGTCGTGCATCTCGATACGAGCGTTCGCGCGCATTCGCGCCTCGAGCTCGCGTTGCGTCTCGCGCGGCGCTTCAAGGCGCACCTGACCGGGGTGTTCGCGATCTACACACCGGAGCCGACTTCGTTTTACGTGATGGCCGGTTCCGCCGATTACTTTCGCGAACAGCGCGACCAGCGCGACGAGCGTCTCGCCGCGCTCGAACGCCTGTTTCATGCCGAAACGGCACGGGCCGGCGTATCGTCGGCCTGGATTCGCGCCGACGAGCGCGCCAACGTCGCGGTGCCGCGTCTCGCGCGTCTCGCGGATCTCGTGATCGCGGGCCAGAGCGACCCGAACGATCCCGAAACCCATATCGACGACCAGTTTCCGGAAACGCTCGTGCTGTCGGCGGGGCGTCCGGTGCTGTTCGTGCCGTATGCCGGGGAATTCCCGTCGCTCGGCGAACGCGCGCTGGTGGCGTGGGACGGCAGCCGCGAGGCCACGCGCGCCGCGCACGACGCGCTGCCCTTTCTCGAGCACGCGAAACGCACGACGGTCGTCGCGGTGGTCGACGGCGATTCCGAAGCGGCGACCACCCGCATTCCGGCCGCGGATGCCGCGCTGATGCTTGCGCGCCACGCGCCGGACGTCAACGTGCTCGACATCGATAGCGGCGCCGGCACGTCCGTCGGCGACACGCTGCTGTCGCGCGCGTACGAAACGGGCAGCGATCTGCTCGTGATGGGCGCGTACGGCCATCCGCGCTGGCGCGAACTGCTGATGGGCGGCGCCACGCGCACGGTGCTGGCGTCGATGACGCTGCCGGTACTGATGTCTCACTGAGGATGGTCGCACTGAGCGCGCCGATGCGTACGCTCGCGCTGCTCGTCGTCGAGCCGACCGACGCAGCGTGGATTGCGGTGCGGCGGCTGCGACGCGACGGCGCCGCTTGATCCAGATCAGCGCGATCGGCGCGCGTGCGCCGATGATGAAATCGTTGACACGCGTTCAGAGGGAACCTCCATGTACTCGAACATTCTGGTCGCGCTCGACGGCAGCGAACCGTCGTCCCGCGCGCTCGACGCCGCACTGACGCTTGCGTCGGAATCGGGCGCGCGGCTCACGCCGGTCTACGTCGTCGATTTCCTGGTGCCGGCCTACGACATGTACGGCTACGATCCGTCGATCCTGATCGACGCGTTCCGCGAGGAAGGGCTGCGCGTCACCGACGACGCGGCGAAGCGCATGGCTGCGCGCGGCGTAACCGGCACGCCGCGGATCGCCAATGTCGATCCGGGCGGCGAAGACGTCGCGCAGCGGCTCCTGATCGTCGCGAAGGAAGCCGGCGCCGACCTGATCGTGATGGGCACCCACGGCCGGCGCGGCTTCAGCCGCCTCGTCCTGGGCAGCGTCGCCGAGCGCTTGTTGCGGCGCGCCGCGTGCCCCGTGCTGATGATTCCGGCGAGTTGCGCGCCGGTACCCGCTGCGGCGCCCGCCGCCGCATCGACCGAAAAGGAGCCGTCATGAGCTACAAGACCCTGCTCGTCCATCTCGACGATAGCGATCGTTGCGCGACGCGCGTCGAACTGGCGCTCGAACTCGCAGGACGCTGGAACGCGCACCTGATCGGCCTGTACGTGGTCTGCCAGGATCTCTTCGAACCGTTGCGGCGGCCCGACGAGCCGCTCAAGCTCGCGGAGTACGAGCGCCTGTGCGAACAGCGGCGCAAGGACGCGGAGGAGAAATTCCTCGAAGCCGCCGAGCGCGCGGGGCGCAGCGTCGAATGGCAGGCGCCCGCCGGCGCCGCGACCGACGCCGCGATCCTGCATGCGCGCCATGCCGACCTGCTCGTGCTCGGCCAGGAGGATCCGGACGACCGCCTGACGCACGTCGCGCACCATTTCATCGAGGACGTCGTGATGGGCAGCGGCCGTCCGGCGCTCGTCGTGCCGTACGCGGGCGACGTGCGCAAGATCGGCGAGAACGTGCTGATCGGCTGGGACGGCGGACGCGAAGCCGCGCGCGCAATGGCCGACGCGCTGCCGCTGCTCGCGCGTGCGCGCTTCGTCAACGTCGAGACGGTCAGCCACGGGCAACCCGATCCGGACAAGACGCCGGCAGGTGTGGACGTCGCCGCATACCTGGAGCGCCACGGCATCCGCGCATCGTTCTCGACGACGACACGCCCAGGCACGGTCGGCGTCGGCGCGACGCTGCTGAACCGGGCCACCGACCTCCACGCGGACCTGATCGTGATGGGCCTGTACAGCCATACCCGGATGCACGAGCGCGTACTCGGCGGCGCGACGCGCACGATCCTCGAAACCATGACGGTGCCGGTGCTGCTGTCGCACTGAGCATGAACGCGAACGGGGCGGCCTCCGTCGGCCGCCCCGTCGTCCTGGCGGATCACGACGCGCCCGAATCGTCGCGGACCAGCAGCACGGGCCGGTCCGCGGTGCGCAGCAGCGACTCGGCGACGCTGCCGAGCAACGCCCTGCGAACACCCCGCCGGCCGTGCGTCCCCATCACGATCAGGTCGGCATCGCAGTCGGCGGCCGCGCGCGCCAGCACCGACGCCACGTTCTCGCCGCACGCGTCGATCGTTTGCGCGGTGCCGCGCACCCCGCACAGCCGGAACGCGGTCTCGGCATCGGCGACCGCCGTCGCCGCGCGGTCTGCCCCTACTCCGCCCGGGTCGATCCGATCGACATAGCCGCTATCGACATTCGTCGGCTGCGGCGTATCCGACACGACGCACACGGCGACGACGAGGCCGCCCGACGCGCGGGCGAGCGTTATCGCCTCGTCGAGCGCGAGCCGCGCGCCGCGACTGTCGTCGAGCGCGGCGAAGATCCGTTCATACATGGCGCCTCCCGGTTTATCCATCCCGTTCCGGCCGGATCGGGATCTTCAGTCTGGGCCCGCCGCAGTCCGGCCCGTTGACACCGATCAAGCGGGCCTCGCGGCGGACATGGCTGCCCCGTGCATGCGCGCCGATTGGCGAACACCTGCAAGACGCGCATCCTCGAGAAAATGCAGATGCCGAACGATGCGGCGCTCGTGCGTTACGCCGTACGCCACAAGCTGTTCGACGACACGGACGAACCCTGAGCGCGACAAGACGCCGCACGCTTGTAGGAATTGCCCTACAGCCCTTCTTCAACGCCTACTTAATCTTCCATTTCCGCTGATTACATTCGCGCGTCCGGCTGTCCATACTTCCCGTCAAGAAAAACAAACACGCGTGCCTCCCGGAGCGGCGCGGCGGCGCAGTCCTGCCTCGACTGCATCGTCGTCCCGACGCCCCGGTGCGGCGCGTCCTTGATGAAGGCGGCGAAGATTCACGCCGCCCGTAGCGGCCAGCGCGACCGTGCCCACGCGATTCGCCGCCGCCCAACAAACCGGAGCAGATCATGCAGAGCCATGCCGAAGTGTCGATGCCGCCGCAGTCGCGCCCCTTTATTCCGCTGCACGCCGTCGAGCGGTCGGACCAGCCGAAGCGCGCGTCGTCCCGCTGTTCTTCGTGCGCGCTGCGCGCCGTTTGCCTGCCCCAGGAACTGACACCCGACGATTTCGTGCGGGTCGACGCGATGATCTGCACGACGCGTCATGTCAAGCGCGGCGACACCCTGTATCGGGCCGGCGATACATTCAACAGCATCTACGCGGTGAGAACCGGATCGTTCAAGACCGTCGTCATGCATCGCGACGGCGACGAGCAGGTGACCGGCTTCCAGATCGTCGGCGAATCGCTCGGACTGGAGGGGGTGCACACCGGCCATCACAACGGCGATGCGATCGCGCTTGAGGACAGCACCGTCTGCATCATTCCGTTCGGCCAGCTCGAACAGATCTGCCGAGAAGTACGGACGATGCAGCACCACGTCTACCAGATGATGAGCGGCGAGATCGTCCGCGAGTCGGCGTTGATGCTGCTGCTCGGTACGATGAGCGCGGAACAGCGCGTGGCCGCGTTCCTGCTGAATCTCTCCACGCGTTTCAAGGCGCGCGGCTACTCGGCCGCGGAGTTCGTGCTGCGGATGACCCGCGACGAGATCGGCGAGTATCTCGGCATGAAACTCGAGACGGTCAGCCGCATGCTGTCGAAGTTCCAGCAGAAAGGGCTCGTCGCGACGCAGGGCAAGCAGATCCGCATCGTCGATTCGGAAGGGCTCGCGCGCATCTGACCGCGCGGATTTTCCGGCTCGCACGTCGCGCGGTTCAGCCGCGCATGTCGAGTACGGCGGCGCCCGATAGATGCCCCATGCGCAGGTCCGAGAGCGCGCGGTTCGCGTCGGTCAGCGCATAGCGCGTTGCTTCGACCCGCAGCGGCGTCGCGTCGGCGATCCGCATGAACGCGACGGCATCCGCGCGCGTCAGGTTGGCCACCGATGCGATGCGGCGCTCGCCCCACAGCCACGCGTACGGAAAAGCCGGGATGTCACTCATGTGAATGCCGCCGCACACGACGATCCCGCCCTTGTCGACCGCCCGCAGCGCCGCCGGCACCAGTGCGCCGACCGGCGCGAAAATCAGCGCGGCGTCGAGCGTCTCGGGCGGCGCTTCGTCGCTGCCGCCCGCCCATGCCGCCCCCAGCGACAGCGCAAGCTGCTGCGCAGCGGTATCGCCGGGTTTCGTCAGCGCGAACACCCGGCGTCCTTCGTGGTGTGCGATCTGCGCGACGAGATGCGCTGCCGCGCCGAACCCGTAGATCCCGATTCGCCGTGCGTCGCCGGCCATGCGCAACGTACGGTAGCCGATCAGGCCGGCGCAAAGCAGCGGTGCGGCCTCCCGGTCGGCGTAGCGCTGCGGCAGATGCACGCAATAACGGTGGTCCGCAACGGTGCGCTCGGCATAACCGCCGTCGATCGTATAGCCGGTGAATCCGGGGCTGTCGCACAGATTCTCCCGTCCGGCGGTGCAATACGCGCAATGCCCGCAGGTCCGGCCGAGCCATGGCACGCCAACCCGGTCGCCGACCGCGAAACCCGTCACGCCTGCGCCCAGCGAGCGCACCGTCCCGACGATTTCATGCCCCGGAATCAGCGGCAGCTTCGGATGCGCGAGATCGCCGTCGACGACGTGGAGATCGGTACGGCACACGCCGCATGCGTGCACGTCGATCAGCAGCTGGCCCGCCGCGGGCCGTGGGTCCGGCACGTGTGCCTCGCGCAAATCCGGTGTCGTACCGTCGAACATCATCGCAAGCATATGAGCCTCCCCCGCGCGATCGGCGTCGCGCGCTTCGCTTGTTCCAAGCGTAGGCGCCTGGAACCGTGTCCGTACGACTCGCTGACGCGGGCTTGACGTGGGTCAACGGCCGCCGGCCGGTTGCTGACAGGATGAAATGGCGTTCCGCCGCTGGCCGGCTCCCTGGAGATTGCCGAATGACATCCGTTACCCCCGTTGCTGCAAGCCCCCGTCTCGACGATCGACTGCGGTCGCTGCTGGGCTACGCGGTGCTGGCGCCGTCGAGCCACAATTCCCAGCCGTGGCGGTTCATCGTCGACGGCACGACGATTGCTGTCTGCGCGGACCGGGTTCGCGCGCTGCCCGTGGTCGATCCGTACGATCGCGAACTGATCATCAGTTGCGGGGCGGCGTTGCTCAACCTCCGCGTCGCGCTCAATCATGCCGGGATCGCGCATACGATCAGCGCGTTCCCGTCCGACGTCGATCCCGACGTCCTGGCACTCGTGCGCGTGTGTGACGACGGCTACACCGACGCGGAGCTGGGTACGCTGTTCGCCGCGATCCCCGAGCGCGTCACGACGCGCGCCCCGTTCGAATCCGAACCCGTTCCGGACGCGCTCCAGCACGAGCTGATCGCGGCGGGCGCCGCGGAAGGCGCGGACGTGGCCTGTGCCGACTCGATCGCGCGGCGCGCGCGGGTGGCCGAGGTGATCGCCGACGCGGATCGCCAGCAGTTCGCCGACCCGCGGTTCCGGCGCGAACTGGCGAGCTGGATCGATCCGCGCCGGCACGTCGACGGCATGCCCGCGTTCGCGGCCGGCGTGCCGGCACTGCTGGATTTCGCGGCGCCGCTCGTGACGACCGCGGTGCGCACGTTCGATCTCGGCAACGGCCTGGCCGCGCTGCATCACCAGCTCGTCGGTGCGTCGCCGCTGATCGTCTGCATCGCGACGGCTCGCGACGATCGCGATGCCTGGCTCGCCGCCGGGCAAGCGCTCGAGCGCATGCTGCTCGTCGCGACGCGTGCGGGCTACACGGCGTCGTACCTGAACCAGCCGATCGAGACGGCCGGACTGCGCGCGCAGCTGTGCGACATGCTCGCGCTTCGCGGGCATCCGCAACTGCTGCTGCGCATCGGGCGCGGCCCGCATGTGCCGCATTCGCCGCGCCGACCGCTCGACGAAGTGATTTCCTGATCGCGCGCCGCGCCCGCTTTCGTCCTGACGAGGAAAAAAACATGAACGTCACGCGCCTACTCGCCGCCTGCATGCTCGCCGCGACGGCCGGCATCGCGGCCGCCCAGACGGCGGTGCCCGAACCGACCGCGCTCGTCGATGCCCAGCACTGCATGTTTTGTCATACATCCGACATGCCGTTTCTCGCGCCATCGTTCCACCAGATCGCGGAACGTTACCGGGGCGTACCGCACGCCCGGGAGCAACTCGAAATCAAGCTGCGCCTCGGCGGCCGCGCGCATTGGGGCGATACGCCGATGCCGTCCGCCGCCGAGCGCGGCGGGCCGCTCACGCGTGACGACGCCCGTCAACTGGTGCAATGGGTCCTGAGTCAGTAACCGGCCTTGTCAGCCCCCCCTTCCACCATGAGCGCCGTCAAACCGACCGCTGTCAGGGCCCGGCAACGTCGCGCGCGACCCTCGCGCCCGCTGTCGCCGCGGATGCGGCGCCGGGCCGAGACCGCGAACTGCATACAGGCCGATGAAGACACGACGCTCCTGAAGCGCCCCGGCATGCGGGGCATCCGGCTGCAACTCGACTACTGGAAAGCCGAGGAGCGTCTGCAGCAGGAACGCATCGGCCACACGATCGTGATTTACGGCAGCACGCGCATCGTCGCGCCCGCCGAAGCCAATGCGCGGCTGCGCGAAGCGAGCCGTGCGCTGGCGGAGCGGCCGCACGATGCTCGCCGGCGTCGCGCCGTCGCGGTCGCGAGTCGTCTGGTCAAATACAGTGCCTACTATCGCGTCGCGCGCGAATTCGGGCGCATCGTCGGCCGTGCCGACCGGCGTACCCGCACGGCAAGGCTCGCCGTGATCACCGGCGGCGGCCCGGGCATCATGGAGGCCGCCAATCGAGGCGCCTACGAAAACGGTGCACCGAGCATCGGCTTGAACATCGAACTTCCGCGCGAACAGGCGCCCAATCCCTATCTCACGCCGGCCCTGTGCTTTCGCTTTCACTATTTCGCGATCCGCAAGCTGCATCTGCTCGAACGCGCGAAAGCCGCCGTGTTCTTCCCGGGCGGGTACGGCACCTGCGACGAGTTGTTCGAGGTGCTGACGCTCCTGCAAACCCGGAAGATCGCGCCGCTTCCGGTCATACTCGTCGGCGAAGCATACTGGCGCCGCGTCGTCGATTTCGCCTTTCTCGCGGATGACGGGATGATCGATCGCAGCGATCTCGACTTGTTCGTCTATTGCGAATCCGCGCAGGACATCTGGCACGCAATCGGCTGCTGGTATGCGCAGCGGCGATCACGGCCGCCGCGGCGCGCGATGTAGGAATCGGCCGATTTCATCTGCCCGTTTCCTACACGCGGTTCGGGGCTGCCTGATTGAATCCCGCGGGAGCGGAAACGATACTGGATGCACGACGACCGGTCGTACCGCACATCGATTCCCGGCCGTTCGCCCAGGAGAGCCGTCATGCCACATGCGATGTCTTGTTTCGAACCGGGAAGCCGGGCAGCCGGCCGCACCGGCACCTCCAGGTCCGCTGCGCAAGGATGCACGGTACCCGATACGCAGACGCTCCTCGCACTTGCGCGCGAAGCCGGCATGATGGTCATGCTCGATGCCCAGATCGGGCGCGAACGCTACGAAAGCGTGACGGGATCGCTTGCCTCGCTGGCCCGTTTTGCCCGGGCGCTGCAGCTTTCGGCGCTCCAGGCTGCGTGATGTCGAGTGCCGTCGTGTCGCGCCGCCGGTATCCGGTCAGGCGGCCGCGCTCCCGTCATCCGGCGCAATGGCGCTTCCCGCTCTTGCGTTTCGCGCGCCTGTTACGGTCCGACGGCATCCCGTCGAATGCACGCTTGCCGGAGCAAGCCATGTCCGTCGCCCCGGCTTTTCCGTGACGAAACCGCGATGAACCGGCCTCTTTCCGGACGCATCGCACGCATGCTCCCGGGAATCGCGCTGCTCGCGAACTACCGGCGTGCGTGGCTCTCGCGCGACCTGTATGCGGGCTTGGCGCTCTCCGCGGTGCTGGTTCCGGTCGGCATGAGCTACGCGCAGGCGGCCGGCCTGCCCGCCGTCACCGGGCTCTACGCATCGATCGCCGCGTTGCTCGCCTATGCGGTGCTCGGACCGAGCCGGATCCTCGTCCTGGGCCCGGATTCCGCGCTGGCCGCGTTGATCGCAGCGGCCATCGCGCCGCTCGCCGACCATGATCCGCAGCGGGCCGTCGCGCTGTCCGGCGCGCTGGCACTATCGGCCGGAACGATCTGCATCCTGCTCGGTACGCTCCGCCTCGGGTTCGTCACCGATCTGCTGTCGCGCCCGATCCAGTACGGTTACCTGAACGGCATCGCCATCGCCCTTGCAGTCGGCAGGCTGCCGGAGCTGTTCGGCATGTCCGTGCCGGGTAACGACGTGTTCTCCAGCCTGTCGCATATCGTGCGGGCGCTCGTCGAGCACCGGTTTTCCATCGATGCGTGCGTGCTGGGCGTGGGCGTTCTGGCGGCGATTGCGGCCATGAAACGCGTGACGCCGCGTTGGCCCGGCGTATTGATCGCCGTGCTGGCGGCGACCCTGGCCGCACGCGTATTGCCGTTGCACGGGGTCGCGACGGTCGGCGCGTTGCCCGCCGGCGCGCCCATGCCCCATCTTCCGGCCGTGTCGCTCGCCGACGTGACCGCGCTCGCGTCCGGCGCGGTCGCCGTGGCACTGGTGTCGTTCGCCGACATCAGCATGTTGTCGCGCGCCCTTTCCGCTCGTGCAGGCGACACGCCGGACCGCAACCAGGAACTGGTCGCATTGGGGGCGGCCAATCTGCTGGCTGGCGTGATGCAGGGCTGCGCGGTCAGCAGCAGCGCGTCCCGCACGCCCGTCGCGATTGCCGCGGGCGCGCAAAGCCAGGTCACGAATCTCGTCGCGGCGGCCTGCATCGTGTTGCTGCTCATTGTCGCGCCGGCGCTGCTGACGCTCGTCCCGCGTGCGGCGCTGGCTGCCGTGGTGATTTACGCCGCGTTCGGCATCGCCGACGTCCGCGGCGTGGTGCGACTGTATCGAATGCGCCGCGGCGAATGCCTGATTTCGGTGCTGTGCCTTGCGGGCGTCGTCGGCATGGGTGTCGTACCGGGTGTCCTGCTTGCGAGCGCGCTGTCGCTGCTGTCGTTCGTCTGGCGGGCCTGGCATCCGTACGATGCGGTGCTTGGCCGGCTGGCGGGCGTTCGCGGTTATCACGACATTGCGCGACATCCGGACGCCGTGCAAACACCCGGGCTCGTGCTGTTCCGCTGGGATGCCCCGCTCTTCTATGCCAATGTCGAGATTTTCTGCGAGCATCTGCACGCTGCGCTCACGCAAGCGACGGGCCCGGTCGATCGAGTCGTCGTCGCGGCAGAACCCGTCACCGATATCGATGTCAGCGCGGCGGACCGGCTCGTGGCGCTTCGCGAGGAACTCGGCGAGCAAGGCATCGCGCTGAATTTCGCGGAAATGAAGGGCCCGGTGAAGGATCGCCTGCGCGCTTACGGCTTGTTCGACGTGTTCGGATCGGCCAGCTTCTTTCCGACCGTGACCGACGCGGTCGCGCATCATGTCCGGCGGCAAGGCGAACACGTCGCGCGTCCGTCGTCACCGGGTTCCGCACGAGATCCAGCGGACGAGTAGTCACACGAATGCGTGCGATGGCGCGTGTCGCCTTGCGTGCCCCGGGAAATCATCGTCGATGCGACACGTCCGCGACGGCCGGCGATTCAGACCGTGAACGTGTTCGATTTCCTCATCTCGACCCACGTCATCCCGGCTCGCAGCCCTTCGACCGCGGCCTCGCGCTCGGTGGCATGGGCCCTGTTATGCGCGAACGTGTGTTCGCATGCGCCATCCGGCGACGTGAGCGTCACATGGATCCTGCAATGATAGCCGCCCGTTTCGGCGGCGATCGTCTCGATCGCCACCGACCAGTCCGCATCATGTACTTCGCCTGACACTGTCATCTGACTTCCCTCCATCATCCACGCGGACGGCGCATCCGGCCGCCGCTGGCCGGGTTCACTCGACGACCAGGTCGTCGACGACGGCACGCACGCCTCGTGCGGACCACGCGGCACCGCGCACGGCCTTGCGCTCGGAGAACGAGCCGACCTTGCCGGAGAGCCGCACGGTGCCGTCGCGCACCTCGATCGCGATGTGTTTCGCCTCGCGCTCCGCGTGACGCATGATCGCGCGCTTGATGTTGCTGCCGATGTCGGCCGATCCGATCGCCCCCTGCACGCTGATGTGGTTGGTCACGCCGGTCACGCTGCGCATCTGCGAGATCGCGCGCACGGCCGCATGGCTCTGGTATGCCCAGTCGACCGTGCCGGACAGCGTGATCCAGCCGTGCTCGACCTGCACCTTGACCGCATCGTCGTTCAGACCGACCGTCCAGTGCAGGACCGACCGCACGGCGTTGGCGATGTCCTCGTCGGTGCGGACGTCGTCGTCAGGCAGATGCACGGTCATGTCGACGACGAGTGCCTTGACGCCGGCCACGCGGTTCGCCGCGCGCTCGATCGCCAGTTTCTCCGCGTAGCTTGGCGGGTGACCCGAAATCGTCACGATCCGGTCGGCCACCTCGACACCGATGCGGGTCGCGTCGATCGCCGGGTCCGACTCCAGTTCATCCTGAACGTCCTGCTTCAATTGCTTGTCGGTTTTCATCGCGTGCACTCCTGTGAGCCGCGGCGCGCCTGTCCGCCGCATGCAGCCAGATTTGCACACGCGCGGCGCCGGATCGCTGATGCAGGTCAACGGATATCTCGTGCCGCCGGATCACCCGATCGTCAGCTTCTTCTGTCCGGCCGGCGTCTTCTTCGGCAGCGTCAGCGACAGCACGCCGTCCTGATACGCTGCCGTCGCGTTCGCGTCGTCGATCTCGCCGGGCAGCGAGAACGAGCGGCTGATCGTGCCGCTGTAGCGCTCGCGCCGGATCACGCGCTCGCCTTCCTTCTGCTCGTTGTTGCGTTCGATCTTTGCGTTGATCGATACGGTCCGGCCCGTCACCTGGACGTCGATGTCGTCCTTCGCGACGCCGGGCAATTCCGCGTTGACCTTGTAGGCATTATCGCTTTCCGTGACGTCGATCTTCATCGACGCGAGATCGGGTTCGTCCGTCAGCGTCATGCCTCGCAACGGCCTGAACAGTCCCTGAAACAGGTCGGAGACGGGATCGATCGAAAACGGATCGTAGCGAGTCAGGTTGCTCATGATATGTACTCCTCGAACGGTTGAATCGACCCGGCGCGTTCGTCCTGACGGTGCCGGACCGGAATGCGGGACGCGTCGCTGCGACATACGCCTGTCGCGCGGGGAACGAACCGTCCTGTCAGGAATCCAGCGTAGACGGGCGGGCCGGCTGCGGCTTGATACGCGTCAACGGCGCGAGCCGGTTACGTACAGAACCGGAAAAATCCGCTGTGGAGCAGGATCGGCCGGCCGCCGAGTTCCTCGAGCATGCGGCGTGCCGCGCTTTCGATGGCGGGACGATTGCACGAGAACGCGGCCACGAGATCCGGCTCCCGAGGCGACGCGGCGAGGAAATGATCTTCCAGTGCCGCGGCCGTGATCGCGCATTGCACGCGCCGGCCTTCTACCAGTGCCGGAAAGGCCAGCGCAGGCTCCTGCCCGGAATATGACGGCGATTCGACGGGAAACGAGATTTCCATGACGCTCTCCTGACGGGATGGCGCACCGACCGGCGCTTGCGCAGTTGCGCTATGCGGCCGCAACGGCTGCACGCGTCGCGTCGTCGCCGCGCACGAGCAGTACCGGGCAAATCGACGTGCGCAGGAAGCGTTCCGCGACACTGCCGAGCATCGCGCGCCGGATGCCGCGCCGGCCATGCGTGCCGAGTACGGCCAGATCGATCGCATGTTCGGCGACATAGTGCTGCAGGCGTTCCGCAACATCCTGACCGAGCTCCGTTTCGACGATTTCCGTATCGCCGTTCACTCCGGCGTGCGCGATCGTCCGCTCGGCGTCCCGCAGCACCGCTACGCCGTCGTGTCTGACCTCCTCGATCAATGCATTCGGATCGAGTCGTCCGGCGTAGCTGAGCAGAATGGATTTGTCGACGACGAAAACGGCAAACAGACGGGCCCGATGCAGGCGGGCCATCTTCAGGCCTTCGTCGAGGGCTTGTCTGGACGAAGCACTACCGTCTACGGCGACCATGATATTCGTGTACATACGGACCTCGCGGGATGGACTGGCGTACATGCGACGTTTGGACTTGCCTCCATCATCGGCGCGCGACGGGATCGGACGTTGACCGAAATCAATGGTGCGAAAACCGACAAAATGGATCGAGGTTCGCGAAACGATGCAGGGCTACCAAACGAGATGCGGCACCCTGCGGGGATCGGCCTTGATGAAGGCAGATTGGCGATAGCCGGCGAGGAAGGCCGTGAGTTTCAGGAGGAACCGGCCCGCTTTCGCGAACGCCCTTCGGCATCGGTTTCCCGCGTTGCGGATCATGCGGATGGATGCGGCCCGACCCGGCATGCGTAGAGCAAAATACGTCACTCCAGAATCCTCGTGGATCAAGGCTTCCGGCCCGCGAGTTGACGACTTTATTGATGGTCCTCTCAAAACAATGTCGTCAACTCGCCTACGTCCGCATTAAATTTGCCAACTCGCGTAGTAGGCCTCGACTTCCCACGGTAAGTTCCTGATTTCTTGATCGATTCCTGGCGCACAGATGCAGTTTGTCACGACGCAGTGTTCAGGTTGGATGCCCCTTGTTTCAAGCTAGGTTCGCCGATGGTGGCAGGGCAGTGTTGTGGGGGTTGGACTAGATCAAACAGGCAGCGTCAAATCGGCTGACTTAGTCCGGCCAAATAGGGACCTTGATTCGATTGAGGCGCTAGACATTCAGGGGACTCGTCAATCCAGCAAGCGATCTTTCAGCAGAGAGGGCCGACCTGAGCTATCGACCTTACCCGACGTAGTCACGGGGTCGCAGCATTCTGCAATGAGCTTCACTCTCTTCGACGCTGCTGGGCTTCCACTTGCCGCATGCGGAATACGCGCGCCTGCTCCGAGCGCTAGCGAACTTCTAGAAGCGCGTATTGGACAGAGCGTCCCTGCTCGGTCGGATTGGCACAAGTGGTCTTCAGAATGTGCTCCAAGAGGTCGCGACAAGGAAGTATCGAACTCATTCCGCCTGCGAGGCGTCCCGAGTCAGCTTGACGATTGCGTCGAGCGCACCATTCACCATGCCGCGTACCACTGGCTCTACTTTCTTCGCGACCTCGGGCAGATAGTCGAACGGCGCGTTTTCGCTCATGTAGGTGGACTGGCACATCTCCAGCTGCACCGCGTGCACGCCGTCCTGCGGCGCACCGGCGTGCCGCGTGATGAAGCCGCCCTTGAAGCGGCCGTTCGTAATCCACGTGAACGGACTCGCCGCGGCGACGCGCTGCACCGCTTTCTGCACTGAAGGCGCGGCGGTGCGACCATCCTGCGTGCCGATGTTCAAGTCCGGCAGCTTGCCTTCGAAAAGGCGCGGCAGCACGCTCGCGATCGAGTGCGCTTCCCACAGCAGCACGTTGCGATGCTGGCGGCGCAGGCGCGTCAGTTCTTCATGCAGGGCGTCGTGATACGGCTGCCAGTAAGTGGCCACGCGGCGATTGCGCTCGGCCGCGTCCGGGGCGCAGCCCTCGCGATACAGCGGCTCACCGCGAAAGGTTTCGGTCGGGCACAGCGACGTGGTGGTCTGCCCGGGATACAGGCTTTCGTCGTTCGATGGCCGGTTCAGGTCGATCACGTAACGCGACACGCGCGCACCGAGAATCGTTGCGCCGAGCGCGCGGGCGAATCCGTAGAGGCGGTCCAGATGCCAGTCGGTGTCAGCAACCGTCAGCGCGATATCTGTGTACCGGTCACGCAGCGCATCCGGAATCTGCGTGCCCAGATGGGGAATGGAAATCATTAGCGGCGCATCGCCGCGTTCGAGTGAGATGAGATCGTTCATGGTGCCTGGGATCGGTTGACGGTTACGCTCAGGCGTCGGCGAGAAGCTGCACCAGCGCCCGGCGATAGTCCGCGTAAAGCCTGGCTTCGTCGCGATGACGGCGCTCGTGGATCACGCGCTCGCCGCCGACGAAGACGTCGCGCACCGGCGTGTCGCCGTGCTCGCAAAAGACTGCGGACGACAGCCACGTCGCGCTGGTCTGCTCGGCGAGATCGGGATGGTCAGGGTCGAGCACGATCCAGTCCGCCCGCGCGCCCTGCTTGAGGGCACCGGCCGCGCGGCCGGTCGCACGTGCGCCGCCCGCAAGCGCGCCATGGAACAGGCGGTCCGCGACATGCGATGCCTGCGGCGAGGCCAGCACGTTGCGCTGACGCCGCGCGAGCCGCTGGCCATATTCGAGCAAGCGCAGTTCCGCGCGCCAGTCCACGCTGATATGGCTATCCGAGCCGACGCCGAACGCGCCTCCTGCATCGAGATAGTCGCTTGCGGGGAACAGGCCGTCGCCGAGATTCGCTTCGGTCGTAAGGCACAGGCCCGCAATCGCACCGCTCTCAGCGAGTGCGAGCGTTTCGCTTTCGTCGACGTGCGTCGCATGCACGAGGCACCAGCGCGCGTCGACGTCGAAACGCTCGAGCAGCCATTGTATGGGCCGCGCGCCAAGCGTCGCGACACAGGCGTCGACTTCCGCTGTCTGCTCCGCAATGTGGATATGCACTGGTGCGCCAGGCGACATCGCGTCGAGTCCTTCAAGCGCGGCGCGCAATGAATCTTCCGATACAGCGCGCAGCGAGTGTGGCGCGATTCCGTAACACAGCGCGCCGTGTTCCGGACGCGCGGAGCGCAGCGTGCCGAGAAGCTTCAGAAAGGCGTCCGTCGCGTTGATGAAGCGGCGCTGATCGGCGCGCGGCGGTTGAGCGCCGAAGCCGCTGTACTGGTAGAGCACCGGCAGCATCGTCATGCCGATGCCGGTCTCGCTCGCGGCATCCACGACGCGCTGCGCGAGTTCGGCCGGATGCGCGTGACGGCCGCCGTCCTGCGCGTGGTGCACATAGTGGAACTCACAGACGGACGTATAGCCGGCCTTGAGCATCTCGACATACAGCCAGCGCGCTATCGCGCCCAGCGTCTCGGGCGTGATGCGTGCGGCGAATCGGTACATCAGGTCGCGCCAGCTCCAGAAGCTGTCCGTGGGATTGGCACGGTACTCCGTGAGGCCGGCCATGGCGCGCTGAAACGCGTGCGAATGCAGGTTCGGCATGCCCGGAATGACCGGCCCCGCTGCACGCGCGGCATCCGCCGGCGCGGTGGTCGTGTCGGGCGTAACGGCGACGAGCGTACCGGCGTCGTTCCACTCGATCAGCACGTTGGTACACCAGCCGTCCGGCAGCAGCGCATGCGCTGCGAAGAGCGATTTCGGGGATGAATTCAAGAGTCGGCTTCCGTATCCAGCGACGTGCACACCAGCACGCCGTCTCCTTCTATGGTGATCTCGACGGGATTCGTCCGGTCGATGCGCAGCGTGTCGAGTGGCGTCAGCGCGATGCACGCCGGCCCGGCCTGCACCTCGACAGATCCCTGCGCGCAAAGCAGCAAAGCCGTGTCCGCGGCGAGGGTCCGGCGCCCCGGTGCGCGCACGATGTCGACCGAGGCGCGCGCCGCGCCACGGTATGTCATCAGGTTGAACACCCGCACCGGGCCGTTTGCGAGGTGTGCCGTCACCGGCGCCTCGCCGGGGAAGCGCGCGACGTCAAACTCACCCAGGACGCCTGCGCCGAGCGTCATCCCTGCCCCGTCGAGAACTATCAACAGGCGGTCGATGCCGTCGAAACGCGAGAACGGTCCGTCGCGATCGATATCGGCAATGCTCACGCGCCACTCGTACGCACAGGACGCGACTTCGCGCGTGATGCCGCCGCCGTTCTTCCACGGCGACGCCACGAGTGCGGCGCCGCGTATCAAGGTCGGGCTCACGCGCGCGACAGCACTGCCTGGAGGAATGAGCGCGTACGGGGTTGCGTGGGCGTCGAGAAAATCTGCGCGGGAGGGCCCGCTTCGACGATCTCGCCGCCGTCCATTACAACCACGACGTCCGCCACTTCTTTCGCGAAGCCCATCTCGTGCGTGACCACGAGCATGGTCATGCCTTCGGAGGCGAGCAGCTTCATCACCTGCAGCACTTCGCCCACGAGTTCGGGGTCGAGCGCCGAAGTCGGTTCGTCGAAGAGCATGACACGCGGCTGCATCGCCAGAGCCCGCGCGATGGCGACGCGCTGCTTCTGGCCGCCAGAAAGGCTGGCGGGCATCGCATGCGCCTTGTGCTCGAGGCCCACCTTTTTGAGCAGGGCAAGCGCAGCGGCTTCGGCGTCGGCTTTCGAGGCGCCGCGCAGCATGCGGGGACCCACCGTGATGTTGTGCAGCACCGAGAGATGTGGAAACAGGTTGAACGACTGGAACACCATGCCCACTTCGGTGCGCAGCGCGTTGAGCGAGCGGTCCTTGAGCATCGTGCCGTGATCGACGAGCCGGTGGCCGCAGATATCGATCGTGCCGCGCTCGGGCTGCTCCAGCCCGTTGCAGCAGCGCAGGAACGTGCTCTTGCCCGAACCGCTCGGCCCGATCACGACCACGACCTGGCTCGGCTGTATGTCGAAGTCGATGCCGTTCAATACGCGATGTGTGCCGAACGACTTTGTGAGTTCGCGAATGCTGACGATAGGTTGAGCGCTGCTCATTGCACCATACCTCCTGCGCGCAGCCGACGCTCGACGCGATGAAGAATGAAGTTGGTCGTTTGCGTGAGCACGAGATACACGAGCGCGATCACGATATACACCTCGAGCGACCGGTAGGACACGCTGATGATCTTCTGGCCTTCATGCATGAGGTCGTGAATCGTCAGCAGCGACACCAGGGCCGAGTTCTTGATTAGCGCGATGAACTCGTTGCCGAGCGGGGGAATCATGCGCACGATGGCCTGCGGCAGAATGATCGCGCGCATGGCCTGTCCCGACGACATGCCGATGGAGCGCGCCGCTTCCATCTGTCCGCGATCCACCGACTGGATCGCACCGCGCACGATCTCCGACACGTAGGCCGCCGAATACAGCCCGAGCCCGAGCATGCCGCACACGAACGCGGGCAAGAGGATGTCGAATTGCGGCAAGCCGAAGAACAGCAGAAACAGCTGCACGAGCAGCGGCGTGCCGCGGAAGAAGATCAGATAGCCGGTGCAGAAGCCATAAACGAGCCGCCGCTGCGGATAGAGCCGGCCGATGCCGATCAGGAGGCCGAGCAGGCACGAGAGCACGAGCGCGGCGGCGGTCACTTCCACCGTGACCAGCGCGCCGTGCGCGATGTCGGCCCAACCGGCGAATGCCGGCGTGAAGTCGAGTTGCATGATTCGGGTCCGCCGAATTACTTCGCGTTCGCCGTGGTGCTGGCACTCGCGCCGAACCACTTCTTCACGATAGCGTTGTAGGTGCCGTCCGCCTTGATCTTCGCGAGCGCGGCATTCATCTGGTCGCGCAGTTGCGATTCGTCCTTGCGCACCGCGATGCCGTACGCTTCGGTCGTCAGCTCCTTATCGAGCACGCGGAAACCGGGGCGCGTGCGCACGAACTGGTACGCTGCGGGCTTGCCAGTGACGGCGGCGTCGGCACGGCCGATACCGACGAGATCGAACATTTCCTGGTTCTTTTCCACCTCCACGCGCTGCACCTGGGGATAGTTGTCGCGCAGGAAATTGACGGACTTGGTGCCGACCTGCACGCTTACTTTCTTGCCGTTGAGATCGGCGAGGGTCTTGATCGGCGAGTCCGCCTTGACGAGCGCGGAGAGGCCGCCCGCGAAGTACGACTGAGTGAAATCGACCACCTGCGCGCGCTCCGGCGTGATGTAGATGCCCGAGATCGCCGCGTCGAACCGCCGCGCCACGAGACCCGGAATCAGCCCCTTGAAGTCGATGTCCGTCCACTGGACCTGCTTGCCCATCGCCTTGGCCAGTGCGTTCATGATATCGATGTCGAAGCCGGTGCGCTGGCCCTTGTCGACGAATTCCATCGGCGGGAAGGTCGCGTCGGTTGCAACGTTGAGCACGTTCGAATCCTGCGCGAATGCCGTGCCGGGCGCGATCGCCGTCAGCAGCGCCATGCCGAGGCTTGCAGCGGAGAGAAGGGTTTTCAATTTCATGGTGCGGGCTCCAGAGTGTATGATCGTCGTTGAGTGAGGCTCAGGCAGATTGCAGTCGGGTGGAGATGCCGTTGGCCGTTCGCACGGTCCAGTCGGCGAGTTGTTGTTCGCGACCCGCCGCGCGCGAGGACGGGGCCATCAGCGTGATTGATGCGCATGCGCCCGCGCTGCGCGACATTCGCCGGAACACCGGTGCACTCACGCCCCAGACGCCGGGATCGACTTCGCTGTCGCTTACGGCATAACCGCGCGCGCGAATTCGCTCAAGCTCCGTTTCAAGGGCGGCCCGCGCCGTGTCGTCACCGGCGAACTGACGCTCCAGCGCCTCGTTGCGCGTTTTCTCCGCCATGAAGGCGAGCAGCGACTTGGCGGACGCGCCCGCGCGCAACGGCACCGCGCGGCCCTTTTCGAACGAGCAACGCAGCGAGTGCGTGCTCTCGACCATTTCGAGGCAGATCACCTGGTCGTTCACGGCGATGATGAGCCCGACGCTCTCCTGCGTCGCGCGCGAGAGCTCCGCCATGCCGTCGCGGCTCGCTTCGACCAGCATCGAATTGATGTCGAAGCCGAGTGCGAGCTGCAAGCTCACGGGACCGGGGGCATAGCAGCCCGCGTCCTCCGTCACGAAGCCCCAGCGCTTAAGCAGCGTGATTTGGCGATAGAGCGTGCTTTGCGCGAGGCCGGTCACGCCGAGCATGTCCTTCACGGACATGGCTTTACCGTGACTCGCGAGCGCAGTAAGTACGAGCAGCAGGCGCTCGGCGCCGATGACGCTGGATTCCTGTTTCACGTTGAGTCTTGCCCGAAGAGTTGCGATTCCGATGACGCAGAATGCCACGTCGCTCCCGCTGGACAAAAATGCGATTCCCATTCAGTGGGAATGATGAGTTGGGGTTTACACCGCTGCTTACCTAATGCCATGCTCAGTCGCAGCAGTACGGCAATGCGAACGTCGCAGTCAATACGCGGGCGGGCTGACGCAACAGCGCCATCGTGTATTAGACAGCGTGGGCAACGTCGCCTCGATCGCACGGCGCTAGGCACTGAAGTTAGCTCTTTTGAGTTTAGACCTGCCCGCTTGAGCCACTCGCGGGGCTAGTCGACTGGTCTGACGAAAACCGCGATGGTTTTTTCCGACGCATTGCCTCGTTTGAAGCGTCGTTTGATCATGGTGCGGCCACCATGGCATCGAGTCCGGTCTTTTTGAGATTACGGCCCTGTAGTCGAATGACCGGTGTATTTCGTTACCCGACGCCAAAACTTTGATCCAGCGAACGGCAATTCTGGGTCGTTCAGCATCGTTCGCGTCGCCCCAGAACAGCCATTCTTTGTCGCGTGCCGATCCTGACGTCGGGATGAACGCGCCAGCGAGTACCTTCTTATCACGATGGCCTGATTACGGCCCGAAACTGGCGATCAGGGCAACGCGTGACCAGGAGGTGCCGGCGCCGCAGGGGGGTTGACACTGGTCTTCGCAAGGCCGCGGCCAGTGACAACTTTATTTCGCAACGCACAACCTCATGAATTTCCGAGAGTTTCGAATCTTCCAGTCGACATCGACCGGCGAAGTGACAACTTTCCTTCGCAAACGGTGACGACTTTATTTTGGTCTACGGCATGACGGGCGACTTCTTCGGCGGGGAGCACGCACGTGTTATCGTGAGCGGAGTGCCACATCGTCGCGATGCCGGTCGAACCGGCCGCCGCGATCGTTCCCTGCGCCTTCGCGCGCCACCTGGCTGCCGGTGGCGCGTTCCATCGATTCACGTATGTGCCGCGCTGCCCGAACCCGGCGCGCTATCTGGAGGCCATGCGCATCCGCGCCGTCCGGCTCGGCATCGCGTGGATGAACTTTCCGCCCGCCATCATGTATCGCTTCGAACGTCGGATCGAAGCGGTCGGCCATCATCGGCGCTGGCGCGCGGCCGCCGTCGGAGGCGGTCGCGCAAGCAACTGCCCTGCACGGTCTCGACACAACCCGATTTCCCCGTACCCCATCACTCGACTCGAGCGGCGCCGGGCAGTCATCAGACGGAAGTCCATCATCATCATGAACGCTCTCGGGTATTGGCTGCTGTTCGGCCTCCTACGGTTCCTGTCCATTCTTCCGTACTCGCTGGTCGCGAGAACCGGCAGCGGCATCGGCGCTGCGCTCTACCGGATACCGAGCCGACGCAAGCACGTGGTGCATGTCAACCTGCAACTCTGCTTTCCGCTGAAGACCGACGAGGAGCGCGACGTGCTCGCGCGTGCCCATTTCGAACATGTCGTCCGGAGCTACCTGGAGCGCGGATTCCAGTGGTTCGGCAACGCTCGGTCGCTCAATCGCCTGGTCGAGATGGACAGCCGCATCGATCTCCACGATCCGGATGCGCCGCCGACGATCTTCATGGGTTTTCACTTCGTCGGCATCGAGGTGGGCTGCATGCTCTATTCGTCGTCGCTGCCCGTGGCGGCACTCTACACGCGCATGTCGAACCGTCGCGTGTGCGACCTCGCCAAACGTCAGCGCGGGCGCTTCGGCGCCGAGATGATCGAACGCAGTGCGAGCGCGAAACACCTCGTCAGACTACTTCGCGCGGGCACCCCGGTGATGCTCGCCGCGGACATGGATCACGGCACGACGGGTTCGGTGTTTGCGCCGCTGTTCGGCGTGCAGGCCTGCACGTTGACGTCGGTATCGCGGCTGGCGAAGCTGAGCGGCGCGCGGGTCGTACCGTTCGTGACCGAAGTGCTGCCGGAATTCCGCGGCTACAAGCTGACCATCTTCGAGCCGCTCGACAGCTATCCGACCGGCAGCGAGTCGTTCGATGCGCGCACGATGAATTCCTTTCTCGAGGAGCAGATCCTTCGATTTCCCGAGCAGTACTACTGGGTGCACCGACGGTTCAAGCATCGCCCGGCAGGCGAGCCAGGCGTCTATTGACGGCTGCATGAGCGGCAGATGCCAATTTGAATGATATTTGTCGTGCCATGACGAGCCGACTTCTCTCTGCCCTACGATCGGGGCGGTAAATCAGGCGGCAGCGGCTGCCATGCCCCGCTGTTCTTGCCGACCAGCGCCGAGGCCTGCCGATCGATGCAGCGCTGTTGATCGCCTGAGGCACGACCACCGTGGCGATCCGAAACGCGATGCCTCCATGACGTCGGCTTGCGAAATGCGCGCGCGAGGAAACCACGGGGCCGCATCCGCGACACCGCGGTCGATCTTCGACGGCGTGCCGAGCACGCACCCGGCAACTACCACTACTGCCAGTACCCCTGCTGTCCGTGCCCCCGTAATCTTGTCGACATCGCTGGCGCGCCGTCGAAGGCCGCGCCGCTTCGACCGGAGACACGACAGATGCCATTTGACTGGACGCAGGAACAGCATGCGACGCTCGCGCGTTTTCGCGGGATCGGCGCGGAGATCGCGGCTGCCGCGGAGCACGACGGCAGCGCGCCCGTCGGCTTCGACGCAGCCGGCTGGGCACGGCTCGGGCAGGAGGGACTGTGGGACATGATCGTGCCGGAGACGTACGGCGGCGACGGTCACGGCTGGTGGCACTTTTCCGCGGCACTCGAGGGGCTCGCGTCGGCGATCCGCCGCCCGGCGCTGCTGCTGTCGGTGATCGCGCAGGCCGGCATGGTGCGCGCGCTCGAACGATACGGCACGGCGCCGCAGCGGGACCGCTATTTCGGCGCGATCCTGCGCGGCGAGCTGAGCGCGACCGCGATTGCCGAACCGGGCACCGGCACCGACGTGCGCAGCATTGCGACGAAGCTGGTCGAGCACGGCGACGGCTATCGGCTGACCGGCAGCAAATTCAATATCGCGCATGCGCCGCTCGCGCGCTTCATCCTCGTCGTCACGCGCATCGATACGCCCGGCCGGCGCAATACCGCGCTCGTGATCGTCGATCGCGACCAGCCGGGCATGACCGTCGCCGCGCCCGACCGCAAGCTCGGCCTCGACGACCTGCCCACCGGCGCGCTGCATTTCGACGACTGCCCGATCGCGCGCAGCCAGTTGCTGGGCGAGCCCGGTGCAGGGCTCGGCAACCTGATCGACATCATTTCGCTCGGCCGCCTCTACTACGGTCTCGTTGCCGCGCAGGTGACCACGCCGTATCTGCGCGACGCGATCGGCTATTGCCGCGACCGGCGCAGCTTCGACAGCACGATCGACGCGCATCAGTACGTGCAGGGCCGTCTCGTGGACCTGCAGATCGGCATCGAGCGCGGCACGTGGCTCGCGCGCGGCGCGCTCGCGCAGCTGCTGACGGATCACCCGCACGCGTTGATGACCTGCTCGATCGCGAAGCTGGTCGGCGCGCAGGATCTCGTCGACGGCGCGCTCGGCCTCGTGCGGCTGTACGGCAGCCTCGGCTACCAGGCCGGGCCGGTGGCCGCGTTCGCATCGGATGCGCTCGGCTTCATGAGCGTCGGCGGGACCGAGGAAATGCATCGCAAGAACATCTTCAACCAGATGATGCGCGCCGGCTGAACGCCCGCGCCATCGATACGCGTAACACGCGCCCTACAGGAAACCACGCATGACACCGACGAACCGACGCCCTTCCCGCCTGCGCCGCTCCTGGCTGTTTCTCGCCGGCGCCGATCACGATGCGCTCGTTGACGGCGCCGCGAGCGGCGCTGACGTCCTGATCCAGGAACTCGAAACCTTTACGCCGCCCGACCGGCGTCCGGCCGCGCGCGAGCTCAGCGAGCGCGTGCTCGCGGGCTGGCGCGACGCCGGCATACTGGCATCCGTGCGCGTGAACCCGCTCGACGCGGGCGGGATCGACGACCTGCGCGCCGCGATGCGCGGCCGCCCGGACATCGTGATGATGTCGTATGTCGCGACGCCCGAGCAGGTCGTCGCGCTCGACGAAGCCGTGACGCGTTTCGAGCGCGAATACGATATCGCGCCCGGTTCGACGGAACTGGTGCCGAACGTCGAGACAACGCTCGGCCTCGTGAACACGATGGCGATCGCGCGTTCGAGCCCGCGCGTGACGGCCGTGCTCGTCGCGACCGAGGACATGGTGGCCGACATGGGCGCCGAGCGCACGCGCGCGGGCCGCGAGCTCGACTATGTGCGCTCGCGTTTTCGCGTCGAATGCGCGGCGGTCGGCGTCACGGCGATCGACTGCCCGTACAGCTATGCCGACAACGAAGGCGCGGAGCTCGACATGCGCGTGTCGCGCGGCCTGGGTTATCAGGCGAAAGCGATCGTCAACTCGCAGTTCGTGCCGGTCGTCAATCGCGTGCTCACGCCGACGGCCGACGAAGTCGCCCTCGCCCGCCGCGTGATCGACGCGTTCGACACCGCGCGGCGCGAATCCGGCGGCCGCCGCGTCGCCGCGGCCGTCGTCGACGGTTTCCTCGCGGAAGTCCCCGACTATCTCGCCGCGCATCGGCTGATCGGCCGCGCGACCCGCTTCGGCATCGCATGAGCCACGCCATGGATACGATCGCAACGCGCCTGAAGGCGCTGAAAACACTCGCGCACGCGGCGCCGCACGTGCCCGCCCAGGATTGGCCCGACACGCCGCACGCGCAGTTCGAGCGCTGGCTCGACGAGGCCGTCGCCGCCGGGGCACTCGAACCGCAGGTGATGACGCTGTCGACGGTCCGCCCGGACGGACGGCCCGACGCGCGCTCCGTCGTGCTGCTGAACGTCGACGCGCGCGGCTGGCATTTCGCGGCGAGCACGCGCAGCCCCAAGGGGCGCCAGCTCGAAAATCGGCCGTACGCCGCACTGACGTTCTATTGGCCGGCGATCGCGAGCCAGGTCCGGCTGAGCGGCCCGGTCGAACGGCTGCCGGCCGCCGAAGGCCGCGCCGATTTCGCGGGCCGCCCCGAGCGGTCGCGCGCGAGCATCCTGGCCGGACGGCAAAGCGAACGGCTCGACGATCCCGCCGACCTGACGCGCGCGATCGACGCGCAGCTCGCGCGGCTGGCCGCCGACCCGACCCTCGTGTCTGACGACTGGCACCTGTACGCGCTGGCGCCGGACGAAGCCGAATTCTGGCGCGCGGACAGCGCGCGGCGCTTCGCGCGGCAGGCCTACCGTCGCGCCGGTCAACGCTGGGAACGGTGCGCGCTATGGCCGTGAAGTCCGCCGACGAGCATGCATCGCAGCCGCGCGACGGCATGCATGACCGACTGCACGAAGACACGCGGCTCGCGCACGCGGGCCGCGACAGCGCCGCGTGGCACGGTTTCGTCAATCCGCCCGTCTACCATGCGTCGACCGTGCTCAGCCCGACGGTGTCGGATCTGCTGAACCGTACGCAGCCGTATATCTACGGCCGCCGCGGCACACCGACGACGGACGCGCTCGAGCGCGCGGTGACGAGCCTCGAGGGCGGCGCCGGCGCGGTGCTGTGTCCGTCGGGGTTGTCCGCGTGCACGCTTGCGCTGCTGTCCTGCCTGAAACCCGGCGATCACCTGCTGATGACCGCATCGGTCTACGGCCCGGTGCGTCATGCGTGCGAAGGCGTGCTCGCGCGGCTCGGCGTCGAGACGACCTGGTACGACGCCGGCACGCCCGTTGCAGCCGCATTCCGCGCGAACACGCGGGCACTGTACGTCGAAGTTCCGGGGTCCTATACGTTCGACATGCACGATATCCCCGCGCTTGTCCGGCTCGCGCATGCGCACGGCGCGCTGGTGATCGCGGACAACAGCTGGGCCACGCCGCTCTTCTTCCGGCCGCATGCGTTCGGCATCGACCTGTCGATCCAGGCCGGCACCAAGTACCTGGTCGGGCATTCGGATGCGATGCTCGGCACGGTATCGGCCAACGAGCGCGCATGGCCCGCGCTGAAGCAACTGTACGGCGATCTCGGTCTGTGCGCGGGCCCCGACGACGTCTACCTCGCGCTGCGCGGGTTGCGCACGCTCGGCGTGCGGCTGCGGCAGCACCAGCGCAACGCGCTCGCGGTCGCGAGCTGGCTCGCGTCGCGCGCCGAGGTGCAGCGCGTGCTGTATCCGGCGCTGCCCGGCGACGACGGCCACACGCTGTGGCGCCGCGATTTCGGCGGCGCATCGGGGCTGTTCTCGGTCGTGCTGCGGCCTGCGCCGCAGCATGCGATCGAAGCGTTTCTCGACCACCTGACGCTGTTCGGGCTCGGTTACTCGTGGGGCGGCTACGAGAGCCTCGCGCTGCCGTTCGAACTGGGCGCGCACGGCCTCGCGGAGCGCTGGCCGCCCGGCAGCCGCGGCGTGCGCCTGCACATCGGGCTCGAGGATGCCGACGACCTGATCGCCGATCTCGCCGCCGGTCTCGACCGCTATGCGGCGTGCGCGGATGCCGGTGCCTGCGGGGATGCCGCGCGATGCTGACCGTCTGGGGCCGCCGCACGTCGTTCAACGTGCAGAAGGTGTTGTGGCTCATCGGCGAGCTGGGATTGCCGTACCGGCACATCCCGGCCGGCGGCGAGCACGGCTCGCTGCAGACCCCCGCGTTCGCGGCGCTGAACCCGACCTGCCGGATCCCGGTGATCGACTGGGACGGCGACGTCGTCTGGGAGTCGCACACGATCCTGCGTTATCTCGCCGCGCGCGTGCCGAACAATCCGTTCTGGTGCCGCGACACGTTCGCACGTTCGCGCGCGGAGCGCTGGATGGACTGGTCGCAGACTTCGCTCGAGCCCGACGTGATGACCGGATTGTTCTGGGCGCTGGTGCGAACGCCGCGGGAGCGGCGCGACGACGCGATCGTGCGCGACAAGGCCGAGCGCAGCGCCACGCACTACCGGCTGCTCGACCGGCTGTTGTCGACGCAGCCTTTTCTGGGCGGCGCAACGCCGGGCCTGGCCGACATTCCGGCCGGCGCGACGCTGTTCCGCTATTTCTCGCTCGACGTCGAGCGGCCGCCGTTGCCGCACGTCGAGGCCTGGTACGCCCGCCTGTGCCGACGGCCCGCCTACCGCGAACAGGTAATGGTGTCGTTCGACGCGCTGCGCGGCCAGCCGGGCTGACTTCCTACTCAATCACACGACATGACGCACTTTGCACTTCGTCCGATCCTGATCGTCCTGCATCGCGAACAGTCGAGCCCCGGCCGGATCGGGCGGCTGCTCGCGGCCCGCGGCCATCCGCTCGACATTCGGCGCCCGCCGCTCGGCGATCCGTTGCCGGCGACGCTCGCCGATCATGCGGGCGCCGTGGTGTTCGGCGGCCCGATGAGCGCGAATGACGGCGATCGCTGGATGCGCGACGAGATCGACTGGATCGGGGTGCCGCTGCGCGAGGCCGCGCCCTTTCTCGGCGTCTGCCTCGGCGCGCAGATGATGATCCGCCATCTGGGAGGCCGTGTGAGCGCGCATCGGGACGGGCGTGCGGAAATCGGCTATTGGCCGATCGCCGCGACGCCCGCCGGCCGACGGCTCGGTTCATGGCCGTCGCATGTCTACCAGTGGCATCGCGAGGGCTTCGAGCGCGTCGCCGGGCTCGAGATCCTCGCGACCGGCGAGCATTTCGAGAACCAGGCCGTTCGTTACGGGCCGCGCGCGTACGGCGTCCAGTTTCATCCGGAAGTGAGCTATCCGATGATGCGGCGCTGGAGCACGGCCGCCGCGCACAAGCTGTCGGCGCCCGGCGCGCAGGATCTCGCGACGCAGGCAAATGAGGGCCTGCGGCACGACCGCGCGACGGCGGCATGGCTCAGCGCGTTTCTCGATCGCTGGCTCGCGGGCGCACCCGCATCAGGTGGGCACCGTCACGTCGGAGATGCTGATCAGCCCCCACTCGACCGCGCGCAGCACGGCTTCGTGCCGACGTGACACGTTGAACTTGCGGCGGATATTCATGAAGTGGAAATTGATGCACGACTCGGTCACGTTCAGGATATGGCCGATTTCCCACGACGTCTTGCCGGCCGCGTGCCAGCGCAGGCATTCGACTTCCCGCCGGCTGAGCCGCGGCACGCTGTCGGGCGGTGCATGGCAATGCGTGCCGGCGATCGCTTCGCACGCGATGTCGCGCAGCAGCGTCAGCGCCGCGAGATGGCGGTCGCAGCGCTCGCGCGTACGGCCGAGGTCGTCTGCGCTTGCGCACGACAGCATGCCGACCTCCCCTTTCGCGCCGCGCACCGGCAGCACGACGCCGCTGCACATGCCATACGCGGACGCCGCTTCGTAGCACGGCCGCTGCTCGGGCAGCGCGAACAGCGCGTCGTCCCAGACGAGCGGCAGCGCCGAGCGGAAGCAATGCCGCAGCATCGGGTCGACGCGGTCGAACTGGCGCTGCCGGTACAGCGCCGTCCATCCAGGCACGCCGCTGCTCCACTTGCGCGCGAGATCGAACGACGCGCCGGTAAACGGCAACACGATCAGCACGACCTTGTCGAACCCCATCCCGGCGGCCGCGTCGGTCATCCGCTGCCATGACGCGTCCGTGTCGCCGGGTACCAACCATTTCAGACAATCCAGTCCATTCATACAAGCCACCCCGTTTATCTAGTTGGAATCTGCATTCAGGCGGACTTGCGCAACCGGTTCGAGGCGTTGCGCGCGAACGGACCGCGCTAGAGCGCCTCGGTCAGGCGTCGCCGGCCCGCCTGCTTCGCGTCTTCGAGCGAAGCCGTCACGTCGAGCGGAATCCCGAACGCCTTTTCGATGCCGGCCGCGTTCGCGATGGCCGCGGCGCGTTCCTTCGGGTCCGGTTCGATCGTGACGAGCGCGCGGCAGACCTCGGCGAGCGCGGCGCGGTTCTGCTTGAGCCACATGCCGCGCTCCTTGCGGTCGTCGTGCGGTTCGTCCGGGCGGGCCGGCGGAAAGATCATGACAAACGGCTCGCCGTGCCGCATCAGCGTGTGCATGTCGTCGAGCCAGCGCTGCGCGTAGCCGGCCGCGATCGCATCGTTGCGCACGACGACGAGCGGAAATTCCGTGACGTCGAACACCGCAAGCGTCGCCAGGTCGGACGGCGTTTCTCCAGCGTGGTGGGTATGCATCGGGTCAACCTCCATCGAATTGAACAGCATGGGTCGGAACGGGCCGCGCAGCGCCCGCTTCATCGTTTCGCGGCGGCGCCGGGGCCGAACGGCGGGCGGGCGAGCCACACCACCGCGATCACGGCGAGATACACGCAGCCGAGCGCGAACGAAACGTCGTTGAACGAAATCTGGTAGGCCTGTGCATCGACCAGGTTGCTCAGCAGCGTCGCCGCGCGCTGCGGATCGCCGCCGCCAAGCCGCGCGACTTCGGCCCGCACGGCCGGATCGAACGCGCTCACGTGCTCGCTGAGCTGCGCGTGATGCAGGATCGCGCGCCGGTCCCACAGGAACGACGTGATCGACACGGCGAAGCTCGCGCCGAGCGTGCGCAGGAACGTCGACAGGCCGGAGCCGGCGGCGATTTCGTCCGGCTTCAGGTCGGACAGCAGGATGCTGTTGATCGGCATGATGAACAGCGCGAGGCCGAGACCCTGCAGCAGCTGGATCAGCGCGATGTGCGTGAAGTCGATGTCCGGCACGAAGCCCGCGCGCAGGAACGACGACGTGCCGAGGATCGCGAACGCGCAGCACACGAGCACGCGCATGTTGAAGCGCGGCGCGTACTTGCCCATGAACGGTGTCATCAGCACGGGGATCACGCCCATCGGCGCGACCGCGAGCCCGGCCCAGAACGCGGTGTAGCCGAGCGTGCGCTGCAGCCACTGCGGCACGATCACGTTGACCGCGAAGAACGCCGAATACGCGAGCACGAGCGTCAGCGTGCCGGCCGCGAAGTTGCGATGTGCGAACAGCCGCAGGTTCACGATCGGGTTCGGTTCGTTGAGCTCCCAGATCAGGAACAGCGCGATGCCGAACGCGGCGACCACCGACATCACGACGATGAACGTCGAGTTGAACCAGTCGGCTTCGTTGCCCTTGTCGAGCACGATCTGCAGCGCGCCGACGCCGACCACGAGCGCGGCGAGGCCGACGTAGTCGACGCGCGCGGCGACGGTCGTCTCGACGCGCGCACGCATCTGCGCGAATACACACATCGCGGCGAACACGCCGATCGGCAAATTGATCAGGAACGCCCAACGCCACGAGTAATGCTCGGTGACCCAGCCGCCGAACACGGGGCCCGCGATCGGCGCGACGACGGTGACCATCGCGATCATCGACAGCGCGAAGCCGCGCCGTTGCGGCGGGTAGATCGACAGCATCAGCGCCTGCGTGGTCGGGATCATCGGCCCGGCCACCAGGCCCTGCAGCGCGCGGAACGCGACGAGTTGCGGCAGGTTTTGCGCGAGGCCGCACAGCAGCGACGCAAACGTGAACGCGAGCGTCGCCCACACGAACAGCCTGACCTGCCCGATGCGCTTGACGAGAAACCCGGTCAGCGGCAGCGCGATCGCATTGCTGACCGAGAACGTCGTGACGACCCATGCGCTTTGCGTCGTGCTCACGCCGAAGTTGCCGGCGATCGTCGGCAGCGACACGTTCGCGACGGTGCCGTCGAGCACCTGCATGAAGACCGCGAGCGCGAGGCCGAAGGTCGTCAGCGCGACGCTCGACGGACGAAAGCCGGCATCGGCGGCCGCCATCGGGCCGCTCATCGCACACGCTCCGTGCGCACCGCCGCGGGCTGGTTCGCATGCACGACGTCGGCGATCAGGCTGTCGGCGCGCGCGAGCTCGTCGCGGTACACGTCGGTGCGGAACACGGGCGCGCGTTGCTCGCGATGCGACAGCATCGCACCGCTGCGGTCGTGCTGGTCGACGCGTGCGTGCATCGACAGGCCGATCCGCAGCGGATGCGCGTCGAGCTGGGCCGGGTCCGTCAGTTCGATGCGCACCGGCAGCCGTTGCACGATCTTGATCCAGTTGCCGGTCGCGTTCTGCGCGGGCAGCAGCGAGAACGCGCTGCCGGTGCCGACGCCGAGGCTCTGCACGCGGCCGCTGTAACGCACCGCGTCGCCGTACAGGTCGGCGGTCAGTTCGACCGGTTGCCCGATGCGCATGTGCTCGAGCTGCTTCTCGGTGAAGTTCGCGTCGACCCACAGCTCGCGCAGCGGCACGACCGCGAGCAGCGGCACGCCGGGCGACACGCGCTGCCCGACCTGCACCGTGCGCTTCGCGACATAACCGGTCACGGGCGCGACGATGTCGGTGCGCGCGCGCGCGAGGTATGCGGCGCGCAGCCGTGCGGCCGCGGCCTGCACGTCGGGATGCGACGCGACCGCGGTGTCGTCGACGAGCGCCTTGCTCGTCTGATGCTGCTCGCTCAACGTCGCGAGCGCGCTTTGCGCGGCCGCGTACGCGCTTTGCGCGGACGTCAGCGTATCGCGCGCATGCGCGAGCTCCTCGCGCGAGATCGCACCGGAGCGGCCGAGATCCTCGCGGCGGCTGTAGTCGGCCTTCGCCTTGTCGAGCGCGATGCGTCGCGCGTCGAGTTCGGCGCGCGCGCCGTCGATGCTGTTCGCGAGCCCGCGCTCGTTGCTGTACAGGCCGCGCACCTTGCGTACCGTTGCCGCGAGGTCGGCCTGCGCGGCTGCGAGCGCGATCTGCGCGTCGCTCGCGTCGAGACGGACGAGCGGCGTGCCGGCGCGCACGAGATTGCCGTCGTCCGCGTCGATCGACACGACGGTGCCCGTCACCTGCGGCGACAGCTCGACGACGTTGCCTTGCGCGTATGCGTTGTCGGTGGCTTCGTACCAGCGGCCGACGAGCACGTACCAGATGCCCCAGCCGACGATGCCGAGCGCGAACACGGCGACGAGCGCGCGCACGAGGTGCTTGCGTCGCGCGGGCGGCGGCGGTGTCGCGGGTGCGCCGCCGCCCGGTGCCGGTTGCGTGCGCGCGTCCGGGCCGCCCGGCGCGCGCGGCGCACCGGTGTGATCGGCCGCCGGGTTCTGGCGGGCGCTGGCGGGATCGGCGGCTGCGGGCCGCGCGGGAGTCTGCAGGGTGTTGTCGCTGCTCATGGTTCGATGTCAAGGACGGTGGGAAGGAGTGGCGGCGAGCGCGGCGTCGTCCGGCTCGGCGCGGAAGCCGCCGCCGAGCGCGGCGACGAGCTGCAGCGACTGGTCCGCGCGCTGCGCGCGCAGCGCGGCGACCTCGCGGCTCGCGATCAGCAGTTGCTGGCGCACGACGAGCGCGTCGAGGTAGCTGCCGACGCCGGCCCGGTAGCGCGCGTCCGCGAGCCGCCACGCATCGGTGGCGGAGTCGAACGCAAGCTGCTGCGCGTCGGCCTGCACGGCGAGCGAGCGCAGGCGGTGCAGATCGTCGGCCACCTCGCCGATCGCACCGATCAGCGTCTTGTTGTAGCCGGCGACCGCGAGGTCGTATTGCGCATCGCGCCTGCGCAGCACGCCGCGCCGCTCGCCGCCGTCGAAGATCGGCAGGCTCACGGCCGGACTGACGTTGTAGGTGCGCGACGCGGCCTGGAACAGCGATGCGCCGCCGCGTGTCGCGAGCCCGATCAGCGCGGTGAGACTCACGTTCGGCAGGAACTCCGCGCGGGCGGCTGCGACGTTGCGGCTCGCCGCCTCGACCCGCCAGCGCGCGGCGACGAGGTCGGCGCGCCGGCCGAGCAGCGCGGCCGGCAGATCGGCCGGCACCGCCAGCGCGGCGGCCGGCAGCGGCGCGGGGCGCACGAGTTCGAGCCCGCGATCGGGGCCCGCACCGAGCAGGATCGCGAGCGCGATGCGCGCACTGTCGATCGTCTGCGCCGCGCGCGCCTGCTCGCGCGTCGCGGCCGCAACCTCGCTTTCCGCCTGGCGCTGTTGCGCGACGTTGTCGATGCCTTTCGATACGCGCTGGCGCGTCAGCGTGAGCGCCTCGTCGGCGCGCTCGTATTCGGCGCGCGCGACGTCCTGCTGATCGAACGCGTACGCGAGGTTCACATACGCGCGAGCGACGTTGACGGACAGCAAAACGCGCGCGGCCCGCGCATCGATCCGCGCGGCACGCGCTTCGCCGAGCGCGGCTTCCCATGCGGCGCGGCGGCCGCCCCACAGATCGAGATCCCAACTGAAGCCGAGATTCATCTCGCGCGTGTGGCTGAAGAAGCCGCCGCCTTCGCCCGCCGAGAACTGGGTGCCGGACAGCCGTTCGCCCTTCGCGCTCGCGCGGCCGACGACGTGCGGCGCGCGCGCGGCCTGCGCCTCGATCACCAGCGCCTGCGCTTCGCGTGCGCGCGCATCGGCGGTTGCGAGATCGGGATTGCCGGCGAGCGCTTCGTCGATCAGCGCATTCAGTTGCGCATCGTTCAGCGCGCGCCACCAGTCGGCGGCCGGCCAGTCGGCGGCCGGTGCATGCGCGAGGCTGCGCGACGCGGCAAGCGTATCGGCGCCGCGCAGCGTGCCGGCGGGCGCGAGCCCGTCGCGGCTCGCGCACGCGCCGAGCACGGCGAGCGCCGCGGCGACGGCCATCCGCGACACGACGCGCAGCGCGCCGGCATCGCGTGTCCAGGGAGCAAGTGCTGCATGCATCGCATTCCTCTGCTTCGTATCGGTTTGAACACGACATGCATTGTTGGACGCACCCTGACAAAGCTGATAATGTTGTTTAGACAAAAAATAATGAATTCCGGCCATGCCTATCCGTGATGCTTCTCCGCCGCGCGCCGTACCGCGCGCCGACATCGATCCGAGCGAACGTGCGGACGGCCCGTCGCTGATCGCCGTCTGGGGCGAAGACGACGGCAGCAACGCATATCGGCTCGGCACCCGTGAGGTCGACTGGCACAGTCATCTGCGCGGCCAGGTGTTCTGCGTGGAAAGCGGCTTCGCGCACGTGCGCACGCCGCACGGTTCGTGGCTGCTGCCGCCGCATCGCGCGGGCTGGATTCCGCCGGGCGAGCAGCACAAGGTCAGCATCAGCGGTGCGTTGAGCGGCTGGAGCGTCGTGATCGCCCCGGCCGCGAGCCGGCGGATGCCGGGCCAGCCCTGCGTGATCGCGATTACCGACCTGATGCGCGCGCTCGTGCGGCGCGCGGTGTCGTGGGCCGACCAGGACCGGCTCGACATCGAGCAGGCGCGCATCAGCGTCGTGCTGCTCGACGAGATGCGCCGCGCGCCGCACGAACCGCTGCACTTGCCGATGCCGCACGACCGGCGGCTGCTGCGGATCGCCAACGCGATCCTCGGGCAGCCGCACGACGGCCGCACGCTCGAAGCGTGGGCCGAATGGGCCGGCTTGTCCGCGCGCACATTGAGCCGGCTGTTCGTCGCGGAGACCGGCACGAGCTTCGCGCAATGGCGGCAGCAGGCGCGTCTCACGCACGCGCTCGAGCGTCTCGCGAACGGCGACAGCGTCGCCAACATCGCGGACGCGCTCGGCTACGCGACGCCGAGCAATTTCATCGCGATGTTTCGCCGCGCGTTCGGCGATTCGCCCGCGCATTACTTCGCGAAGCGCAAACAGCCGTAGCGCGACGCGACTGCGCACCGCCCCCTATCACCCCTGCCAGTACTGCGCCTGCATCGACGCCGCTATAGTCGCCGTGCGACCGGCCAGTCGGTTGCTCAATCCGCCATGTGGAGGGTGTCGATGTCGAATGCCGTCGGATCGGACAACACGCCGATCGTCTCAGAGCAGCAACTCGCCGATCATCTGGCCGCCGGCTGCAAGCCGGCCGCGCAGTTCCGGATCGGCACCGAGCACGAGAAGTTCGTCGTCGCTCGCGCGACGCACGCGGCCGCGCCGTACGACGGGCCGTCCGGCATCGCCGCGGTGCTCGAGCGGCTGCGCGGCGACGGGACGCCGATCGTCGATGCCGGGCGGATCGTCGGCGTGATCCAGCGCGATGGCGCGGCGATCTCGCTCGAACCGGCCGGCCAGCTCGAACTGTCGGGCGCGCCGCTCGATACGCTGCACGACACGCATGCCGAATTGCATGCGCACCTCGCCGCGGCCCGTGACGCGTGCGATCCGCTCGGCCTGCGCTGTGCGCCGCTCGGCTTTCACCCTCACCTGTCGCGCGCCGCGCTGCCGTGGATGCCGAAGCAGCGCTACGGGATCATGCGACGCTATATGCCGCGCGTCGGCACGCGCGGGCTCGACATGATGCAGCGCACCTGCACCGTGCAGGTCAACCTCGATTTCTCGTCGGAAAACGACATGGCGCGCAAGATGCGCGTGTCGCTCGCGTTGCAGTCGGTCGCGACCGCGCTGTTCGCGAATTCGCCGTTCTGCGAAGGCCGCCCGTCCGGCCTGCTGTCGACGCGCGCACATACGTGGCTCGATACCGACGAGGATCGCTGCGGCGCGCCGGCATTGTTCCTGTCGCGCAGCTTCGGCTTCGAACGCTACGTGAGCTGGCTGCTCGACAACGTGCCGATGTATTTCGTGCGGCGCGGCGACCGCTACGCGGATGCGACCGGGCGGACGTTCCGCGATTTCATGCGACGGCGCATTCCGCATCTCGAAGGCGACACGCCGACGCTCGGCGATTTCGCGGACCATCTGACGACGGTATTCACCGAGGTGAGGCTGAAGCGTTATCTCGAGATGCGCGGCGCCGATGCCGGCTCGCCCGACATGATGATCGCGCTGTCCGCATTCTGGACCGGCCTGCTGTACGATCCGGCCGCGCTGTCGGAGGCCGAGACGCTGGCCGCCGCGATCGATCGCGGCGCGCTGCTGGCATTGCGTCGCGACGTGCCGCGTCTCGGGCTCGATACACCGGTCGACGGCCGCCCGTTGCGTGCGCTCGCGGCCGATGCGCTCGCCATCGCGCATCGCGGCCTGCGCGCGCGGGCGCGCCTGGATGCGGCCGGCCGCGACGAGTCCGTGTATCTCGCGCCGCTCGACGAGATCGTCGCCGGCGCGCCGACCCAGGCCGAACACTGGCTCGCGCGCTATCGCGACGCGTGGGCCGGCGACGCGACGCGGATCTACGACGAAGCCGAAATCCGATGACGTCGCGCCGGGCCGCTCATGCGCAGCATGCGAGTAGCGGCTCGTGCGCGAACTCGATGCCGGGCATCGGCGCATGGCCCCGCCGCCGTGCCCGAACCGCGTGCGCGAGCGTCTCGAAGAGCCCGGTGGTGTCGGCGAACGACAGGCACGCGTCGGTGATGCTCTGCCCGTAGCGCAGCGGAACGCCAGGCACCAGGTCCTGCCGTCCTTCGATCAGGTTCGACTCGATCAGCACGCCGACGATGCGCGTATCGCCGGCCGCGACCTGCGCGGCGACGTCCGCGCCGACGCCCAACTGGTTCCGGAACTGGCGGCGGCTGTTGCCGTGACTGACGTCGATCATCACGCGCGGCGCGAATTGCGCGGCCGCCATGCGCTCGCATGCGGCATTCACGGCGGCCGCGTCGAAATTCGGTTCGCGTCCGCCGCGCAGCACGACATGCGTATGGGGATTGCCGGACGACGCCGTCGCGCACAGCCGGCCGCAGGCATCGACCGACAGGAAACGGTGCGCGCGCGCGGCCGCACACATCGCATCGACGGCCACCTGGACGTTGCCGTCGGTCCCGTTCTTGAAGCCGATCGGGATCGGCAGCGACGACGCCAGTTCGCGATGCACCTGCGATTCCACCGTGCGCGCGCCGATCGCGCCCCATGCGACCAGATCGGCCAGGTAGCGCGGCGACAGCGGATCGAGGAATTCGGTCGCCGCCGGCATCTCCGCGCCGTTGATGTCGCACAGCAGCGCGCGGGCGGCATGCAGCCCGGCGTCGATCCGCTCGCTGCCGTCCAGCAGCGGATCGTTGATGAGCCCTTTCCAGCCGACCGTCGTGCGCGGCTTCTCGAAGTACACGCGCATCACGATTTCCAGCTCGTCCGCAAACCGCGCGCGTTGCAGCGCGAGCCGCGCCGCATAGTCGCGCGCGGCGGCCGGGTCGTGCACCGAGCACGGGCCGGCGATGACCACGAGACGGTCGTCCGCACCGTTCAGCACGTCGGCGATCGCGCGGCGGGTCGTATGAACGGTGCGCGCCGCGCGCAACGCCGGCTGCAGCGTGCCTGCCAGATCCGCGGGGGTCGGCAAGCGCAGCACGGCGTCACGGTCGGTCGTCCAGGCGTTTGCATGCATGGGGACTGCCCTCCTGTCGATAATTCGGTGGATTTTTTACTACAACGCGACTTTATTGAATGGTTCTTTTCGCGCGCAACTAACATATTTATCAGTTTCCAATTCATAACCTTATGAATGACGGAAATAAGGGCGTTATTCGATATTTTGCGACATGAGTCTCGGCTGTTTTCGTAATGCGGGTCGGGTTGGGAAATCGGTTTGCCTCGAAATAAGGGAGCGCTTTGGCGGAAGCGGATAGCCGTATCGAATGGCCTTCGGCGGCGGGTCGCTATCCGTTCTGATAGTGGCGGCCAGATAGGCGTTCGATTAATTTTCTGGTGCCTGACAGGCCAGTCAGGTTCGAATATATAAATCAACCAAGTTATTCCGGAGAGTCACCATGTCGAAGCGTCATTACGAAACGCCCATTCACGTCAAGTATCGCGATACGGATTCGATGGGGCATGTGAGCAGTCCCGTCTATTACGACTATCTGCAGCATTCGTATCTCTGCTACATGTTCGATCTCCTCGGCTTGCCGCGGAGCGAGAAGCTGCCGCACATCATGGTGAAGACGCAGTGCGAGTACCTGGCACCGGCGCAGTTCGGCGACAACCTGACGATCCGGTCGAGCATCGTGCGCTTCGGCAGCAAGAGCTTCGATCTCGAGCACCTGATGGAGCGCGACGACCAGACGATCGTCGCGCGCGGCATGTCGACGCACGTGATGTTCGATTACGCGAACAACACGACGCTGGCCGTGCCCGACGAATTCAAGACGCGCGTGCTCGAATTCCAGGGTTCGCTGTGATGCGCGCGCGCCATGTCGGGAGCGACACGTGAGCTGCGCGGTGGCGCGCGCGCGGCGCCGGATTGGCGCGATCGTCGAGCGGCGCGACGATCGCGCGATCGTCATCGTCCGGCATGCCGCGCATGCATTGCTCGAACCGGCCACGCTCGACCGGCACCGTGCGCTCGCAAGCCGCCATGAGGACGAGCTGGAAGTGTTGCTGCAGCCGTGCGGTGGCGCGCACGACGGCGTGCGGCCGCTGCTCGGCCGGTTGCGGGACGCCGGCGTGACCGTCGCGCTCGACGCGGCGACGCTTGCGCACGAGGCGTCGCTGCTCGAGTTCGCGAGCTGGATCACGCGATGCGCGGCGCCCGGCGACACGGCCGAGCCGCGCGCCGACGCAGCCGTGCCGAGCGGCATGCTGTTCTGCGGCCTCGTCGTGCGCTGGCTCGATCAGCGCAACGGGGGGCGGCGGCCCGAGCGCGACGGACTGCCTGAGCGTACGCCGCGGGGCATCGCGGCGGATGCGGCCGAGCACATCGCGACCGGAGATCCGGACGGGCAGGTGCTCGGCGCGCTGCTCGATGCCGACGACACGTCGACCGGCGCGGCGCTCGACACGCTGTCGGACGCGGTGCGCGCGCGGCGGATCTGCCTGGCGACGCGGGCCTGCTGGCCGCTCGGCCGGCGGCTATGAGCGCCGTCGTCGCGGCGGCCGAGGCGCGCGCGCTGCCCGCGCGCGCCTTTCTGGTCGGCATGATGGGCGCGGGCAAATCGACGCTCGGCCGCGCGCTCGCCGCATCGCTCGGCTGGACGTTCGCCGACAGCGACGACGAGATCGAGCGGCGTACCGGCCGTTCGGTCGCCGTGCTGTTCGACATGGTCGGCGAAGGCGGCTTCCGGCTGCTCGAAACGCATATCGTCGACGAGCTGACGCAGCGCCCGAACGTCATCGTGGCGACCGGCGGGGGCGCGGTGCTGGATCCGCGCACCCGCGCGCGATTGAGCGAGCGCGGCTGCGTGATCTATCTGCATGCGGATCCGGACACGCTGTGGCGCCGTACGCGCGACGACGCGCGGCGGCCGCTGCTGCGGGTGGCCGAGCCGCGGCAAACGCTTGCTGCGCTGTACCGCATGCGCGACCCGCTGTATCGCGAATGCGCGCATGCGTTCGTCGATACGACCGCGCAGGGTGTCGCGCGTGCGACGGCCGAAATGTCGTCGGTGTTGCAGGCGCGGATGCGCGCACCGGGTTGAATGCGTGCATTCGTTTCAAGACCGTCGCCGGCCGGGGCGGCCGCGCCTTGGCGACCGCTTCCCTGCCCTCGAATCGATGGCGAGTCACATCGGAATGGTCTGGATGGTGACGTCAGGCACGTTTCTGAAACGGCGAGTTTTGATTCATAACAATGCTATTGTGATAAGAAAAGTTATCAGGATGGATGCATCGATTTATCCAACTGCGTGTGCCGTGACGGACAAATCGGCTCGTCAAGCGGCGGGAAAGCCGGTTTCCCGGTGAGGTTGCGCCACGCTTCAAGCGCATCGACGCGCTTGCACGCGACGTCGGGTGCCGCTGCGCGTCGCCTGCATTCGCATGTCGACCGGCCGCTCTGACCCGAGAAAACCGGCCCTCCCCGCATTTGTTCCCGCGACGCAAGACTATTGCTCCACGGTGGGTGTTCGAAATCGCGATCGGCGCGCCTACAGTTCGCCCATCGGATTCATCGATCCGGTCGGCGCTGAAGCCGAACACCATTCACCTGTCGAGGTATGTCATGAGCACATCCAAAGTCATCATCGTCACCGGCGCATCGCAAGGCATCGGCGCGGAAACGGTCAACGCGTTCCGCGCACGCGGCCATCGCGTCGTCGCGACTTCCCGTTCGATCGGGCCGTCGAACGATCGCGATCTCGTCACCGTCGCGGGCGACATCGGCGATCCGGCCGTCGCGCGCCGCGTGGTCGATGCCGCGATCGAACGCTTCGGCCGCGTCGACACGCTCGTCAACAACGCCGGCGTGTTCATCGCGAAGCCGTTCACGCAGTACACCGCGGACGACTACGCGCAGGTCACGAGCGTCAACCTGAACGGTTTCTTTTACGTTACGCAGCGCGCGATCGCCGCGATGCAGCAGCACGGCAGCGGGCACGTGGTCAGCATCACGACGAGCCTCGTCGATCACGCGAACAGCAACGTGCCGTCGGTGCTCGCGTCGTTGACGAAAGGCGGATTGAACGCGGCGACGAAATCGCTCGCGATCGAGTACGCGAAGGCCGGCATCCGCGTCAATGCCGTGTCGCCGGGCATCATCAAGTCGCCGATGCATGCACCCGAAACGCATGCGACGCTCGCGTCGCTGCATCCGGTCGGCCGCATGGGCGAGATGAGCGACATCGTCGACGCGATCCTGTATCTCGACTCGGCACCGTTCGTCACCGGCGAGATCCTGCATGTCGACGGCGGCCAGAGCGCCGGGCACTGAGCATCGGCATCGAAAGAACGAGCCGGCGTGCCTATCGCGATGCGGCGGCTCGTTTGGTACGCGTACCGCGCGCCTGCCCGGCGGGCGCGCGCTCCAGATGCTCGACGAGAAAGTCGACGAACACGCGCACGCGCGACGACAGAAAACGCGCATGCGGATACAGCAGCATGAACGGCCGCGACCGGCCGCCAAGGCCGGTCAGCACCTCCACGAGCGTACCGGCGAGCAGATCCTGTTCAACGATGAAGCGGTAGGTCTGGAACAGGCCCGCACCGCTGCGCGCGAGCGTCACGCCGGCGAGCACGTCGCCCGACGTACTGTAGTTGCCGGTCGTCGCGATATCGATCTCGTCCGATCCGTCGTCGAACAGCCAGGGAATCGGCCGCCCGCTGCTCGGCAGCTCGAACTGGATGCATTCGTGCGCATGCAGATCGTCGATGGCGGTCGGCGTGCCCGCGTGCTTCAGGTAGCCGGGCGTCGCGACGATCACGAGTTCGGCGTCCTCCAGCTTGCGCGCGACCAGGTTCGAATCGGCGGGCGCGCGGCCGCGGATCGCCAGATCGAAGCCCTCTTCGGCGAAGTCGATGTTGCGGTTGCTCAGGTGGGTTTCGACGCGTACGTCCGGATAGCGCTCGCGAAATGCAGGCAGCAGCGGCAGCACGCGATAGTGTCCGTACGGCGTCGGCATGCTGATCCGGAGCACGCCGGCGGGCGTTGCCTGCTGGCCGGTCGCTTCGCGTTCCGCGTCGACGAGCTGCGACAGCGCATCGCGGCATTGCTCGAAATAGCGCCGGCCGGAATCGGTCAGGCGGATCTGTCGTGTCGTGCGCACGAACAGCCGCACGCCGAGACGCTCCTCGAGCCGCGCCACCGACCGGCTGACCGCGGCCGGCGTGACGCTCGCCGCGGTTGCCGCCAGCGTGAAGCTGCCGAGTTCGGCGGCGAGACAGAACAGCTCGATGCTGCCCAGCAGCAAGTCGTCGAATTTGCGTTGCATGGTGCCGTTCCTGCCGTCTCCGGTGTGGGGCGCGATGAAGCAACGAGTGTGCATGAATATCGCGCGGGAAACCAGCGAGCGCGCGTGGCGCGATTCGTTACATCGTGTCCCGAATCAATTGCGCCGCTGACATTTACCGGCTTCGGCCGCATGACTAGAGTGACTGACAGGCAACACCGATCGCCCGATCCATTTTCCCGCAAGGAGAACGACATGACCGTCGAACAGAAGCTGGCCGAACTCGGCCTTGCATTACCCGAACCGCCGAACCCGCTCGGCAGCTATACGGCTGTCAGCGAAGCCGGCAACCTGCTGTTCGTATCGGGACAACTGCCGCTCGTCGACGGCAGGATCGCCTATACCGGCCGCGTCGGCGAGCAATTGAGCGTCGACGAAGGCCGCCATGCCGCGCGGCTTGCGGCGCTGAACGTGCTCGCGCAGATCCGCAGGCATTTGGGCGGGTTCGACCGCCTGCGCAAGATCGTGCGCGTCGAGGGGCATGTGAGCTCGGCCGACGGTTTTTACGGACAGCCGGCCGTGATCGACGGCGCGTCCGACCTGTTCGCCGCCGCGCTGGGCGGCAAGGCGGGACACGCGCGTTCGGCGTTCTCCCAGCGCCAGTTGCCGGCCGACGCGGCCGTCATCCTCGTCGTGATCGCCGAGATCGACCCGGCCTGACGTATCGGCTGCGCCGCGGGGCGGCCATCCACTCCGCGAGCGTTTCCGCCCACCCTGCCCGGCATTCGTCGCCTGCCCCGTTACCGTGCATATCAGGGCTCGATCGGCCGAAAGCCTTGTCCGGCAAAGCCCGACACGTTTCAGATACATTGGAATACAAAATATCGCATCCGATTTAATCGAATGCGCTTGACACGGGTGGCCGCCTCGACGAAACTCAATCGCATGCGATCGAATCGCATCTGAGAAAAACCTGCCAACTGACGGAGCAAATGATGAGCAAGATCGAAAAAGTGCTGTACACGGGCAAGACGCATACGACTTCGGGCGGCCGCGACGGCTCGGCACGCAGTTCCGACGGCCGCCTCGACATCCAGTTGTCGTCGCCGGGCAGCGCCGGCACCGGCACCAACCCGGAACAACTGTTCGCGGCCGGCTGGTCGGCCTGCTTCATCGGTGCGATGCAGCTTGCGGCGCGCGCCGCGAAGGTGACGCTGCCGGCCGATCTCGCCGTCGACGCCGAAGTGGATCTCGGCACGGCCGGCAACGCGTACTTCCTGCAGGCCCGGCTGAACGTGAGCGTGCCGGGGCTCGATCGCGACGTCGCGCAGCGCATCGTCGATGCCGCGCACCAGACCTGCCCGTATTCGAAGGCGACGCGCGGCAACATCGACGTCGAAATCCGTATCGCTTGAACGTTGCATCGGGCTGCCGAGCGCCGCCCTCCCGAATTCCCGACTCTTTTCATATCGAGGCAAATGATGAATACCCGATTGATCTCCGCCGTTCTCGTCGCCGTTTCGGCTGCCGTTGCCGCCCCGGCGTTTGCAAATGAAACCGCCGTGACGCGTGCGCAGGTGCGTGCCGAACTCGTGCAGCTTCAAACGGCCGGTTATCCGCTGAATCGCGCCACCGACGCGACCTATCCGAGCGATCTGCAGGCCGCGCTGACGCAGATCCATGCGGCCGATGCCGTCGCGGCCAACGAGCAGGCATCCGGCTACGGCAGCAACGGCGAGGCCGTGACGCAATCTGGCCGCCTGCATGCCGTCAGCGTGGCCGAACGCTCGGTGTATTTCGGTCATTGAACGCCGTGCGCTGATACGTGACCCCTGAATTCTTTTTATTCCTGTTCCGAGGTGAATGATGAAAACCCAACTGATTGCCGCCCTCCTCGTGGCCGTGTCGGCCGCCGTCGTCGCGCCGGCGAACGCGAGCGAAAGTACCGTGACGCGCGCGCAGGTGCGTGCGGAACTGGCCGCGTTGCAGCAGGCCGGCTACCTGCCGAACCGCCCCAACGACCCGAACTACCCGGACAATCTCCAGGCGGCGCTGAGCCGGATTCGCGACAACGGCGTAGCCGCGGCCGATACGATGGCGTCCGGTTACGGCAATGACGCCGACGGCGTGACGCAGTCCGGCAGCCGCAGCGCGGTTCGCACGGCCGAGCGCTCGATCTATTTCGGTCATTGAGCATTGCACGACGGAATCAGCCGTCCCCGTCCGTCACATAAAGCGCATGCGATGTAATCGCGTGCGCTTTTATATTTGGGGCGTCCGGATTTGCATCGACGTCTTCCGGAGATGGATCACCGAGAACGAAGAAGGCCAGCGCACGCGTGTCAGGCCAATGACGCGATCCATGTCGTTGCGGGGCTACCTGCCCGGCCGATCCGGTCTATTCTGTGCGGCACGAAATCTTCAATCGAGGAGCGGCCGATGCCGGAAGCCACGACCGGAAACACGACGGGCGATGCACACCCGCTCGACCATGTCGTCTGGAACGCGCTCGCGGGCAAACAGCGCCGCTTTGCGCTCGGCAGCGACCGCGCGCTGCGGTTTCCGGCGGCCATTGCGCCGTTCGCCGCGATCGCCGACACGAGCCAGGCATCGTTCGATGCGTTGCGCGAACTGATCGCCGCGCACGGGCCGGCCGCGCTGGTCACGCCGGACGAGATGCCGCCGCCGGCGGGATTGCCGGTGATCCGGCGCGCGGCGTTGCTTCAAATGATCTGGCAAGGGACGCCCGCTCCGGCGCATGCATCGGAGCATGTCACGCTCGCCGAAGCCGACGTGCCGGACATGCTCGCGCTGACCACGGCCGCGCAGCCCGGCCCGTTCGGCCCGCGCACGATCGAGCTTGGCGACTATATCGGCGTACGCAGCGAAGGCCGGCTGGCGGCGATGGCCGGCGAGCGGATGCAGGTCGACGGATATACCGAGATCAGCGCCGTCTGCGTGGATGCCGCGTTTCGGCGGCAAGGGCTTGCGGCGCGGCTGATCCGGTCGTTGGTCGAGGCGATCGGTGCACGCGCGGAAACACCGTTCCTGCACGTCCTCACGTCGAACCAGGTCGCGATCGAACGCTATCTCGCGCTTGGTTTTGTCGTCCGTCGCGAAATGAACCTGCTGGTGCTGGGCGACGAACACGCATGACAACGCGGCCGACGCGATACGCGCATCGGCCGCTTGTTGCCTGCGTGTTTAGTCTTCGGTCGACCGGATCAGGTTGCCGCGCAGCGTGACGATTGCCTTCTGCACCTTCGCGAATTCGTCCGGCTTCAACCCGGTGGCTTCGACCAGGTTCATGTCGAGCCCCTTCTCGCGCACGCGCCGGCCGCTCTTCGTCAGGCTGACGAGCACCTGGCGCTCGTCCGACGGATCGCGGTGCCGCTCCAGGTAACCCATCGCCTCGAGCTTCTTCAGGATCGGCGTCAACGTATTGGATTCGAGGAACAGCTTCTCGCCAAGCTGGCCGACCGTCTGGTTGTCCTGCTCCCACAGCGCAATGATCGTGATGTATTGCGTATAGGTGAGGCCGAGCTCTTCGAGGATCGGCTTGTACGCCTTGCCGAACGCGAGGTTCGCCGAGTAGATCGCAAAACACAGGAAATCGGACAGCTTCGGCGCGGCGGGCGATGGTGCTTCGGTCGGTTTCATGAACTTCCTCCGGCGACGCGGATGGCCGCAGATAGACACATTATATATCGCGTGCGATCTTATCGGAAGCATGATAAATCGGTGTCGATGAACCGACGGAGTGATGCAACGCGGCCGGATCGCCGCCGTCAGTCCTGCCTGCGGCGCTTGCCGGATTGCAACCGGCTTTCCGACAGCAGCGAGCATTGCACCGGATGCGCGATTTCGGTCGCGAGCCCGCCTGCGGCAAACAGCAGGATCATCAGCCAGCGTTTCATGCGACCTCCACGACCGACAGGCTCGCGCCGTTTGCGACGGTTGCGTCGAGCGCGTAAGGATCGACGCCGTCGAGGCAGCCGAGATTGACGCGCCAGCATGCGGGGTCCATGCGTGTTTGATGGAACGGATAGATGCCGCAATGGCGACAGAAATAGTGGCGGGCCGTGTGTGTGTTGAAGCGGTAGCACGTCAGTGCGCCCTCGCCTTCGACGATCTTCAGGTGGTCAGCGGGAAACATCGGGCTCATCAGCGCGCCGCGCCGGCGGCACAGGCTGCAGTTGCAGCGAACCGCCGGCTCGATAGCGGCTTTCACTTCGAATTTGACGGCCCCGCAATGGCAGGATCCTTTGAACCAGGTTGCAGACATGATGTGCTCTCGCAGAAGTCATGCCTGCTTTATAGCGGACGCCCGAACTTGCGTTGTATCGCACTGTATCCGCGGTCCGCGCAGATACAGAGCATTGCAAATCGACGGTGGGCGGTGCACGTTCGGCGCGGCGATCTGAAGCACGGATCGCCGGCACGTGCGCGCGGTTTGCCGGCCGAGCGCGATCAGTCCAGCGCGTGCTGCAGGCGCTCGATCGCGGCCCGCGTTTCACGCTCGAGCGTCGCGAACAGCTCGGCGGCTGGCAACGAGCGGACGAGCGTCGCCGCCTGCCCGGCCCACTGCGCGCCGTAGCCGAATTCGCCCTGCGCCTTCGCGGCCGCATGCAGCGCCTTGCCCGCGTCGTACGCGATCGGATACGCGGGCGTGGCCGGCGCGTGCGGGTCGTCGCCGAGCGCGGTCAGCCGGTTCGCGATGCCGCGCGCGATCCGGCCCGAAATCGCGGAGGTCAACGTCGTGCGGCGCGCCGCGTCGCCGAGGATCGCGCGGCGATAACCGTCGTCGATCGACGTCTCCCGGCATGCGACGAACGCGGTGCCGAGCTGCGCGGCCTGCGCGCCGAGCGCCAGCGCGGCGGCGATGCCTTCGCCGTCCATGATGCCGCCGGCAGCGATCACGGGCAGCGCACATTCGCGCACGATCAGGCGCGTCAGCGCGAACGTGCCGAGGCGGTCGTCGTGGGCGGTCGAATCGAACACGCCGCGGTGCCCGCCGGCTTCGATGCCCTGCGCGACGATCGCGTCGATGCCGGCGGCGGCGATCTGCCGCGCTTCGTCGGGATTCGTCGCGGTTGCGAACAGCGTGATGCCCGAGCGCTTCAGCGCGGCGATCGCGTCCGCGGACGGCAGCCCGAAATGGAAGCTGACGACGGCCGGCTTTTCTTCGGCGAGCATCGCCTGCATCGCTTCGTCCGCGACGAAGCTCGTATAGATCTCCGACAGCGATGCGGGCGGCGTCGCACCATATGCGCGGAACGCCGGCGCGAGCCAGTCGAGCCACGCGCGTTCGACGGCTGCGTCGGCGCGGGCCGGACGATGGCAGAACACGTTGACGTTGAACGGCCGGTCGGTGAGCTCGCGCGTGTCGCGGATCATCTTGCGCGCGCCGTCGGCGTTCGTCGCGCCGACGCCGAGCGAGCCGAGCCCGCCCGCGTTCGACACGGCGGCAGCCAGCGCCGGCGTGCTGACGCCGGCCATCGGCGCCTGGACGATCGGTGTGCGAATGCCGAGCGCGCGCAACAGCGTCCGGTTATCGGTCGGGTGATTCATGTCGGTTACCTCCTGGTGGCGGTCGAATCGCGAACATGCCGCGTCGGCAGAGCACGATAACCCCGTGCATGTGTTTCATGGGGCGGCGTTCGTGCCGGTGCCCGCGCAACGCGCCTCATGGTTTTCCCGGCCCGCCCGGTTGCACGGGAGCGCACCGGATCCGGTGCGCAACCGCGCGCCGCGCAGGCCGCACCGGCCTTCCCCCGCGAATGACGCCCGCCGCGCGTTCGTACCCTTTCTGAGCGGGAAAGGACGCTTGAAACATCCGCAATTATCGCGTGCCGCCGATTCGCCCACCATGTGTCGGACGATCGGCGCAGCCCGCGCAGCCGGCCCTTTCACGGGCGTTGCGGTGCGTGCCGCCATATCGTGCGGCCGGACGCATCATGCCGGACGCGAACGGCCGGGCCGTGCGCCACGGCATATCGATAATCAGGAGACACGATGAACAGCCAATCCCTCGATCTGGGCGGCAACGCGGGCGGCCCCGCGTCCGCACGGCCGCCGGCCGCTTCCGCCGGCGTCGGCGCCGATGCAGCGGCCTTCCCCGCCCGCCGCGTCACGCTCGGCGATTTCATGGACGACCTGCCGGTCGGTGCGTTGCACCGGTTCGTCGTGTGGGTGATCGGCATCGGGCTGTTCTTCGACATGTACGAGATCTTCCTCGTCAGCACGATCGGCTCCGCGTTGCAGAACGAATACGGGTTGAGCCGGCAGAGCACCGATTTCAAGCTGCTGCTGGCATCGGCATTCATCGGGATGTTCGTCGGCGCGATGTGCCTCGGCAGCCTCGCCGACCGCATCGGCCGGCGCAAGGCGTTCCTGCTGACGCTCGTGTGGTACAGCGCGTTCTCGCTGGTCGGCGCGTTCTCGGTGAATGCCGACATGCTCGTCGCGTGCCGCTTCCTGACCGGCATCGGCGTCGGCGCGATCTATCCGGTCGCCGACAGCTTCCTGTCCGAAATCCTGCCGAAGGAAAAGCGCGGACGGCTCGCCGCGTGGGCCTATACGACTTCCTATGTCGCGGTGCCGCTCGTCGGCTTCCTCGCGCTGTGGCTGAACCCGCTGCATGTGGCCGGCGTGGCCGGCTGGCGCATCATCCTCGCGATCGGCAGCCTCGGCGCCGTGTACGTGCTGCTCGTCCAGCACCGCCTGCCGGAGAGCCCGCGCTGGCTGCTCGCGCAAGGCCGCACCGCCGACGCGCACGCGGCGCTGCGGCGCTTCGCGGAAGGCACCGACGTGCGGGTGCCCGAGCACTTCGCGGAATCGGCCGAACCGCAACGGCCGCTCGGGCTCGGCGAGCGCATCGCGCTGCTGCGTCGCGAGCCCTACGGCGCGCGCTACCTGATGCTCGCGATCTTTCACCTGTTCCAGGGCTTCGGCTATTACGGCTTCGGCACGCTGGCCGGCACGGTCGTGAAGAGCCGCGGCTTCGACGTGACGGACAGCACGCTGTTCATCGCGCTGTCGTTCGTCGGCTATCCGATCGGCTCGCTGCTGTCGATCCCGCTGCTCAACTGGATCGAACGCCGCACGCTCGTGATCGCGTCGATCCTGTCGATCGCCGTATTCGGGCTGTGCTTCGCGTACTCGGGCAATACCGCGCTGATCGTCGGCTTCGGATTGCTGACGACCTGCGCGTCGAACGTGTTCAGCAACGCGTATCACGTGTACCAGGCCGAGATTTTCCCGGCGCGCGTGCGCTCGACGGCGATCGGCAGTACGTATTCGCTGTCGCGCATCGTCAGCGGCGGGCTGCCGTTCGTGCTGCTGCCGGTGCTCGGCAGCTACGGCGCGGGCGCGATGTTCGGCGTGATCTCGGTCGCGCTCGGCATCGTCGCCGTCACGCTGCGCGTGCTCGGGCCGCTGACCACGCGGCGCAGCCAGGACGAAATCAATCCGGTGTAATCCAGTGGTGCAATGCGGCGACCGGCACAGGACGCACGCAGGCGTGCTCCGTGCGTCGCCGTTTCGGCGCAGTCAGCGCGCCGACATGAAATCGAACAGCTTCGCGATGTCGGTCGTCAGCACGGTGCCGGCCTTGACGCCGACCCACAGCGTGCGCGTCGCCCACGCGTCGTCGAGCTTCACGACCCCGAGCCGCGCGGCGCGCTCGCCGGTCACCGCATCGCGCGGCAGCACGCCGATGCCGAGCCCGGCCTCGATCATCCGGCTCACGCCGTCGAAATTCGATACCTGGATCCGCACTTTCAGCGAGCGCTCGGCCGCGAACGCGGCGTCGGTCATGCGCGCGAGCAGCGAACTGCCGTCGCTCAAGCCGACGTAATCCTCGTCGAGCGTATCCGCGAAGCGGATGCTGTCGCGTGCGGCGAAGCGATGCGCGCGCGGCACGAGCAGCACGAGCTCGTCGCGCCGGTACAGCCGCCGTTCGATGCCGGGCGCCGGCACGTTGTCGGCGAACACGCCGAGATCGGCCTTGCCGGACCCGAGCGCATCGACGATCTCGTGGCTCAGCCGCTCCTCGAGGCTTACCTTGATGCCCGGGTTGTCGGTGAGGAACGCGGCGAGATCGGCGGGCAGGAACTGGACGATCGCGGACGTATTGGTCCACACGTGGATATGGCCGCGCACGCCGGCGACGTAGTCGCTCATCTCGTGCGCCATCCGGTTGACCTGCTCGATCACCTTTGCCGCATGGTCGAGCAGCGCGCGGCCCGCGGGTGTCAGTTCGACGCCGCGCGCATGCCGGACGAACAGTGCGCTGCCGGTCACGCTTTCGAGTTCGGCGATGCGCTTGCTGACCGCGGACAGCGTGAGCTGGCCGTGTTCGGCCGCCTTCGTCAGGCTGCCGTGTTCGGCGACGAGCGCGAACACGCGCAGCGACTGCAGATCGAAATGAAGCGGGCTCACCATGTCGTGGATCCTGGGAAGGCCGTACGGCGCGCGCCATCGTCGCGGCGGCCTGACGCCGATCATACGCCCGGCCGTGCGCGCGCGATATCGCGCGGCTAGCGCGGCGCGATCGCCTGCAACGCGGCGAGCATCGCACCGTCCGGCTTCGCGAGATCGTCGAGCACCGCGAAGTGCTGCATGCCGGGCAGCCAGGTGCGCGCGATCCGTTCACCGGCCGCTTCGCACGCCGATGCGTATTCATGTGCTTGCCGGATGAGTTCGGGCAGTTCGGCGTCGCCGACCGCGACGACCGTCGGCGCGCCGGGCCCGATGTGACGTAGTGGGCTGTACGCTTCGACCTCCTGCGCGGTGAGCTGCAGCTTGTCGTTCAGGCAGCACAGCGAGATCGGTTCGAGATCGACGAGCGGGCTGATCGCGAGCGCTGAAACGACGGCCGGATGCGCGCGATGCACGGCAGTCAGGTGGCCGCCCGCCGAATGGCCGCTCAGGTGGATCGGCCGCCGCGCGGTGCCGAGGCCGTCGGGATCGCTGGCGAGATGGTCGAGCAGCGCGCCGATCTCGCCGACGATGTCGGTCATCGTCGCGACCGGCGCAAGTGTGTATTCGGCAAGCACGACGTCGAAGCCGCGCGCGAGCGGCCCGCTCGCCGCGTACGCGAAATCCTCTTTCGTGCAGTGTTGCCAGTAGCCGCCATGAATGAACACGAACAGCGGTGCGTCGGGCTGCCCGCACGGCAGCCAGTCGAAGCGCTGCGCCGGTTGCGCGCCGTAACGCAGGTCGCGGCGGCCGGGTGTCGCGTCGTAAAGCGCTGCGCTACGCGCCTGGCACGACGCGAGCAATGCCGGGAAATCGGGAACAGCCTTCGTGTTCAGGTAGGCGGCGTCGAGCGCCGCGCGGTCCATGCCGCGATAGAGGATCGTCATTCGGGGAGTGTCCGGGGCGGGTTGCGGAGGTGCGGGGCAGGTTCGTCATGCCCGCTGCGAAGGCGTCGGCCGAACCGACGCCTTCGCACCATTATCCGCAGCGCGGCCGGGTCCGGCTATCCGGATTCGGCGGGTGCGGCGCGGGCCTGTCCGCTTTCGGCGAAAGACTGCGACGCCGCGCGCGCATCGTGCCGGTGCCCGCGCGCCCGGACGGATCGATGCGCCGAAACCGCGCGGCAGGCCGGCCGCCGCCGGTCAGATCAACTCGGAGATCTCGATCAGGTTCAGGTCGGGGTCGCGCACGTAGACCGAACGGATCTTCTGCGTCGCACCCGTGCGTTCGACGGGCCCTTCGACGATCGGCCATTCGACGCGCTTCAGGTGCGCGATCACGTCGTCGAGCGGCACCGACGCGATGAAGCACAGGTCGAGCGCGCCGGGCACCGGCACATGCGCTTTCGGTTCGAACTCCGCGCCGCGCACGTGCAGGTTGATCTTCTGGTTGCCGAAGCGGAACGCAAGCCGTCCGGCGCCGAAGGTTTCGAGCTGCATCTGCAGCACCTCGGTGTAGAAATGCTTCGTCCGGTCGGGATCGACGCAGGTCAGCACGAGATGGTCCAGGTGATCGATCAGCGCCATGGGAATCGCTCCTGTGTTCCTGTTCATGAGAATGCGCGCTGCGCAGGCATGTCGCCGGCGTCGGCGCGCGGTGGCGGATGAAGATCCGAGCGGCGCCCGGCCTTCAGGATCTGGCTCGGCACGTCATGCCCGATCAACGCGGGCAGCCGTGCCGACGCGGCCAGCACGCACGCGAGGTCGATGCCCGTATCGTAGCCGTCCAGTTCGAGCATGTGCACGAGTTCCTCGGTGCACGCGTTGCCGGTCGCGCCCGGCGCATACGGGCAGCCGCCGAGCCCGCCGAGCGACGCGTCGAAGCGGTCGATGCCCGCGTCGAGCGCCGCGAGCGTATTCGCGAGCGCCATCCCGCGCGTGTTGTGAAAATGCAGCGTGAGCTGCAGCGCGCCGAAGCGCTCGCGGGCGCGCCCGGAAAGATCGCGCACCTGCGACGGAAACGCCATGCCCGTCGTGTCGCACAGCGTGAAGCCGTGCACGCCGAGATCCGCGAAGCGCTGCATCCACGCGAGCACGGCTTCGGCCGGCACGTCGCCTTCCATCGGGCAGCCCATCGCGGTCGACAGCGACACGTTGATCGCGACACCCGAACCGCGCACCGCGTCGATCACGTCGCGCAGCTGCGCGAACGACTGCTCGCGCGTCATCCGCAGGTTCGCGCGGTTGTGGCTCTCGCTCATCGACATCACGAGATTCACTTCGTCGACGCCGCACGACAGCGCGCGCTCGGCGCCGCGCACGTTCGGCACGAGCACCGTATAGACGACGCCGGGCGCGCGCACGATGCCGTGCATCACGGCCTCCGCGTCGCGCAATGCGGGGATCGCCTTCGGCGACGTGAACGACGTGACTTCGATCTTCGCGTAGCCGCATGCGCTCAATGCATCGACGAGCGCGATCTTGTCGTCGGTATCGACGAACGCCGCTTCGTTCTGGAAACCGTCGCGCGTCGCGACTTCGTGGATGTAGAGCCGTTTGTGTCGAGTGCTCATGATGTCGCCTCTTGTCTCCCGTTGCCGGTTCAGATCACGCCGCGCGTGCGCCAGTCGCGGCGCGTCGCGGCATCGATGCCGATCGATTCGAGTACCGCATCGGTATCCGCGCCGAGCGCGGGCGCCGCGCGTTCGATACGCCCGGGCGTCGCGCCGAGTTTCGGCACGATGCCCGGCACCTGCACGGGCGTGCCGTCGGGCAGTGCGGCGTCGACGATCATGTCGCGCGCGCGGTAATGAGGATCGGCCGCGATGTCGGCCACGTCGTAGATGCGCCCGGACGGGATGCGCGCGTCGTTCAGCGCGGCCAGCACGTCGTCGAGGTCGTGGCGCGCGCTCCACGCGCCGATCGCCGCGTCGATGCTCTCGACCTGCGCGACGCGGCCGTCGTTGTGCGCGAGCGCGGGATCGCTGCCGAGATCGGGCCGCCCGATCAGCTCCATCAGGCGCCGGAAGATGCTGTCGCCGTTGCCTGCGATCAGCGCGTACCTGCCGTCGCGGCAGCGGTACGCGTTGGTCGGCGCGATGCCGGGCAGGCTGCTGCCGGCCGCCTCGCGCACCGCGCCGAACGCCGAGTATTCGGGCAGCAGGCTTTCCATCATGTTGAACACCGATTCGTACAGCGCGACGTCGACGACCTGCCCGTTGCCGCCCTGCTGCTCGCGATGCCGCAGCGCGAGCAGCACGCCGATCACGCCATGCAATGCCGACAGCGAATCGCCGAGCGAGATGCCGACGCGCACCGGCGTGCGGCCGGGCTCGCCGGTCAGGTGCCGCAGGCCGCCCATCGCCTCGGCGATCACACCGAAGCCGGGACGGTCGCGGTACGGGCCCGTTTGCCCGAAGCCCGACACGCGCAGCATCACGAGCCCCGGATTGATCGCGGACAGCGCGTCCCAGCCGAGCCCCCAGCCTTCGAGCGTGCCGGGCCGGAAGTTCTCGATCAGCACGTCGGTCCCGGCGACGAGCCGGCGCACGACGTCCTGCCCTTCGGGCGTGCGCAGGTCGAGCGTGAGCGAGGTCTTGTTGCGCGACTGCGCGGCCCACCAGACCGACGTGCCGTCGTGCAGCAGCCGCCATTTGCGCAGCGGGTCGCCGAGGCCGGGCGGCTCGATCTTGATCACGTCCGCGCCGAATTCGGCGAGCATCCGGCCCGCGAACGGCCCGGCGATCAGTTGGCCGAGTTCCAGCACGCGGATGCCGTCCAGGGGGCGCGTCATGGCTGTCTCCGATGAAATCGCGTTGTCGATGACGGCGATCATGACGGCGTTCGCGCATCACGAAAATCGATCGATGCTCAACCAGCCTTTCCGAAACGGAAAGGCGCATGCCGGTGCGATGGCCGCGTGCGACCTCATGCGCGGTGCGTCAGCCTTTCCGTATAGGAAAGCGCGCTCGCGCAACGGTCAAGCGGCGCCGTGCGCGCCGCCGGCAGAATCGATCCCGTTCCGCGCCCGCAGGGCGCTTGTCACTGCCAGCGAGACCCGCCATGTTTTCCGTTTCCTCTCCCGCGAAGATCGTGTTTCTCGACCGCGCGACGCTGTCGCCGCAAACCGTGCTGAAGCCGTTCCCGTTTCCGCACGAATTGCATGCGTTCGAACGGACGAGCGCGCACGAAGTCGCGTCGCGCATTGCCGACGCCGATATCGTCGTGACCAACAAGGTGCGGCTCGACGCGGCGACACTCGCCGGTGCGCGGCGCGTGCGAATGATCGCGATCGCCGCGACCGGTACCGACATCGTCGATCTCGGCGCGTGCGCGTCGCGCGGGATCGTCGTGAGCAACATACGCGGGTATGCGGTCCGCACGGTGCCCGAGCATACGTTCGCGCTGATCTTCGCGCTGCGCCGCAGTCTCGTGGCTTACCGCGACGCGGTGCGCGCGGGACGCTGGCTCGGCAGCGGGCAGTTCTGCTTCTTCGATCATCCGATCCGCGATCTGGCCGGCTCGACGCTCGGGATCGTCGGCGACGGCGTGCTCGGGCGCGCGGTGGCCGGCATCGCGCGCGCGCTCGACATGCGCGTGCTGTTCGCGGCGCACGGCGGTGCCGCCGGTGACGACTACGCGCCGCTCGACACGCTGCTGCGCGACAGCGACGTGATCACGCTGCACTGCCCGCTCACGCCCGCGACGCGGCACCTGATCGATGCCGCCGCATTCGCGCGGATGGCGCGCCGGCCGCTGCTGATCAATACCGCACGCGGCGGGCTCGTGGACGAAAGCGCGCTCGTCGACGCATTGCAGTCGGGGCAGATCTCGGGCGCCGGGTTCGATGTGGTCACGCAGGAACCGCTGCCGGCCGCGCATCCGTTCCACGCGATCCTGTCGCATCCGGCGTTCATCCTGACGCCGCACGTCGCATGGGCGAGCGACGAGGCGATGCAGGCGCTCGCCGATCAACTCGTCGACAACGTCGCCGCGTTTGCGGGCGGCGAGCCGCGGCATGTCGTGCGACTCGTGTGAGGCTTGCCGGTGCGTGCGAACGTTGCAACCGCGCAAACAGAACGGCCCCGCTCGATTGCTCGAAGCGGGGCCGACTCAATCCGGGGGCTGCTTACGCCAGCGACTCGGCACGTGACGGGTTCGTGCATCCGCCCTGTCCTGCGGCCGGTTTCTGAACGCCCGATGGGCATTACTTCAAGGAATTCGAGCCCCCAACGCTCCAGCGCACCGCTCGGCGCGCCGAGCCCGCCGCTAATTTCAGTAGGCGGACATCTCGACGCAAGGATCGACCTTGGACGGCGAGCAGATGACCGAATACTTGGCGCTCTCGCGCATCAGCGCTTCGCCTTCGTGCAGCGCGATCTTGATCTCGGGGTGACGCTCGTACGCGAGGAATGCCGAGCACACGACCGCGGACATCACGACGAGGGAAAACACAAACTTTTCAAGGGTTTGGAAACGTTCTGGCATGGTTCGACCTTTCTCTCAGCCAGCGATTATACCCCGAGATAAGGGTTTTCCCTATATCGCCTGACGCATGCCGGGGATTGCCGTGATCGCCCCCCTTTTTCGTCGTCGTTTCGCCCGCCCGTTCGCGCCCGGGCACCGGGCGGGACGCGCGAGCGTCGCAGCGTCGCTCAAGCGCGATCGCGGGAGTCGGCCGCTTCGACGGGCCTGACGGAGGACGGGCGCATGCCGATGCGGGCGGCGTCGGGACCTATCCGGTTGTGCAACGTGCTGCGCTCGAATCGCTTGAACGACTCGGCAATGTGCGTGCGCAACAGCTCGACATCCCACGGTTTGATCAGGAGCTTCTGGACCGATCCGTCGCCGGGCGCGGCGGCAATCGACTGCCCTTCGCCATAGCCGGACAGCAGGATGCGCACGATGTCCGGATAGAGTGCCTTGACGCGCTGCAACAGGTCGATCCCGGACAGGCTGGGCATGCGGAAGTCCGACACGATCACGCCGACGCGATGTTGCGCGAGCAGGTCGAGCGCGTCGGCGGGATCGGTCGTGCCGAGAATCTCGTAGCCGTCGCGGCCCAGCGCCTGCCTGAGCGTCTGCAGGACGGCCGGGTCGTGGTCGACCAGCAGCAGCGTCCGGTGCAGCAGCTCGCGCTGCCGGCAATGCTCGGGAAGCTCCGAGCCGGCGGAGAGCATGTCGGCGATTTCCGCCCCGGTGACCGGATGGCTGAAGTAATAGCCCTGCATCGCATGGCAGCGGTGCCGGTTCAGGAACGAAAGCTGCGCTTCCGTCTCCACGCCCTCGGCCACCGTCTCCATGTGCAGCGACTCCGCCATCGCGATGATCGAGCGCGTCAGCGACGCGCCTTCCGCGCTCGTGGTGACGTCGCTGAGGAACGACTTGTCGATCTTGACGACATCGATGGGCAGGTCCTTCAAGTACGACAGGCTGGAATAGCCGGTGCCGAAGTCGTCCAGCGACAGCACGACGCCGAGCGCCTTCAGTTCGCGCAGCGTGTGCGCGATCGCGTTGCGGTCCTGCATCAGCACGCTTTCGGTCAACTCGAGTTCGAGCCAGGCCGGCTCGAGGCCGGTATCCCGCAGCGTCCGGCGCACCACGTCGGCCATGTTCTGCTGCCGGAACTGGCGTGCCGACAGGTTGACGGCGATCCGTAGCGGCGCATGCCCGTCCTGACGCCACGCGACGGCCTGCGCGCAGGCCGTGCGCAACACCCATTCGCCGATCGGCAGAATCAGCCCGGTTTCCTCGGCGATCGGGATGAAGCGGTCGGGCGGAATCACGCCGATGCCGGGGCGGCGCCAGCGAATCAGCGCCTCGACGCCGCTGATCCGGCCGGTCTTGAGATCGACCTTCGGCTGGTAGTACAGCTCCAGTTCGCCGTTCGCGGCGGCCTCGTGCAGCGCGTTTTCGAGTTCGGCCTGTTCTTCCACGCGGGCGCCCAGCTCGCGCGTGTAGACGCTGTAGCCGTTTCGCCCGCGTTCCTTCGCGCAATACAGCGCGGCGTCGGCCGTCTTCAGCAGCGTCTCCGCGTCGGCGCCGTCGGTCGGACAAACGCTGACGCCGATGCTCGTCGTCACGTGCAGGTCGTGTCCGTCGAGCATGAACGGCGCGCCGAAGGTGTTCAGGACCTTGCGGGCGACCGCGTCCGCATCCGTCGCGGTCGACAGGTTGACCAGCATCACGACGAACTCGTCGCCGCCGAGCCGCGCGACCGTGTCGCCGTCGCGCACGGCTGCCTTGAGCCGGGCCGAGACGGCTCGCAGCAGGCCGTCGCCGACCGAATGGCCGAAGGTGTCGTTGATGTGCTTGAAGCGGTCCAGGTCGAGCACCATCACCGCGATCAGGTGTCCCGTGCGCCGCGCGTGCGACATCGCCTGCTCCATGCGGTCGCTCAGCAGGTTGCGATTGGGCAGGCCGGTCAGCGCATCGTGGTTGGCGAGGTATTCGATGCGCCCCTGCTGCATCTTGCGCTCGGTGATGTCCTGCACGATGCCGCGCAGGATGATCGCGTGGTTCAGGTCGCGCCCCGCCTCCGCGTGGTGCAGCACGTGGCGCTCGGTGCCGTCCGGGTGAAGCAGCCGATGCTCGAGCGAGAACGGGGTGCCCTCGGTGCGCAGGCTCGTGAACGACTGGATCAAAAGCGGCTGCTCGTCGACCGGAACGGCTTGCAGCAGCCGATCGAAGGTCGGCGGCGTGCGCTCGGGGTCGAGGCCGAGGATCCGGAACAGCTCCGGCGACCAGCTGCCGTCGGTCCGGCCGGCCTGATACTCCCAGTTGCCCAGATGCGCGAGCGCCTGCGCGTGCGTCAGGCTGATCTCGGCGCTCGCGAGCTTCTCGAGCGTCGCGGCCGCGCGCAGCAGGTAGCGGAGCCGGTAGCCGAGCAGCTTCCAGCGCATCGGCTTGGAGACGAAATCGGTCGCACCGGCGTCGAAGGCACTGGCGATCGACGCGTCGTCGTCGTTGCCCGTGAGCATGACGATCGGCACACGGCGACCTTCCGGCAGCGCGCGCAGCCGGCGGCAGCAGGCGAAGCCGTCGCCGCCGGGCATCTCGACGTCGAGCAGCACCACGGCAGGACGATGACGCAGGAACGCGTCGATGCCCTCCTGCGGCCCGGTCGCTTCCTCGACGCGAAAACCCTCCGGCTCGAGGGTTTCCACGACCAGCAGGCGCGTCATCGCATCGTCGTCGACGATCAGAATCACCGGTGCATCGACATTTTCCTCGTTCACGACCGTTCTCCTGTTTTCGACCCGCCGCGATCGCCACCGCGATCGTCCGGCGGCCCGCTCAATCCTCCACCATGCGTTCCGCTGTCAATGCGGCCTGCGCGTGCCCGAATTCGGCGTCCGTGCCGGCGACGAGGTCGGCTGCCGCGGCGATGTCGGCAGCGCGCGCCCGTTGCTCGATCTCCTTGCAGCGGGCCGACAGCACGTGCGCGCCGACGTTCGCACTGCTCGACTTCAGCGTATGGGCGGCCAGCCTCAGCGCATCGGCATCGCCCGCTTCGACGGCCGCGCGCATGTCGCGGATCAGCCGCGGCGCATCGAGCGTGAACTGATCGATGATGCGGGTCAGGATATCGGGGCGGCCCGGCCGCTGGAGCGCGCGCAATGCGTCGAGCGCCTTGCGGTCGATCACGTCGGCATCACCGTCCCGATCGGCGGTGGCCGCCCCGCCGGCTTCGGTGCCCGCTTCGATGCCGGCTTGGGTTCCCGCGTCGCCGCTCGCGACGGCCGGCCCGGACGCCGCGCCGCGGGCATGGCGCGCGAGCATCTGCAGCAGCGCATCGCGACGGAACGGTTTTCCCAGGTAGTCGTCCATGCCGGCGGCCAGGCAGCGCTCCCGGTCGCCGCCGAGCGCGTTGGCCGTCAACGCGATGACCGGCAGACGCGGCGCGCCGGCTGCCGCTTCGTGCCGACGCAGCAGCCGCGTCGCCTCGAAGCCGTCCAGCAGCGGCATCTGGCAATCCATCAGGACCACGTCGAACACTTCGTCCGCCAGCATCTTCAGCGCCTGCCGGCCGTCTTCGGCCACGGCCACCCGATAGCCGGTGTCCTCCAGCATCGCCAGCGCGATCTGCTGATTGACCACGTTGTCCTCGACCAGCAGCACGCGCGCCGATCCGGCGTCGGGCGGCAGCGCCGCGTCCGCCCCGGCTTCGTCGGACACCGGCGCGGCCGAAGGCAGCGGCGGCGGCCTCATATGCATCGCCGATGCGATGGCCGTATAAAGCTCCGCGCCATGGAGCGGCTTCGTCAGCCGGGCGTCGATGTCGAGTTCGCGCGCGACCTGGATGCTGTCCATCATCTCGAACGCGGTCAGCGTGACGATCCTGAGCGCACGCAGCGACGGGTCGTGGCGGATGTGCTGCACGAGCGAGATACCGTCCATGCCCGGCATCCGCACGTCGACGATGGCCAGATCGAACGGCGCCCCGTCGGCGACGGCCGCCCGCAACTGCGACAGCGCATCGTCGCCGCCGATGGCCGTCGCGACGCACAGCTGCCATTCGATCGCATGTTCGACGAGCACGCTGCGATCGGTCTCGCTGTCGTCCACGATCAGCACCTTCAATCCCGCCAGCGACGACCTTGCGCCCGCCGCGACGTCGACCACGCCGGACGCCGGCTCGAGCCGCGCGGTCACGGTGAACACCGAGCCCTTGCCGGGCGTCGATTCGAGCGTGAGCTTGCCGCCCATCATCTCGGCCAGCTGGCGGGAAATCACGAGCCCCAGCCCGGTTCCGCCGTATTTGCGCGCGGTCGAGCTGTCGGCCTGCTGGAACGGCCGGAACAACTGCGCGGCCACGTCCGGCGCGATGCCGATGCCGCTGTCGGCGACCGCGAACACGACGCGGCCGTCGTCCGTATACGACACGGCCAGCTCGACCTGCCCGCGCTCGGTGAACTTGATTGCATTGCCGATCAGGTTCGTCAGGATCTGGCGCAGCCGGACCGGGTCGCCTCGCATCCATTGCGGCACGGTATCCGCCTTGCGGAACAGCAGCGCAAGCTCCTTGCGCTGCGCATTGGGTTCCAGCAGCGCGACGACATCGTCGAGCAATTGGTGCAGGTTGAAATCGATGTGCTCCAGCGTCAGCTTGCCGGCCTCGATCTTCGAAAAATCGAGTATGTCGTCGATGATGATGAGCAGCGTCTGACCGGATCGATACACGGTGTCGACGAACTTGCGCTGCTTCGACGTCAGGCGCGTGCGTTGCAGCAACTCGGTCATGCCCAGCACGCCGTTCATCGGCGTGCGGATCTCGTGACTCATCCTCGCGAGAAATTCCGATTTCGCCGAATTCGCGGTTTCGGCCGCGGCGATTGCCGCCTGCAGGTCGATGTCGCGACGTTCGATTTCGTCGAGCATCGTGTTGAAGCCGGCGATCAGGGTCGCCACTTCGTCGCGGCCCTTGTGGGACATGCGCAGGGACAGGTCGCTGCCGTTGCGGATGCGGGCCATGGTGCGTGTCAGATTCCCCAGCGGGCGGGAGATCGACGTGCCGAGGCGATGACTGATCACGAGGCTGCCGATCGCGAGCAAATACGACACGGCGACGATCATCGCGATGGCGCTCGTCACCGCGCGATTGACCTGCGACACGATGCTGCGCTGCTGCAGATCGACGCGCACGGCCTCCTGCTCCGTATAGGCCGCGAGGCGATTCGCGGTCGTCTCCACGTCCGCGATGATGCGCTGCATGCTCGCGTCGTTGGACAACATGTTCGACCGCACCGCGAGGATGCGGCGTGCGGATCCGGCCAGTTCAGCGGCCAGCGGAACCACATCCTGCGCGCGGCTCGACTCGCGCTGCCCGCTCGCGACCAGCGCATCGCGCAGCGCGCTCGCGGCGGCGGCGAGCTTGCCGAGATTCTCCCGTGCGTCGGCGTCGGCACGCTGGAGATGTTCCGTGCTTTTGCTTTGCGCGACCATGCGAAGGTCGGCCGCCAGTTCCTTGATGCCGCCGTTGACGACGGTCGACAGGTACCTGATCCGGGCCGCCTGCCGCTGGAGCGCGATCGTTTCGTCGAGACGCTGTCGCGCCTTGACGATCCGCAGCGCGAACGGGTCGGCGATTTCAGCCAGCTTCGTGTCCAGCGCATCGAGGGACTGCAGGACCTTGTCCTCCCTCGCGTGGTAGCGCGTCGCGACGGACGGCTCCACGAACATCCTGCCGCGCAGCGCGACAAGGCTGTCGTTGCCGTCGAGGATGTCGGCCGCCACGCGCCCGAGCGCATTCGCGACGTCCTGCGTCGTGGCGGCCTCGAGGCTCGGCGCCGCGATCGCCAGCGCATTGCGCGCACCGCCGATGGCCGCCTGCATGCGATCCCGCAGCGGAGCGAGCCGGTATCGGCTCGGCGCGGCGTCGACATGATCGGCAACGCTGACGATGTCCTTGACGTTCATGCGAACCTGGTCGAGCGCGTGAATCGTCCGGTTGTACGCTGTGTTGGCCGCCAGCGCGTCGCTCACTGCCGCGTTGGCCTGGCTGTCCAGCCGTTCGGTTTCGGCGCGGATCGTGCCCATCAATGCGTCGCCCCGTGCCTGGATGCGCTCGATCAGACGGGTTTCGGCGCCCAGCCGCGCCTCGTCCCGCAGACGCTGGCCGACGCCTTCGCTCATCGACCGCAGCATCGTGCGCAGGTCGGTGGACGGCGCGTCGACGCCGTGCCCGTCGATCGCGCGCACGGCGGCCATGAGAGCGGCAGTCCGCTGCAATTGCGTTTCGATCTCCGCCGTGGCCTGCTCCTGCTCGGACGCGTCCTGCGCCCGCTCGAGCCGGCCGAAATCCACCGCGAGCTCCGCGTACGCGCGCTGGAGTTCGTTGCTGCGCACCTGCAGCGGCAACGACTCGGTCGTCAGCGTGCGCACGCCGGACGCAATGCCGCGCACCGCGATCAGGCTGGTCGCGGAAATCGCCAGCGCGCCCAGCAGCATCAGGCTGGTGCCGGTGACAAGCTTGGCCTTGATGTCCATGCAGCCTCCGGGATCGGGACGGCCCGCGCGCGGCCATCCGGCTGGTTATCTGGCCGGCGCGTCCACGGGAGCGATGCGGCCGTGCGCGATTTTCGAGAGGAACACCGCATTCAGCGCCTGGTGATTGTCCGCGCCCAGATCGGCGACCAGACCGCCCAGGTCGAGATGCCGGATCGATTCGAGCGCCTGCTTCAGCGTCGCCCGGCTCGGCGACGGGCCGGCGCGTTCGAGGCCGATCAGCATGATCTTCGCGTCGATGCAGCCCTCGATGTGCACCACGCCCGCGTGTTCTCCCGGAAAGCGCCGCTCGATCAGCCGTACGCAGTCGCGGATCACGTCCCGGTCGTTCTGGGGAAGCGGCACGACCTGCGAGATCAGCGTGCCGTCCCCTTCGTCGCCGACCAGGCGCAGCAGGTCGTCGGTGCCGACGAACGATACCGATGCGAGCCGGGCCTTCAGGCCTTCGCGACGTGCCGCGCGGATGAACGCGGCAATCGGCGTATAGGGGCCGGCCATGACCACGACGTCAGGCTGGCTGTCCAGCAGCGACGCGAGGCCCGTGTCGACCGCGGTGGTTCCGCGACGGAACGTGCCGGTCGCGACGACCTCCAGGCCATGGCGCTGCAGCGCCAGCCGCGTGCCCGCCAGCACCGCGAGCCCGAAGCCGTCGTCCTGATAGAACACCGCGAACCGTTTCGCGCCGTCGTGCGCGATGAAATGGTCGACCAGCGCGCGGGTCTCGTCTTCATAGCTGGCGCGGATGTTGAATACCTCCGGCACGACCGGCTTGCGCAGCGCCATCGCGCCGGTGAACGGGCCGACGAGCGGAATGCCGGCCTCCCGGATGATCGGCAGCACCGCCGTGGTCGTCGGCGTGCCGACATAGCCGAACAGCGCGAACACGTTGCCCCGTTCGATCATCTCCAGCGTGCTGTCGACGGTCCTGTCGGGCTCGTAGCGATCGTCGCCGACCACGAGGTCGATCTTCCTGCCATGCACGCCGCCGCGCGCGTTCACGTCGTCGAACACGGCTTGCGCGCCCGCCAGCAGCCCGCGCCCGAGGCCTGCCGAATTGCCCGATTGCGCGTTGACCATCCCAAGGCGGATCGTGCCGTCGGTCACGCCGGGCTCTGCCGCAAGGCAGGCGCCGGGGCCTGTCATCGCGGCAACGCAGGCCATCAGCGTCACTGTCCGGTGCAACGTCGCGCTTCGAGCGTGCTGGCGGACCGCGAGGCCGTGTTCAGGCCCGACGGAAGGCGCCGTCCATCCCGGGCTGCGCCGGCCAAGGGATCGAACGATCGGCGCGAACGGCAGGCGGCCGGCACGAGCAAGCGCGCGCAATACATGCGGAAACCGGGTACCCGAACACATTCGTGCGACACACACGCCATTGCCCATGCTGGGTTCCCCTTCCGCACCCGGTTTCTTGATTCTTGATATCTGGTCATGCCCGCCGCATGCCGAACTACCGACGCGGCATGATGCGATTAGTCATATATATAGGTTGCATCAAATGCGACTGCAAGCCGGAGGCGATTAAACGCGGATTATCGACGGCATTGCACTTCCCGCACGGGAACGTCATCGCGCGAAGGCTGCATTTTGTTTTGCTTTCGGAATTTCGATTCGATTTTTAATGCGCCATTCTTTTGCTTGAATTCGCTCATTCGAATCGCGATGAATGCGCGCCGTGGTGGCGCGATCCGGTCCCGATTCTAAAACGGAACCGGCCGCCGATCTGCAACGCGGCGGGAAGCTCGCCTGCACGGCCCGAATGCCGTGATCTCTCGATGGAAAACTGGAGTTCGCGGCGCGCCGGAACAGACGGCGAACGACGTCGCGGCTGCGTCACTTCGGCGCCGACGCGCCGCTCGCCGCGTCGCCATGCCACGCCTTGCCGATCTGGTCGATCAGCGATTTCGCGGTGCCGGTCGCGAGCGCCGCGTCGACGCCCGAGGTCTGCCACGAGCCGTCGGCGGCCTTCACGAAGGTCAGGTTCGCGCGCGACGGCGAGTAATCGGCATTGCGCCACGTGACGACGACGTCGCACGAGTACGTGCGATCGCCGAGCTTCTTGCAGTCGCCGTCGGGCTTCGCCGACACGACATCGGCCGACACCGGCAGCGGCTGGCCGAACAGCGCGTTCAGGCCGCCGTGGTTTTCCGCTTCGAGCGCGCGGCGCACCGCGGCGTCGACGTCGTTCGATCCGGGGCCGTCGTGGAGCAGGTTGCAGGCGGCCAGCAGCGTCGAGGCACAGCCGAGTGTCAGCAGCGTTTGAAACTTCATGGATATCCGTTGTCGAGTAAACGTCGGGTGGCGCGCGGGAACACGTTCGCCGGACCGGTATGCCGCGTAGTCTGCAACGTCCTCGTGTCGTTCGCGGTATCCATTTGTAACCAATTGCACGGACGCGATCGCTCGCTGCCGCGCCCGCGCCTACTGCCGCTCCTGCTTCACGCGGCTGACGAGCTGCGTCGGGCTCACGAACTGCAGCGCGATCACGACCCACACGAGCGTGATGACCATGTAGATCATCGCCATCGCGTCGATCGACTGCGGCGCGCGCACGCCGGTCGAGAACACCGCGTAATACAGCGCGACGACCAGCGTCTGCGTGCTCGGGCCCGCGGTGAAGAACGTCAGCTCGAACATCCCGATCGTGCGCACCAGCACGAGCAGCCCCGCCGCAAGCATGCCCGGCACGAGCAGCGGCAGCAGCACGTAGCGGAAATAGCGCCACGTGTTCGCGCCGAAGATGCGCGCGGCGGCTTCGAGATTCGGGTCGATCTGTTCGATGAACGGCGTCATCACGAGGATCACGAACGGCAGCGCCGGCACGAGGTTCGCGAGGATCACGCCCGGCAGCGTGCCCGCGAGCCCGACCTTGTACATCACGGTCGCCATCGGAATCCCGTACGTGACGGGCGGCACCATCAGCGGCAGCAGGAACACCAGCAGCGCGAAGCGCTTGCCGCGAAACCGCACGCGCGCGAGCGCATAGGCGGCCGGCACGCCGAGCGCGATCGACAGCAGCACGACCGCGCCGACGACCTCGACCGTCACCCACAGCACGCTCGCGAGCTGGAAGTCCTCCCACGCCTTCGCATACCAGCGCAGCGTGAAGCCCTGCGGCAGCGGCGTGCCGAACCAGCGCGTCGCGACCGAGTTCACCGCGACGGTCGCGATCAGCAGCATCACGTTCAGCAGGAAGAACGCCATCAGCCCCCAGACGAGCGCCTTCCAGGCACGGCCGGCGAGGTTGCTTCTCATCTTTTGCGGCTGCCTCGCATCGACGGGCCGTGCATCGGGCGAACCCTGCTTCGGCGGCCAGGCCGGCGCGGCATGATTGTCGGTCGCCATCAGCCCTTGCCCCCCGCCACCGGCCCCGTGTAGAAGAAGCGGCGCGCGCCGAGCATCGATGCGACCACCAGCAACTGCACGAAGCCCATCACGATCGCGATCGCCGACGCGAGCGAATAGTCGTAGCTCTCGAACGCGGCCTCGGCCGCCGCGATCGAGATCACGCGCGTCGGCCCGGCCGGCGCGCCGAGCAGCACGGCCGACGGGAACACCGAGAACGCCTGCACGAACGACAGGCACGCGGCCATCGTGAGCCCCGGCACGAGCAGCGGCAGGTAGATCTGCCGGAACTGCTGCCACGGGTTCGCGCCGAGCGTCGCCGCCGCGCGCGCGAGCGTCGGGTCGATGCCGCTGATGTACGACAGCATCAGCAGGAATGCGAACGGAAAGCCCGACACGATCAGCGACAGCAGCACGCCCCAGTAGTTATGCGTGAGGCGTACTTCGTCGGTGTACAGGTGCAGCCCCTGCAGCGCTTGCGGAAACCAGCCGTTCGGCCCGAAGTACGTGAGCATCCCGTCGGCGACGAGCACCGTGCCGAGCGTGACGGGAATCACGAGCAGCGTCGTGACGAACTTCTGGTACGGCGAATGGCGGCGCAGCGCGAACGCGACGGGCACCGACACGCCGACGTTGAGCAGCGTGGCCGGCACCGCGAGCTTCAGCGTGACGAGCACGGTCGGCCACATCGCGGTATCGGTGAAGAACTGCACGTAGTTCGCGAGCGCGCCGCCGCCGTTCGTCGGCTGGAACGACAGCACGAGGCCGTACGCGAACGGATAGATGAACAGCGCGACGATGAACCCAAGCGCGGGCGTGACGAGCCAGGCCTTCGCGTCGCGCGGCGTGCCGGCCGCAAGCGTGCTCATGCAGCCTCCCGGCGGGACAGCGCCGCGGCCGGGCGGCTCATGCCGCGTCTCCCGCATAGACGAGCGTGCGCGACGGCGCGACGCGCAGCCGCAACCGTTCGCCTTCCGCGAATTCGCCGGCCACGCGCGCCCAGATCGAACCGAACGGCGCGATCGCGCGGATCAGCGAATCGCGGCCGCCGTACTCGACCGTTTCGACCGTCGCGTCGAACGCGTTGTCGCCGGCGTCGTCCGCCCGCTCGATGTCGTCGGGGCGTAGCGCGACCACGACGTCCTTCGCGTCGAAGCCGGCCATCGGCACGCCCGCGAGACGCACGCCGCCGGCCGCGACGTTCACGCAGTCGCCGGCCATCCCTTCGAGCGTGAACGGCAGCACGTTGCGATAGCCCATGAAGCGCGCGACATGCAGGTTGTGCGGGCGCGTGTAGACGTCCTTCGGCGACGCGACCTGCTGCACGACGCCCTCCTTCATCACGACGATGCGGTCGGCCATCGACAGCGCCTCGTCCTGGTCGTGCGTCACGTAGATCGTCGCGCGTTCGAGCTGCGTGTGGATACGGCGGATCTCCGCGCGCATCTCGATGCGCAGCTTCGTGTCGAGGTTCGACAGCGGCTCGTCCATCAGCACGAGCGGCGGCTCGATGACGATCGCGCGTGCGATCGCGACGCGCTGCTGCTGCCCGCCCGACAACTGCCCGGGCAGCTTGCCTTCATGGCCGACGAGCTGCACGAGTTCGAGCGCCTGCTGCGCGCGCCGCCGCGTTTCCTGCTTCGCCATGCCGCGCATCTTGAGGCCGAAGCCGACGTTGTCGAGCACCGACATGTGCGGAAACAGCGCGTAGTTCTGGAACACCATCCCGAAGCCGCGGCGCTCGGGCGGCAGCACGTCGATGCGCGTGTCGTCGAGCCAGATGCCGCCGCTCGTGAGCGGCTGCAGCCCCGCGATGCAGTTCAGCGCCGTCGACTTACCGCAGCCCGACGGGCCGAGCAGCGCGATGAACTCGCCGCGCCGGATCTCGAGGTCGAGCCCGTCCAGCGCGGCGACCTGCGCGCCCTCCGCATTGGTGAAGCTGCGGGACACGCCGTCGAGCCGCAGCCGTTCGAAACTGTGCTTCATTGCGCGAACTCCATGCACACGGGCGCCGCGGCGCCCGCCGGTTCAAGCGTCATTTCGATTTCTGCGAACCGATCTCGCGATCCCACTTCTGGAACGCGGCGACCATCGCCTGCGCGCTGAGCGGCTGTACGTGCGGACGATCGGCGAGCAGCTTCGCGTATTCGGGTCGGCCGAACTTGCGGATCACCTCCTGGCTGTGCGCGGGTGCCATCTCGAGCGTCACGCCCTTCACCGCCGGGCCCGGATAGAAGTAGCCGTCGTCGTAGGTCATCGCCTGCTGCGCCGGTTCGAGCAGGAAGTTCATCAGCTTGAACAGCACGTCGAGCTTTTCCTTCGGCACGCCCTTCGGGATCACCATGTAGTGCGCGTCGTTGACCCACGTCATGTTGTCGAACGCCTGGACCCTGAACTCGGCCGGCACGATGCCGAGCGCGCGCGGGTTGAGATCCCAGCCGGTGACGGTCACGGTCATGTCGCGCGTGCCTTCGCCGAGCTCCTTCATCACGGCCGACGTGCCGCCCGGGTAGTACGGGACGCAGTCGTTCAATGCCTTCAGGAACGCCCAGGTCTTGTCCCAGCCGTTGATCGGGTCCTGCGGATTCTTGTCGCCGAGCACGTACGGCAGCCCCATCAGGAACGTGCGGCCGGGGCCCGAGTTCGCCGGGCGCGCGTAGATCAGCTTGTTCGGGTGCGCCTTGCACCACGCGAGCAGCTGGTCGGGCGTCTTCGGCGGGTTGCTCACCTTCGCCGGGTTGTATTCGAGCAGCGGGCCGGCCGGCATGTAGGTGACGGCGAGGCCGAAGCCCTGCGCGAGATCCTGCATCTTGCGCGGGCCGGGCGCGTATTTGTCGAGCACGCCGGGGAACGCGGCCGCATCGTCGGGCAGCAGTTTCTGCCACAGGTTCTGTTCGATGCCGGCGGCCAGCGCGTCGGTGCCCGTCAGCACGAGGTCGATGTCGGAGCGCCCGGCCGCCTGCATCGCCTTGATCTTGCCCGGCAACTGCGGCGCCGGCGCGTTCGTGAACGTGACGTTCGATACGAGGTTCGGGTTCTTTTCCCTGAAGGCTTCGATGGCCTTCTGCGTGAGCTGTAGGTTGCCCGCGACGTCGACGATGTTCAGCGACACGGGCGCGGCAACGGCCGTCGCGGCCCCTGCCACCGTCAGCGTGAAGCCCAGCGCGACGGCAATCCGGCGGGCACGGCGCGCGATCGTGGTTGTGTTCATGTCTCCTCGCTTCGGTCGGTGGATGGGACCTTTCTTTCGGGAAATCATGACGGCGTTATACGATGTCGGTCAACAAAAAACCATGACGCGCGGGGCGGGACTTTCCCTGACAAAAACCCTTCTGCTATGTTGCAATTCAACAGGCCGAACAGATGCCAGGTGTGCTGCCGCAGTTTGAATGCAGCGTGTTAGGACATCGTATGTCGGCGTGAGGGGGCGGAATCAGGCCGGTGCGTCGGAACGCCCGGTCGGCGCGTTTCGTGGGAGGAATGCAACGTCGACCGGATATCCGGAAGAGGTATCGAGCCCGTGCAGGTTATCGGCGCGCGGTCATCAAGACAAGGCCGCAGAGAATGGCTGCGTGAGGCAGGGTTTCAACGGGACAGGGACAATTCCCAGACCGCACTGAAATACTCGGCCAGTTCCTCGCTCGTGACGCTGCCGTCGGCGACATCGACCATGAGGTCTTCGAGATCGGCAAGGCGAGGAATCGAGATACCTTGCCGCTCCATATACGTCAATGCGCAAGTGAGGCCGGTACGCTTGTTTGTTTGCATCATTAAACACATGGCCGCGCGCGATTGCGATGGCATAGGTCGCGGCAATACCGAACACGTCATCAAGGCCCGCGTAATGAACATGATTTTCGACGCGATGGAGAGCGGCCTCGACGCCGCCTCGGCCGGCATGAGCGAAACCGCTGAGGCCGCCGAGGTCCCGGATGATCTCGTCGTGAATGGTGATGACGTAATCGAGATCCAGCAAATCAGCGGTCCTTCAGCGCGATCAGAACGTCCCGGTGTTCGGTAATGACTTTTCGTGCTGCACGCAGCACGTCGCCTTTCTCGGTTTCGGTCGAAACCTTGACCTCCGTCGTGGGGCGAATGATCGTGCGAGGTTTCAGCTCGACTCCGTACAGCGTTTTCCTTTTGGGAGCCATGACAGATTTCCGATAAAAAATAATAGTAATCAGCCACTTATCCCGCATTGGCATGCGGCGGCGACACTTCGGCCAATCGTAGCACCCAACGAACCGCCTCAGAACGTCCGCGCAGGAAAACAATGCAGGCGTGTCAATCGATCAAATCGGCGCGGCTTTCGCCGAGCGCAACCACCTCGCCGATCAGCCGTTCCGCGTCATGCCACTCCCCATAGCCGGACGCCGGGTTCAAGTGCCCGACGTCGCCGAGATCGACGAGCTTGCTACCCCACCCGGCCGCCAGCGCCTCGACGCGTTCGAAGCGCGCGAGCGGATCGTTGCGGCTCGCGGCGACGAGGCTCGGGAACGGCAGCCGTGCGGTCGGCACGGGCGTCCAGCCGTGCGCATCGATCGCTTCGGGGGTTGGATAGCCGTCGGGCATCGGCGTATCGAGATCGGCCGGTGCAGCGAGCAGCGCGCCGTGGATCGCGCGCGTGGCCTGCCGCGCCCAGTGCACGGCGATCATCACGCCCGCGCTGTGCGCGACGAGGATCACGGGGCCGTCGATCTCGGCCAGCGCCGCGTCGAGCGCCCCGACGCGCGCGGCGCGGCTCAGTTTGTCGGCTTCCAGCGGCGCGACGGAGCGTGCGTTCGGCAGGCGCCGTTCGAGGTGCGTCTGCCAGTGGTCTTCGACGTGATCGCGCAAGCCGGGCACGATCAGGATGGTGGGCGTGGTCGCCAGGGTCATGCAGCCTCCGGGAGGGTTCAGGAAAGGTGTGTCGCGCGCCGTTCGCGTTCGACGCGCGCGAGATCGGCCGTGTAGCTCGCGCGTCCGATCGCGAACAGCACGGCGGCCGCGAGCGGCACGACGGGAATCCATTGCAGTGCGCCGACGAGCCCGGCGCGATCGGCGACCCACCCCGTCAGCAGCGGGCCCGGCGCCATGCCGAGCAGGTTGTTGGCGAGCGTGAGCGTCGCGAACGCCGATGCGTGGATCGCGGCCGGCGTCAGGTTCGCGACCATCGCGCCCGATGCGCCGGACGCGCCCGCGCCGACCAGCATGCCCGCGCAGATCAGCGCGAGCTGCAGCGGCCCGGGCGGCAGCCGGAACGCGACCGCGAGGCAGATGCCCGTCAGCACGCAATACGTGATCGCGGTCAGCCATTTGCGCGAACCGTCGGCGCGGCCGACGCGGTCGGTGACGATGCCGCAGCCGACCATCCCGACGCCCGCGAGCAGCACGAAGCCGGCCGCGAGCACGGCGGCACGGTCGGGCGCCATCGCGTAGTAGCGGTTCAGGTAGCTCGGCAGCCATGCGAACAGCGCGCCCGGCACGAACAGGTGCAGCCCGCTGCCGAGATACGCGCAGATCACCGAGCGCGACGCGAACAACCCGGACACCAGCGCACGCACGCTGCCGCGCAGGTCGCGCGGCGCATCGGCATCGCGCCGGCACGGCTCGACGCGGCAGGCAGCAAGCCTCCGTTCGGTCACCGCGCAGCGATACGCGGCGAGCAGCACGATGCCGAGCGCGGCCATCACGCCGAACGACCAGCGCCAGCCGAGATGCGCGCCGACCAGCCCGCCGAGCGCCATCCCGAACACGGAGCCGAACGCGCCGCCGGCCATGAACGCGCCGGTCAGCGTCGCGCGCAGGCGGGCCGGAAAGATGCTGAGGATCAGCGCAACGCCGACGCTGCCGTACGCGGCTTCGCCGAGCCCGACGAGGCCGCGCGCCACGAGCATTTCGGCGTAGTTGGTCGACAGCGCGCAGCCGAGCGTCGCGATGCTCCACAACGCGGCCATCAGCACGATGCTGCGCACGCGGCCGAAGCGATCGGCGAGCACCGACAGCGGAAACGTCAGCAGGCCGACCAGCAGCGCGACGACGCCGGACAGCGAACCGAGCTGCGTGTCCGACAGGTTCCACGCATGCTTGAGCAGCGGAAACACCGCGTTGAGCACCTGCCGCGACATGTAGTCCGACAGCAGCAGGCCGACGGTCAGCCCGAACACGAGCCACGCGTACGCAGGCGCGCGCCGCTCGGTGGCCGTCAGACTCTGCAGCGACGGCTCGACATGATGAATCAACATGCGTGTCTCCTCCGGCACCGGCGCGATAACGCGCCGGCGCGGCTTGCGCGGCCCCGCTCCGTTCGGCGGAGCTTGCCTCGCGCGCTGCGCGAGGGTGGGTGCCGCACCACATCGATCGGCGGGCGGCGCTCGCGGGCCGCCCGGATGCGCCGCGCGTCAGGCCGCGCGCAGCGGCACGCTCACCTGGCCCGGCCGGCGGTTCGGCGCCATCCCGAGCTGCGCGAGCGTTTCGTCGATACCGTCGTACTGCACGCCGATCCGGTAGATCGCCTTCGCTTCCTTGCCGGTCGCGATGTCGCGGCCGAGTTCGCGCGCGATGCGCGCGCACTGCTCGACCTGCTGCACCGACGTCATCCGGTTGCCCTTCTGGTCGATGATCGTGTCCTCGATCCCGCAGCGCGGATGCAGGCCCAGCGCCATCGCGATCGTGTTGATCGGCAGCACGTTCTTCATCAGCGATTCGAGCGTGATGCACGCACCGTCCGGGCAGCGCCGCACGAATTCCATGAAGTTGTACGGATTCGGGCCGTCGAAGCCGCCGCCGATGCCGACCCACGTGACGTTCAGCGGACCGCGATAGACGCCGCGGCGGATGATCCGTTCGAGCGTTTCTAGCGCGTGCATGCCGGTGAGCTGGAAATGCGGCTGGATGCCGGCCGCCTGCAGGCGCCGCAGGTGTTCGTCGACCCAGCCGGGGCCGGCCGGCACGGTCATCTCGCGGTACGCGTCCCAGTACGCGGTTTCGTTCAGCGACGTGCCGGCGATGTCGTTGCGGTTCATCAGCTCGGTGATGTTCATCTGCACGGTGTTGATCGCGACCGTCACCTGGTCGGGCTTCGGGCTCAGCTCGGCGAGCATGTGCCGCGTGTCGTCGGACAGCCATTTCGCTTCCGCGCCGTCGCCTTCCGGCGCGAACGAGATCGAGCCGCCCACCTGCAGGATCATGTCGGGCACGGCTTCGCGCAGCCGGCCGAGCAGTTCGTTGAACTTCGACAGCCGCTTGCTGCCCTTGCCGTCGAGCTCGCGCACATGCAGGTGCAGCACCGTCGCGCCCGCGTTGTAGCAGTCGACGGCCTTCTGCACGTGCTCGTCCATCGTCACCGGAATGTCTTCCGGAAAATCGGCGGGCATCCATTCGGGGCCGTACGGCGCGACCGTGATGACTACCTTGTCCTGGTTTTCCGGGTGCAGCGAATCGTCGAGAAATTGCATGTCGTCCTCCAGTGGAAATCGTTGTATTCGGGTTGTGTCCGAGCGTACGGGCGTGCGTATCCCGCCGCGTCGGGCGGCGGGCCCGGCGCGTTGCATGGGGTTGCGAATCGGTTAAGGTGCGGGCGCGCTCAGAACGGTACGTCGCCGACGATGCCCGCGCGCTCCATCCTGCGAACGCACGGCGGGTAGTCCATCACCGCGTAATGCTGGGTGCTGCGGTTGTCCCAGATCGCGACGCTGTTTTTCTTCCAGCGCCAGCGCACCTGGTATTCGGGGATAGTGGCCTGGCTGATCAGGTATTGCAGCAACTGGCCTGCGCCTGGGTTCGCGTCCTGCCCGAAACGCACGCGCTCCGGCGTGTGGAAATTCGTGAAGTGCGTCGCGAACGCATTCACGTACAGCACCTTCTCGCCGGTTTCGGGATGCGTGCGCACGACCGGATGCTCGGCGTCCGGATACTGCGCCTTCAGCGCGAGGCGCTTGTCGATCGGCATCGCCGCGCCGAAGCTCGCCTCGATGCTGTGGCGCGCGCGCAGCCCGTCGATCTGCTGCTTCACGTGTTCCGGCAGGCGCTCGTACGCGAGCACCATGTTCGCCCACATCGTGTCGCCGCCGACCGGCGGACCCTCGATGCAGCGCAGCACGCAGCCGAACGGCGGCGCCACGCGCCAGCTCGCATCGCTGTGCCACGCATTCTCGTAGCGGTCGTTCGGCTGGTCGGGCGACTTGTAGATCCGCACGAGCCCCGGGTGCTCGGGATCGCTGCCGGCGACCGGATGATCCTCGAGTTCGCCGAAGCGCCGCGCGAACGCGACGTGCTCGGCGCGCGTGATGTCCTGGTCGCGCAGGAACAGCACGCGATGCCGGAGCAACTGCGCGCGGATCTCCGCGAACAGGCCGTCGTCGTGCACGGCGTCGGCGAGGCTCACATCCAGCAGTTCCGCGCCGATCGCGCAGGTCAGGGGTTCGACTCGCATGCGCGCCTCCTCAGACGATGAACACCGACGAACCGGTCGTCTTGCGCGATTCGAGATCGCGGTGCGCCTGCGCGGCATCCTGCAGCGCATAGCGCTGGTTGATCTCGATCCGGATGCGGCCGGCCGCGACATGCGCGAACAGTTCGCCGGCCAGGTCGTTCTTCTCGGCCGGGTCGGCGATGTAGTCGGCCAGCGCCGGGCGCGTCAGGTACAGCGAGCCCTTCATCGCGAGGCGTTGCGGATCGAACGGCGGGATCGGGCCCGACGCGGTGCCGACGCACACCATCAGTCCGCGCCGCTTCAGCGAATCGAGCGAGCCTTCGAAGGTGTCCTTGCCGACGCTGTCGAACACGACGTCGACGCCCGCGCCATCCGTCAGTTCGCGCACGCGTTTCGCGACATCCTCGCGGCTGTAGTCGATCGTATGGTCGCAGCCGTGCGCGCGGGCGATATCGGCCTTGTGTTCGCTGGACACGGTGCCGATCACCGTGAGCCCGAGCAGCTTCGCCCATTGCGACACGATCAGCCCGACGCCGCCGGCGGCCGCGTGCAGCAGCAGCGTGTCGCCCGGCGCGAACGCGTGGATGCGGCGCAGCAGGTACGCCGACGTCAGCCCGCGCATCGTCATCGCCGCGGCGGTGTCGCACGCGATGCCGGCCGGCAGCCGGATCAGCGGCGCGGCCGGGATCAGCCGTTCGGTGCCGTACGCGCCGAGCGTGTTGATGAAGCCCGTATAGGTCACGCGATCGCCGGCGGCGACGTTCGTCACGCCGGGGCCGACGGCTTCGACCACGCCGGCCGCCTCGACGCCGATGCCGGACGGCAGCGGCACCGGATACAGGCCGCTGCGGAAATAGGTGTCGGCGAAGTTCAGGCCGACCGCCTCGTGCCGCAGGCGCACCTGGCCGGGGCCCGGATCGCCGACGTCGACTGCTTCCCAGCGCAGCACGTCGGGGCCGCCGGTTTCGTGGAATCGCACTGCATGTGCCATCTTGTTCTCCGTATGGTGTCAGTCGGATGCGCGTCGCGCATCGTCGGGTTCGTTCGTGCCCGGCGGCGTCGCGGCTGCGCCGGCCGCCTGCGGCTCGTCCAGTTCGGCCCAGTCGGCGTCGGCCAGGTAGCGCCGCGCGGCCGGAAAAATCACGCCTTCCATCCGCCCCATCTGCTCGAACGCGCCGTGTGCATAGCGCGCGAGCGCCGTGTCGAACGCGGCCGACGGCAGCCCGTCCACGGCGATTCGCGCCAGTGCGTCGAGCGCTTGCGCGTCGCGCTGCCGCTGGCGGTCGAGTTCGTCCAGCTCGGCCGCGACGCACTCCGCACGGGCGCGCAATGCCGCGAACAGCCGCGCTTCGGCAGCCGTGCCGAAACGTGCGTGCTGCAGCGCGGCGAGCGACGCCAGCACATCCTGCGCGTCGACTGCTTGCCGCCGCGGCCCGTTCGCGGCATCGCCGCACGCCATCAGCGCTTGCAGCAGCACGCCGACCGCGCGATGCGCATCGAGGCAGCGGGCCATCACGCGCGCCTCGGCCGGCGAACGCTGCGACGTGCATACGAGCACCGGCACGCCGCTCGTCGCGAGCAGATGCTGGCGCCGCGCGCAGGTTGCCGCATCGGCATCGTGCGGCAGCGCCGCGACACAGATCAGGTCGCAGCCGAGCTCGCCGGCAAGTGTGCCGGGCGACGTGTCGCCGGCCGCCGGGTGGCCGGCCCCCGCAATCGCATGGGACAAGCCCTGCGCCCGGGCGGCGGCTTCCACTTTCGCACCGTGTTCCGGCAGCCGCGCTCCGGATAAACGCGAGTCCGGCGCGGCACCGGGCAGCACGAACGTGACCCGCGCGCCGACCGCACGGGCCAGTTCGAGCGCATGGCCGATCGCGTCGATGCCGCCGGGCGCGCCGTCGACCGTCACGAGCAGATGGCGGTACATCGCGCCGCTCCGCTTATCCGGCGGTCGACGCACTGCACAGCGCGCCGGTCGATACGATCTTCATGGGTGCCCTCCTCGTGGTGTTCGTCATTCGTCATGCATCGGAACCCATGCTATCGGCACGGCGCCGGTGCGGCCCCACTCGTCGCGGGGGGGATTGACGCGCGAACGCGGTTCGGCCGATCCTTCCCCCCACGCCCACCCCGGACGCTGGCCCGCACGGCACCGCCGGATTCCGACTGCTGCCCCGATGGCCCACCCACCCGATCGCACCGACGCGCCCCCCACCGAACTGGTCCTGAAGACGACCGCGCCGCGCGTGCCGGCGCAGTTGCTCGCCCGCGCGCGGCTGAGCCTCGCCGCACCGGCGTTCGACGGCCGTCCGGTCACGCTCGTGCAGGCGCCGGCCGGCTACGGCAAGACGTCGCTGCTCGCGCAATGGCGCCGCGAATACCTCGCGCTCGGCCGCGCGGTCGTGTGGCTGTCGGCCGACGAGCGCGACGACGCGCCGCGGCTGCTGCAGGGGCTCGTGCAGGCGGTGCGCACCGGCTGCGCGCGGCCCGGCTTCGGGCGCCTGATCCCGGGCGGCGCGGCACGCGCGCTGGACGGCCTGACCGCGTGGCTGGCCGAGGTCGCGCAACTGTCGATCGACGCGCTGCTGATCGTCGACGACGCGGAGCGGCTGCCGGCCGCCGGCCTCGACGCGCTGACCTACGTGCTGCACAACGCGCCGCAAAACCTGCGTGTGGTCGTCGCGGCGCGGCGCGGGCTCGATCGCGCGGCCGGCGACCTGCTCGCCGGCGGGCAATGCACGCTCGCGGGCCCCGACTGGCTGCGCTTCACGCTCGACGAGACGATCGCGCTGGTCGGCGCGCGCTTCGCGCAGCGCGTCGACGCCGATGCGTGCGCGCGGCTGTTCGAACGCGTCGACGGCTGGCCGCTCGGGCTGCAACTCGCGATGGCCGCGATGGCGCGCTCGGCCGATCCGCGCCAGGCGGTCGACGCGCTCGCCGCACGTGTGGACGGCACGCGCGACCGGCTCGTGGAACTACTGCTCGCGAACCTGTCGGCCGACGACACCGCGTTCCTGACGCGCACGAGCGTCGCCGATCGCCTGCATCCGTCGCTGTGCGCCGCGCTGCTCGACGACGCAGGCGCGCCCGACCGGCTCGCGCGGCTCGCGCGCGACACGCCGCTGTTCATTGCATCGGACGATTCGGACTGGTGCCGGCTGCATCCGCTCGTGCGCGACACGCTGCGCGACCGCCTGGCCGCGGGCCCGGACGCGGAGCGCAGCGTGCTGCATGCGCGCGCGGCCGCGTGGCTCGACGCGCACGGGATGACCGAGGAAGCCGCGCGCCACGCGTATGCGGCCGGCCAGGTCGAGACCGCGTATGCGCTCGCGCAGCGCTGCCTCGAGGATGCGATCAAGCAGGGCCGCATCAACGACGTGCTCGACTGGCTCGCACTGCTGCCCGACGCGGAGCTCGACAAGCGCCCGACGCTGCGGATCGCGGTCGCATGGGCGCTGGCGCTCGGCGAGCGCCATGTCGAGGCGCAGCGCCAGATCGCGGGCATCCTGGCCGACTCCGGCACGCCGGCCGCGATGCGCTACGAATGCGCGCTGATCCTCAGCGCGGCCGCGTATTACGCCGATGAAATCGATCGCTTCGTCGAACTGTTCGAACCGTGGGCCGACTTCACGCCGCCGGCGGCGACGTGGCTCGCGCAGATGCATGCGAACCGGCTGTCGGCGCGCGCGATCATCGTCGGCGAACCGGCGCAGGCGCGCCGCTTCCAGCAGGCCGCGCCGCGCGGCGAGACGGCGGCCGGGTTCGGCTACGTCGCGCGCTGGGGCGAGCTGATCACGGGCCTGAGCTACCTGCGCGAAGGCCAGATCCGGCTCGCGGACGACGCGCTGTCGCCGGCGCTGGCGCGCGCGGAAGCCGATCTCGGCCGCCGCCATCCGCTGACCTGCATGCTCGCGGCCATGTGCGCGGCGATCGCCTACGAGGCCGACCGCGTCGACCAGGCCGCCGCGCTGCTCGCGAACCGGCTCGACGTGCTCGAACACGCGGGCACGCCCGACACCGTGCTGCTCGGCTATCGCACCGCCGCGCGCATCGCGCTGCTGCGCGGCGTCGAGCACCGCGCGATCGACCTGCTCGAGGCACTCGACGCAATGGGCGTTGCGCGCCGGCTGCCGCGCCTGTCGGTCGCGAGTCTCGCCGAGCAGGTGCGGATTCACGCGGCGCGCTATCGCGAGGCGACCTGCCATGCGCTCGTCGAGCGCATCGACGCGATCGCCGCGGCCGAGTTTCCGTCGCACGGGCCGCTGTGGCGGCGCCCCGTCGTGCTGCTGCAGGCGACCGCGCATGCCGGCGCGGCGCTCGCCGCGCGCCGCTGGGACGACGCAAGCGCCGCGCTCGACGAAGCGGCCGTGCTGGCCCGCGAAATGAGCATGGGGCGCGAGCGCATCGAGATCATGGCACTCGGCGCGTTCGCGCTCGAACAGTCGGGCGGCAGCGGCCGCGCACTGCTCGACGAGGCGATGAACCTCGCGGACATGTTCGGGCTCACGCGCACGCTTGCCGACGCGCATCCGGCCGTTGCCGACTGGGCCCGCCGCGTCGGAGACGAGGCGGCCGCCGGCGACGGCCCCGCGCGGCACGCGCTGCCGCAGCCGCGCATCGTGCCGCCCGCGCCGCGCGGCGCGGGCAGCCCGCGCGCGGTGCCGAGCGTCGTGCTGACGCCGAAGGAGCGCGCGATTCTCGAATTGCTCGCGCGCAACCTGTCGAACAAGGAGATCGCGGTCGCGCTCGCCGTCGGCGAGGAAACCGTGAAGTGGCACCTGAAGAACCTGTTCGGCAAGCTCGACGCCAGCTCGCGCAAGCATGCGGTGCGCCGCGCACTGGTGCTCGGGCTGCTCGAAAGCGCACCTTGACGCTGGCCTGAAACGGCCTGTTCCGCCCGCATTGCGGCGTCGTTCGTCGTTGCAATAGCTGCGGCCATTGCGCCTCCTCTCGCCTTGCACGCGCCCAAAGGAAGACCCGTTGAGGGACGGGCGGAAAGGCATGTTCGCCAGCCTGTTTTCAGCGTGAACAGGCCCTGACCGCCCTTCGATTCTCCGCAACCCTGCCCCCCGCGCATGGGGGGGAGCGGCCGCCCGCCGTTGCGTAGTCTTTCCGCACGGCTCGCGCCGGCGTCGCATGTGTCGCCTTCCCGCCTGCCCCGATGCTTCCCCGCTTCACCCGGCCGGGCTCGATCCCGGCCGGTCCAATACGACCCTGGAGACTTCATGAAGACGAAACTGGCCGCGCTCGCGGCGCTTGCCGGCTGTTCGGCGCTCGCTCACGCGCAATCCTCCGTCACGCTCTACGGCGTGGTCGACACGGGCCTGCTTTACCAGAGCACGTCGGCCGCGTCGTTCAGCCCGACCGCGCCGAATACCGGCAAGGTGTTCCGCATGAAGGGCGGCGGCATCTATTCGAGCTTCTGGGGCATCAAGGGAAGCGAGGACATCGGCGGCGGCTACAAGATCAACTTCAAGCTGCAGGGTTCGTTCGACAGCGGCACCGGCAAGCTGCAACTGAGCGACACGCCGGGCGCCGTCGCGATCTTCAACCAGGTCGCGTCGCTCGGCGTGTCGGGGCCGTTCGGCGCGTTCACGGCCGGCCGCCAGATCGTGCCGATGATCTACGCGATGGCCGACACCGACGTGCGCAACGCGCAGTTCTTCGGCAGCGTGCTGACCGCGTGGCTCGGCCTGAACACCGCGGCCGGCTGGCCGGGGACCAGCACCAACGGCGCGATCGGCGCGCTGTACGACAGCAATGCGCTCGTCTACCAGTCGCCGACGTTCGCGGGCGCGTCGATCGCGCTCGAATACGCGCCGGGCGGCGTCGCCGGGCAGTTCCAGGGAGGCACGCGCGAATCGGTCGTGCTCAAGTACTCGAATTACGGGCTGAACGCGTCCGCGCTCTACTACAACGGCCACGACACGAACCCCGCGCCGGGCGCCGCACCGACCGGCGTCGACAACAACCGCTTCGTCTACGTCGGCGCGAAATACACGATCCGCGATTTCTCGGTGTCGGCGTCGTACGGCAACGGCAGGAATCCCGCGCACGCGGACCGCGTGAACCTCGACATGCTGTCGGCAGGCGTCGGCTACCGCTTCACGCCCGCGCTGCAGGTCACCTCCGCCGTGTACTACCTGAAGGACCGCAACCGTTCCGAGAACCGCTCGACGGCGGTCGTGCTCGCGGCCGACTACAGCCTGTCGAAGCGGTCGATGGTGTATGCGCAGGTCGGCCGCGTGAACAACCGCGGCACGATGGGCCAGATGCTCGTGTACGGGCAGCCGGTCGCGCCGGGTGTCGGCACCACGGCCGCGATGGTCGGGCTGCGGCACAACTTCTGACGATGCGATGACCTGACGCGGAACGAACCAGGCGGCGCTCGGGTGCGATTCGCGGCCGCGGCCTGCATCGATTCCGGGGATCGGCTACAGTGGGCGTTTTTCGGCGCGCTCCGGCGCCGTCGCCGCACCGCGGACCGTGCGCGAGCGCGGCGGCACGGCGGAGCGCGGATCACCCACCTCGTCGACGAGCGAACTTCCATGCCCGACCTGTCCGCCTTCCCGATCACGCAAAAGTGGCCGGCCCAGCATCCCGACCGTCTCCAGCTCTACTCGCTGCCGACACCGAACGGCGTCAAGGTGTCGATCATGCTCGAGGAAACCGGCCTGCCGTACGAGCCGCACCTCGTGCGCTTCGACACGAACGACCAGTTGTCGCCCGCGTTCCTGTCGCTGAACCCGAACAACAAGATTCCGGCGATCATCGATCCGAACGGCCCCGACGGCAAGCCGCTGCCGCTGTTCGAATCGGGCGCGATCCTGATCTATCTCGCGGACAAGACCGGCCAGCTGATCCCGAAGGATCTCGCCGGCCGCTACGAGACGATCCAGTGGGTGATGTTCCAGATGGGCGGCATCGGCCCGATGTTCGGCCAGGTCGGCTTCTTCCACAAGTTCGCCGGCCGCGACTACGAGGACAAGCGCCCGCGCGACCGCTACGTCGACGAGTCGAAGCGCCTGCTCGCCGTACTCGACGCGCATCTCGCGAACCGCAAGTGGATGATGGGCGACACGTACACGATCGCCGACATCGCGATCTTCCCGTGGGTGCGCAACCTCGTCGGCTTCTACGAAGCGGGCGATCTGGTCGGCTTCAGCGAATTCCGGCACGTCGCGCGGGCACTCGACGCGTTCGTCGCGCGTCCGGCCGTCGCGCGCGGGCTCAATATCCCGGCACGCAGCTGACCGGCGACGCGGGCGCGCCGTGTGCGGCCCGCGATAATCCGCGCAGCCCGCCGCATTGCGCGGCGGGTGTCGCTTCCTTCCGTTCGGCGCGTTCGCGGCCGCCGTTCGCTGTTTGCCGATGCTACTTCCCGCCCGACCCTTCCGGTCGTTCCGGCGCCCCGTCGGCCAGCCCCGCCAGCAACTTTCCCAGCAATTGCGACAACTGCGCCTGTTCCGCGTCCGACAACGCGGCCAGCAGCGCACGCTGATTGTCGATATGCGCGACGACCGCTTCGTCGATCAGCGCGCGGCCGGTTTCCGTCAGCGCGACGAGCGTGCCGCGCCCGTCGGCGGGGTTCGGCCGGCGCTCGACCCAGCCGGCCTTCTGCAGCCGGTCGATGCGCGCGGTCATCCCGCCCGACGACATCATCAGCGCGTCGTACAGCGCCGTCGGTGTCAGCGCGAACGGCGCGCCACCGCGCCGCAGCGTGGCGAGCACGTCGAATTCGCCCGGCTGCATCCCGTAGCGCGCAAACAGCGGATTGAGACGGTCGCGCGCGATCACCAGCGCGGCTTCCTGCAATCGGCCCATCACGACCATCGACGAAGCGTCGAGATCCGGACGCTCCGCGCGCCATTGCGCGAGCGCATGCGCGGCTCGATCCATTAACCCTCCTCGGCTCACCAGTTATCTTGACGTCGAGATAAATCGGCGTTTATCTTGATATCGAGATACTTTACATGAAAACGCACGGCACCCGGACGGATGCCGTGCACCGATACCGAGGGCCTGTCGATGAATCGCTTCACTTCCCCCGGATGGCGGCTCGCCGCCATCGTGCTCGTCGGGCTGAACCTGCGGCCGGCGCTCGCCGCCGTCGGCCCGCTGCTCGACATGATCCAGCGCGAGACCGGCATCGGCGACGGCGCGGCCAGCCTGCTGACGACGATCCCGATTCTGCTGATGGGGCTCGGTGCGCTGAGTGCGCGGCGCCTGCAGCGCGTGACGGGCATCGCGGGCGGCGTATGGCTCGGCGTCGCGCTGATCGGGCTGGCCTGCGTATCGCGCATCGGTGCGCAGCACGCGTGGCTGCTGCTCGCGAGCGCCTGTTGCGCGGGCGTCGGGATCGCGATGGTGCAGGCGCTGCTGCCCGGTTTCGTAAAGGCGCATTTCGCGACGCGCGTCGGCGGCGCGATGGGCGTCTATTCGACGTCGATCATGGGCGGCGCGGTGCTCGCGAGCGTCGTCGCGCCGTTTGCCGCGGCGCGCTGGGGCTGGCTCGCCGCGCTCGCGGGCTGGGCGCTGCCGGCCGCGGTGGCAGCGCTCGCATGGCCGCTGGCCGGTCGCGGCGGCGATGCGCTCGCCGCCGGGCCGGCTTCGGCGTCGGCTGAGCAGCCGTCGCGTTCGCCGCGCGCATGGCGGCTCGCGCTGTTCTTCGGGATCGCGACGGGCGCGTACACGCTGGTGCTCGCGTGGCTGCCGCCGTACTACATGCGGCTCGGCTGGTCGCCGACGGCGGCCGGCAGCCTGCTCGGCGGCGTGACGCTCGCGGAAGTCGTCGCGGGGCTGACGATCTCGGCGGCGATCGACCGCCTGCCCGATCGCCGGCCCGCGCTGCATGCGGCGATCGCGTCGCTGTTCGTCGGGTTGCTGGCGGTGCTGGCCGCGCCCGAAGCGCTCGCCTTGCCGGCCGCGCTGCTGCTCGGCGCGGGAATCGGTGCGCTGTTTCCGCTGTCGCTGATCGTCACGGTCGACCATGCGGCGACGCCCGCCGACGCCGCAGCGCTGACGGGGTTCGTGCAGGGTGTCGGCTACCTCATCGCCGGGTTGTTTCCGTTCGCGGCCGGCGTCGTGCGCCAGCATCTCGCGGACCTGACGCCCGCGTGGGTGGCGATGGCGTGCCTGTGCGTCGTACTGTTCGCGCTGGCGGCGGGTTTTGCGCCGCGGCTCGCGCGGCGTGTTGCGAGTGCTTAGGCGGTCGGCCGCACGTCAGCCGCTCGTTTCCCGCTCCGACGGCAACCGTCGATAGGCACGCATCGCCGCAAATCGCACGCGTCTTCGTCGCACAGCCGGCACACCCGGATCGCGGGCTGCACGTCGTCGGCCAGTGCGCCGATCGGTTGTTCTCAGGTCGGCATGAGGCATGGGTTGCGAACACGGTTCGACCGTCATCGTGCGCGTGATGTCCGCGATCGCCGATCCGCGTGCGACGCGCACCTGCGCGAACGTCGTGCCGAACGCCGTCCGGCGCAATGTGCGATCAGCCCGCGCTCGCGTACAACGTCGAATCCGCGAACCCTTCGGCGTCGAGCACGCGCCCGATCAGGATCAGCGCGGTACGCTCGATCCGCGTGCCCTGCACCTTGCCGACGATGTCGGCGAGCGTGCCGGTCACGCGCTCTTCGTCGGGCCAGCTCGCGCGATAGATCACCGCGATCGGGCAATCGGCGCCGTAATGCGGCAGCACTTCGTCGACGATGCGCGCGAGATGGCGCACGCCGAGATGGATCGCGAGCGTCGCGCGGTGCGCGGCGAGCGAGCCGAGCGCTTCGCCTTCCGGCATCGTCGTCTTGCCCGCGAAGCGCGTGAGGATCACCGTCTGCGCCACGCCGGGCAACGTCAGTTCGATGCCGAGCGTCGCCGCGCATGCGGCCGTGGCCGTCACGCCCGGCACGATTTCGTACGGAATCCCGAGCGTCTTCAGCCGGCGGATCTGCTCGCCGATCGCACCGTACAGCGAAGGATCGCCCGAATGCACGCGCGCGACGTCCTGCCCTTTCGCATGCGCGGCGGCGAGCAGCGCGACGATCGCGTCGAGGTCGAGCTCGGCCGTATTGACGACCTGCTCCGCGCGATGGCCGTCGAGCACGGCCGCCGGCACCAGCGAGCCCGCATACAGGATCACCGGGCAGGTGCGCACGAGGCGTTGGCCCTTCACCGTGATCAGCTCCGGGTCGCCGGGGCCCGCGCCGATGAAATACACCGTCATCGAAAAATCTCCGTCAATTCGTTGGACGATCGGCCGCGCGACGTCACGCGCGTGCGGCCGGATCGAGTGCGTCGAGCAGCGCGGCGGCCGAGTCGAACGCGCGGTCGGCGTCGGGCAGCGGCGGCCGCCTCAGCATCACGACCGGCAGCCTGCGTTCGCGCGCGACGTCGAGCTTGGCCTCGGTGGCCGCACCGCCGCTGTTCTTGCTGACGACGACGTCGATCCCCATCAGCGCGAACAGCGCGCGCTCGCCGTCGAGCGTGAACGGCCCGCGCGCGGCGACGATCTGCGCGCGCGCGTTGCCGGGATGCGGATCGAGGCAGCGCACGAGCCAGAACTGGTGCGGCGGGATCGCGTCGAGATGCGCGAGCGGCTCGCGGCCGAGCGTGAACAGCGGCCGCTTGAACGGCGCGAGCGCGGCCTCGATGCCGGCCCAGTCGTCGACCATTCGCCAGTCGTCGCCGGGTTGCGGCACCCATGGCGCGCGGCGCAGCGCCCACAGCGGCACGCCCGCGTCGCGCGTCGCGGCAGCCGCGTTCGCGCTGATTCGTGCGGCATACGGATGCGTCGCGTCGATCACGAGGCCGATGCCGGCGCCGCGCAGATACGCAGTCAATCCGGCAGCGCCGCCGAAACCGCCGACGCGCACGTCGCAGCGCAGGTCGTCGGGCACCTTGCCGAGGCCGGCCAGGCTATACACGTGATGCGGGCCGAGCGCGCGCGCGATTTTCAGCGCGTCGCCGGTGCCGCCGAGCAGCAGGATGCGCGCGCTCATCGCGCCTGCCCGACGAAGCGGCCTTGCCGGTCGATCGCGAACATCTCGACGGCCACCGAAGGCGGCACGATATCGCGCGCGACGCGCAGCGCCTGCGCGCAGACGAGATCGCCGAGCGGCACGCCCGCGGCCAGCGCGAGCTTCAGCGCCTCCTGGCTCGTGTTCGCGGCGCGCATCGCGGCCTGCAGCGCATCGCTCGCACCGGCCTCGGCCGCCCACTGCGCGAGCAGCGGCAGGTCGATGCTCGAATGGCGGCTGTGCAGGTCGAGGTGACCGGCCGCGAGCTTGCTGAGCTTGCCGAAGCCGCCGCACATCGACAGCCGCGCGACCGGCGCGCGCCGCAGATGCTTGAGCACCGCGCCCGCGAAATCGCCCATCTCGACCAGCGCCATGTCGGGCAGGTGGTAGTGCGCGCGCATCGCGTCCTCGCTCGTGTTGCCCGTGCACGCGGCGATATGCTGGATGCCGTTCGCGCGCGCGACGTCGATGCCCTGGTGGATCGACGCGATATAGGCCGAGCACGAGAACGGCCGCACGATGCCGGTCGTGCCGAGGATCGACAGCCCGCCGACGATGCCGAGGCGCGGGTTCATCGTCTTCAGCGCGAGCGCTTCGCCGCCTTCGACGCCGATCGTCACGTCGAAGCCGCCCGTGTAGCCGTGCTCGGCCGCCAGCGCGTCGAGGTGCGTCGTCATCATCCGGCGCGGCACCGGGTTGATCGCCGGTTCGCCGACCGGCAGCGTCAGCCCCGCACGCGTGACCGTGCCGACGCCCGGCCCCGCGTGAAAACGCACGCCGGGCGCCGCCGCGAGCGCGACGCGCGCGAAGATCAGCGCGCCGTGCGTGACGTCCGGATCGTCGCCGGCATCCTTGATCGTGCCGGCTTCGGCGCCGTCGGCCGTGATCCGGCAGAACTCGAGCCGCATCATCACGCGCTGCCCCTTCGGCAGCACGATCTCGACCGCATCGTCCGCGTGGCCCGCGAGCAGCAGGCGCGCGGCCGCGAGCGACGTCGCGGTCGCGCAGCTGCCGGTCGTATAGCCGAAGCGCAGCGGCGCGTGCTGTTCGGGGGTTTCGTCGCGCATCACGCGTCCATCGGGTTCGACGGCCCGGCCGCGTCGGGCTTGCGCACGTCGTACAGCGTGACCGGCAACGGCTGCCGCCAGGTATCGAAGCGGCCGAGCGGTTCGGCATGCGCGAGCGACACCCGCGTGAGCGTGCCGCCGTGCACATCGCGCCACGCGGCGAGCGCCATCTCGCCCTGCAGCGTGACCGCGTTCGCGACCAGCCGGCCGCCGGGTTTCAGCGACGACCAGCACGCGTCGAGCACGCCGGGCGCCGTCGCACCACCGCCGATGAAGATCGCATCCGGCGCGGCGAGCCCGGCGAGCGCATCGGGCGCGCGCCCCGCGACGAGTTGCAGGCCCGGCACGCCGAGCGCGTCGCGGTTGTGCTCGATGTAGCGCTGCCGCTCCGCATGCGCTTCGATCGCAATCGCCTGGCATGACGGATGCGCACGCATCCATTCGATGCCGATCGAGCCGCTGCCGGCGCCGACGTCCCACAGCAGCTCGCCGGGCGCGGGCGCGAGGCGCCCGAGCGTCATCGCGCGCAGGTCGCGCTTGGTGAGCTGGCCGTCGTGGCGGTACGCATCGTCGGGCAGGCCGGGCGTGAGCGCGCGGCGCGGCGCGTCGGGGCCGGCCTGGCAGTCGAGCGCGACGAGATTGAGCGCGGCCGTTTCGTCGACGCTCCAGTCCTGCGCGAGGCCGTCGACACGCCGCTCGAGCGGGCCGCCCAGATGTTCGAACACGCTGATGCGCGTCGGCCCGAAGCCGCGTGCGGCGAGTTCGGCCGCGACGGCGGCCGGCGTGCGGCCGTCGGCGCTCAGCACGAACAGGCGCCGACCCGGCAGCAGGTGGCGCGCGAGCGTCGCGAGCGGACGCCCGACGAGCGACACCGCGCCGATATCCTGCAGCACCCAGCCGAGGCGCGCGGCCGCGAGCGACAGCGACGACGGCGCGGGCAGCACGCGCCATTCGTCGGGGGAAAGCTCGCGCGCGAGCGTGGCGCCGACACCGAACAGCATCGGGTCGCCGCTCGCGAGCACGCAGACGGGCGACGGGCGACGCGCCAGCACGCCCGCGACGTCGAACGGCGACGGCCACGTTTCGCGCGCGGCCGGCAGCCGTGCGGGCAGCATGTCGAGATGCCGCTGCGCGCCGACGACGAGCGTCGCGTCGAGCAGCGCGCGCCGCGCTCTGCGTCCGAGCCCCGCGTAACCGTCGTCGCCGATGCCCACTACCGTCAGCCACGCCGTCATGCACCCTTCCCCATCGTTCGATTCCATCGTGTCGCCGCGCGGCCGAAAAAAGGCCGGCGCAGCCGTCCGCATTGCGAAAGACGGCATGGTACCGTGTTCCATCCCGCGTTTCACCTGCCGGCCCGCCGGCGCCGGGCCAACCCCCGCTTCGTCCGCCGAGAACGGCTTTCCGGTCGCGAGTCGCGGTCGAAATCGGGTATCCTACGGCCGTTCGTTCGCCGGTGCCCTTCGGGGCCGAAGAGGGAACACAGGGCGCGCCGCGCGCCGCTGTGGCTGCCCCCGCAACTGTAGACAGCGAGCCGATCTCCCCCTCACGCCACTGGTTCGACCGGGAAGGCCGGGAGCCGGCGCCGACCTGTCAGCCAGGAGACCTGCCGGCCAGAAAGTGCGTGCGTGCCAGTCGGCGTCGGGCGGGGTGTACCGATGCGTTGGCCCGCGGCGCGACACTGTCCCGATACCCCGTTGAGTTCCGCCCCCGATTCGATTCCTGCGTCGCCCGTCGTGCGCCCGTCGGCCTGCCCGGGGCTCGTGCGCGTCGTCGCGGCCGCCGATGGCGGGCTGTGCCGGATCAAGCTGCCGGGCGGCCGGCTCGACGCGCGCCAGGCGCGCGCGATCGCCGCCGCCGCGCGCGCATACGGCTCCGGCGCGATCGACGCGACCAATCGTGCGAATCTCCAGCTACGCGGCATTCGCGACGGCGCGGCCGATGCGCTGACGCGCGCATTGCTCGACGCGGGGCTCGGCCCGCGCGCCGCTGCCACCGCAAAATCGACCGTAGACGCAACCGCCGATGCGGCTGCGCTCGCCGCGAGCGACGACGTCCGCAACGTGATGCTCAGCCCGCTCGCCGGGCATGACCCCGCCGCGCTCGTCGACAGCCGCGCGCTCGCCGTTCCACTGCTCGACATGCTGGCAAGCGAGCCGCGCCGCGGCGAGCTGTCGCCGAAATTCTCGATCCTGCTCGACGGCGGCGAATCGGTCGCGGCGCTCGATCATCCGCACGACATCTGGCTCGCCGCGTGGCGCCGCGGCGACGGCGCGGTGCGCATCGCGGCCGGGCTGGCCGGCTGCCCGCCGGTCGCACTCGATGACATGCCGGCTTCGGTCGATGTGTCGCTCGACCGGAGCGTCGCGCTCGTCCGCGCCCTGCTGCTCGCGTTCCTTGATCTCGCGCCGGCCGACGTCACGCGGATGCGTGCACTGCTCGCGACGCGCGGCGAACGCGCGTTGCTCGATCGCGCACGGCACTACCTGCCCTTCCCGCTCGCGGCCGATCCCGCGCTCGCCGGCTGGCGGCGCAGCCGTTCCGATTCCGCACTGCGTTTCGGCGCGCGTCCGTCGCTCGACGCGGCGCGCTGCAGCGTCGGCGCGCAATTCGTGCTCGGGCGGCTCGATGCAACGCAACTGGAACGGCTCGCCGCATTGGCCGAAGCCGACGGCGACGGCACGCTGTCGATGACGCCGTGGCAAGGCGTGTTCATCCACGGCGTGTCGCACGAACGCGCACCGGCCACGCTCGCCGCGCTCGCGTCGCTCGGCCTCGTCTGCGCATCGTCCGACCCGCTTGCAATGCTCGTCGCGTGCACCGGCAGCGCGGGCTGCGCAAAAGCGCACGCCGACACGAAACGCGACGCGCTCGCGCTCGCCGCGCGCATCGGCCATCCGGTCGACGTGCACCTGACCGGCTGCGGGCGCCACTGCGCGTTGCCGCATCCCGCTGCGCACACGCTGGTCGCGGTGGCGCCCGCGCACTACGACCTTTACCGGCGCGACGCCGCCGCGGGCCTCGGCGCCCCGCTCGCGCGCCATCTGACGATTGACCAGGCCGCGTCCCGACTGACGGGCGCACGGCATAGCCAGGACACCACCACCGATGCTTGACTACATTCGCGACGGGCAGGAAATCTACCGCCAGTCGTTCGCGACGATCCGCGCCGAGGCCGACCTGTCGCGCGTTCCGCCCGACCTCGAGAAACTCGCGGTGCGCGTGATTCACGCGTGCGGGATGGTCGATGTCGTCTACGACCTGCGCTTCTCGGCCGGCGCCGGCACCGCGGGCCGCACGGCGCTCGCGGCCGGCGCGCCGATCCTGTGCGACGCGAAGATGGTTGCCGAAGGCATCACGCGCGCGCGGCTGCCGGCCGGCAATCCCGTGATCTGCACGCTCGGCGAGCCGGAGGTGCCCGACCTCGCGCGCCATCTCGGCAACACGCGCTCGGCCGCCGCGCTCGAACTGTGGCGCCCGCATCTCGCGGGCAGCGTCGTCGTGATCGGCAATGCGCCGACCGCGCTGTTCCACCTGCTCGACATGATCGACGCCGGCGCGCCGCGCCCCGCGCTGATCCTCGGATTCCCGGTCGGCTTCATCGGCGCGGCCGAATCGAAGGCGATGCTCGACGCCGACAGCCGCGGCGTGCCGTACGTCGCGCTGCTCGGCCGGCGCGGCGGCAGCGCGATGGCGGCCGCCGCGGTCAACGCGCTCGCGACGGAGGTCGAATGACGACCGCACGCGGACGCCTGTTCGGGGTCGGCGTCGGCCCCGGCGACCCCGAACTGATGACGATCAAGGCGCTGCGCGTGCTGCAGGCCGCGCCCGTGGTCGCGTATTTCGTCGCGAAGGGCAAGAAAGGCAATGCTTACGGCATCGTCGAAGCGCACCTGCTCGACACGCAGACGCAGCTGCCGCTCGTCTATCCGGTGACGACCGAGGCATTGCCGCCGCCGCTCTGCTACGAGACGGTGATCGCCGACTTCTACGATACGGCCGCGGAAATCGTCGCGGCGCACCTCGACGCGGGCCGCGACGTCGCGGTGATCTGCGAAGGCGACCCGTTCTTCTACGGCTCGTACATGTACCTGCACGACCGCCTCGCACCGCGCTACGACACCGAGGTCGTGCCGGGCGTGTGCGCGATGCTCGGCGGCACGGCCGTGCTCGGCCAGCCGCTCGTCTATCGCAACCAGAGCCTGTCGGTGCTGTCGGGCGTGCTGCCCGAGCACGAACTGCGCGCGCGGCTCGCGCAAGCCGACGCGGCCGTCGTGATGAAGCTCGGCCGCAATTTCGACAAGGTGCGGCGCGTGCTCGACGAACTCGGGCTCGCGAAGCGCGCGCTGTACGTCGAGCGCGCGACGATGGCGAGCCAGCGCATCGTGCCGCTCGACGAAGTCGACCCGATGGCGTCGCCGTATTTCTCGCTGCTCGTCGTGCCGGGGGAAAAATGGCAAGGATGACGACTCCGCCCGCGATCGTGATTCTCGGCGCGGGTGCGCTCGACACCGCACGGCGGATCCAGGCGCGCTACCCGGGCGCCCGCGTGCACGGGCTCGCGTCGCGCGTCGATGCCGACGAGCCGTTCGACGAACTCGGTGCGCACCTGCGCGAACTCTATGCGCGCGGTTTGCCGATCGTCGCGCTGTGCGCGGCCGGCATCGTGATTCGCTGCCTTGCGCCCGCATTGGCCGACAAGGGCGTCGAGCCGCCGGTGCTCGCGGTCGCGGAGGACGGCTCGGCCGTCGTGCCGCTGCTCGGCGGGCTGACGGGCGTCAACGCGATCGCGCGCGAAATCGCCGATTGGCTCGGCGTCGCGCCGGCGATCACGACGAGCGGCGAACTGCGCTTCGGCGCATGCGTGCTCAATCCGCCCGAAGGCTATGCGCTCGCCGATCTCGCGCAGGGCAAGCGTTTCGTGTCCGACCTGCTCGCGGGCGCGTCGACGCGCATCGACGGCGCGGCGCCGTGGCTCGATGACGTCGCGCTGCCGCGCGACGACGCAGCCGCGCATGCGATCCGCGTAACGCCCGATGCATGGCGCGGCACGCACGACGAACTCGTGATCCATCCGCGCAGCGTGGTGGTCGGCGTCGATGCGCAAACCGTGCACGCGGACGAAGCGCTCGCCGCGCGCATCGAAGCCGCGCTCGACGCACAAGACCTCGCGCGGCTGGCGCTCGCGGCCATCGTCGCGCCGGCGTCGGTGATCGGCGAAGCCGTGCTGGAGGAAGCGGCGCAAACGCTCGGCGTGCCGCTGCGCTTCATCGATGTCGACCATCACGCGCAAGCCGATGCGGCCACGCTGCTCGGCCGCGCATTGCGCGTCGCGCACACGCTGCGCGCAGCGTCGAACGGGCTCGCATGCGCGGTCGCGTCGCATCCGGTCGATCCCGCCGCGCTCGGCCGTGCGCGCGGCCGCCTGACGGTGCTCGGCCTCGGCCCTGGCGGCGCCGCGTGGCTCACGCCGGCCGCGCGCGCCGCGCTCGCGGACGCGACCGACATCCTCGGCTACACGACCTACGTGAACATGGCCGGCCCGTTCCGTGCGGACCAGCGCGTGCACGGCACCGACAATCGCGAGGAAATGCAGCGTGCGCGTCATGCGTTCGAACTCGCGGCCGAAGGCCGGCGCGTCGTGGTCGTGTCGTCGGGCGACCCCGGCGTGTTCGCGATGGCCGCGGCCGTGCTCGAAGCGCTCGACGAGTCTCGCGATCCGCAATGGGCCGCGGTCGACCTGCGCGTGGAACCCGGCGTATCGGCGTCGCTCGCGACCGCCGCACAGGCCGGCGCGCCGCTCGGCCACGACTTCTGCGCGATCTCGCTGTCGGACAACCTGAAGCCGTGGGACGTGATCGAGATGCGCCTGCGGCATGCGGCGCAAGCCGATCTCGTGATGGCGTTCTACAACCCGATTTCGCTTGCGCGGCCGTGGCAGCTCGACCGCGCGCTCGATGTCGTGCGCGCGCATCGTGCGGCCGATACGGTGGTCGTGCTCGGGCGCGACATCGGCCGGCCGGGCGCGACGCTCGCGACGACGACGCTCGGCGCGCTGCGCAGCGACCAGGTCGACATGCGCACGATGGTGATCGTCGGCTCGTCGACCACACGGCGTTTCGCGATCGACGGCGGACGCGAGTGGGTCTATACGCCGCGCTGGTATCGCTGAACGCGGTCGGCGCGTGAACCGCCGCGCACGTCGGCATGCCCGGTGCCGGCCGCGCTGTCGGTTCGCCAGAAGCGGTACGCGAGCACGCCGACGATGGCCCGCGCAACGACGACGAACGCGACGCTGCCGGCCCATCCCCACCGATGCCAGCCGGGACCGGCAGGATCGCCCCGAAACTGCCGCCGAAGTAATAGCAGGACAGGTAGATGCCGAGCGCCGTCGCGCTTGCGTGCTCGCTGGTGCAACCTGCATCGGCGTAATGCGACGTGAGCGACGTAAGCGCCGCGCATCGGGCTTCATGCGATCGGGAAAATCGCCCGCGCGATGCATTGCGGAACGGTGTCGAATCGGCAAGATCGTTACGTATCGGGAATCAAATAACAAAAAGAACTCCTGACCATTCACTATTCGGCGCGAATCCTCCAAGATGAGCACGCCGCCGCTCGGGCATGCCCGATCGTCCGCCCGGCGGCGATACGCGGGCCAGCGTATCCCTCTTCCACTTGGAGAACACAATGAACAACAACGTGTTGCAGCGTTTCATCCCGCGTGCGCTTGCCGCGGGCTGTCTGCTCGCCGCCGCGAGCGTGTCCCACGGCGCCGGCGTCTATGCGCCGTTTGTCGACGTGACGCTCTATCCGACGCCGCTCGTCGACCAGATCGGCGTCCGGCAAGGCATCCAGCAGTTCACGCTCGCGTTCGTGGTCGCGGGCAGCGGCTGCGCGCCGTCGTGGGGCGGCGTGCAGCCGATCGGCAACGGCGCGAGCGGCGGCCTGCTCACCGCGCTGTCGACGTCGATCGCGAGCTACCGCGCGAAAGGCGGCGAAGTCGCCGTGTCGTTCGGCGGCGCGAACGGCACGCCGCTGATGCAGGCCTGCTCGACGGTTCCCGCGCTGAAGACTGCCTACCAGACGGTGATCGACACATACGGCCTCACGCATATCGACTTCGACATCGAAGGTGCGTCGCAGCAGGACAGCGCCGCGGTCGCGCGCAACTTCCAGGCCGTCGCGCAACTGCAGTCCGACTATGCGACGAAGGGCAAGCCGCTGCACGTCACGCTGACGCTGCCGACGATGCCGACCGGGCTCACACAGGACGGCGTGAACGTCGTCAACGCGGCGATCGCGAACAAGACGACGTTCGATGCCGTGAACCTGATGACGATGGACTACGGCCCCGCGAACATCGACATGGGCGCGGCCGCGATCAGCGCCGCACAGGCGCTGTATTCGCAGCTCGACACCGCGTTCAAGTCGGCCGGCCAGCCGAAGACCGGCGCGCAACTGTGGCAGATGGTGGGGGTGACGCCGATGATCGGCGTGAACGACGTGCAGGGCGAGATCTTCACGCTTGCGAACGCGCAAAGCGTGCTGAACGCGGCGGTCGACAACGGCTACGGGTTCTTCGGCAACTGGTCGGTCGGCCGCGACCAGCCGTGCCCGAACAACGGCGGGTATGCGTCGCCGACCTGCTCAGGCGTCGCGCAGCAGCCGTACGCGTTCGCGGCGATCTTCCGCAAGCTCGACGGCAAGTGGGGCGCGGGCGTCACGCAGGACCCGAACTACGGCGGCGGCTCGGATGGCGGCACGCCGCAGCCGGGCGCGCCCTGGGCGGCCGGCCAGGTCTATACGGCCGGAGCGACGGTCACCTACCAGGGCACGACGTACCAGGCGCAATGGTGGACGCAGGGCGACGTGCCCGGCCAGGCGGCCGTATGGAAGCCGGTTGGCGGCGGCTCGCCCGTGTGGTCGGCGACGACCGCCTACCAGGGCGGCACGTGCGTGATGTACCAGGGCGCGAAGTACTGCGCGAAATGGTGGACCCAGGGCGACAACCCGAGTGCCGGCGGCGTGTGGGTGAAGTCGTGATGACGCACCGCACCGGCGCATGATGCGCGGCGGGCCGTTTCCGGCGCGGCAGGATCGAATGCCGGAACGGCTCGTCACGCTTCGCCATGAAAAACACCCCAAAGGCTGGATCGGTGCTCGACCCTTGGGGTGCAGTTCAGACTGCTGGCCCGCTACTGGCCCTCGCGTGCCGCTACCCTACCCGCGCGCGTTTTCGGCCAGCAGCCGCGCCTTCACGTCGACGAGCAGCGCCGCATGCGCGTCGCGATGCTGACGGATCCGCTCGGTCGGCCCGACGACCGACAGCCCGTACCAGTCGCCGTCGAGTGTCAGCGCGACCGCGATCGCCGACAGCTCGGGCGCGCTTTCGCCGAAGTTCTCGGCCCAGCCGAGTTCGCGAAACCGTGCGGTTTGCGCGACGAGCGCCGGCAGGTCCGCGACCGTCGTGTCGGTGAAGCGCTCGAACGGCAACTGCGCGCCGAGCGCCTGCTGCGCATCGCCGGCGAGTTCCGCGAAGATCGCCTTGCCGATCGAGTTCGCGTGCAGCGGGCGCAGCTCGCCCGGCCGGCGTGTATAGCGGATCGCCTGCTCCGATTCGACGACGTCGAGGTACGTGACCGACGAACCCTGGATCTTGCCGAGCACGGCTGTCTCGCGGCTCGCGTCGCGCAGCGCGACGAGATGCGGATGCACGATGTCGACGACGGGATCGGTCGCGTCGATCGCGGCGGCGATCGTCTGCAGGCGCCGCGTCGGGTAGTAGCCGCCGCGCTTGCGCACTTCGTACAGGTAGCCGCGGCTCACGAGCGTGCGCGCCATCGCGAGGCAGCTCGACGCCGGCACGTTGAGCAGGCGCGCGAGTTCGGTCAGCGGCAGCGGCCGCCGTTCGGCGGCGAACAGCTCGAACAGGTCGAGCGTGCGGGCAACGAGTTTGACGTCCATGACGAGCGCTTGATTCGGAACGGGAAACCGCGCGCCGGGCTGGCCGCCGCGCGTCAGTACGACTTCGGCAGCCCGAGCACCTTCTCCGCGATATAGCACAGGATCAGTTGCGGGCTCACGGGCGCGAGCCTCGGAATCATACACTCGCGCAGGTAGCGCTCGACATGGTATTCCTTCGCGTAGCCCATTCCGCCGTGCGTCGCGATCGCCGTCTGGCACGCGTGGAACGCGGCTTCCGCGCCGAGGTATTTCGCCGCGTTCGCCTCCGCGCCGCACGACTGCCCCGCGTCGTAGCGTGTCGCGGCCTTCATTACCATCAACCACGCGGCCTCGAGCTGCATCCACGCCAGCGCGAGCGGATGCTGGATCGACTGGTTCTGCCCGATCGGCCGGCCGAACACGACGCGCTCGCATGCATATTGCGTCGCGCGGCGCAGCGCGGCCTGCCCGAGCCCGATCGCCTCCGCGGCGATCAGGATCCGTTCGGGATTCAGCCCGTGCAGCAGATAGCGGAAGCCGTCGCCTTCGCTGCCGATCAGGTCGTCGCGCGACACGCGCAGGTTGTCGATGAACAGCATGTTCGAATCGACGGCCTTGCGGCCCATCTTCTCGATCTCGCGCACCTCGACGCGCGAGCGATCGAGGTCGGTATAGAACAGGCTCAGCCCGTCGGTCGGCTTCGCGACCTGGTCGAGCGGCGTCGTGCGCGCGATGATCAGCATCTTGTTCGCGACCTGCGCGGTCGAGATCCAGATCTTGCGCCCGCTCAGCACGTAGTGATCGCCGTCGCGGCGCGCCTGCGTGGTCAGGTGCGTGGTGTCGAGGCCCGCGTCGGGTTCCGTCACCGCGAAGCACGCCTTGTCGCGCCCGGCGATCAGCGGCGGCAGGAAGCGCGCCTTCTGCGCGTCGTTGCCGAACACCTGCACCGGATTCAGCCCGAAGATGTTCATGTGGACGGCCGACGCGCCGGACAGGCCCGCGCCCGACGCGCTGATCGTGCGCATCATCAGCGCGGCCTCGGTCATCCCGAGCCCGGCGCCGCCGTAAGACGGGTCCATCGCGATGCCGAGCCAGCCGGCCTCGGCGAGCGCCGCGTGGAAATCGGCCGGAAACCCGCCCGCGCGGTCGCGTTCGAGCCAGTAGTCGTCGCCGAAGCGCGCGCAGATTTTCTCGATCGCGCTTTCGATCGCGCGCTGGTCGTCGGTCAGGTCGAATTGCATGGTCTGCTCTCCCGGAAAACGTGAACGGCCGCGCCGTTCTCAAGAAAACGCCGGGCCGCCCGAAGGAAGTCCCGTCGGGGGACCTGGCGCGAAGCGACAGGTCTGGGGGCGCTCATAACGGAAACACGCCCGTCGCGACCGCGGCGAAGACCATCAGCACGGTGGCGGCGAACAGGAACGGAATCGTGAATTTCTGGTGCTCGGCGAGCTCGACGCCGGTCAGCCCGACGATCAGGAACGTCGCGGGCGTGAGCGGGCTCACCGGAAAGCCCGTCGTCATCTGGCCGAGCAGCGCGGCCTGCGCCATCTGGATCGGCGGCACGCCGAGCAGTTTGCCGCTTTCCGCGAGCACCGGCAGCACGCCGAAATAAAACGAATCGGGGTCGAACAGCAGGCTGAGCGGCATCGACAGCAGCCCGAGCACGAACGGCATGTGGCGCGCATGCTCGACCGGCACGTGCGCGACGACGACTTCCGCCATTGCCTTCAGCATCCCGGTGCCGGACATGATGCCGGTGAACGCGCCGGCCGCGAGCAGCACGCTCGCCATCATCAGCGCGGCCTTCGCATGCGCGTCGATCCGTTCGCGCTGGGCCTGCACGTCCGGGTAGTTGATCACGAGCGCGGCAACCGTGCCGAGCATGAACATCACCATCGGGTCGACGATGCCCGACACCAGCGTGACGAGCACGACGAGCGTCAGCGCGAGATTGATGCGAAAGCGCCCAGGCCGGCGCAGCGCGCGTTCGGCGTCGGTCAGCTCGCGCGGCGCAATCGCGAGCGACGCCGCGCCGGCGCGATCGAGCCCGAGCCGTTTCGCCTCGCGCACGCCGAGCACGTACGCGGTGCCGAACACGAACGCGAGCCCGACGATCTGCACCGGAATCATCGGCATGAAGATCGTCGAGCCGGGAATGTGCAGCGCCGCCGACGCGCGCAGCATCGGCCCGACCCACGGCAGGAAGTTGACGCCGGCCGCCATCGACGCGACGCACGCGAGGATGCGGCGATCCATCCCGAGCCGCGTATAGAGCGGCATCATCGCGGGCAGCGTGACGAGAAACGTGACGGCGCCCGAGCCGTCGAGATGGATCAGCAGCGCGAGCAGCGCCGAGCCCATCACGATGCGCGGCGGATGGCAGCCGATCACGCGCAGCACGCCCGCGATGATCGGGTCGAGCATCCCCGCATCGGTGAGGATGCCGAAAAATAGAATCGCAAAAACGAACATCCCGGCGATCGGGCCGATGTTCTGTACGCCGTGCACGATGAATTTGCCGGTGGTCAGCCCGAAACCGGCCGCGAGCGACGCGGCCACCGGCACGACGATCAGCGCCACGAGCGGCGACAGCCGCTTCGTGATGATCAGGCCGAACAGTGCGACGATGGCGATCGCGCCGATCCATGCGAGCATGATGCGTCTCCTCTTCAGCCGGTGCGTCCGTGCGCGGGCCGGCGTGGTGTCCGAATTGGGGGCGTATGGCCCGCTCGGCCGTGCGCCGCCGTCGGGCGCGCGGCACGGCCGGCGGCCCGCTGCCGGTCAGTCCCGGCGGTTGGCGCGATCGTTATCGGCGTCGGCAAAAACCTGCGCCGCGTGTTCGTTCAGCGCGGGCGGCGGCCGCCGGTACGTGGCCGGCGTGCGGCCGAGCTTGATCGGCGACGCGATGCCGCGATGCCGGCCCAGCTCGACCTTCATCTGCCGATGCGCGACATGCGGATGGTCGAGCGCCGCATCGAGCCCCAGCACGGGCGCGCATGGCACGCCGCGGCGCATCAGTTGCTCGGCGAGCGCCGCGCCGTCGTGTCCGGCCAGCGCCGTTTCGACGAGCGCGCGCAGCGCGGCGCGGTTCGCGCTGCGCGCGCGGTTGTCCGCGAAACGCGGATCGTCGGGCCAGTCGCGCGTGCCGAGCACGTCGCACAGCGCCGCGAACTGCCCGTTGTTGCCGACCGCGAGAAAGATGTCGACGGTGGCCGTCGGAAAGCTGTCGTACGGCGTGATGTTCGGATGCGCGTTGCCGGTGCGCACGGGCGCGTTGCCCGAATGGAAGAAGTTCGGCGTATGCGGATGCAGGATCGACAGCGCGCAGTCGAACAGCGTCGATTCGACGAACTGGCCGCGGCCGCTCGCGTCGCGCTCGCGCAGCGCCATCAGCACGCCGAGCGCCGCGTTCAGTCCGGTCACGAGATCGACGATCGGAACACCGACGCGCAACGGCGCGCCGCCTGCTTCTCCGTTCACGCTCATCAGCCCCGCAAGCGCCTGCACGGCCGCATCGTAGCCGGGTAGCCCGCCGAGCGGGCCGTCCGCGCCGAAACCCGATACGCGGCAATAAACGAGCCGCGGAAACCGCGCATGCAGCGTGTCGAAGCCGAGCCCCCAGCGCTCCATCGTGCCGATCTTGAAGTTCTCGACGATGGCGTCCGCGTGTTCGAGCAGGCCGAGCAGCCGCTCGCGGTCGTCCGGTTGTGTCAGGTCGAGCGCGACGCCGAGCTTGTTGCGGTTCACGCCGAGGAAGTACGACGCGGTGTCGCCGTCGAACGGCGGGCCCCACGTGCGCGTCTCGTCGCCGGACGGCGGTTCGACCTTGATCACCTCCGCGCCGTGGTCGGCGAGGATCTGCGTCGCGTACGGGCCGCCCAGCACCCGCGACAGATCGACGATGCGCAATCCCGCCAGCGCGCCCTGCTGCTCCCGTTCCGCCATGTGTCCCGCTCCTGGTTCCGGTTGATCGGACTGCCGGTTCCGGCGGCCGGCGCCTGCGGCGCGACTTTCCGGATTCGGCGAATAATTCTTGTATGTGAATTTATATTCACACTCAGGAATTATGTTGTCAAGCCCGGATGCATCCGGCCGAAGCGCGGATAACGCAGCCGGGCGCAACGGGAGACGACACCGAATCCGCGCCGGTTGCGGCACCACCCAGCCCTTCGTTAAGCTGGCGGGCAACGTTCATCTCGAAAAAAGCAAGGCGGAATATTCATGAAACGGATCCTGCTGGCAGCCTTCATGCTGGCGTCGACGCTCGGTGTCGGACACGCGCAAACCCGGACTTTCCATTTCGGCGAAGGACAGACGCAGATGCCGGGCGCGGCGCCGCAGGCCGCCGCGCCAGCCGCACGGCCCGCGCCCGCGCGCCGGCACGTGACGGTGCCGCCCCATCACCGGCGCGCCGTTCACACGCGCCGCCATTCGCGCCACGTGAAGCCGACGCGCAGCGGGATCTACACGCACGCGTAACCTGGCGCAGGCGGCGCGATGCCGTGCACGGAACTGTCACGAACGGCCGGTATGATCGCTGCGGCTGCCTGCATGCCCGTCGCGGCCCGCTGCCGGATAACGAACCGCCGACGCATTTTCTCCACGATTCAGCACCTGTTTTGCCGAACATGAGTACCGGGCCGGACACCCTCGCCGTCATCAAGGAACGCGCCACCATCGTGTGCTGCCAGCGCAGCAGCGTGCTGCTGGTCGCCCGCACCGCGTCGCGCTGGTCGCTGCCGGGCGGCACGATCCGGCGCGGCGAGACGCCGCTCGAGGCCGCGCAGCGGGAGCTCGCCGAGGAAACGCGACTGGAGGGGCTTGCGCTCGACTACGCGGTGCAATTCGGCGGACTGACGAAGCTGCATCACGTGTTCGTGGCCGACGTGCCGGCGCACCTGACGCCGCGCGCGAGCAACGAGATCGCCCGCTGCAAGTGGTTCGCCGTCGACCGGCTCGAATCGCTCCGGGCGAGCGTGCCGACGCGCAAGATCATCGAGCTGCTGCGCCTCGACTGCTTCTCGGAAATCGCGAACGGCCCGCCGCGCTGACGTCGATGTCGCCCGCGCCGGTCACGCGCGCAGGAACGGGCCGGCCTTGCGTTCGAGCAGCACGACGAGTTCGGGCTGCATGAACGCATAACGGTCGGGGATATCGAGGCAGACGATCTTCTTGTGCTTCAGGTGAGCGCCGAATTGTGCCGACAGCCTCGCCTTGTGCGCGCGCTCCATCACGAAGACGATGTCCGCCCAATCGAGCTGCTCGGCGGACAGGCGCGTATCCGCATCGGGCGCGAGGCCCGCGGAGTCGGTCTCGACATCCGGCCACGCGGCGAATACCGCTTCGGCCGTCGGGCTGCGCAGCCGGTTGCGGCTGCAGATGAACAGTGCCCGTGTCATGCCGCTTCGCTGCCTGCCGGCCCGCTCGCCAATCACCCTTGCGGAATCGTGCCGGGCCGCACGTACGCGAGCATGTGCGGCACGTAGTCGGCCTTGCCGAGTTCGACGCCGTGATGGCGCAGGATCGCGTACGCGGCGATCGCGTGGAAGTAGAACTGCGGCAGCGCCCAGTCGCGCGCGTACTGTTCGCCCGTCATGTCGAATGCGATCCCGTTCGGCATTTCGAGCGCGATCGGCCGCGCGGCGCCGCCATCGAGCGCATCCGGCGCGAGTTCGCCGAGAAACGCGAGCGTGCCCGCGATGATCGCCTGCGCGTCGCTCAGCGAGCCGGGCTGCGCATCCGCGTTCCATCCGGCTTCGCGCAATGCCAGCAGCGCGGCCGGCAGCGGCTCGCCGCGCAGCCGGTAGACCGGCTCCATCGCCTGGAAGCACGAGAAGCGCACCTGTGCGGCGAGCGGATACATGTCGGCCGCCAGCTTCAGCGTCATCGCCGCATCGGGCTCGTCGCCCGCCGCCTGCCGGCGTGCGACAGCCTTGTCGAGCCACGCGGACTGCGCGCGCAGCATCTGGGTAAACGTCGGAACGAGAAGTTGGGTCGGCGACACGCGTGCGCTCCTGTGCAGTGGTTCGCGCCACGATAGCAGCGTCGGCGAAAACCTGCATCCGGACCAGGGCGAAGCACACGTTCCGATGCGGATCCTGCGCATGGCACGCGTGGCGCGTGCGAGCGTTTCCGTATGCGGAACGATCGATTGCGCCACGCGGCCGAAACGCGGCCTTACGGCTTGCCGTATCGCGCCAGGAACCGGTCGAGTTGCGATGCAAACGTCTTGCCGTCGCGCGCGCTGAACGGCGCCGGCCCGCCCGTGTCGATGCCCGTGCTGCGCAACTGATCCATCATCGCGCGCGTCGACAGGCGTTCCTCGATGTTCTCGCGGCTGAACCAGTTGCCGCGCGGGTCGAGCGCATGCGCGCCCTTGTCGAGCACGGCGGCGGCCAGCGGGATGTCGGCGGTGATCACGAGGTCGCCGGCCTCGGCCAGCTCGACGATGCGCGCGTCAGCCACGTCGAAGCCGGCCGGCACCTGCACCGCCTTGATGAACGGCGACGGCGGCGTGCGCAGAAACTGGTTCGCGACCAGCGTCACGCGGATTTCGGCACGACGCGCGGCGCGAAACAGCATGTCCTTGATGACGGCGGGACACGCGTCGGCATCGACCAGTACTTGCATGGCGGGTTTTCCAATGGGCTGAAGCAGAAGCGGCGATGATAGCGCACCACCGGCCGCGGCCCTGGGCCGACATACCGCCCGCTCAGCCCGATCAACCCGCGAGGCCCACGCAAAGCGCATCGGCCGTCACCCACTGCGCGCCCCACGCATCGGCCAGCCGTGCGCCCTGCCCGATCCGCACGGCCGCATCGTCGAAGTCGACGAACACGACGTGATCGGCCGCCGCGGGTTTCGCCGGCATCTCGCGCGTGCGCCCGTCGGACAGCACCCACAGCCAGCGCTGCTTGCCGGGCTCGCGCCGCGCTTCGCGCGCGAGCAACTGCGCGGCGGCCGCGATGCCGTCCGCGAGCGGCGTGCCGCCGCCGCCGTCGACCGGTTCGAGCCAGCGCGCGTTCCACCAGCGCGGCACGGCCGGGCCGAAGCGCCGCGCGGCGCCGTTGCCGCCGAAGCAGATCAGCGCGGTTTCGACGCGGTCGCGCGCGGCGCGATCGAAATACGCGACGATCAGCCCCTTCGCCAGCGCGAGCCGGTCGTGCGACAGCATCGACGCCGAACAGTCGAGCACGAAGCAATGCAGCGCGTGCGGCGTGCCGGCCCGTTTCCGGAAGCGCAGATGGCCGAGGTGGAGCGAATCGCCGCGTTTCGCGGCGAGCGTCGCCGGCCACGCAACGGCCGTACCGGCGCGCGCGGTGCCCGGCACGCGCGCGGCTGCGCCTGATTGCCATCGAGGACCGCGAACGGCGTTCGCGGCGGCACTTGCTCGATGGCTCAGCGTTTTTTTAGCGGCAGCGGCACGACGCTTTTCACGTCGCGCAGCCCGGCCGGTTCGGGCGGCAGGTAGCCCCAGTCGCCCTGCGATGCGGCGGTGTCGTTCTTCGTCGCTCCCGGTTGGTTCTCCGGCCGCTGGCGCGCATCCGGCGGAGAGCGATCGTCACGTTCATCACGTTCGCGGTCCGGCTGCGACGCGCCGGAAGATGGCGGCGCACCCGCATGGCGCCGGTGCCGCAGCACCGCTTCGGCCACGCGCTCCACATGCGACACCATCACCGCATCGGCCCGTTCCAGCGCGGCGAGTGCACGCGCGGCGCGCAGCATCACGAGATCGGCGCGCAGCCCGTCGACGGCCGCGTCGATGCACAGCGCGCTGACACGCGCATGCACCGCGTCGTCGAAATCGAGCATCGCCAGCCGCGCTCGCGCCGCATGAATCCGGTCGCCGAGTTCGCGCTGCGCGGTTGCATGACGGGCGCGGAACGCATCCGGATCGAGATCGAATGCAAGCCGCGCCTTCACGATCCGCTCGCGCTGCGCGGCATCGAAGCAGTTCTCGAGTTCGACCATCAGCCCGAAGCGGTCGAGCAACTGCGGGCGTAGCTCGCCTTCCTCCGGATTCATCGTGCCGACCAGCACGAAGCGCGCGTCGTGCGCATGCGATACGCCATCGCGCTCGACGATATTCACGCCGCTCGCGGCGACGTCGAGCAGCGTATCGACGAGGCCGTCGGCGAGCAGGTTCACTTCGTCGACATACAGCACGCCGAGATGCGCGCGCGCCAGCAGGCCAGGCCGGAAGCGCACGCCGTTTTCAGCCAGCGCATGTGCGAGATCGAGCGTGCCGGTCACCTGTTCGTCGCTCGCCGACAGCGGCAGCGTGACGAACTGCCCTTCGGGCAGCAGCTCCGCGAGGCCGCGCGCGGCGGTCGATTTCGCGGTGCCGCGCGGCCCGCTCACCAGCACGCCGCCGAGCGACGGGTCGATCGCGGCGAGCAGCAGCGCCTGCTGCAACGCGTCCTGCGCGACGAGCGCCGCAAACGGAAAGACCGCGCGCGCGCGGTGCAGCGTCGGATCGGTCATCGCCGTCCTCCTTCCTGGAGTTGTTCGCTTTCGAGCCAGACCGCTTCGATCCGCTCGCGATAATCGCCCGGCTGCTGCCACAGGCCACGCTGCATCGCCTCGACGAAGCGTTCGCAGATGCCGTGCAGCGCCTTCGGGTTGTGCCGTTCGAGGAACGCGCGCGTGTCGTCGTCGAACAGGTACGCGTCGGCGACGAGTGCGTACTGGTGGTCGGACAGCACGCGCGCGGTCGCGTCATAGCCGTACAGGTAGTCGACGGTCGCGGCCAGCTCGGCCGCGCCCTTGTAGCCGTGGCGCTTCACGCCGTCGAGCCATTTCGGGTTGACGACGCGCGAGCGGATCACGCGCGCGATCTCCTCGCGCAGCGTGCGCATCTTCGGCGCGACCGGGTTCGCATGGTCGCCGTGGTAGATGCTCGGCTGCTGCCCGGACAAGTGCCGCACGGCCGCCGTCATCCCGCCCTGGAACTGGTAGTAGTCGTTCGAATCGAGGATGTCGTGCTCGCGGCTGTCCTGGTTCTGCACGACGACGTCGATCGTCGCCAGCCGCTCGCCGAACACGTCGGGCGCGGCGTCGCCCGCGCTGTTCTGCGCGTACGCATGGCCGCCCCATTGGCGGTACGCATCGGCGAGATCGGCGTCGGTCTGCCAGCGGCGCTGGTCGATCAGGTCCTGCAGGCCCGCGCCGTAGCTGCCCGGCTGCGCGCCGAACACACGCCAGCCGGCGCGGCGCCGCGCTTCGTCGGGCGGCACGCCCTGCGCGATCCATTTCGCGCGTTCGCGCTCGATGCGCGCGCGGATCGGGTTCAGTTCCTCGGGCTCGTCGAGCGCGGCGACGGCCTGCACGGCCGCGTCGAACAGGTGCATCAGGTTCGGGAATGCGTCGCGGAAGAAGCCCGACACGCGCAGCGTTACGTCGATGCGCGGCCGGTCGAAGATCTCGATCGGCAGGATTTCGAAATCGGTCACGCGATGGCTGCCGTGCGCCCATTTCGGCCGCACGCCGAGCAGCGCGAACGCCTGCGCGATGTCGTCGCCGCCGGTGCGCATCGTCGCCGTGCCCCACACGGACAGGCCGATCGCGCGCGGATAGTCGCCGTGATCCTGCAGATGCCGCTCGATCAGTTGCTGCGCGGATTTCAGGCCGAGCGACCACGCGGCCTGCGTCGGCACCGCGCGCGTGTCGACCGAGTAGAAGTTGCGCCCGGTCGGCAGCACGTCGGGGCGGCCACGCGACGGCGAGCCGCTCGGCCCCGGCGGCACGAAGCGGCCGTCGAGCCCGCGCAGCAGCTGGCGCATTTCCTCGCCGCCGCATGCGTCGAGCGCGGGCATCAGCGTCGCGCGGACACGCTCGATCACCGCGAGCGTATGCGGCCATTCGCCGGGCGGCGTCGCATCGGCGCCGGGGTTGCCGCCGGTGGCCGCGCACAGCCCGTCCAGCCATTGCTGCGCGAGCCGTTCGAGCCGCTCGCGCGTATCGCCCGCATGACGCCACGGCGACGCGTCGAGCGCCTGCAGGATCGCCGGCCGCGGGCCGGCCCACGGCGCGGCCCAGTCGGCCGACAGCGGATCGAAATCGTCGCCGAGCTTCAGGTCGCGTGCGAGCGCACCGATCAGCCCGGCGCGCTCGCCCTTGCCGTCGCCGACCGGAAAGCGCGCGAGTGCGAGCAGCGTGTCGCGCCGCTGGCGATCGGCCGGCGACGCGCCGAACACATGCAGCCCGTCGCGAATCTGCGCTTCCTTCAATTCGCACAGCCACGCGTCGACGCGCGTCAGCAGCGCATCCTCGTCGCCCGCATCGCGCGGCGGCGATACGCTCAGTTCGTCGTGCAGCCGGTGCTCGGCGATCGTCGCGAGAATCGTCTTCCTCAGCAGCTTCGCGCGCCGCGCATCGACCATCAGCGCTTCGTAGTATTCGTCGACCTGTCGCTCGAGATCCTGCAGCGGGCCGTAATTTTCCGCGCGCGTGAGCGGCGGCATCAGATGATCGACGATCACGGCCTGCGCGCGCCGCTTCGCCTGGCTGCCCTCGCCCGGATCGTTGACGATGAACGGATACAGGTGCGGCAGCGGCCCGAGCGTCAGGTCGGGCCAGCACGCATCGGACAGCGCGACGCTCTTGCCCGGCAGCCATTCGAGGTTGCCGTGCTTGCCGAGATGGATGATCGCGTCGATGCGATACGCATCGCGCAGCCAGAAATAGAACGCGAGATACGCATGCGGCGGCACGAGATCCGCGTCGTGGTAGCTCGCGTAGTCGTTCTCGCCGCGCGAGCGCGACGGCTGGATGCCGACGAACACGTTACCCGCGCGCCAGCCCGCGATCGTGAAACGCCCGTGGCGCAGCGTCGGGTCGGCTTCGGGCGGGCCCCAGCGCTCATTCAGCGCATCGCGCACGGCCGCAGGCAGCCGCGCGAAATGCGCGACGTAGTCGGCCAGCGCGAAACTCTGGAACGCCGGACGCAGCGCATGCACGGCCGCGTCGTTGGTCACGCCTTCGGTGAGCCGCGCGATCAGCGCGTCGCCGTCGGGCGGCAGGTCGGCCAGCGCGTAGCCCGCATCGCGCAGCGCAGCGAGCACGCGCAGCGCGGACGCCGGCGTGTCGAGCCCGACGCCGTTGCCGATCCGCCCTTCGCTTTGCGGATAGTTCGCGAGGATCAGCGCGATGCGCTTGCTCGCGTTGTCGAGCGTGCGCAGCCGGCACCAGCCGCGCGCGAGCGCCGCGACGAACGCGATCCGCTCCGCATCCGGCTGGTAGCGCACGACGTCGACCTCGGTGTGCGGGCAGCGATACGCGAGCCCCTTGAAGCTCACCGCGCGCGTGACGATGCGCCCGTCGACCTCGGGCAGCGCGATGTGCATCGCGATGTCGCGCGCATGCAAGCCCTGGTTGTCGGCGACCCACGCGTCGCGATTGCCGCCGGACAGGATCACCTGCAGCACCGGCGCGTCGCCGGCGAGCACCTCCGGCTCGGCGGCATCGATCGCGCCGGCCGCGAACGCGGTCGTGTTCAGCACGAGCGCGACGTCGTGCGTGTCGCAGAGCTGCGTGATGACCTCGCGGCTCACCGCGTCCTTCAGCGACGTCACCGCGATCGGCAGCGGATTCAGCCCTTCCCGAACGAGCGCGTCGGCCAGCGCGTCGAACACGGCCGTGTTCGCGGCCTGCCAGTGCGCGCGATAGAACAGGATCGCGACGACCGGCGCGCCGGGCGTCCAGCGCGGCCGCCAGTCGTCGACGCTCGCGCGGTCGCGCGCCGGGTAATACAGCGCGGCCGCCGGCAGCGGGCGCGGCAGCTCGGGTTCGTCGCCGAAGCCCAGCGTATGGAACGCGATGCTGCGCAGCAGCGCTTCGGCGTTGTGCACACCGCCTTCGCGCAGGTAGCGCCACCACAGCCGGCACAGGTCCGGCGCGACCGTGCTTTTCGCAACGAGGTTCGGGTCTTCCTGCAGGTCGCCCGAGAACATCGCGAGCTGCTGCCCACGCTTCGACGCAAGCGACACGGCCTGCTCGATCCCGTACGGCCAGTACGCTTCGCCGCCGAGATGATCGATCACGACCGTCTTCGCGTGGCGCAGCACGTCATCGACATAGAAATCGACGGACGCCGGCTGCCGAAGGAACGTCACGTTCGCGAGCCGCACGCTCGGGAAGCCGGCCGGCAATTGCGGCACGACGCTCGCGAGCAGCGACAGCGTCGTGTCGGCCGAACTCAGGATCACGATGTCGGCCGGCTGCTGGTCGATCCGGACCACGCCCTGCGTATCGTCGACGAAGCCGCCCGGCGTGGTGCGCAGCAGATGCATCGTGCGTTACGCCTGTTGCGGTTCGGCCGCGCACGCGGCGTCGAACGCGCGTTGCAGCGCGGCCGCGTCGAGATCCTCGCCGATCAGCACGAAGCGGCTCGCGCGCGTTTCGCCGTCCTGCCAGCGACGGTCGAAATAGCTGTCGAAGCGGCGGCCGACGCCCTGGATCACGAGTCGCATCGGCGCGCCGGGCAGCGCGGCGAAGCCTTTCGCGCGGTAGATCGTGTACGCTTCGACGACGCGCTGCAGCGCCGCGATCGTCGCTTCGCGCGTGCCCGCGTCGCCCGATACGACCACCGAGTCGAAGTCGTCGTGATGGTGGTCGTGATCGCCGTCGTCGGCCGAGCCGTGATGGTCGTGGCGCAGGTGGATCGTTTCCTCCGACGCCGATTCGAGCCCGAGCAGCATCGCGAGGTCGAGCTCGCCGCGCGTCGCGCGCACGATCTTCACCTGCGGCGGGATCTCGTCGCGGATCGCGGTTTCGATCCGCGCGAACTGCGCGTCGCCGACGAGATCGGCCTTGTTCACGATCACGAGATCGGCGGACGAGAGTTGATCGGCGAACAGCTCGTGCAGCGGCGATTCGTGGTCGAGGTTCGGGTCCGCACGGCGCTGCGCGTCGACGGCCTGCGGGTTTTCCGCGAACTGGCCGCTCGCGGCGGCCGGCCCGTCGACGACGGTCACGACCGCGTCGACCGTGAAGCTGTTGCGGATCGTCGGCCAGTTGAACGCCTGCACGAGCGGCTTCGGCAGCGCGAGGCCCGACGTCTCGATCAGCACGTGGTCGATGTCCGCACGGCGCTCGACGAGCGCTTCCATCACCGGATAGAACTCTTCCTGCACGGTGCAGCACAGGCAGCCGTTCGCGAGCTCGTAAAGCTGGCCCGACGCTTCGTCCTGCGCGCCTTCGGCATCCTCGCAGCCGATGCCGCAGCCCTTGAGGATTTCGCCGTCGATGCCGAGCTCGCCGAACTCGTTGACGATCACCGCGATGCGGCGGCCTTCGGCATGCTGCAGGATGTGGCGCATCAGCGTCGTCTTGCCGCTGCCGAGAAAGCCCGTGACGATCGTGACGGGCAGCTTGCGTAGGGTCATGGAATATCCAGGGTCGTAAGGGGAGTCAGGCCGAGATCGTCACGTCGATCTCGTCGTAGCGCTTTAACCGGTAGATCAGGGCCGACACGAGCCAGCACGCGAGGAACAGGCCGATCACGACGTAGCCGAGCATGCCGAAGTGCGACGCCACCATCGACGCGAAGTCCCACACCGGGCCTTGCAGCGACAGCTTGTCCGCGAGCAGCGCGAGCACCTCGATGCCGCCGATCAGCGCGGCGACCAGCACCGACACGAAGGTGATCGTCATGTTGTAGTAGATCTTGCGGATCGGCCGCACGTACGCCCAGCGATACGCGCCCATCATCAGGATGCCGTCGGTCGTGTCGACCAGCGTCATGCCGGCGGTGAACAGCATCGGCAGCGCCATCACCGACCAGAACGACAGACCGCCCTGCACCTGCGCCGCCGAGATGCCGAACAGCGCGATCTCGGTCGCCGTATCGAAGCCGAAGCCGAACAGGAACCCGACCGGATACAGGTGCCAGCTGCGCGACACGAGCCGGAACAGCGGACGGAACAGGCGCGCGAGCACGCCGCGCTGGTTCAGCAGCAGGTCGAGATCGGCGTCGACGATCGGCTCGCCGCGCCGCGCGGCGCGGAACGTCCGGTAGACGGAAATCAGGATCAGCAGGTTCGCGATCGCGAGCACCAGCAGGAAGAACGCCGACACGCTCGTGCTGATCACGCCGCCCCACGCTTTCATGCTCTCGAAGCGCGCGAGCGACGCGGCCGTGAACGCGACCACGACCGACATCACGATCACGACCGTCGAGTGGCCGAGCGAGAAGAACAGGCCCGCGCCGAGCGGGCTGCGACCCTCCTGCATCAGCTTGCGCGTGACGTTGTCGATGGCCGCGATGTGGTCGGCGTCGACCGCATGGCGCAGCCCGAACACGTACGCGAGCAGCGCGGTGCCGAGCAGCACGGGCTGGCCGTGGAAGGCGGCGAACGCCCAGATCCACGCGCCGGCGTTGAAGGCGATCAGCAGCGCGTAGATCGCGACGATCTTGCCGCGCAGCCCGGACGGACTGTCGTTGAACAGGCGAAACAGCGAATCGAGCATGACGCTCCTTTGCGAACGGTCGACATGAAGAATGCCAACACGGCCGTCGCTGCGCGGCCCCGCGCGGTCCGGCCCTTCATCGGGCCGGATCATGCGCGCTCGCGCGGGCGGTCGGACGACGGGAATCGGGAAACGCTCGGGTGTCGGGCACGCTGCGGCCGTGGACGATGCGCCGCCTCCCCGCGGCGCTGAACCCCAACGTTTAGGCCGGTATCCGGGCTGACGAACACGCCGCTTCGCCTTCCCGGATGCGCAGGGCATCCAGTGGCGGTCGTCCGCATGCGCGCGGCATGCGGCGAAGCGGCGCTGCATCGCGGCGGGCACGATGCGTTCGCTTACCGTTGCGGGGGCAGCACAGGTTGGCTCGACTGCGACGCAGGCAGGCTCCCTGTTTCCCGTTTAACTGCGCGCACCGGAGGGCGCGCGCGAGCACCAAAACGCGTGCGAGTGTAGGCGCCGGGGGCGGGAGCGTCAAGGCGGCGAGTGGCAAGGTCGGCCGGATGAACCGGCGGGCACCGGATCCGGCGCGGGTATTCCGGGGGCATCGTCCGACTGTCTGACGCGCCCGGCAACCCGTGCGGGATCGAACGCGAAGTAGTACGGCTCGCCATCCGAAGCGGTTTTTCAGGATTGACGGTTGTTTACGTTGTCCGCAATAGCAAGGCTAGCGCCGCCGCAAGTGCAGGGTGGGGTTGCGCGCAGAAACGTTCATTCTCTCCGGAGATTCGGTTGATTGACGTTGCGCGGTCGATATTCGATTGTCCGATCCAGACAGTTTTCGATGATCGAGATAAACCACTGCGACACATTCGTTCAGACCATGAATATTGCCCGGTTGTATGTTGCCATCGTCGTATGGCTGTCGATGGCGCTCTTGTTTCCGTTTGCCCTGAAGGGGATGGATTCCCCCGTCGCAACGGTCGCGAAAGTACTGATGTGGTCGTACTGCATTCTGCAAACGCTACGGGAATCGAAGCGGTGCTTGTGAAGTAGCCTGCTGCGACAAAGAGCCGATCGCATATATCGCACATGTTTCGCAATCGGCATCGGTAATCGTCAATCCAAGGAGGTTCAACATGCGAAAACTCACTGTGAGTGAAATGAATCGGGTAAGTGGCGGAGACGGGGCCGTCCACGTCGCGAGCATTGGCGCACAGGCCAATCGAGGCAGCATCATGGCCGGTGGGTTCGTCGGAGCGATTTCGGGAGCGGCCAGCGGTGCGCTAAATGGAATGGGGGGCGCTACCGCAGCTGGCGGTACTGCCGGTTGCGGGCTTGCAATAGGCGGCCTGTTTGGCGCCGGTGTTGGCGCACTCGGGTTCGGAAACGGAGCTGCATCGGCCGTCGGCGCACTGGCCGGTGCGGCGGTCTGTGGCCCGAATCGCGGCGGCATCGGCGGCAATTCCGGCTCGTCCGGAGGTTCAGGCGGCGGTGGATCCTGCGGCGCGGGCGGTTGCTGAAGCCTTGCTTGAAACACCCGGCGACCGTGCGCCGCCGCGCTTCGCGGGATCCGGGCATGGCCCTCATTTGCTCGGCGACATGTTCGCCGAGCGTCGCAAAGACCGACGACGGGCGCCCTACGCCGATCGTCGTCTCGCTTCCAGGCGTCAGTAAATCAATGACACAACATCACGTTCGTTACTTGCGCATAATCCGCTCCGGTATCGCAGTACTGCTGGCGCTCAGGCTCTCCACTTCTTTTGCCGCCGACTACCAGGTCGAACGACTCGACAACACGATCAAGGTCGACGCATCCGGCAGGCGCACCGCGCAGGTCGATCTGTCGATCAAGCTGCTGACGGACGCCGCGATCGCCCGCTTCGGCCAGTACGTGCTGCCGTACAACGCGCAGCTCCAGAAGCTCGACATCGACACTGCACAGACCGTGCACGCCGACGGCTCGGCCGTACCGGTCGATATCCGGCACGGCATCTTCGACCGGCCGGCGCCGGTCGCGGCTGCGGCGCCGCAATTCAGCACCGAACACCTGCGCATCGTCGCGTTTCCCGCGCTCGCGAAAGGCGACTCGATCCGGCTTTCGTATACGCTGACCGACACGAATACGCTGTTCCCCGGCAAATTCAGCGTGCAACTCGCGTTTCCGCCGACCGAAGACTACCGCGCCGCGAACGTCACGCTCGATACGCCGGCCGGCATGGCCGTCGCGATCGAAGCGAGGGCCATGCGCGCGACTTCCGATACGACGCGCAACGGGCGCCGGATCCGCGCTTACCACTACGAAACGCCCGCGCCAGGCCCGATCGAAGAACAGGCGAACACGGTCGCGTGGACGGACGTCGGCCCCGTCTTCATCGCGAGCAATTTCTCCGGCTATGCGGACATCGCACGTGCGTATCAGGCACGCGCCGCCGACAAACAGGCGCCCGCGGACGCGATCCGCGCGCTCGCGAACCAGATCACCGCGGATGTCGACGACCGTCGCGAGCAGGCGATGCGGCTGTACGCGTGGGTTGCCCGCAACATCCGCTATGTCGGCGTGTATTTCGGCGCCGGGCCCGTCGTCCCGCATCGAGCCGACGCCGTGCTTGCGAACCGCTACGGCGACTGCAAGGACCAGGTGACGCTGTTGTCCGCGCTGCTCGCGGCAAAGGGCATCGAGAGCCGCACGATACTGGTCAACCTCGGCGATCGCTACCGCCTGCCCGACGCGCCGGACGTGCTGACGTTCAATCACGCGATCGCGTGGCTGCCCGAATTCGACGCGTTTGCCGATACGACGGCCGGGGTGCTGCCATTCGGCGCGCTGCCGTTCGAGGCGAGCGGCAAGCCCGCGCTCGACACCGCGACGGGCAACGTGATCCGCACGCCGCCGCAAAACGGCCGCAACAGCCGTTCGCTGCTCGCCTACGCGCTCGATCTCGACCGCGACGGCAACGCGACGATGACGGGCGACATCGCGCTCGACGGCCAGGCCGTCCAGCATGCGCGGCAGATGTTCGTCTACGTTCAGCCGAAACGGCTGGCCGACGAGATGCTGCGCCGTTCCGGCCTCTCCGGCGAACTGAAGATGACCCCGCATCATCTTGACGCACTCGACCAGCCCTTCTCGATCGCGCTGCGCGGCACGCTGAACCAGTTGTCGCTGATGCCGGGCCCTGCGGCGTTCGCGGTGCCGTCGCTGCCGAATTTCGGCAGGATTCGCGAGTTCGCCGACTTCGTCCTTCGGCAAAAGGACAAGCGCTTCGAAGGCGTCTGTGCCGGGACGCGGCTCGAGGAACGCTACCGGATCACGCTGCCGGCCGACGTCGAGATACTCGCGATACCGCCCGACGTCGACGTCCGCGCGGGCGAAATCGCGTACCGTTCGACCTATCTCCGCGACGGCCGGACGGTCAACGTGACGCGCGTGCTCGATCGCGACCTCGGCGGCAACGTATGCAGCGGCGCGAAGCTCGCCGAATGGGCGGACGCCGCGCGCAGCATCTCGAAGGATCTGAAGCGCCAAATCCTGTATCGGTAACCGAAGCCGCGACGGCCTGCGCATCACGCACCGTCGCCGGCCGTCGGGTGCCGGCCCCGCATGCGTTTGCGCCGGCGCGCTGTGCTATCGTAGCGCCGCGTTCGGTGCTCGCATGCGCATTCCGCGCATGCAGTTAAACGGGAAACAGGAGGCGGACGACCGCCCGGCCTGTGCTGTCCCCGCAACGGTACGCCGCCCGCGCGACGCGCTTCCCCGCGCACGCGCCCATGCCGCCCACGATGCCACTGCCCTCAGCCGGGCGGGAAGGCCGCGGCCTGGCAAGCGGCCAGCCCGGATACCGGCCGACGCAAGGGGCGAGCCCGACGCTCGCCGAACGCCCGATCCGCGGGGGACGGATGGGGTGCGCATTCCACCCGCGTTCGCGCGGGCTTCGTCCGATCCGTCATGCATTGCCTGTTCGCCGGCCGCCGATGTGCCGCCCGCCTTCCCCATTCCACTGTCTCGACACGGTGCGCGCCGTGCCGCACGCGATGAGCCGCGCCTGGCTCATCGGCGCCGGCCCCGGCGACGCCGAGTTGCTGACGCTCAAGGCCGTGCGCGCGATCGGCGCGGCGGACGTGCTGCTCGTCGACGATCTCGTGAACCCAGACGTGCTGCGCCATGCGCGCGCCGGCGCGCACATCGAGCATGTCGGCAAGCGCGGCGGCCATGCGTCGACGCCGCAGGAGGCGATCGTCGCCGCGATGCTCGCGCACCTGCGCGCGGGTCGCAGCGTCGCGCGGCTCAAGGGCGGCGATCCGTTCGTGTTCGGCCGCGGCGGCGAGGAACTGGCCGCGCTCGGCGCGGCCGGTTTTCCGGTCGAGGTCGTGAACGGCATCACCGCGGGCATCGCCGCGCCGGCCGCGCTCGGCATTCCGGTCACGCAGCGCGGCGACGCGCAGGGCGTGATCTTTGTCACGGGCCACGGCGCGGGCGCCGACGAGCCCGACTGGCGCGCGCTGGCGGCCACGCGCATGACGATCGTGATCTACATGGGCATCCGCCGGCTCGACGCGATCGCGGCGGCGCTGTGCGACGGCGGCCTGCCCGGCGATACGCCGTGCGCGGCGATCGAGAACGCGACCCGCCCCGAACAGCGGCACGTGCTCGCGACGCTCGACACCGTCGTCGAACGCGTCGGCGCGACCGGCATCGGTTCGCCGGCGATCGTCGTGATCGGCCGCGTCGCGGCGCTTGCCGACGATCCGTCGGTGCGTGCGGCGCTCGGCGGCGGCGCATGATGCGCGTCGCACTCGGCGTCGGGTTCCGCGCGGGCGTGACGGCCGCGCAACTCGATGCCGCGATCCGCGCGGCGCTGGCGCTCTACCCGGCCGCCGAACCGGCGCTCGTCGCGACGCTCGCCGACAAGGCGCGTGCCCGCGCGCTGCGCACGCTGTGCGCGCGACGCGGCTGGCCGCTCGTCGCGTTCGACGCGGCGCAACTCGCGAGCCGTCCCGAACTGGCCGCGAGCAGCCCGTCGGACGCCGCGCTCGCACGCTTCGGCGTCGCGGGCGTGGCCGAGCCGTGCGCGCGGCTCGCGGCGCCGCACGGCCGGCTGCTGGGCCCCAAATCCATCCGGAACGGCGTGACGGTCGCACTCGCCGGCCCGCTCTGAACCCTTTGTTTCGCTTTCGACAGGACGATTCCCGATGAAGACCGATTCCGAATCCCATCAGCGGATGGCCGAACGCCGCCGTGCCGGCCACGAGAAGAAGCAGGCCGCCGCCACCCATGAAAAAGGCCTGCTGATCGTCCACACCGGCAACGGCAAGGGCAAGAGCACCGCTGCGTTCGGCATGGCCGTGCGCGTGCTCGGCCACGGCATGCGGCTCGGCGTCGTGCAGTTCATCAAGGGCGCGCTGCACACGTCCGAGCGCGATTTCCTCGGCGCGGTCGCGGAATGCGACTTCGTGACGATGGGCGACGGCTATACGTGGAACACGCAGAATCGCGATGCAGACATCGCGACCGCGCGCAAGGGCTGGGACGAGGCGCGCCGGATGATCGAAAGCGGCGACTACCGGATGGTGATCCTCGACGAGCTGAACACCGTGCTGAAGTACGAATACCTGCCGCTCGACGAAGTGCTCGCGACGCTCGTCGCGCGTCCGGAGTCGGTGCATGTCGTCGTCACCGGGCGGCACGCGCCCGACGCGCTGATCGACGCGGCCGATCTCGTCACCGAAATGCGGCTCGTCAAGCATCCGTACAAGGAGCAAGGCGTGAAGGCGCAACGCGGCGTGGAGTTCTGAGCGTGCCGGCCTGCCCCGCGCTGTTCGTCAGCGCGCCCGCGTCCGGCCAGGGCAAGACGTCGGTGACGGCCGGCCTCGCGCGGCTGCACCGCCGGCTCGGCCGCCGCGTGCGCGTGTTCAAGACCGGGCCCGATTTTCTCGATCCGATGCTGCTCGAACGCGCGAGCGGCGCGAGCGTGCATGCGCTCGACCTCGGGATGGTCGGCGAGGCCGGCTGCCGCGCGCTGCTGGCCGATGCCGCGCGCGATGCGGACCTGATCCTGATCGAAGGTGTGATGGGGCTGTTCGACGGCACGCCGAGCAGTGCCGACCTCGCGGCCGCGTTCGGCGTGCCGGTGGTCGCGGTGATTTCCGCGAAGGCGATGGCGCAGACCTTCGCGGCGATCGCGTTCGGGCTCGCGCGGTTCCGGCCTGGGCTGCCGTTTCACGGCGTGCTGGCGAACCGCGTCGGCTCGGCCCGGCATGCGGAGCTGCTGCAACAGGCACTGCCCGGCGACCTGCGCTGGCTCGGCCACGTGCCGGCCGATGCGGGCATCGCGCTGCCGGAGCGGCATCTCGGCCTGCACCAGCCTGCCGACATCGACGATCTCGAGGCGCGGCTCGAACGCGCGGCCGACGTGCTCGCGCAGACGGCGCTCGCCGAATTGCCGCCTGCCGTCGCGTTCGCGGAACCGGACATCGCGGCGCCGCTGCCGCGTGCGCTCGCCGGCAAACGGATCGCGGTTGCGCGCGATGCGGCGTTCTCGTTCATCTATCCGGCGAATCTCGCGCTTCTCGATGCGCTCGGTGCGCAGCTGCGGTTCTTCTCGCCGCTCGCCAGCGAACCGGTGCCGGACGATTGCGACGCGCTGTTCCTGCCGGGCGGCTATCCGGAACTGCATGCGGCGACGCTCGCGGCGAATGCCGAAACCGCGCGGACGATTCGCGCGCATGCGGCTGCAGGCAGGCCGATCGTCGCGGAATGCGGCGGGATGGTGTATCTGTGTGAATCGCTGACCGACGTGGACGGCGCAACGACGCCGATGCTCGGCCTGCTGCCGGGCCAGGCGACGATGCAGCGCCGGTTTGCGGCGCTCGGCATGCAGCATCTCGATACGCGCACCGGGCCGATGCGCGGCCATACGTTTCATTATTCGCGGCTCGCGACGCCGCTGGAACCGGTCGCGAACGCCGCGCGCCCCGACGGCGCGCCGGGCAGCGGCGAAGCCGTCTATCGCCGCGGCGCGATCGTCGCGACGTACATGCATATGTACTGGCCGTCGAATCCGGAGATGGCAGCGGCGCTGTTCGGCGGCACGGCGTTCTGACGGCAAAACCCAGTGAAGCGCCGCGACGCCGCGATGTCAGGGTTTTTCGCGGCCCGGCGCTTCCGAACGCGAAGTCCGGATCACGGTACCGTCGGGCGAGAAATGCGCGTTGAACATCGCATCGCCCGATACGCCGCCCTCGGCCCAGTGCCAGCTCCACACCTCTTCATGGCTCAACGCGTATTGCGCGACCTCGGTCGGCTTGCCCAGCAGTTGACGCACGTCGTCCTTCGACATCCCGGGCACGACCTTCGCGATGTTCGCCGCCGTCAGCGCCTGCGTGATCGACACGAGCCGGCCGTCGGGCCCGAAATCGAGCATGTAGGTGCTCGTGCCGTACGGGCCGCGCGGATACTCGAACCGCTGCGAGCCGTCGTCACCCTGCCTGACCATCTCGGGCTTGCCCGCCTGACGGAGCACGTCCTCGGTCGTCGAGACGCCCGGCTGCAGGTTACCGAACGCCATCGGATCGGGCTTGATCGCATTGACCGCATCGGCGATCTTCTGGTCGTCGCACCCGGCCGCCAGAACGCCGACCGCACAGGCCGTCAGCACGGCCAGAAGCTGTTTTCGCATTTCGTCCACACCTGTATTCATCGAGCCGATCCGGCGTCGCGCGCAGCGTAGCACGCGGCCTGTCGCGCCGATGTCAAGGAGCGTCAAATCAACGTGCAGAGCGCTTTCCAATGGAACAGGAGCCTGGGCGAGGGTCTTCGCTGGTTCTTGTGTAGCGCCTTTGGCGCGTTTCCAATGCAAATGAGCCTGTTGTTGGCCCGACACGCACGAGTTGACCGACATCGGAGCACCGGGGTGGATGATCATTTACCGGATGATCATCAACTTGAACGAATCGCAAATCCGCGCCCTGGACCAAGTGCGCGCCGTCCTCGACGGTACACAGACGCTCGACTTCGCACCCGCCGCGTGCCCTCACGAACGGCGCGAATGGGTCGCCTCTGTTCTGCGGCGCTTTCGCTACGACCAGCTCAAGCGACCTCACCGGGGGCTCGTGCTGCGCTATCTGCGACGCTTTAGCGGCTTCGGCCGAGCTCACATGACACGGCTGGTACAACGCTGGGTGCAAGGGCAAAGGCTCGCGTGGCTGAAGGGCACGCCCGCGAATGCCTTCGCCCGCCGCTACACCGATGAGGACATCTTCACGCTCGCCCAGACCGAGCGCGAGTACGGCAGGCTTTCCGGCCCGGCGATGGTCGTCGTGCTGCGTCGCATGTATCAGGTCTACCACGATGAGCGCTACGTGCGCCTGCAGCACCTTTCAGCCTCTCACCTGTACAACCTGCGACGTTCGCAGGCTTATCGTCTGCATCACACGGTCTACACGAAGACTCAGGCCAATCCCAGAGGCGCGGCAATCGCCGTGCGCCGGGCTCCCGCGCCAGAGAACCGCCCCGGCTTCATCCGCATCGACAGCGTTCATCAGGGCAACATCGACGAACAGCGCGGCGTGTATCACATCAACGCCGTCGACTGCGTAACCCAGTGGGAAGTCGTCGCGACCGTGCCATCGTTGGAGCGGGAACACATGCTGCCGGTACTGCGCGACATGATTGACCAGTTTCCATTCCGTATTCTTGGCTTTCACAGCGATGGCGGTTCGGAGTACATCAATCACGAGGTCGCGAAGATGCTCAAGGAACAACTCATCGAGTTCACCCGCTCACGTCCACGACGCTGTAACGACAACGCCCTGGCCGAATCCAAGAACGGCAATGTCGTGCGCAAGCAATTCGGCTACGCGCATATACCGGCCGAGTGGGCGAAGCAGTTCAACGCCTTTTGCGTAGAT
>NZ_FPJP01000015.1:59324-189906 GCF_900119325.1 Burkholderia sp. NFPP32 | reverse complement strand
ATCGAAGAAGGCGCCGACATCAAGCAGGAACTGTATGTCAGCCTCGTCGTCGATCGCATCTCGCAAAAGATCGTCCTGATGGGTTCGAGCGAAGGCGGGATGGACATCGAAGAAGTCGCCGAAAAGCACCCGGAACTGATCCACAAGGTCATCGTCGAGCCGTCGACGGGCCTGCTCGACGCCCAGGCCGACGACCTCGCCGCGAAGATCGGCGTGCCGGCTGCTTCGATTCCGCAAGCGCGCGCCATCCTGCAAGGCCTGTACAAGGCATTCTGGGAAACCGACGCATCGCTGGCTGAAATCAACCCGCTGAACGTCTCCGGCGACGGCAAGGTCATCGCACTCGACGCGAAGTTCAACTTCGATTCGAACGCGCTGTTCCGTCATCCGGAAATTGTCGCTTACCGCGATCTGGACGAGGAAGATCCGGCTGAAATCGAAGCATCGAAGTTCGACCTCGCGTACATCTCGCTCGACGGCAACATCGGCTGTCTCGTGAACGGCGCAGGCCTGGCAATGGCGACGATGGACACCATCAAGCTGTTCGGCGGCGAGCCGGCGAACTTCCTGGACGTCGGCGGCGGTGCCACGACCGAGAAGGTCACGGAAGCGTTCAAGCTGATGCTGAAGAACCCGGACCTGAAGGCGATCCTCGTGAACATCTTCGGCGGCATCATGCGCTGCGACGTGATCGCGGAAGGCGTGATCGCCGGTTCGAAGGCCGTGAACCTGAAGGTGCCGCTCGTCGTGCGCATGAAGGGCACGAACGAGGACCTCGGCAAGAAGATGCTGGCCGACTCGGGCCTGCCGATCATCTCGGCGGACAGCATGGAAGAAGCTGCCCAGAAGGTCGTCGCGGCTGCCGCAGGCAAGTAACGCTATCGAATACGCATGGCGGCGCGGCAGATACGCGACGCCAATCGAACAGAGGTCAAAATACATGTCGATTCTGATCAACAAGGACACGAAGGTCATCACGCAGGGCATCACCGGCAAAACCGGTCAGTTCCATACGCGCGCCTGCCGTGAATATGCAAACGGCCGCGAAGCATTCGTCGCGGGCGTGAACCCGAAGAAGGCCGGCGAAGATTTCGAAGGCATTCCGATCTACGCAAGCGTCAAGGAAGCGAAGGAAGAAACCGGCGCGACCGTGTCGGTCATCTACGTTCCGCCGGCAGGCGCAGCCGCTGCGATCTGGGAAGCGGTCGAAGCCGATCTGGATCTCGCGATCTGCATCACGGAAGGCATTCCCGTGCGCGACATGATCGAAGTGAAGGACCGCATGCGCCGCGAAGGCCGCAAGACGCTGCTGCTCGGGCCGAACTGCCCGGGCACGATCACGCCGGACGAACTGAAGATCGGCATCATGCCGGGTCACATCCACCGCAAGGGCCGCATCGGCGTCGTGTCGCGTTCGGGCACGCTGACGTATGAAGCCGTTGCTCAGCTGACGGCACTGGGCCTCGGCCAGTCGTCGGCAGTCGGCATCGGCGGCGACCCGATCAACGGTTTGAAGCACATCGACGTGATGAAGATGTTCAACGACGATCCGGATACGGACGCGGTCGTGATGATCGGCGAAATCGGCGGTCCGGACGAAGCCAATGCGGCCGAGTGGATCAAGGCCAACATGAAGAAGCCGGTCGTCGGCTTCATCGCGGGTGTCACGGCGCCTCCGGGCAAGCGCATGGGCCACGCCGGCGCGCTGATCTCGGGCGGTGCGGATACGGCCGAAGCGAAGCTGGAAATCATGGAAGCATGCGGCATCACCGTCACGCGCAACCCGTCGGAAATGGGCCGTCTGCTGAAGAAGGCGCTGTAATATTTCCCCTGGGTTCGTCCTGCAGAAAACGCCGGCTTTGCCGGCGTTTTTTGTTATGCTCGCGCAATGAATTCGTAAGCACCGGGCATGCATCGCGCATGTGCCGGCGATGAACCGGGTCGCCCGCCGGGCGGCCATATCCTGCATATCCCCCCATGCTCGAATTCCTGACGTCGCTGCACTGGGGCGCCGTTCTCCAGATCGTCATCATCGACATCCTGCTCGGCGGCGACAACGCGGTCGTGATCGCGCTCGCGTGCCGCAACCTGCCGGCGAACCAGCGGCTGCGCGGCGTCGTCTGGGGCACCGCGGGGGCGATCCTGCTGCGCGTCGCGCTGATCACGTTCGCGGTCGCGCTGCTCGACGTGCCGTTCCTGAAGATCGGCGGCGGGCTGCTGCTGCTGTGGATCGGCGTCAAGCTGATGGCGCCGGCCGCCGACGCGCACGATCACATCAAGCCGGCCGACCGGCTGTGGGACGCCGTGAAGACGATCGTGATCGCCGATGCGGTGATGAGCCTCGACAACGTGATCGCGATCGCCGGCGCGGCCGAGCAGGCCGACCCGTCGCACCGGATCGCGCTCGTGATCTTCGGGCTCGTCGTCAGCGTGCCGATCATCGTGTGGGGCAGCACGCTGGTGCTGAAAATGCTCGACCGGTTCCCCATCGTCGTGACGCTTGGCGCCGCGCTGCTCGGCTGGATCGCGGGCGGGCTGATCGTGAACGACCCGGTCGGCGATCGCTGGCCGGTGCTCGATACGCCACCCGCGATCTACGCCGCGAGCATGGCCGGCGCACTGTTCGTCGTGGCGGCCGGTTACGCGCTCAGGCGCCGCCGCGGCGCATCGGGCGCGCGCTGACGTTGGCCGTCCGGCCGACTGCCGGAATCGTGGCCCGCTGGCTACGATCGAGACGCCTGCCTTTACCGGCAGGCGTTTTTCGTTTCCGGAGCCTGCCATGTTCGAAGCCTTTTCCGTTTCACTGTTCCGTCGCGTTGCCGCCGATCTGCGGCGCGCGAACCGGCCGTCGCCGCGCTGGCGGCCGGCCGGCTTCACGCTGATCGAGCTGATGATCGTGCTGGCGATCGTCGGCGTCGTCGCGGCCTATGCGATTCCCGCGTACCAGGATTACCTCGCGCGTTCGCGCGTCGGCGAGGGGCTCGCGCTCGCGTCGTCCGCGCGGCTCGCGGTCGCCGACAACGCGGCGAGCGGCGCGAGCCTCGACGGCGGCTACAGCCCGCCGGCCGCGACCCGCAACGTCGAATCGGTTGCCATCGACGGCGAGACCGGCCAGATCACGGTCGCGTTCACGACCCGCGTCGCCGCGGCCGGCACGAATACGCTGGTACTCATACCGTCCGCGCCCGACAAGGCCGATGCGCCCACCGCGCGCGTGGCGCTCAAAAAGGGCGCGATGCAAGCCGGTGCGATTGCATGGGAATGCTTCGCCGCCGGCAAGGATGCGTCGTCGCTGCCGGCGCCGGGGGCCGGGCCGCTGCCGGGCACCGCCGCGACGCTGCCTGCGAAATATGCGCCCGCGGAGTGTCGCGCGTAGCGCCCGCGGAGGAGGAGGGCGGCGGCGCGCGCGGCACGCCGGCCGTCGCTTCGGCCGGCCGGCCCGATCGCGCCGAGTCGGGTGGCCGAGCGACGGCCCCGCACAGAGGGGGGAAAGTTTTGTATAGTGCGCCGGTTGCTGACATCCGGTTCGCTCATGCCTTCTACTTTTTCCCGTTCGTTGTCGCTCGTTGCGCTGGCTGTCGCCCTGATCGTGCCGTACGCGATCACGAATCACACGTATCCGATCCCGACCTTCTATTCCGAATTTTCCGCGCTGGTGCTGTATCTGCTGGTGGGGCTGTCGGTCGTCCTGCTCGTGCGGACGAGCCGAGCGGCCGAGCCGTTTGCCGCGCCGGCCGCGTTCGTCGTGCCGCTCGGGTTCGCCGCGGTGCTGATCGCGCAGGTCGCGCTGATGTCGCTCAAGGTGCCGTCGATGAACTGGCTGGCGCTCGGCTATCTCGCCGCCGCGCTGGTCGCGATGCAGGCCGGCTACGCGCTCGCGCGCGACGGGTTGGCCGAAGTCGTCTCGCGGATGATGGCCGGTGCGCTCCTCGTCGGCGGCGTGTTCGCGGTCGGAACGCAGATCGTGCAGTTGTTTCACCTCGAGTCGGCCGTATCGCCGTTCGTCGTGATGTACAACATCGCGGTCGATCGCCGCCCGTACGGCAACATGGCGCAGGCGAACCATCTGGCCACCTACATCGCGTTCGCGCTCGCGGGCGCGCTGTATCTCGTGCAGACGCGCCGGCTCGCGGTATGGGCGTGGTTCGTGCTGTCGATCGTGCTGTCGGTCGGTCTCGCGCTGACGGTGTCGCGCGGGCCGTGGCTGCAGGTCGCGGTGATGGTCGTCGCGGGCTTCTGGATGGCGTGGCTCGAATCGCGCCGTGCGCCGGGCAATACGCGTGCGTGGCTGATGCCGGTCGTGCTCGCGGTTGCGTTCATCGCGGTGAACGTCGCGGTGCGCTGGGCCAACGTGCACTATCACCTGAATCTCGCGGAGTCGGCGGCCGACCGGATGCGCGATGCGGGGCAGATCGCGCCGCGCCTCGCCCTGTGGAAGTACGGGCTCGCGATGTTCCGCGAGCATCCGCTGCTCGGCGTCGGCTGGGGTGAATTCCCGTCGCACCAGTTTGCGCTCGTGCGCACGCTCGGCGGCGTCGAGATCGCGAACAACTCGCACGACATCTTCATCGACCTGCTCGCGAAGTCGGGTCTCGCCGGCCTTGGCGTGCTCGCCGTCACGCTCGTGATGTGGTTCGTGCGTGCGCTGCGCGCGCCGCAGTCGAGCACGCGCGTGTTCGGCTTCGCGCTGATCGGCATCCTGCTGATGCATGCGCTCGTCGAGTATCCGCAGCAGTACATGTTCTTCCTGCTGCCGGCGATGTTCGTGATCGGGTTGCTCGACGTGAAGCCGCTGCGCATCCTGCCGGGCCGCGCGGCGTTCGGTCTGTTCGCGGTGCTGTCGTTCGGCGGCGTGCTGGCGGCGGTGCCCGTGCTGCGCGACTACCAGCGCGCGGAAGTGCTGTATTACGGCAGCGACCCGGCCGCGCAGTATCGCGACGCGCCGTCGCTGCTGTTCGGCGCGTGGGGCGATTACGGCGCGGCGACGCTGTTGACGATTTCGCCGGAAGACCTGCCGGCCAAGCTCGCCGCCCATGAGCGCGCGATCGCGCTGCTGCCCGGCGAGACGGTGCTGCGCCGCTATGCGGCGCTGCAGGCGCTGGCAGGCCGCGAGGCCGACGCGCTCGATACCGTCGCGCGCCTGCATGTGTTTGCGAAGGAACTGAAGGACTGGCCGCAGCAACTGGCCCTGCTGTACAAGCTGTGCGACCAGCAGCCGGCGCTGAAGACGTTCAAGGCGGCCGTTGTCGCGAAGTACGGGGAGGTGCCGGCCGATGCGGCCGACGACTCGGACGACGACGACTCGGATTAACACGCGCAGCGGCCGCCGGAACGGGGAATTCCGGCGTTTGCCGCGTCGTGGCACCCGGCAGGGGCCGCCGTCGGACAGATCGGCCCTGCGTGAACCGCGTGAAATCGGCCGGGTATCGATTACCTCGCGAATGGCGTGGATTCCGGCCGAAGGCGCGTCGATTCGCGTCAACCATTGTCAAATCGGCGCCGCTGGCCGCGTGGCGCGTGCACAATGCGCGCAAGCGCTCGCGAGCCGGCCCGCATGTGGCACGGGGCCCGGCGTGAGCGCGGGCCACCCCGGCTATCCGGGAACCCCGCCAGGGCAGGATCGCGGCCGAGCATCGATCGGCCGTGCGGCCGTAACGGGGCGCCGGTCCGATGGCCGCGGCGCAGTGCGACGCACGTGATGCGGGAGCGAGGTCTTCCGGTGCGCGGCGCGTTCGTCCAGAACAGTGATGAAGAACGATATTCGACTATGGCCATTCGCTCGACCTACCTGATCCTGCCCGCCGTCGCGATGCTGTTTTCCGGCTGCGCGATGCTGTCGTCGTCGCAGGAAAGCAAGCTGACCTGCCACATTCCGCGCGCCGTCTATCCGGACACCGCGAAGCCGCTCACGCGCCCGGCGACCGTGCTCGTGCGCGCGCTGATGACGACGTCCGGCGAAGCGCAGAACGTCACCGTGACGACGAGCAGCCGCAATGCGGCCGCCGATCGTGCGGCCGTCGACGCGATGACGCACGCGACTTGCGCGCAGACGGGCGCGACCGCGAATCCGTTCCTGCTGACCCAGCCGTTCGTGTTCGAGCCGCGACGCGGCGAGTGATGTCGGACGGCGTGCCCTGCGCGCCGTTTTCCGTCCGGTTTTGCCGCTGGCCGGCCGCACCGTTTCGCGCGGCCGTCGAAAGTCGATACGCGCGGCCGTTGCGCCGAGCGCGCCCGATGTTCAGTGCTGCGGCATCAGGTTCGCGCCGCGGCAGGCCGGTTCGGCCGAATTGCGCAGCCCGAGCATCGTGAATCCGTTGCGCTCCTGGCGAATCAGCGCATAGCGCCGCGCGACCGTTTCCCCGCGCTTGCCCGTCAGATCCAGTTCGACCTGAAAGCGCTCCTTGCTGTCCGAGCAGCCGCGCACGGGGCCGTACGCGAAGCCGGTATCGGGCGCCTTGCTTGCCGCGTTGAACGCCTGCCGGGCTTTCAGCGCGGCCGCTGCGGCGGCGGGCTCGCTCCATTCGCGCGCAAGCGCATCGTCCACCTTCAGCCATTCGTCGACGAAATCGCGGCCGTTGAGCGCCGCGGGCTGCACGCGTTGCACGGTGTCGCCGTCGACGCGGTAGCGGAAGATGCCCGGCCGAGTCATGACTTCGCTGTCGAGCGAGCCGACCGTCGTGCGCAGCTCGAAGCCGTCAGGGCGCACCTTGAACCGGATCGCGTCGTCGTCGATCACGTAGCCGTGTTCGGTATGGAACAGCGTGCGTTGCGCGGTCGAGCCGTTTGCCGGTGCGACCACGTCCGCGCCGAACCGGCTCCAGCGAGACGAGCACCACGGCGTGCCGTGGACGACCGCGACCTGCCCGCCGGGCAGCGCCGAAAACCAGAAGCCGCCGCCGTAGGCACCGCCGATGTCCTTGTAATCGTCGGCCTGCCAGCGCAGCACGCGCCGCCAGCCGCCGTTTTCCCATGCGTACGCGGTGAGCAGGTTGTCGTCGCCGCATGCGATGTCGAAGCCGGCGCGCACGAACAGAAGCGGGCGGGGCGCGCCGCCGCGTTCGACGTCGACGTCCGGATTGCGGCCGAACGCCGATTCGCCGTTTTTCGGTGCTGCCGACTGGGCCGACTGGGCCGGCACGCCGAGCGCGGCCGCGAGCGTGCGTTTCAGTGCAGCCGGTTCGACGTGTTCGTCGCTGCACGCGAGCCGCGCGTCGATCGCGCCGACGAGCGCCTGCTTGTATGCGCGAAGCGCGTCGCGCAGCGGTGGTGAAACATCGACGTTGCCGCCACCGTCGCCTTGCGGATTGCGGACCTGCTGCACGCGGTGCTGCGCGTCGATTGCCGCGCGTGCGGCGGTGTCGGCGGCGGGGCAGGTGCCGGCGAACGTGACGGACGGGATGGTACATAGCACGAGCGTCGCGAACGTCAGCCCTTTGTTCATGAAGATGGCCCTATTCGTAGTGGAGTACTTTGCGACGCCCTGCCTGTCAGGAGGTTGAGGGCCGAGTTGACGGTCAGAACGTTCGCTTCTTCAGCGTGTATGCAAATAGGGAGTAGAGCGTATTGGTCTGCGGATCGAAATATCCACCTTGATCGGGATTGTTGACCGCCTGCTTCCAGGTTTTGCCTGCATCGGTGCTGCTGAATGTCAGATTGATCGGTGCACCGCCGCCGTTCTCCGTATTCGGGTCGGTCGCATGGACGAGCAGGACACCGTCACGGCCGACATTCAGATCTTCAAGCCGGAGCTTTCCGTCGAACGTGTGCAGTTGCTGTACGGACTCAGGATGTCCATTCGCCCAAGTTGAAATTGCTCCGGTGCGGCGGTTGTTGCCATGCGTGCTCTCGGCATCCTGGGGGCTATCCAGAAGGGATACCGTATACAGCGAGTAACGCTCGGCAGACACCGGTGTGGCGTCTATGGCGAGGACAACTTGATTCGGCAGCGTGGTGTCATGCACAAAGGTCCGCTGTTCCCAGTCGAGCCGATCGACGATGCTCACTGCCGGCGATTGAGCGGTTCGACCGACGTAATAGACGACGCGCAAGACGCCGTCCGGCCCAAGGTTGACTGCACTGAAGTCCTTGCGCGGTTTGCCTACATCGTGTGCAGGGACGGGTACTTCGATTGCTTGCCACGTATTTCCGCCATCCGAGGTGCGCCATACGTGCGGTCCGCCGCCGACGGCGTAGCCGCGCTGCGGATCGAGAAACAGCAAGCGGCCGATGTCCTGGTTCTCGGGCCACTTAACTTGCGACCACGTTTGGCCACCGTCAACCGACTTCCATAATTTGGTGACTTGTGGCGCGAAACCGTCTGGGCCGTTCGGAGCCTTGTAGTCGATCCACAACGTACTGATGAACTGGGTACTCCAATCCTTCGAGTACCACCATGTCGAATCCTGACCAGGTTGCTGAAAATGTCGGCGCATGCCACCGTCTATGGTTCCCCGATAGAAGTTGACTGTCATCCGGTTTAGCAATTCGCTTGTATCGTTCATCCACGCTTCCGTCGGCTCGGCCCGCTGCGGATCCTTCAATTCGGATGCAGGTTTGAACGTGACTTCGGGGTGGGCGAGCTTCACGCTCATTACCTCATTTCCGTTGATGCGGAAGTTGCCGCCGCCATACGGGGTGTCATCCCGCATGAAGCTTGTCGAAATAGTCTCCCAGCCCGTCGTCATATTTACGTATCCATATGTTGCAATGGCCAGGGCAACGAGGCCTCCGGCGACCCATTTCCAGCGCTTGTGCTTTGCCATGTCATTTAGTCAGCAGTCTTCCCAGCGCGCGGCCGGCTTGCTCGTCCGGATCGGCTCCGTTTTCCATCACATACGCGGCCCAATCGCGTATTTTCTGTTTGGCAACGGGGACTCCTGCGTCCACCGCCTGGTCGCGCGTCCGTCCGTCTCCCCATTCTTGAAGGTTCGGCCGCATACCGATTTTCACGAGATCCCGAACGGGAAGGTTGGCTAATCCACCATTCAAATAAGCCAGCGGGTGTGTCTTGAAGGCGAACGTTTTGAACGTTTCGCCGTTGTTTTCCACTTCCAGTTCGAACTGTGGCACCGTCATTTGGCAGTCGCCGTATTCCTGCTTCAAACCCACCAGCGAGATTTTCCCGCGTTTCATGTTCTGCTGGAGTCCCAACTCGATGTACTTTTGCAGCCACCACCTGGCATTCCGAAGCCAGGCTTGCCCTCTTTCGGTGAGGTGCGGGTAGAGGTTTGCGCCATAATCCGAGCAATAGTAATAGCCGTAGCTGACATAGTAATCGGGAGGTTTATGTCCGCATCCGATATGACGCATCATGAAATTGCCATGGCGTGACCAGTCGGAATCGGTGCTTTCCGGTTTGATCAGATTCTCCCGGCGATGCAGCAGTTCATGCACGACTTTCTTGTCTTTCCAAGGATCCCATGACGTGGCGAATTTCTTGACGGTCGCCCATGCGCTCGACATGCTGACCTTCTCGACCGTCTCCCAATACTCGCCGTGAAGTGGTTGGTAGTAGAACGTGCACGTGCCGATTACAGAATCGGCGGCCGGCGTTACATGCTTGTCGCAGATATTGATCTCCACCTTCGGCCGATCCTTGTACCCCGTCGGCGTCAGCATCCCCGAGCCGGTGCCGAGCACCTTTTCCTGTTGTCCGTCAGCCATTCGATTTCCCTAGAAACTTGACGACGACGTCATGCGGTACATGGCTCTGTGTAAGCCCCGTCTCTCCCGCCGCGTTGGTGACGCCTTCCGAGAGCAGCTTGCCGTTCGAGAACATCTGGTACCGCGTGTTTGCGACCGGGATGTCGGTGCCGGCCCAGTGCGCGATGAACGCCTGATCGTAGTTGCCGGTCGAGTTCGGCAGCGTCGGCATGGTTTGCGACAGGTGCGTGGGACCGCTGAACGCATGCTGCGCACCCTTGATGTCGATCTTGCCGGGCGCGTGCACTTCGATGTTGCCGTCCGCGATGCGGATGTAGGCGCCGCCGGACGTCAGCAGGATTTCCTTTGCCGCGGCGCCTTCGATCGACTCGGTGACGGCCATCAGCTTCAGCGCCTTCTGCGCGGTCAGCTCGATGTTGTCCGCGTGCGCCTGGACTTCGACCTTGCCCTTGCCGGCGAACAGTTTCATCCCCGCGTTCTGCGCGAACAGGCTGATCCGGTCGAGGACGCTCGCGATCAGCGACTTTCCGGCGGCGACGTGCGTGCTTTGCCCGCTGACGAGGTTGATGTGACGGTCCGCGGCAAGCTGCGTGGACTGCTGCGTGGACATCCCGATGCCGGCCGGGCTGCCGAACAGCATCACCGGCTCCTTGAACGCATTGGCGCTGCCGGTTCCGCCGCCGGCGGTTCGGCCGCCCGATGCACTGCCGCGCACGCTGTTTTGCGTCGCGTCGGTGAACTGCTTCAGCGCCGCGTGGCCGGGGTCGAGCGACTCGCCTTGATGTTGTGCGCTGACATCCGACATCGCCTCCATCAGGCCTTCCGCGCGAACGAGTTGCTGTTGCGTCTCCTCGACGTCGAGCGGTTGGCTTGCCGGCCGTTTCGGATGCGTCGTGACGTACAGGCCGCGGTTCGCGCGCACGGCGCCGTATGCGTCGGACCGCAGGTCGAAGCCGCTGCCGAGATAGCTGCCGCGGTTGTTGCCCGTGTGGTCGATCAGGTAGCCGAGATGCAGGTGTGCGTTGGTCTGGCTGCTGTACAGGTGCACGCGGTTCTGCGAGGTCGCGTCGTCGAGCACCAGCTGGTTGTAGCCGGCGCCTGCGTATTCCTTGGACCGGTATCCGGACAGGATCCCGTTGGTGTGCCACTGCGGGCTCGTCGCGCCGTTGTACAGCTTGCCGACGATGATCGGGCGATCGCAGTCGCCGCCGAGGAAATCGACCAGCACCTCCTCGCCGCTGCGGTGCGGGTGGACGGCGCCGTAGCCGTTGCCCGAATCCGACGTCGCGGCACGCAGCCAGCACGATGCTTTCTCGTCGCCGTCGTTGAGGCGGTCCCAATGGAAGCGGACCTTGACCCGGTTGAGTTCGTCGGTATGGACTTCCTCGCCTTGCGGTGCGACGACGATCGCCGATTGCAGGTGCATCGGCGGTTTCGCGTGTTCGAGCGGGCTGCGGAACGGCACGGTCGTGCGCTGCGCTTCGATGCTGATCCGGAAAAAGCCCTCGCTGCCGTCAGGATGGCGAACGCGCGACGAGTCGGCGCCACCGGCCTGCACGATGCTGCCGATCTCGGCCTGCAGGCTGTGCGGGAAGGCGGCCTGCCCGTCGCCGACGGGCAGGTTGTTGACGATGATCCATGCGGTCTCGATCACGGCGAATTCGCGCTGGCCGGCATCGTCCTTGTCGTGTTCGGGGTGATCCGCGAACTCGAACGTGCGTCCCGCGTCCATGCGGCGCACGCCGCCGACGCCGTGAAAGCGCTTCGCATGAGACTCCTGCTCCTCCATCCAGATCTTCGACAGATGGTCGCCGCGAGACTGCTCGGGATACGTGTAGGCGCCCGTGTATTCGTAGACTTCGAGCTGCTGCGGCAGGTCGCCCTGGTTCGCGATCGTCGGCGTATGGGTCGCTTTCGGATTCGACGCGGTGGGCGGCTGCTTGTAGTCGAACGTGCGCGTGGTGCGCTCGACGCTTCGCAGCGTACGCGTACCGGAGAACTGGACGAGCGTGTCGGCTTCGTCGCCCGTGCCTGCGTGATGAAAGCGCACGGTTCGCGGCGACAGCGCGGGCAATGCGTCGATGCGGTCGACGATGACGAGCCGATGCGACTTGCCGTCCTTGTCCTGTTCCCAGAAGCCGTACAGGCCTTCCGATTCCATCAGGCGATGCACGAAATTCCAGTCGTCTTCGTATTGCATGCAGAACGAGCGGGACGGCAGCGGCTGGTAGAGCTTGAAAGTGAAGCGCCCCTTGGCCTGCGGGTGCTGGTTCAGCACGTCGGCGATGATGTCGTCCGCGGACCGGTCCTGCCAGATGCGCTGATCGCGACGGAACTTCAGGAAGTGCAGGAACGACGCGAACACGATCTGATAGTGCGTGACGCCGCTGTCCGATCCGAGCCGGCGGGCGGCATGCACGTAGCCGTGGTGAGGCGCGTACGACCGGTCGGCCTGCTGGACCCAAAGCGTCACCGGCTGCGCGATCAGTTTCTTGAGTTCGAGGCTGTCGGACACCGAGACGGTATCGACGGTGAACTCGAAATGGCGCCCGAGCCGTGATCGTCCCTTGACGCGATGCGGCAGCAGGACGTCGGGGCCGAGCGGCGTATCCAGTTTGACAAGCCGCTCGTGCTGAACCGGTCCGGTCAGCAAGGCGCTTCTTAACGCTTGCGAATTCATCACCAGTGCTCGCTTTTTTTTTGCGGGTTCGCACGCTCTCTCGTGCGGAATCCGGTAATTGTATGAGAAAACCGGTTCTATCTCGAATTTGCAGGCGGGCGGCGGCGCCCTGGCTTCAACCCGCCGCGTCTTCCGCCTTCCAGTCCCCCGACTTCCCGCCGCGCTTTTCCCGCACGCTCACGTCGGTGATCACCATCCCGCGATCGACCGCCTTGCACATGTCGTAGACGGTCAGCAGTCCGACCTGCACGGCGGTCAGCGCTTCCATCTCGACGCCGGTCCGGCCGAACGTCTCGACCTGCACGCCGCAGTGGACGCCCGGCAGCGCATCGTCGAGTTCGAAGTCGACGGTCACGCGCGTCAGCGCGAGCGGGTGGCACAGCGGAATGAGGTCGGCCGTGCGCTTCGCGCCCTGGATGGCCGCGATGCGCGCGACGCCGAGCACGTCGCCTTTTTTCGCCTTGCCGTCGCGGATCAGCGCGAACGTGGCTGGCAGCATCCGGATCGTGCCGCGCGCGATCGCGATGCGTCGGGTTTCCTGCTTGCCGCCGACGTCGACCATGTGCGCATGGCCGGCGGCATCGAAATGGGTGAGTCCTGACATGTCATGCTCCGTCTCAACGGGCGCTTATCATAGCAGTGGCGTTCGCGTCGCCGGGGGCGCAGATGACGCATGCGCGGCACGAGACAGTCGCGCATGCGCCGGTACAATGACCCGAATATTCAGACCAAACGCCGCGATGCGCGCCCGGCGCGCGGGACGGCGTCGTTTTCATCCTGCCATGCGTGTCAAACAGTTGCTCGCCGTGTCGCTGTCGGTCGCGCTCGCGTTGCCGCCGAGCGGCCATGCGCAGAGCGCGTCCGCGCCACCGCTCGAGGCGGCGGCCGGCGATTCCCCGTCGATTTCCACCGTGCCGTCCGGCATCGCGACCGGCGTATTCGGCACGTACGGCGGCGCGGAGAGCCGGTTTTCGGGCGCGGGCGGCGCGTCGGCGCCGGCCGCGAGCCTGCGCGCGCCGTTGCGCGCACTCGAGCTGCCCGACCTCGGCGACGGCTCCGGCGGTTCGCTGACGCCGCGTGCCGAGCGCCGGCTCGGCGAGCGCGTGATGCGCGAAGTGCGGCGCGATCCCGATTATCTCGACGACTGGCTAGTACGCGACTACCTGAACGGGATGGCGGCGCGCCTCGCGGCCGCGGCGGCCGCGCGCTACATCGGCGGCTACACGCCGGACTTCGACCTGTTCCCGGTGCGCGATCCGCAGATCAACGCGTTCTCGATGCCGGGCGGCTTCATCGGGATCAACAGCGGGCTCGTGGTCACGACGCAGACGGAATCGGAGCTCGCGTCGGTGGTCGGCCACGAGATGGGCCACGTGCTGCAGCGGCACATCGCGCGGATGATCGGCGCGAGCGAAAAGAGCGGCTACACGGCGCTCGCGACGATGCTGCTCGGCGTGCTGGCCGGCGTGCTCGCGAGAAGCGGCGATCTCGGCAGCGCAATCGCAATGGGCGGGCAGGCGTATGCGGTGGACAACCAGTTGCGCTTCTCGCGTTCGGCCGAGCGCGAGGCCGATCGTGTCGGCTTCCAGCTGCTCGCGGGCGCGGGCTACGACCCGTACGGGATGCCGGGTTTCTTCGAGCGGCTCGAACGCGCGTCGATGGGCGACGCGGGCGTGCCGGCCTATGCGCGCACGCACCCGCTGACCGGCGAGCGGATCGCCGACATGGAGGATCGTGCGCGCCGCGCGCCGTACCGGCAGCCGCGCCAGTCGGCCGAATACGGATTCGTGCGCGCGCGGCTGCGCGTCCTGCAGAACCGCGCGCCGACCGACATCTCGGCCGAGGCGCGCCGGATGCAGCTCGAGATCGACGATCGCACGGCGCCGAACGTCGCGGCGAACTGGTACGGCATCGCGCTCGCGAACACGCTGCTCGGCCAGTACGATGCGGCGGACAAGGCGCTCGCTTCGGCGCGCGGCGCGTTCGATGCGCGCGAGCGGCGCGAGGGCGACCCGGCGACGGGTTCGCCGAGCCTCGACGTGCTGGCCGCCGACATCGCGCGCCGTGCGGGCCGGACCGACGACGCGGTGCGGCTCGCGGCGCTCGCGCAGCGGCGCTGGCCGGCGTCGCACGCGGCGATCGTCGCGCACCTGCAGGCGCTGATCGCCGCGCGCCGCTTCGCCGAGGCGCAGGCGCTCGCACGCGCGCAGGCGCAGGCCGATCCCGAGCAGCCGGACTGGTGGGACTACCTCGCGAAGGCGAGCGACGGCAAGGGCGACGTGCTCGCGCGGCGCCGCGCGCTCGCGGAGAAACTTGCACTCGATGGCGCATGGCCGTCGGCGATCCGCCAGTTGAAGGAAGCGCGCGATGCGAAGGACGTGTCTTTCTACGAGCAGTCGATCATCGGCGCGCGGCTGCTGGAATTCGAGGCGCGCTACAAGGAAGAGCGCGACGACGAGAAGAACGGCCGAGGGTAGCAGCCGGCGCGCGGCGAACGCGGGAAGGGCGGGTGCGGGTCAGTTGCCGTTGTCGGCCGCGTCGCGTGCCTGTCGCGCCGGACTCGCGACGTAGCCGAACCGCGCGGGCACGTCCGCGCAGACGATGGTGCCGAGCGGCAGCGCGCGGCCGTCACGCCAGCGCAGCACGGGCGGCGCGGCGTCGAAATCCGCGTGATCGGCGAACAGCCCGAGATCGTGGTCGTGCAGCGCCGCGATGCGCGGCGGCGCGCCTGCATCGCGAAACAGCACGCCGCCCCCGTCGTCGAGCCATGCTTCGTCCGGTTCGAACGCGGCGCCCGTCTGGTCGGTGAGCGTGAGCTGTCCGTCGCGCTCGGCGAGCCGGACGACCCATGGCGTATAGGCGAGCTCGACGTATACGCGCTGCGGTCCGTTCTGGAAGAACCACTGACCCCGCGCGTCGCATTCGTAGTTGCGGCCGATGAACGCGTTCAGCGCCGCATGCCGGATCGGCGAGCCGAGCTCGCCGGTCGCCTGCGCCGCGTCGTCGCGCAGCCGCCATTCGCCGCGCCGGTCGAGCAGCAGCCAGCCGGTGCAGTGCGGCACGTTCGGCCATTTGGCGAGCGCCTGCCTGACGATGTCATCCATGGTCGACGAATTTCGAGCAATAGCCGAACACGCGCGCCGACAGCCAGTCGAGACGGCCGGGGAACGGCCCGGTCATGAATCCCGCGTGCCCGCCGGCCTCGGGCTGGTCGAGCTCGACGGCCGGCGATACGTCGGCCGGGCCCGGCAGTGCCGATTCGGGCAGGAACGGGTCGTTGCGGGCGTTGAGGATCAGCGTCGGCACGTCGATCGCGGGCAGCAGCGGCCGCGTCGTCGCCTTCGTCCAGTAGTCGTCGGCGTTTGCGAAACCGTGCAGCGGCGCGGTCACCGCCTCGTCGAAGTCGCGCATCGTCACGGCCTGCAGCATCGCGTCGCGGTCGAACAGCCCCGGGTACTGGTCGAGCTTCGCGAGCGCCTTGCGCTTGAGCGTCTTCAGGAAGCTGCGCGTATAGATCATCGCGAACCCCTGCGACAGCGCGCGGCCGCCCGCATGCACGTCGATCGGCGTCGAGATCGCGGCGGCCGCCCGCAGGATCGACGTGTCGCTGCGATGCTCGCCGAGCCAGTGCAGCAGCACGTTGCCGCCGAGCGACACGCCGGCCGCGACCAGCGGCCCGCGATGCTGCGCGGCGAGCCGGCGCAGGATCCAGTCGACCTCGGCGCTATCGGCGAGATGGTAGAAGCGCGGCTGGCGGTTGATCTCGCCGCTGCAACTGCGAAAGTGCGGCACGACGGCGTGCCAGCCCTTCGCGCGCGCGGCGGCCATCATCTCGAGCGCGTAGTGCGAGCCGGAACTGCCTTCGAGGCCGTGGAACAGCACGAACAGCGGCGCATCGGGCGGCGGCGCCGCACTGTCGAGATGGGCGACCCAGTCGAGATCGATGAAGTCGTGATCGGGGGTTTCCCATCGCTCTCGTCGGTAGGCGACGGCTGGTCGTCGCGCGAACAGCGCGGGCACGATGGTTTGCGCATGGCTGTTCGGCAGCCAGCGCGGTGCGCGATAGCGCAGTGTGTCGTCGTCCGGGGCCGGGGCCCCGGCGAGCGGCGAGGTGGGCGGAGAAGCCGTACTCATGATCGCCCCGCGTATGCGTTGCTTCGTCTTTTCGTCAGTGCAGCGGGCCCTGCCCATGACGGATCTTCGCGGCGAACTGCCCGGCCGCTTGTTCGGGAATCGGGCTCGCGTGGATGTGCGCGATGCGCCACTCGCCGCGTTCGTGGATCATCACGTACGTGGCGAAAACCATGTCGGGTTCGGCCGTCAGGTCGGCCTGCTGATGCGCTTCGGCGATCGTGTAGACCACCGTGCCGAGGCTGTCGTAGACGCGGATGTCGAGCGGTTCGATCGTCACCGGGCGCGTCGCGAGCCGGTTGGCGAGCCCGCTGCGGATCTGGTCGAGGCCGTGCAGATGCTCGCCGTCCGCCCACACGCAGCTGGCGAAATCCTCGTCGATCCACAACGCCAGCAGCGCGTCGAGATTGGCATCGGCGACGGCCTGGTAGTAGGCGTTCAGCGTATCGGCAGCGGCTTCGAAGAGGCGGGCAAAACGTGGCATCGGGGTTGTCTCTCGCGCGCGTCGCGCGCCGTATTCAGCACGGCGGCCCGGATGGGGCCGCCGCACACCGGTGAATCGGATTGCCCGGCGCGCCGTGCGACGCTGCCGGCCAGGGTCAGCGCTGCCCGACGAGCATGCCGCGCAAATCGCCGAATACCTGCTCGGGACCGAGTTCGCGCAGGCACTTCAGGTGGCCGAGCGGGCACTCGCGTTCGAAGCAGGGACTGCATTCGAGATGCAGCCATTGTACCTTCGCCAGGTCCGACAGCGGAGGGGTGTGGCGCGGATCGGTCGATCCGTACAGCGCGACGAGCGGCCGGCGCAGCGCGGCGGCGACGTGCATCAGCCCCGAATCGTTGGTGACGACCGCGTTCGCGCGCGCGATCAGCGCGCACGCCTCCGACAGCGACGTTTGCCCGCACAGGTTGCGCACGTTCGGCGCGTGGTCGGCGATCGCCTGCGCGGCGGCGGCGTCCTTCTGCGAGCCGAGCGCGACGATCTGCGTATACGGGAACGACTGGTGCACGATCGTCGCGAGCGACGCGAAGTGCTCGGGCGGCCAGCGCTTGGCCGGGCCGTATTCGGCGCCCGGGCAGAACACGACGAGCGGCTTGCGCGTATCGAGATTGAAACGTGCGGACACGCGCGCAGTCTCGTTCAGGTCGGCGTCGAGGCGCGGCGCGGGCAGCGTCTTCATCGATTCGGGCAGCTTCGCGCCCGGCGCGTACGCGAGCGCCGCGTAGTGGGTCGTCATCGGCGGTCGCTCGCCCGACTTGTCGGGATTCGCGTGCCGCACGTTCAACAGCCCGTAGCGGTGCTCGCCCGTATAGCCGATCCGCAGCGGGATGTTCGCGAGCCACGGGATCACCGCGGACTTCAGCGAATTCGGCAGCACGTACGCCGCGTCGTAGCCGACGTCGCGCAGGTCGCTCGCGAGCTGCCAGCGGCGCAGCAGCTGCAGCTTGCCGTGCGCGAGATCGGTCGCGTAGACATCGTGGATCTCGGGCATCCGCTCGAGCACGGGCGCGACCCACGAGGGCGCGACCGCATCGATCGCGATGCGGGGATGGAGCTTCTTCAGCAGCGCAAAGAGCGGCTGCGCCATCAATGCGTCACCGATCCAGTTCGGTGCGATAACCAGCGCTCGACGCATCAGGTGGACTTCCGATGTCGTAATGAAGCACGGCGCGCGGGCGCCGCGTTCGGGTTGCCAGAATGGGGAAGGGCGGCGCGCCGGGCATCCGGCTGCGCCGCCTCGCGAGCGGCGGCCCCGCGGGCCCGTCCGCCCGGGCTCAGTGGCCCTTGACGACCTCGCCGTCGCGCAGCTTGTAGCGCGTGCCGCAGTACGGGCAGCGCGCCTCGCCGTGCGAGACGTCGATGAACACGCGCGGATGCGCGCTCCAGCGCGCCATGGCCGGGTTCGGGCAGTAGGCGGGAAGATCCTTGGCCGTCAGCTCGACCAGCGGCATTTCCTTGATTTCACTCATGGGACTTTCTCTTATCACTCTTTTGTGGGGCGGTCGGTGGCGCGGCGCGCTCAGACCTTCGTCAGCCAGTGCGCGTACTTCGCGTTCTTGCCCGACACGATATCGAAAAATGCCGACTGGAGCTTTTCCGTGACGGGGCCGCGCGCGCCGCTGCCGATCGTGCGGTTGTCGAGCTCGCGGATCGGCGTGACTTCGGCGGCCGTACCGGTGAAGAACGCTTCGTCGGCCGTGTAGACCTCGTCGCGCGTGATGCGCTTCTCGATCACCTCGATGCCGGCATCCTTCGCGAGCGTGATGACCGTGTCGCGCGTGATGCCGTCGAGGCAAGACGACAGGTCGGGCGTGTACAGCTTGCCGTTGTTCACGAGGAAGAAGTTCTCGCCGGAGCCTTCCGACACGTAGCCGTCGACGTCGAGCAGCAGCGCTTCGTCGTAGCCGTCGGCCGTCGCTTCCTGGTTCGCCAGGATCGAGTTCACGTACCAGCCCGACGCCTTCGCGCGCACCATCGACACGTTCACATGGTGGCGCGTGAACGACGACGTCTTCACGCGGATACCCTTCGCGAGGCCTTCCTCGCCGAGGTACGCGCCCCACGGCCATGCGGCGATCGCGACGTGGATCGTGTTGCCCTTCGCCGACACGCCGAGCTTTTCCGAGCCGACCCAGATGATCGGGCGCAGGTAGCACGATTCGAGCTTGTTCTCGCGCACGACTTCGAGTTGCGCGGCTTCGAGCGTTTCCCGGTCGAACGGCACGTCCATCTGGAAGATCTTCGCCGAATTCAGCAGACGTTTCGTGTGCTCGCGCAGGCGGAAGATCGCGGTGCTGCCGTCGGCCGTCTGGTACGCGCGCACGCCCTCGAAGACGCCCATGCCGTAGTGCAGCGTATGGGTCAGGACGTGGATCTTGGCGTCGCGCCAGTCGATCAGCTTGCCGTCCATCCAGATCTTGCCGTCGCGGTCGGCCATTGACATAGGATTCTCCTGGGATGCGGTTGTATGCAGCGTTGAGCCGGAAAGACGCTTATTTTAGCGTCATTTGGCGACGATCCGGTCGGCCGGCGCCGGGCCGGCGCTATAATCGTCCGGCACCGATTCCAATAACGACGGGTCGTGCCGGCAGGAGGCGCCGGCGTCCCGACGAACCGCCCGCTGCGGCCCGCTTTCCCATGCTCGCTCGATTGTCCGCCACCGACCGCTTCGCGCTGATCCAGGGCGCGCGCGACTATTCCCCGACACTGATGGCGATCCTGTCCTGGGGGCTCGTCACCGGCATCGCGATGAGCAAGTCGGTGATGACGCTCGGGCAGGCGAGCGCGATGTCGCTGCTCGTCTACGCGGGCTCGTCGCAGCTCGCGGTACTGCCGCTCCTCGCCGCGAAGCTGCCGATCTGGACCGTGCTGCTCACGGCCGCGATGGTCAACACGCGCTTCGTGATCTTCAGCGCCGGGCTTGCTCCCCATTTTTCCTACCTGCCGCTGTGGCGGCGCCTCGCGATCGGCTATTTCAACGGCGACGTGATCTACCTGCTGTTCCAGAAACAGGGTTTCGCGAACGGCCACGTGCCGGGCAAGGAAGCGTATTTCTGGGGGATGGCGCTCGCGAGCTGGGCATCGTGGCAGGTGTCGTCGCTGGCGGGCATCCTGCTGGCGAGCTTCTTTCCCGCGAGCTGGGGGCTGGAACTGGCCGGCACGCTCGCGCTGATCCCGATCATGGTGTCGGCGGTCGCGAACCGCTCGACGCTCGCGGCCGTCGCGGTCGCGGGCATCGTGTCGCTCGTCGCGTTCGACCTGCCGTACCGGCTCGCGCTGCCGCTCGCGGTGCTCGCCGCGCTCGCGGCCGGCAGCACGGCCGATTTCTTCGTCGAGCGGGCCGACTGGCGGCGCATCCGCACCGAAACCGTGCGCGAGAAGGAGGTCGAATGAGCGCGACCGAGATCTGGATCGTCATCGTCGGGATGACGATCGTCACGGCCGTCACGCGTGCGCTGTTCCTGATCGGCGGCGAGCGCACCGTGTTGCCCGAACGCGTGCAGCGCGCGCTGCGCTACGCGCCGGCCGCCGCGCTCGTCGCCGTCGTGCTGCCCGACGTGCTCGAAACGCCGGCCGGGCTGTCGTTCGCGCTGTCCAACCATCCGTTCTACGCGGCGCTCGCCGGCCTCGGCTGGTTCTTGTGGCGGCGCAGCATGCTCGGCACGATCGTCGTCGGGATGCTCGTATTCACCGCGCTGCGCGTGATTTTCTGATGGCCCGCCGTTCCGGCCCGCCGGGCGTCGGCCACTCGCGCGCGTGAATTGCTGCGCTGCGGCAATGGAGCCGTTGCCGCGCGCGATCCCAAATAGGCGGAATTCGCCGCCGCACGGGTCAGTCTGCCGGGTGGATCGGCTAGAATGCCCGTTCGAGATTTCTTACCCGTGCGCGTCATGCGAACCGCCAGCCACGGCCGCATCCGGCGCCCTTTCGCGGCAGCCCGCGCACGTCCAGCGTGAACCCCCTTTCCCCATCCACTACTTCAATCTGTTCAACATGAGCCAAGTCAAGCGTCTTACCGACCTGATCGCCGCCGGCCAGCTCGCCGGCAAGCGGGTGTTCATCCGCGCCGACCTGAACGTCCCGCAGGACGATCACGGCAACATCACCGAGGACACGCGCGTGCGCGCGTCCGTGCCGGCCATCCAGGCCGCGCTCGACGCCGGCGCGGCCGTGATGGTCACGTCGCACCTCGGCCGTCCGACCGAAGGCGAATTCAAGCCGGAAGACTCGCTCGCGCCGGTCGCGAAGCGCCTCGCCGAGCTGCTCGGCCGCGACGTGCCGCTCGTGTCGAACTGGGTCGAGAACGGCGTGAACGTCGCGCCGGGCCAGGTCGTGCTGCTCGAGAACTGCCGCGTGAACAAGGGCGAGAAGAAGAATTCGGACGAGCTCGCGCAAAAGATGGCGAAGCTCTGCGACGTGTACGTGAACGACGCGTTCGGCACCGCGCACCGCGCGGAAGCGACCACGCACGGGATCGCGAAGTACGCGCCGGTCGCGTGCGCGGGCCCGCTGCTGGCCGCCGAACTCGACGCGCTCGGCAAGGCGCTCGGCAACCCGGCCCGCCCGCTGGTGGCGATCGTCGCCGGCTCGAAGGTATCGACCAAGCTGACGATCCTGAAGTCGCTGGCCGGCAAGGTCGATCAGCTGATCGTCGGCGGCGGCATCGCGAACACGTTCATGCTCGCGGCCGGTCTGCCGATCGGCAAGTCGCTCGCGGAAGCCGACCTCGTCAACGAGGCGAAGGCGATCATCGATGAAGCGCGCGAGCGCGGCGCATCGGTGCCGATCCCGACCGACGTCGTGACGGCCAAGGAATTCTCGCCGACGGCCGCGGCCACGGTGAAGCAGGTCGCCGACATCGAAGCGGACGACATGATCCTCGACATCGGCCCCGATACGGCCAAGGCGCTCGCGAGCCAGCTCGAGAAGGCCGGCACGATCGTGTGGAACGGCCCGGTCGGCGTGTTCGAGTTCGACCAGTTCGGCAACGGCACCAAGACGCTCGCCGAAGCGATCGCCAAATCGTCCGCGTTCTCGATCGCGGGCGGCGGCGACACGCTCGCGGCCATCGCGAAGTACGGCATCCACGACCAGGTCAGCTACATCTCGACGGGCGGCGGCGCCTTCCTCGAGTTCCTCGAGGGGAAGAAGCTGCCGGCGGTGGAAGTGCTCGAAACGCGGGCGGCCTGAGCGTGGCGGCGCGCGCAGGGGTGACGAAGGCCGCGCGCTCCGCGAAAGCGGAGCAGCCGGCCGGCGCGGGCAAGCGCAAACGCGCGCCCGCGCGGGCGAACACCGCCCCGCGCGCACCGGCGGCCGCTGGCGACGCGGCCATGCAGCACCACGAGATTCAGAACAAAGCGATGCCGGGCGCAAGCACCGGCACGCCCTCCGGAACGGTCGCCGCTGGGCCCGCCGTGTCCGGCTCTCGCAGCGTTTCACCCAGCGCATCCACCTTGATCCAGATGAGGAGTTTCATGCAGCGCGCCACCAAGATAGTCGCCACGATCGGCCCGGCTTCCAGTTCGCCGGAGATTCTGCTGCAGATGATGCAGGCGGGCCTCGACGTCGTGCGGCTCAATTTTTCGCACGGCACGGCCGACGATCACCGCCAGCGCGCCGAGATGGTGCGCGAGGCCGCCCGCAAGGTTGGCCGCGAGATTGCGATCATGGCCGACCTCCAGGGCCCGAAGATCCGCGTCGGCAAGTTCGAGAACGGCAAGACGACGCTCTCGCCCGGCCAGCCGTTCATCCTCGACGCGGCCTGCGAGCTCGGCAACGACGAGCGGGTCGGCCTCGACTACAAGGAACTGCCGCGCGACCTGAAGCCGGGCGACCTGCTGCTGCTGAACGACGGCCTGATCGTGCTGACCGTCGAGCGCGTGCTCGGCGACGAGATCCACACGATCGTCAAGGTGGGCGGCGAGCTGTCGAACAACAAGGGGATCAACCGCCAGGGCGGCGGGCTGTCGGCACCCGCGCTGACCGCGAAGGACATGGAAGACATCCGCACCGCGATGTCGCTCGGCGCGGACCTGGTGGCGGTGTCGTTCCCGAAGAACGCGACCGACATGGAAATGGCGCGCCAGCTCGCGAACATCGCGGGCGCGCCGTACGGCATCAAGCCGAAGATGATCGCGAAGATCGAGCGCGCGGAGGCGATTCCGGCGCTGCAGAGCATCCTCGACGCGTCCGACGGCATCATGGTCGCGCGCGGCGACCTCGCGGTGGAAGTGGGCAACGCGGCCGTTCCGGCGCTGCAGAAGCGGATGATCCGGATGGCGCGCGAGTCGAACAAGCTCGTGATCACCGCGACGCAGATGATGGAATCGATGATCTACGCGCCGGTGCCGACCCGCGCGGAAGTGTCGGACGTCGCGAACGCGGTGCTCGACGGCACCGACGCGGTGATGCTGTCGGCCGAGACGGCCGCCGGCAAGTACCCGGTCGTCACGATCGAGACGATGGCGGCCGTGTGCGTCGAGGCGGAAAAGTCGGAACACGTCGAGCTGGACAAGGATTTCCTCGACCGCACGTTCACGCGGATCGACCAGTCGATCGCGATGGGCGCGCTGTTCACCGCATACCACCTGGGCGCGAAGGCGATCATCGCGCTGACCGAATCGGGCGCGACCGCGCTGTGGATGTCGCGTCACTACACGCACGTGCCGATCTTCGCGCTGACGCCGCGCGTCGGCAGCGAGCGCACGATGGCGCTGTACCGCAACGTCACGCCGCTGCACGTCGACTTCAACAGCGACCGCGACTCGGCGCTGCAGGCGGCGCTCGAGCTCGTCGTCAAGCAGGGCTACATACAGCATGGCGACATGGTCGTGCTGACCGTCGGCGAACCGATGGGGCAGGCGGGCGGCACCAACACGCTGAAGATCGTGCGCGTCGGCGAGCACTATTGAGTCGGGCGTTCGCCGGGCACCTTGCCGGCGACCCGGGTCGATCGAATTCGATCCGGCACCGTTTTTCGCGCGAAAGCCGCGCGGGGTCCGAAGCCCCGCGCGGCTTTTTTTCTCTTTTTTGCCCGCATTGTGCCGTGCGAACGTAACAAATTGCGAGCGGGTGCCACCGGGCGGTCGGAATCGGAGGCGCTTCGCGATAAAATGCGGCTATTCGACGCTCAGCCGCGCCGCGCCGCCCCGGTTTGAACGAGGGCGGGTGCCGCGCCGGCGTCAGGGCGCACCGGTTTTCATTCAAGGAGTTCCACAATGCCTCTCGTATCAATGCGTCAATTGCTGGATCACGCGGCAGAGCACGGTTACGGCCTGCCGGCCTTCAACGTGAACAACCTGGAGCAGGTCCAGGCGATCATGGCGGCAGCGGATCAGGTCGGCGCGCCCGTGATCATGCAGGCATCGGCCGGCGCGCGTAAGTACGCGGGCGAGCCGTTCCTGCGCCACCTGATCGAAGCGGCGGTCGAGTCGTATCCGCACATCCCGGTCGTGATGCACCAGGATCACGGCCAGTCGCCGGCGGTTTGCATGGGCGCGATCCGCAGCGGCTTCACGAGCGTGATGATGGACGGTTCGCTCGAAGCCGACGGCAAGACGGTCGCGTCGTACGAGTACAACGTCGACGTGTCGCGCAAGGTCGTCGAGATGGCGCACTCGATCGGCGTGACGGTCGAAGCCGAACTCGGCGTGCTCGGCTCGCTCGAGACGATGAAGGGCGACAAGGAAGACGGCCACGGCGCGGAAGGCACGATGACCCGCGAGCAGCTGCTGACCGATCCGGAGCAGGCGGCCGATTTCGTGAAGCTCACGCAGTGCGATGCGCTCGCGATCGCGATCGGCACGTCGCACGGCGCGTACAAGTTCTCGAAGAAGCCGACGGGCGACATCCTGTCGATCCAGCGCATCAAGGAAATCCACGCGCGCATCCCGAACACGCACCTCGTGATGCACGGTTCGTCGTCGGTGCCGCAGGAGCTGCTGGAAGAAATCCGCCAGTTCGGCGGCGACATGAAGGAAACCTACGGCGTGCCGGTCGAGGAAATCCAGGAAGGCATCAAGCACGGCGTGCGCAAGATCAACATCGACACCGACCTGCGTCTCGCGATCACCGGCGCGATCCGTCGCTACCTGTTCGAGAACCCGGGCAAGTTCGATCCGCGCGACTACCTGAAGCCCGCGCGCGAAGCGGCGAAGCAGGTTTGTGTCGACCGCTACCTCGCGTTCGGCTGCGAAGGCCAGGCCGCGAAGATCAAGCCGGTGTCGCTCGACAAGATCGCCGAGCAGTACAAGTCCGGCGCGCTCGCGCAGGTCGTGCGCTGAGACTGTAGTACGATTGCCCCGCCCGATTCTTCTGCAAGGCAGGGGCGGGCAGCCAGGCCGGATGTGATCCGGCCCCAGGCAGCCGTTCCGTCCGGCCGAACGAGGGCCGGCCGGCAACCGCCCGGGCACCGCCCGGCCGGTTCGCCGACGTATTGCAAGACCGCCGTTCCCGCCTGCCGCGGGGAACGGCGTTTCCCTTTTTGTTTGGCTCCTTATCTGCGAAAAGACGATGTCTACCCTTTACGAATCCACGCTCCGCTCGCTGCCGCTCCTCGGTCGCGGCAAGGTCCGCGATAACTACGCGGTCGGCAACGACAAGCTCCTGATCGTCACGACCGACCGCCTGTCGGCATTCGACGTGGTGATGGGCGAGCCGATTCCGAACAAGGGCCGCGTGCTGAATCAGATGGCGAACTTCTGGTTCGACAAGCTCGCGCACATCGTGCCGAACCACCTGACGGGCGACGCGCCGGAAGCGGTCGTCGCGGCCGACGAGGTCGAGCAGGTGACGGGCCGCGGCGTGGTCGTCAAGCGCCTCGAGCCGATCATGATCGAAGCGGTCGTGCGCGGCTACCTGGCCGGCAGCGGCTGGAAGGAATACCAGGCGTCGGGCGCCGTGTGCGGCGTGCAGCTGCCGGAAGGCCTGCAGAACGCGCAGAAGCTGCCCGAGCCGATCTTCACGCCGGCCGCGAAGGCCGAGATGGGCGAGCACGACGAGAACATCACGTTCGAGGAAACCGAGCGCCGCATCGGCACCGAGCTGGCCGCGACGATCCGCGACATCTCGATCCGCCTGTACAAGGAAGCGGCCGACTACGCGGCGACGCGCGGCATCATCATCGCCGATACGAAGTTCGAATTCGGCCTCGACAACCACGGCAAGCTGTACCTGATGGACGAAGTGCTGACGGCCGATTCGTCGCGCTTCTGGCCGGCCGACCAGTACCAGGTCGGCACGAACCCGCCGTCGTTCGACAAGCAGTTCGTGCGCGACTGGCTCGAGGCGCAGCCGTGGGGCAAGACGGCGCCGGCGCCGGCGCTGCCGGCCGACGTCGTCGAAAAGACGGCCGCGAAGTACCAGGAAGCGCTCGAGCGCATCACCGGACAGTCGCTCGCCTGAGCAAGGAAACGACAAATGAGCGAAGTCCAAACCGCCCACACGCACAGCGCGCCGCTCGTCGGCGTGCTGATGGGTTCGAGTTCCGACTGGGACGTGATGAAGCACGCGGTAGCGATCCTGCAGGAATTCGGCGTACCGTACGAAGCGAAGGTCGTATCCGCGCACCGGATGCCCGACGAGATGTTCGACTATGCGGAGAAGGCGCGCGAGCGCGGGCTGCGCGCGATCATCGCGGGCGCCGGCGGCGCCGCGCACCTGCCCGGCATGCTGGCCGCGAAAACCACGGTGCCGGTGCTCGGCGTGCCGGTCGCGAGCAAGTACCTGAAGGGTGTCGATTCGCTGCACTCGATCGTGCAGATGCCGAAGGGCGTGCCCGTCGCGACGTTCGCGATCGGCGAGGCCGGTGCCGCGAATGCCGCGCTGTTCGCGGTGTCGATCCTGTCCGGCACGTCGGCCGATTACGCGAACCGGCTCGCCGCGTTCCGTGTGCGCCAGAACGAAGCCGCGCACGCGATGGTGCTGCCGCCGCTGGAATGACGGCGCACCGGCGGCCGCGCGTCGCGGCTGCCTGACTCTTCCCACTGCGGCGGGCAGCGCCCGCCGCGACCGACCACTGACATGACCGCAACTCCTGATTCCGTTTCCCCGATCCTGCCCGGCGCGTGGCTGGGCATGGTCGGCGGTGGCCAGCTCGGCCGCATGTTCTGCTTTGCCGCCCAGTCGATGGGCTATCGCGTCGCCGTGCTCGATCCCGATCCGACGAGCCCTGCCGGCGCGGTCGCCGACCGCCACCTGCGCGCGGCCTACGACGACGAAGCCGCGCTCGCCGAATTGGCCGAACTGTGCGACGCGGTGTCGACGGAGTTCGAGAACGTGCCGGCCGCGAGCCTCGACTTCCTCGCGCGCACGACGTTCGTCGCGCCGGCCGGCCGCTGCGTCGCGGTCGCGCAGGACCGGATCGCGGAGAAGCGCTTCATCGAGGCGTCGGGCGTACCCGTTGCGCCGCACGTCGTGATCGAATCGTCGGCGGCGCTCGTCGCGCTCGACGATGCCGCGCTCGACGCGGTGCTGCCGGGCATCCTGAAGACGGCACGCCTCGGCTACGACGGCAAGGGCCAGGTGCGCGTGCGCACCGCGCAGGAAGCGCGCGACGCGCATGCGGCGCTCGGCGGCGTGCCGTGCGTGCTAGAGAAGCGCCTGCCGCTGAAATACGAAGTGTCGGCGCTGATCGCGCGCGGCGCGGACGGCCGCTCGGCCGCGTTCCCGCTCGCGCAGAACACGCACCACAACGGCATCCTCGCGCTGACGGTGGTGCCCGCGCCGGCCGCCGATGCCGCGCGTGTCGAAGAGGCGCAGCAGGCGGCCGTGCGGATCGCCGATACGCTCGGCTACGTCGGCGTGCTGTGCGTCGAATTCTTCGTGCTGGAAGACGGCTCGTTCGTCGCGAACGAGATGGCGCCGCGCCCGCACAACTCCGGTCACTACACGGTCGATGCGTGCGCAACGAGCCAGTTCGAGCAGCAGGTGCGCGCGATGACGCGCATGCCGCTCGGCAACCCGCGCCAGCATTCGCCGGCCGCGATGCTGAACATCCTCGGCGACGTGTGGTTCCCGAACGGTGCGGCGGCCGATGCCGTCACGCCGCCGTGGGACACGGTCGCGGCGATGCCGGCTGCGCACCTGCACCTGTACGGCAAGGAAGACGCGCGCGTCGGTCGCAAGATGGGGCACGTGAACTTCACGGCCCCGACGCGCGACGAAGCCGTCGCCGCGGCCACTGCGTGCGCACAGTTGCTGCGCGTGCCGCTCGACTGAGGCGCCAGCCGATGTCCATCGATCTCCCGAACTCCGTGACGCCCGCGCAGATCGACGCGGCCGCTGCGCTGCTCGACGCGGGGCAACTCGTCGCGTTCCCGACCGAAACCGTCTACGGGCTCGGCGGCGACGCGGCGAATCCCGAGGCCGTCGCGCGCATCTACGCGGCGAAAGGGCGGCCGGCGAACCATCCGGTGATCGTGCACCTGCCGCCGGGCGGCGATCCGGGCTACTGGGTCGAAGACCTGCCCGACGATGCGCGGAAGCTGATCGATGCGTTCTGGCCCGGCCCGCTGACGCTGATCCTGAAGCGCCATGCGCGCATTCCGGACGCCGTGAGCGGCGGCCAGGATTCGGTCGGGCTGCGCTGCCCGTCGCATCCGGTCGCGCAGGCGCTGCTGGCCGCGTTCAGCACGCGGCGCGGCGGGCACGGCGGCGTTGCCGCGCCGTCCGCGAACCGGTTCGGCCATGTGAGCCCGACGACCGCGCAGCACGTGCGCGATGAATTCGGCGACACCGTGCACGTGCTCGATGGCGGCCCGTCCGAAGTCGGCATCGAATCGACGATCCTCGATCTGTCGCGCGGCTTCCCGGCGCTGCTGCGCCCGGGCCACGTGACGCCGCAGCAGATCGCCGACGTGCTCGGCCGCGCGCCGCGGCTGCCGGACGGCAGCGACGCGACCGCGCCGCGTGCGTCCGGCACGCTGAAGGCGCATTACGCGCCGCGCACGCCGCTCGCGCTGCTGCCGTTCGATGCGCTCGAGCCGCTGCTCGCGGCCGCGCAAACCGACGGCGAGCGGGTCGCGCTCGTCGCTCGCGCGTCGCGCGCGGGACGCTGGGCGCAGGCCGACGGCGTGCATTTCATCGCCGCTCCGGAAGATCCGCAGGCCTACGCGCGCGACCTGTACGGGATGCTGCGTGCGCTCGACCGGGCGCAGGTCGCGCGCATTCTCGTCGAGAAGCTGCCCGAGACCGTCGAATGGATTGCCGTCAACGATCGTCTTGGTCGTGCGGCGGCTGCGTTCGAAGCGCGCGACTGACGACTCGGGCAAGCCACGGCCCGCGAATGAAAAACGCCCGACCGGCGAACCGGTCGGGCGTTTTTTTTCGGGGAGAGCGCGCCGGCCGCGCGACGCGCGTGCCGGCCGGCGTCGGTCCGTTTGTGTGCCGCTTACTTGCCGACGCCCGAAGCCGCGATCTGCTTCTCCACGAACTGTGCGAACAGCGCGTGCAGGCGCGTCGTCGGGTGGACCATATCGGCGAACATGTAGGTCTGGTCCGCGTTCGGGACCGTGTAGGTTTGCGGCGAGCAGAACAGCGACGAGCCGAATGCGGTTGCGTTCGCGACGCCATATTGCGTTGCGGCCTGGACCATCGCCTTCAGGTTGCAGCCGGTGTCGGTGTTCGACACGCTGAAGCCGTTCGCCTGGTAGTTGGCCGCGATGCCGTCCTGCCATGTGAACGTGTCGAGCAGCGCGACCTTCGTCGTGTCGACCTTCAGCGCGGCCAGCGTGCCGGCGAGCGTCTTGTTGAACAGCCCCGACAGTTGCGTGAACGCGGCCTGCGTGCCGCCCTGCAGCGCGAGCGGCGTGCTGCCGATGTCCGGCACGTTCGACACGAACACGTGCGTCGCGCCTGCCGCGACGATCTGCTGGACGATCCCGCCGAGCTGCTGCGCGGCCAGGCCGATCGCCTGCGCCGCCGCGAGTTGCGCGGCCGGCGTGTTGCCTTGCGCCTGCGCGACCTGCGCCTGGTAGAAGATGTCGTTCGCGCCGCCGTTGACCAGCACGATCTGGCCTGCGTTGAAGCTGCCGTGCTGCGTCAGGTACTGCTTGACCTGGTCGGCGATCGGCGTCGTGGTCGCTTGCGCGAAGTCGGCGTTCGGCACGCTCGCGTCGGCATGGCCGATGCCCGGCTGCAGCGTCACGCGCGAGCCGCCCTGCGCGTAGCCGAGGCCGCCGGTGGCCTGCAGCGGAATGCCGAAGCCGCCCTGGTTCGCGGGCTGCAGCGTGTCGCCGTAGTACTGCGCGACGTCCTGCGCCCACACCTGGCCCGGGTTGGTCGTGAAGCGGCCGCCGCCGAAGCCGAGCTTGATCTGCGAATAGGTGCCGGCGTCGGACAGGCTGTCGCCGAACGACACGATCTGCATCTTCACGCCGGAAGGCGGCGTATTCGACGCGCTGCTGTTGTTGTCGTCACCGCCGCCGCACGCGGCGAGCAGCGCGAGCGCGGCGCCCGCGATCGCGACCTGGGCGGTGCGCAGCAGGCGTTGCCGGATATGCGACGGGAATTGTTGTTGTGACTGCATCGTTCGATCTCCTCGTAGATATGGCCTGATGTGTTTCTCATCTGCCGCGTGCCTGCTCGGAACCGGGCTGCGCGGCGGCCGTTGGCTGAAACGGTTATTGGTCACGCGCGGCCGCAAGCGGCACGGTGCGCGGATCCTGGTTGGCGGCCTCGACGATCTGCGCATGATAAGCGCTCGCCCACTCGGGCGGGCCGAAAATCGCGCGCAGCTTGTTGCGCCATCCATCGACGCGCAACGCGTCGGCCGCCATCGACACCCACTCGTGGAACGTCGCGACGAGCGGGTTGTTCGAGCCGAGCCGCTCGACAATCCCGTACTGCGGCGGGTCGTCCGGTGTTTCCTCGACATAGCTGCCGAACAGGCGATCCCAGATCACCAGGACGCCTGCGTAATTGCGGTCGATGTAGCGCGGGTTGCGCGCGTGGTGCGCGCGGTGGATCGACGGCGTGTTGAGCACGTACTCGAGCCAGCCGAGCTTGCCGATCGCCTGCGTGTGCACGAAGAACTGGAACGCGAGGTTGATCAGCACGATGCCGACGACCTGTTGCGGCGGAAAGCCGGCGAACGCGAGCGGCAGCCAGAACACCCACATGCCCGCGACGGGGTACATCAGGCTCTGGCGGAACGCGGTCGAGAAATTCATCCGCTCGGACGAGTGGTGCACGACGTGCGCGGCCCACAGCCAGCGCACGCGATGGCTCGCGCGATGGAACACGTAGTAGAGGAAGTCCTGCGCGACGAACAGCACCGCGAACGACAGCCAGCCGTCGTGCCACGTGAACAGGCGATAGTGCCGGTAGCAGTACGCATAGACGGGGATCACGAAGAGCCACGCGATCTTGTCCGCGCCCTGGTGCATCAGCGCGAGCGCAGCATTGCACAGCGTGTCGCGCCACGCATAGACATGGTCCTGCGCACGTGTGCGGGCGAGGTGCCAGGCTTCCCATGCGATGCAGAGCAGGAAGACGGGCGCCAGCGCGAGCAGAAGCAATTCGACGTCGAATCGCATGGGCGTGTCTCCTCCTTTCCCCTGCAAGCCGTGAGGCCGGGCGCGTGGCCCGTTGTAGATATCGGTCAGGCCAACAGCCTACGCAATCGCCACGCGCTAGGCGAGGGGGCAGCGTAGAGGGTTCCCTCTGAGGACAGGGTTTCTACGGAAACCGTGCGGCGCGAGGCCGGGCGGTGCGGCCCCGTTTTACGCGCACGGCTGGCGTGCGATGCGTCGCGCGCCGGTGGCGGTGCCCGTTTCAAACCGCGAACGGCGGGACTCCGTATGCGAGGCGGCGGCGGGCCGCACGGGCTGCCCGCCAGGGCTGCCCGATGCGCGGTGCCGCCTCGGGGCCGTCGTACGACCGAGGGGCGGGGATGCGCCGCGTCGCGGCGCGCGAGCCGTCAGTGCGCGCCCGCGTAGATCCATTCGAGCAGCGTGTCGTGCGCGGCGCGCGCGCCTTCCGCCTGGTCGTTGTTGATGAAGCTGACGACGACGTAGCTCTGGCCGTCGGCGCCGGCGACGTAGCCGGCGATCGCGCGCACGTCGCGCAGCGTGCCGGTCTTGATGTGCGCGTTGCCGAGCACGCCGGCGTTGGTGAGGCGGTTCTTCATCGTGCCGTCGATGCCGGCGATCGGCAGCGAATCGACGAACGCCTGTGCGACCGGGCTCGCGTTCGCTGCCTGCAGCAGCGCGGCGAGCGACAGCGCGCTCACGTGCTCTTCGCGCGACAGCCCCGAGCCGTTTTCGAGCGCGAGGTCCGGCATCGCAATGCCGTTCTTCTGCAGGAACGCCTGGATCGCGCGGCTCGACTGCTCGGGCGTCGCGGGCGGCCTGCCGCTGACCGCGCCGATCGTCAGGAACAGGTTGCGCGCCATCACGTTGTTGCTGAACTTGTTGATGTCGTAGACGATGCTGCCGAGCACCGGGCTGTGATGCACGGCGACGGGCCGCGCGGTGGTCGGCACCTTGCCTTCGCTCACGGGCCCCGCGATCGTGCCGCCGTCCTGCCGCCACAGCGCGAGGAAGCCGCGCGCGAAGAACGTCGTGTGATCGAGGATCGCGAGGTTGGTGGTGCGCGCGCCGCAGCGCAGCGGATAGTCGCCGGCGAACGACGCCGTCATCATCCCGGCGCCGGCCGTCAGCGTCGGGCGCGCGGCCGCGGCGGCCGCGCTGCACGAGCCCGTGCCTTCGACCAGCTGGTTGTCGATCGACAGGTCCGCGAGCGGCGGCAGCACGTCGACGGCCACCTTGCCGTCGTCGCCCGGCGTGACCGTGAACGACACGGCCTTGAACGCATACAGCAGCGGATCGGGGCCGACGTTGTACGGCGCGCTCACGTCGTCGTCGAACGACGGCAGGTCGCGCGTCGATGCCGCGAAATAGCTCTTGTCGAGCACGAGGCCGCCGGCCACGCGCTTGATGCCGGCCTTGCGGATCTTGTCGACGAGGTCGATCAGCTCTTCGGGCACGAGCTTCGGATCGCCGGTGCCCTTGATGTACAGGTTGCCCTGCAGCGTGCCGTCGGGGTCGACCGTGCCGTCCGTGTAGGCGGTCGTGCGCCAGCGGAAGTCGGGGCCGAGGATCGACAGGCCCGAGAAGGTCGTGACGAGCTTCATCGTCGACGCCGGCAGCATCGGCCGGCTCGCGTTCCACGCGATCAGCGGTTCCGGGTCGCCGACGCGCTCGACGACGACGCTCATCGCCGACGCCGGCACCTTCGCGCGCTGCAGCGCGACGAGCACGGATGCCGGCAGGCCGGCCGCACGCGCGGCGGGCGACACGACGGCGGTCTTGCGCGCTTCCTTGTGGAATTTCTTGCGGGCTTGCGCGGGCGGCGCGAAGGCCAGCGCGGCGCAGGTGGCGATGACGGCGGCTGCGCGCAGGCAGACTTGAGCGCGGGGGGCGAACCGGGCGGAAAGGGCGGAAATCGGCATGGACGAATACGGGTAAGCAGGGGCTCGGGCGGCGCGTGCGTCGCGCGCAAGCGCACATTGTAGAGACAAGTGGGCAAATGCCCGCCGAAATCGCGTGTGGTGCCGCATTGAGGCATCACTTTGCGGCGGGCATGCCGCGCACGCGATTCGCGGCGCTACAATGATCGGCGTGTTTCACCCGACCCATGGATGCCTGTCCCGATGCGGATTCTGCTTGTCGAAGACGACCGAATGATTGCCGAGGGCGTGCGCAAGGCGCTGCGCTCGGACGGCTTTGCGGTCGACTGGGTGCAGGACGGCGACGCGGCGCTCACGGCGCTCGGCGGCGAGACGTACGACCTGCTGCTGCTCGACCTCGGCCTGCCCAAGCGCGACGGCATCAACGTGCTGCGCACGCTGCGCGCGCGCGGGCTGTCGCTGCCGGTGCTGATCGTCACCGCGCGCGACGCCATCGCCGATCGCGTGAAGGGGCTCGACGCGGGCGCCGACGATTACCTCGTCAAGCCGTTCGACCTCGACGAACTCGGCGCGCGGATGCGCGCGCTGATCCGCCGCCAGGCCGGGCGCAGCGAGTCGCTGATCCGCCACGGCGCGCTGACGCTCGATCCCGCTTCGCACCAGGTGACGCTCGACGGCGCGCCCGTCGCGCTGTCCGCGCGCGAGTTCGCGCTGCTCGAGGCGCTGCTCGCGCGGCCCGGCGCGGTGCTGTCGAAGAGCCAGCTCGAGGAAAAGATGTACGGCTGGGGCGAGGAGATCGGCAGCAACACGGTCGAGGTCTACATCCACGCACTGCGCAAGAAGCTCGGCTCGGACCTGATCCGCAACGTGCGCGGGCTCGGCTACATGGTCGTCAAGGAAAGCTGACGCGTGAGGTCGATTCGTCATCAATTGCTGATCTGGCTGCTCGCGATCGTCGTCGCGGGCGTCGGCCTCGCCGGCTGGCTGATCTACCGGCAGGCGCTCGCCGAGGCGAACGAGCTGTTCGACTACCAGCTGCAGGAAATCGCTGCGGCGCTGCCGTCCGAGCCGTTCTCGCAGGTGTTCGGCTCGCGGACCAACGGCGACGAAGGCATCGTGATCCAGATCTGGAACCGCAACGGCGTGCTGATGTACTTCTCGCATCCGCGCGCGCCGATCGCGCCGCGCGCGGAGCTCGGCTTCTCGACCGAGCGCACCGATCGCGGCGAATGGCGCGTGTACGGCGCGATCGTCGGCGACAACGTCGTGCAGCTCGCGCAGCCGCTGTCGGTGCGCAACCGGCTCGCGGCGAACGTCGCACTGCGCACGCTGTGGCCGCTGATCGTGCTGCTGCCGTTCCTCGGCGCGGCCGTGTGGGTGATCGTCGGGCGCGGGCTTGCGCCGCTCGGCCGCGTGACGCGCGCGGTCGAGGCGCGCCGGCCGGAAGCGCTCGATCCGCTGCCCGACGAGCGCCTGCCGCTCGAGGTGCAGCCGCTCGTGCGCGCGCTGAACGGGCTGCTCGCGCGGCTGTCGGCCGCGCTCGACACGCAGAAGGCGTTCGTGGCCGACGCCGCGCACGAACTGCGCACGCCGCTCGCGGCCGTGCAGATCCAGGCGCAGCTCGTCGCACGCGCGAAGGACGACGCGTCGCGCCGCGAGGCGGTCGCGGATCTCCAGGACGGCGTCACGCGCGCGACGCGCCTCGCGGAGCAGTTGCTCGCGCTCGCCCGCGCCGAGCCGGACGGCGCGACGATGCGCGAGCCGGTCGACTTGCAGGCGCTGCTGGCTGAATGCGTGGCCGCGCATGCGCCGCTCGCGCAGCGGCGCGACATCGATCTCGGCTTCGAGGAGACGCGCGCGGCGAGCGTCGTCGCGGATGTCGGCGCGTTGCGCGTGATGTTCGGCAATCTGCTCGACAATGCAGTGAAGTACACGCCGGACGGCGGCCGCATCGACGTGTCGCTGACCTCCGACGCGGCCGGCCGCGCGTGCGTCCAGATCGGCGACAGCGGGCCCGGCATCCCTGCCGACGAGCGCGAGCGCGTGTTCGACCGCTTCTACCGCGACAGCTCCGCGCGGGCGCGTGCCGACTTGTCGGGCAGCGGGCTCGGGCTCGCGATCGTCAAGCGCGTGGCGGCGCAGCAGGGCGCGACGGTGTCGCTCGGCGACGCGGCCGCGGGCGGCCTGCTCGTCAGCGTCGTGTTCCGCGACGCCGAGATGCCGGCCGAGGCGCCGCGGCAGTCCGAATCCGTGTGAAGAACGCTGTCGGACGGGCCTTGCCGGCCCGCTTAAGCTCCGCTTAAGGCTGATTAAGCCTCCTTTAAGTCAGGGTCGTTACGCTGCGTCCTAACAAAGAGGAGGTCCTACGATGAACACCCGATTCCTTGCGCGCGGCGCCGTCGCGGTCGCCGTGGCGGCTGCCCTGTCGGCCGGCTATGTCGCCGGCACCCGCCGCGCCGATCCGCAGATCATCACGCCCGCGCAGGCGGCCGCGCTGATGCCGGCCGAAGCGGCCGCGAAGACCGGCATCCCCGATTTCTCCGGGCTCGTCGAGACCTACGGTCCGGCGGTCGTGAACATCAGCGCGAAGCACGTCGTGAAGCAGGTGGCGCGGCGCGTGCCGCAGCCGCAGCTGCCGGTCGATCCGAGCGACCCGTTCTACCAGTTCTTCAAGCACTTCTACGGCCAGGTGCCGGGCATGGGCGGTGACGCGCAGCCGGACGACCAGCCGAGCGCGAGCCTCGGTTCCGGGTTCGTGATCAGCTCCGACGGGTACATCCTCACCAATGCGCACGTGATCGATGGCGCGAACGTCGTCACGGTCAGGCTGACCGACAAGCGCGAATACAAGGCGAAGGTCGTCGGCTCGGACAAGCAGTCCGACGTCGCGGTGCTGAAGATCGACGCGAGCGGGCTGCCGACCGTGAAGATCGGCGATCCGGCGCAGAGCAAGGTCGGCCAGTGGGTCGTCGCGATCGGTTCGCCGTACGGCTTCGACAACACGGTCACGTCGGGCATCATCAGCGCGAAGTCGCGCGCGCTGCCGGACGAGAACTACACGCCGTTCATCCAGACCGACGTGCCGGTGAACCCCGGCAACTCGGGCGGCCCGCTGTTCAACCTGCAGGGCGAGGTGATCGGCATCAACTCGATGATCTACTCGCAGACGGGCGGCTTCCAGGGCTTGTCGTTCGCGATCCCGATCAATGAGGCGATCAAGGTGAAGGACGAGCTCGTGAAGACGGGCCACGTGAGCCGCGGCCGCCTCGGCGTCGCCGTGCAGGGGTTGAACCAGACGCTCGCGAGCTCGTTCGGGCTGCAGAAGCCGGACGGCGCGCTCGTCAGCTCCGTCGATTCGAACGGCCCGGCCGCGAAGGCGGGCCTGCAGCCGGGCGACGTGATCCTGTCGGTCAACGGCTCGCCGGTCGCCGATTCGACGTCGCTGCCCGCGCAGATCGCGAACCTGAAGCCGGGTTCGAAGGCCGACCTGCAGATCTGGCGCGACAAGTCGAAGAAGTCGATCAGCGTGACGCTCGGCGCGATGGCCGATGCGAAACTCGCGTCGAACGACGGCGGGCCGGTCGAGCAGGGCCGCCTGGGCGTCGCGGTGCGTCCGCTGTCGCCGCAGGAGCGCAGCGCCAGCAACCTGTCGCACGGGCTGATCGTGCAGCAGGCCGGCGGGCCGGCCGCCAACGCGGGCATCCAGCCCGGCGACGTGATCCTCGCGGTCAACGGCCGCCCGGTCACGAGCCCCGAGCAGTTGCGCGACGCGGTGAAGGGCGCGGGCAACAGTCTTGCTCTGCTGATCCAGCGCGATAATGCACAGATCTTCGTGCCGGTCGACCTGAGCTGACCGGCGACGGCCGACGGCCGGCCTGGCCGGCCGCGGCGGGCGCCGCCGCCGTCCGACCCCGTGGCGTGGCGCCCCGTATGTGTTCCGACCCAAAGGAGAGAGCCATGCAATATCTACGCAACGTGTCCCGATTTGCCGTCGCCGCGGCGTTGGTCGCCGGCCTCGCAGCCGGCGCGACCGGCGCGTACGCGCAGTCGGACGGCTTGCCCGCCGCGCGCCAGCAGGGCGACGTCACCTTCGTGTCCGGCGGCATCGGGCTGGACGAATCGACGGCGTTCCAGCGCAACGAGGCGAAGTGGCCGCTGGCGCTGCGCTTCACCGGCAAGGGTGGCGAATTCCTGGCCGACGTCCATGTGCGGATCGTCGACGGCAAGGGTGCAGAAGTGCTGAAAACCGACACGCGCGGGCCGTACATGCTCGTGCAGGTGCCGCCGGGGCGCTATACGGTGCAGGCGTCGTACCAGGGTAGCGACGAATCCCGTACCGTCACGGTCGGCGCGAAGGGCGGCGCGAAAGCCGCGTTCCAGTGGAGCGCGCAGTAGCCGGCCGCACGCGGCCCCCGCCCGGGTTGCGCAATCGGACGAAGTTTCGCCCATAATGAAAGCCACGGCATTCGTGCCGTGGCTTTTTTCGTTTCCTGTCACCGGCCTGCCTGCCGGGCCGCCCGAAGGAGAAACGATGTCAGACGCCGCCGCCCCTCACCTTGAAATCGTGCCGAACCGCCATCGCGTGCGCGTGATCCATCGCGGCATCACGTATGCCGATTCGCACGGCGTGCTGACCGTGCGGGAAGCGGGGCTGCCGGACGTCCACTACCTGCCGCGCGGCGACGTCAACATGCGCAGGCTCGTGAAGTCGGGCGTGACGAGCGCCTGCCCGTTCAGGGGCGAAGCCGTGCATTTCGACTTGCAGACGGAAGACGGCGTGATCGAGAACGCCGCATGGAGTTACGAGGAACCGAAGGCGGCCGCTGCCGCGCTTGCGCACTACGTCGCCTTCGATGTCGCACGGATCGACAGTCTCGTCGAGACGTCCTGATGCGGCGCGCGTTCATCGGGGAGACATCATGGAACTGAACGACACGTTACGCGTCCCGCTCGCGCCGCCTGTCGTGCGGGAGGCCTTCGAGGATCCCGCATTGCTGCGGGCGAGCTTCGACCATTGCGAATCGTTCGTGAAGCTCGCGCACGGCGAGTTCGCGCTGACGATCACGGTGCCGCTCGGCCCGCTGCGCGCACGCTACGACGTGCGTGCGCATGCGGCCGGCGAGCAGGGCGACGCGGAAGGGCGGCCGCGCCGCGTGATCAATTTCAAGGCGCGGGCCGACGGCCTCGGCGCGCTGCGCGGCCAGGTCGAACTGGTGCTGCTGCCCGATGACGATGCGAACGCCACAAGCATCGAGTACGTGGTCTGGGCGACGGCGAGCGGGCCGCTCGCCGAGTTGCCGGCGCGGCAGATCGAGAATGCGCTGCGAGAGTGGACCGACGATTTCTTCCGCGAGTTCTGCGCGGTCGTGCAGGCGAAGCACGGCCTCGCGCCGAATCGCGCGAACCCGGCCGCACAGCGGCGCCAGCACGTGTTCCTGCGGCCGGCGTCGCTGATGGCCGCGACGAAGCGTCCGCTGCCGCCGCACGTTGGCGGCGCGCCGACCGGGCGTGCCGCCAGCGTGCTTCATCATCGCGGTGCCGGCACGGTGCCCGTGTGGGCGTGGGCGGCGATGATCGTGTTCGTCGCGCTGCTGCTTTATGCGGCGCGCTGGATCAACGGCGGCTGAGCGGCAGAGCGGCCGAGCACCGCCGGATTCGCTTCACGGCCCGCCCACCCCCGGGCGCGCGGCGGGCATTAGTGCGTCGCATCGGCACCGGCTCCGGCGCCGCGGAATTCCCTTCGATACGCAGACGGCGACGTGCCGAGCGCGCCCGCGAAATGCTGGCGCAGCGACACGCTCGACCCGTAGCCGGCCGCCTGCGCGATCGCGTCGATCGATTGTCCGGTGGTTTCCAGCAGATGCTGCGCGCGCGCGAGCCGTTCGGCCTGCAGCCACGCGGTGACGGTCGTGCCGGTCGCCTGGCGGAAGTGGCGCGTGAACGTGCGCCGGCTCATCAGCACGCGTTCGGCGAGCGAATCGACGCTGTGCGCGGCGTCGAGGTGCGCGCGCACCCAGTCGAGCAGGCCCGCGAGCCGCGCATCGCGCGGGTGCGCGGCGACGGGCTGCGGCACGTATTGGGCCTGCCCGCCCTGGCGGTGCGGCGGGATCACGAGGCGGCGCGCGATCCGGTTCGCGGCATCCGAGCCGAAGCGCCGCCGCACGACGTGCAGGCAGCAGTCGAGCCCCGCGGCCGTGCCGGCCGACGTCATCAGGTTGCCGTCGTCCACGTACAGCACGTCGGGATCGAGCTTCACGCGCGGAAAGCGTTGCGCGAAGTCGTCGGCCCACGCCCAGTGCGTGGTGGCCGGGCGGCCGTCGAGCAGGCCGGCCGCCGCGAGCACGTACGCGCCGAGGCACAGCCCGACGAGTTGCGCGCCGCGTGCGGCGACCGCGCGCACCGCGTCGAGCAGTTCGTCGGGCGGCGCTTCGTCCGGGTCGCGCCACGCCGGCACGATGACGATGTCCGCGTCGTCGAGTGCGTCGAGCCCGTACGGCGCGGTGATCGTGAAGCCGCCCGTCGTCGCGAGCGGGCCGCGCTCGGCCGAGCAGACGCGAAACTCGAACGCCGGCGACGCGGCCGCGTCGCGCTCCTTGCCGAAGACGACGGACGGCACCGACAGGTGGAACGGGCTGATGCCGTCGTATGCGATCACGGCGACGACGGTCGGGGCGGGCGAGGCAGGTGACGCGACGGCGGTCATGACGGGCTCCGGAATGGTGGTGGCCCGATTTTATCGAAGAATGGCTATCGGGCCACTATCCGCGCGGGCGACGCGGCCCGACAATGCATCGCATCGCATCGCTGGCCGTCCCGTTCCGGGGCGGGGCCGCGCGTCAGGACCAGGAGCCATCCGTGTCGAACACCGCCTCGCATACCACTTCCCGCCGCGCGCTGATCGTGATCGACGTCCAGAACGAATACGTGACGGGCAACCTGCCGATCGAGTATCCGCCGCTCGACGTGTCGCTCGCGAACATTGGCCGCGCGATCGACGCCGCGCATGCGGCCGGCGTGCCCGTGATCGTCGTCCAGCACGTCGCGCCGGCCGGCGCGCCGATCTTCGCGCCCGGCACCGACGGCGTCGCGCTGCACGCGGTCGTCGCCGGCCGCCCGTACGCGCACCTGATCGAGAAGGCGAAGGCGAGCTCGTTCGCCGGGACCGATCTTGCCGCATGGCTCGACGCACACGGGATCGACACGCTCGCGGTGGCCGGCTACATGACGCACAACTGCAATGCGTCGACGGTCTATCACGCGGCGCACGCGGGACTGAACGTCGAGTATCTCGAGGATGCGACGGGCGCGTTGCCGTACGAGAACGAAGCGGGCGCGGCGAGCGCCGAAGAGATTCACCGCGCGTACACGGTGGTGTTCCAGTCGAATTTCGCGGCCGTGATGTCGACCGACGCGTGGATCGCGGGACTGGCCGGCGCGCCGATGCCGAAGCGCGATTCGGTGGCCGCGTCGAACCGGCGGGCTCGCGCGCATCGCGCGAAGGCGGCCTGAGCCGGCCGGGGAGACGGAGGCGGGCAGCGCATTGCCGCGACTGTTGCGCGGCCCGGCCCGCCGATCGATGACAATGAAACGGCGCGCGGGCAGCCGCCGTGCCGTCAGTCGCTTTCCTTCAGCATCGCCGGGCTGTAGCGCAGCATGTCGAAGCAGCCGTCGACGAGCTTTTCCGCATGCTGCTCGGCGTCGATCTCGTCGGGCAGCATCAGCATGTCGCGCACGAAGCCGCTGACGAGCGTGTGCAGCATCAGCGTCGCGCGCCACGTATCGAGCCGCTCGGGCAGCAGCTTGAGCCGCACGGCGACCGCGAGATCGGCGTCGATCATGTGCAGCGCCTCGCTCATCCCCGCGCGGTTGCGCTGCAGCAGCGGCTCCATGTCCGCGACGTATTCGCACTTCATGAACAGGATGCTGAACACGCGCCGCAACTGCGAGTCGCGCTGCACGCCGAGCAGGCACCAGATCAGGATCTTGCGGATCTTCTCGAGCGGATTGCCGCCCGGTGCGTCGAGCGGCATCCGCTTCAGCTCGTCGATCGGCAGGAACACGCGGTCGAACATCGCGTCGAACAGCTCGCTCTTGTTCGCGAAATGCCAGTAGATCGCGCCGCGCGTGACGCCGGCGTGCTGGGCGATGTCCGCGAGCGACGTGTGCGACACGCCCTTCTCGAAGAACACGTGTTCGGCGGCATCGAGAATGCGATTGCGCGTCTCGAGCGCCTCCTCCTTGGTACGTCTGACCATGTGCAGGCCTGATTGGATCGATCGTAGGTGAATATAGGGTCCGCAACCCTCTTTGCCGTCATGCGGATTGGCTATGCTTGCGACTGGTAATAATTCGTAAGACTGGACGGTCTGCGCGACACAAACGGGCTTTTTACATACATTCGTGAATGTATATACAATACCACCCTACGATCGAATGACCCAAGTGGCAATCAGTTAATATCCCACTCTGCTGATTCCCGCCCTAGTACCAGTCCGCAGTTCGCTGCATCCCGTCGGCATGGAGGTTTCGTGCCGACGTGCCGTATCCAGCAGTCCAGTAATTCAGGTGTTCGATCTGCGCCGCGAGGCGCATCCGTGTTGCGCTCCCGTCGGGTGCTGCACTTATTCCATTGGTTACACACAGAGGTCGCTCCATGCGCGTCGAACGGGTTCCATACCGCTTGATCACTGTCGCGGCAGCCGCGGTTTTCCTGGCTGCATGCGGAAAAAAAGAATCGGCACCGCCGCCGCAAACGCCGGAAGTCGGCGTCGTCACCGTCCAGCCGCAAGCCGTACCGGTCTTCAGCGAGCTGCCGGGCCGCACCAGCGCGTTCCTCGTCGCGCAGGTCCGCGCGCGGGTCGACGGCATCGTGCTGCGCCGTGAATTCACCGAAGGCACCGACGTCAAGGCCGGCCAGCGTCTCTACAAGATCGATCCGGCGCCGTATATCGCCGCGCTGAACAGCGCGAAGGCGACGCTCGCGAAGGCGCAGGCGAACCTCGCCACGCAGAACGCGCTGGTCGCGCGCTACAAGGTGCTGGTGGCCGCGAACGCGGTCAGCAAGCAGGACTACGACAACGCGGTGGCCACGCAAGGGCAGGCCGCGGCGGACGTCGCGTCCGGCAAGGCAGCGGTCGACACCGCGCAGATCAACCTCGGCTACACCGACGTCGTGTCGCCGATCACGGGCCGCGTCGGCATTTCGCAAGTGACGCCGGGCGCGTACGTGCAGGCGAGCCAGGCGACGCTGATGTCGACGGTGCAGCAGCTCGACCCGGTGTATGTCGACCTCACGCAGTCGAGCCTCGAAGGCCTGAAGCTGCGCCAGGACGTGCAGAGCGGCCGCCTGAAGACGAGCGGCCCGGGCGCGGCGAAGGTGTCGCTGATCCTCGAGGACGGCAAGACCTATGCGGAGCCGGGCAAGCTGCAGTTCTCGGACGTGACGGTCGACCAGGCCACCGGCTCGGTGACGATCCGTGCGGTCTTCCCGAACCCGGGCAAGGTGCTGCTGCCGGGGATGTTCGTGCGCGCTCGGATCGAGCAAGGCGTGAACGAGAACGCGTTCCTGGTGCCGCAGATCGGCGTCACGCATGACCAGAAGGGCCAGGCGATCGCGATGGTGGTGAACGCCGGCAACAAGGTCGAGCCGCGTCCGCTGAAGACGACGGGCATGCAGGGCCAGAACTGGATCGTCGAAGGCGGTCTGCAAGCGGGCGATCACGTGATCGTGCAGGGCGGCGAGAAGGTACGCCCGGGTGCGACCGTGAAGTCGGTGCCGGCGCAGCTCGCACCGGCGGCCAGTGCCGCATCGGACGCCGCCGCCGCAACCGCCGCACCGGCTGCCGCCGGTTCCGGCGCCGCCGCCGCTTCCGGTGCCGCTGCATCGGGCGCCGCGCCGGCGAGTGCCGCCGCTGCTTCGAGCGCGCAATAACAGGGAGCCTGTTTCATGGCAAAGTTTTTTATCGATCGCCCGATCTTCGCGTGGGTGATCGCCATCATCCTGATGCTGGCCGGGGTTGCGGCGATCTTCACGCTGCCGATCTCGCAGTATCCGACGATCGCGCCGCCATCGATCCAGATCACCGCGAACTACCCGGGCGCTTCCGCGAAGACGGTGGAAGACACGGTGACGCAGGTGATCGAGCAGCAGATGAGCGGTCTCGACAACTTCCTGTACATGTCGTCGACGAGTGACGACTCGGGCAACGCGACGATCACGCTGACCTTCGCGCCGGGCACCAACGCCGACATCGCGCAGGTCCAGGTGCAGAACAAGCTGTCGCTCGCGACGCCGGTCCTGCCGCAGGTCGTGCAGCAGCTCGGCCTGTCGGTGACGAAGTCGAGCAGCAGCTTCCTGCTGGTGCTCGCCTTCAACTCCGAAGACGGCAGCATGAACAAGTACGACCTCGCGAACTTCGTGGCGTCGCACGTGAAGGATCCGATCAGCCGGCTGAACGGCGTCGGTACCGTCACGCTGTTCGGCTCGCAGTACGCGATGCGGATCTGGCTCGACCCGACCCGCCTGACGAACTACGGCCTCACGCCGGTCGACGTGAGCTCGGCGATCACCGCGCAGAACGTGCAGATCGCGGGCGGCCAGATCGGCGGCACGCCGGCGAAGCCGGGCACCGTGCTGCAGGCGACGATCACCGAATCGACGCTGCTGCAGACGCCCGAGCAGTTCGGCAACATCCTGCTGAAGGTCAACCAGGACGGCTCGCAGGTGCGCCTGAAGGACGTCGCGCAGATCGGCCTCGGCGGTGAAAACTACAACTTCGACACGAAGTACAACGGTCAGCCGACCGCGGCACTCGGTATCCAGCTCGCGACCAACGCGAACGCGCTCGCGACCGCGAAGGCCGTGCGCGCGAAGATCGACGAGCTGGCACCGTTCTTCCCGCACGGCCTCGTCGTGAAGTATCCGTACGACACGACCCCGTTCGTGAAGCTGTCGATCGAGGAAGTGGTCAAGACGCTGCTCGAAGGTATCGTGCTGGTGTTCCTCGTGATGTATCTGTTCCTGCAGAACCTGCGGGCGACGATCATCCCGACGATCGCGGTGCCGGTCGTGCTGCTCGGCACGTTCGCGATCATGTCGCTGGTGGGCTTCTCGATCAACACGCTGTCGATGTTCGGCCTCGTGCTCGCGATCGGCCTGCTGGTCGACGATGCGATCGTGGTGGTCGAGAACGTCGAACGCGTGATGGCGGAAGAGGGCCTGTCACCGAAGGAGGCGACCCGCAAGGCGATGGGCCAGATCACCGGCGCACTCGTCGGCGTGGCGCTCGTGCTGTCGGCGGTGTTCGTGCCGGTCGCGTTCTCCGGCGGGTCGGTCGGCGCGATCTATCGCCAGTTCTCGCTGACGATCGTGTCGGCGATGGTGCTGTCGGTGCTCGTCGCGTTGATTCTGACGCCGGCGCTGTGCGCGACGATCCTGAAGCCGATCCCGCAAGGGCATCACGAAGAGAAGAAGGGCTTCTTCGGCTGGTTCAACCGCACGTTCAACAATAGCCGCGACAAGTACCACGTCGGCGTGCACCACGTGATCAAGCGTTCGGGCCGCTGGCTCATCATCTATCTGGTCGTGATCGTCGCGGTCGGCCTGCTGTTCGTGCGCCTGCCGAAGTCGTTCCTGCCCGATGAAGACCAGGGCCTGATGTTCGTGATCGTGCAGACGCCGTCGGGTTCGACGCAGGAAACGACCGCGAAGACGCTCGCGAACATTTCCGACTACCTGCTGAAGGACGAGAAGGAAATCGTCGAATCGGCGTTCACGGTGAACGGCTTCAGCTTCGCGGGCCGCGGCCAGAACTCGGGTCTCGTGTTCGTGCGCCTGAAGGACTACTCGCAGCGTCAGCATGCGAACCAGAAGGTGCAGGCGCTGATCGGCCGGATGTTCGGGCGCTACGCGGGCTACAAGGACGCGATCGTGATCCCGTTCAACCCGCCGTCGATTCCTGAACTCGGTACGGCCGCCGGCTTCGACTTCGAGCTGACGGACAACGCCGGTCTCGGTCACGACGCGCTGATGGCCGCGCGCAACCAGCTGCTCGGGATGGCTTCGAAGGATCCGACGCTGCAGGGCGTGCGCCCGAACGGCCTGAACGACACGCCGCAGTACAAGGTCGACATCGATCGCGAGAAGGCGAATGCGCTCGGCGTGACGGCGGATGCGATCGACCAGACGTTCTCGATCGCGTGGGCGTCGAAGTACGTGAACAACTTCCTCGACACCGACGGCCGGATCAAGAAGGTCTACGTGCAGGCCGACGCACCGTTCCGGATGACGCCGGAGGACATGAACATCTGGTACGTGCGCAACGGGTCGGGCGGGATGGTGCCGTTCAGCGCGTTCGCGACCGGTCACTGGACGTACGGTTCGCCGAAGCTCGAGCGCTACAACGGTGTTTCGGCGATGGAAATCCAGGGTCAGGCCGCACCGGGCAAGTCGACCGGTCAGGCGATGACCGCGATGGAAGGGCTCGCGAAGAAGCTGCCGGTCGGTATCGGCTATTCGTGGACCGGCCTGTCGTTCCAGGAAATCCAGTCCGGTTCGCAGGCGCCGATCCTGTACGCGATCTCGATCCTCGTCGTGTTCCTGTGTCTCGCGGCACTGTATGAAAGCTGGTCGATCCCGTTCTCGGTGATCATGGTCGTGCCGCTCGGCGTGATCGGGGCACTGCTCGCGGCGACGATGCGCGGCCTCGAGAACGACGTGTTCTTCCAGGTCGGCCTGCTGACTACCGTGGGCTTGTCCGCGAAGAACGCGATCCTGATCGTGGAGTTCGCGCGCGAACTGCAGCAGTCGGAGAAGATGGGGCCGATCGAGGCCGCGCTGGAAGCGGCGCGCCTGCGGCTGCGTCCGATCCTGATGACGTCGCTCGCGTTCATTCTCGGCGTGATGCCGCTCGCGATCAGCAACGGCGCGGGTTCGGCGAGCCAGCACGCGATCGGTACGGGCGTGATCGGCGGGATGATCACGGCGACGTTCCTCGCGATCTTCATGATCCCGATGTTCTTCGTGAAGATCCGCGCGATCTTCAGCGGCGAGAAGGAAGACGTCGACGAGGCGCTGCGCCTGGCTCAGGAGCACTCGCACCACGAAGAGAAGCCGGGCAACGGCGACGAAGGCAACAAGGGACAGTGATGATGCAAAAACACGCTTTGACTGCAATCGCGGTCGCGCTCTTTGCCACGGGCTGCACGATGGCGCCGCATTACAAGCGGCCCGACGCGCCCGTCGCACAGGCGTACCCGGCCGGCGGCGTCTACGCGACGCAGCCGGGCGCTGCCGGCGCGCGCAGCGCGAACGGCCAGGCGGCGACCGCCATCGGCTGGCGCGAATTCTTCGTCGATCCGCGCCTGCAGCGGCTGATCGAGATCGCGCTGAAGAACAACCGCGACCTGCGCGTATCGGTGCTGAACATCGAGGCGGCGCGCGCGCAGTACCAGATCACGCGCGCGGGCCTGTTCCCGACGCTCGACGGCACCGGTACGGGCAGCATCCAGCGCGTACCGCAGGGCTTGTCGACGACCGGTGCGCCGTACATCTCGCGCAGCTACAACGTCGGGCTTTCGGCGTCGTGGGAACTCGACCTGTTCGGCCGCGTGCAGAGCCTGAAGGACCAGGCGCTCGCGCAGTACCTGTCGACCGCATACGCGCGGCAGGCGTCGGAAATCTCGCTGGTGTCGCAGGTGGCTGACCAGTACCTGACGCTGCTGTCGACCGACGATCTGCTGAAGGTCACGGAAAACACGCTGAAGACCGCGCAGGCGTCGTACGACCTGACGAAGCTGCAGTTCGACAACGGCACGGGCTCCGAGCTCGAGCTGCGTCAGGCGCAGACGGTGGTCGAGACGGCGCTCGCGAACCAGCAGGCGCAAGCGCGTGCGCGTGCGCAGGCGCTGAACGCGCTGGTGCTGCTGATCGGCGAGCCGCTGCCGGACGATCTGCCGCCGGGCATGCCGCTCGACGCGCAGAACCTGCTGACGGACGTGCCGGCCGGGTTGCCGTCGGACCTGCTGACGCGTCGTCCGGACGTGATGCAGGCCGAGCAGACGCTGCTGGCCGCGAACGCGAACATCGGCGCGGCACGCGCGGCGTTCTTCCCGAAGATCTCGCTGACCGCGGCATTCGGCACCGCGAGCCCGACGCTCGGCGGCCTGTTCAAGGCCGGTACGGCGGCGTGGTCGTTTGCGCCGAGTATTGCGCTGCCGATCTTCGAGGGCGGTTCGAACATCGCCAATCTCGATCTCGCGCACGTGCAGAAGCGCATCGAGATCGCGAACTACGAGAAGGCGATCCAGTCGGCATTCCGCGAAGTGTCGGACGGGCTGGCTGCACGCGGCACGTACGACCAGCAGATCGCCGCGCTCGAACGCAACGAGCACGCGCAGCAGCGCCGCTTCGACCTGTCGGACCTGCGTTACAAGAACGGCGTCGACAGCTACCTGTCGGTGCTGACCGCGCAGACGGATCTGTACTCGGCGCAGCAGACGCTCATCAGCGCGCGTCTGGCGCGCTGGACGAACCTGGTCGACCTGTACCGCGCACTGGGCGGCGGCTGGACCCAGCGCGCCGGCGAGACGCCGCGCGCGCCGGATGAGCCGGTCGACTACGACAAGGCGGCAGCGCCTGCGCCGGCTTCGACCGCAGTGGCGAAGGGCTGAGCGCCGCCGGCCGGCGCGATGCGGGCGGCCAACCGCCCATGCCCCGCAAAAGACAAACGCCACGGACGAAAGTCCGTGGCGTTTTTCTTTTGGTAGAGGTGCGAGATTCGACGTCTGGGCAAACGCACGACTACAGACTAGTTTGGGGCGGACATCGCCTTATCACGATTAGTTATCCAAATTTAGAATTCGTCTGATTGATTCTTCTCTATTGTTCGAGCAATTTTGGGTGCGTGGCACTTCTAAAAAATTGACCGAGAGAGGAAATCCGGATGAGTAACGAGCAGCAAGCACCAACGCATCTCTTTGCCACCATCGGTGCACTCACGGAACGAGGAGGTCGGGTGACTGCGGCCACCAGTGGCCTGACGGTTGCCGGGCTCGCCGTTGCCCGCGTCGGCGACATCGTGACCTACGAGGACGGCAGTGGGGCCGTTATCACAGACGGTGCGGGCGATTATACGGTCGGCGGCGACAAGCCGTTTGCGCTGGTAGGTAGCCGATTGAGCAACGGCGACCACATTGTCGAGACGCTTCAGCGTTCATGGGGGATTCATGTGTCGGTGGGCGAACCCGTCGACGGATTGTTCGACCCGGCCTATGTACCGCCGCCTGCGCCGCGACGTTACCGGCTGGCGGTGCGAGGGGCGAAGACGGCGCGGGGCGGCGTGCTGCGCGAGGTGACCGGTACGTGGGACACTGACGTCCGGCTCGGCAAGGCCGGCGTCATCGGTAATCTGATTCACTATGCAGATGGATCGACCGCCCGAATCATAAGCGGCCTCGGCCTCGTGGACAGCCGTGACTTCGAGCCGCTGGCTTTCGTCGGTAGCGCAGTGGACAACGGCGACGTCATTACGGACAGCCCGGAACGTGAGGGCATGGTATCTGCTGGCGCCTTCACCGTTATCAAGCGTGCGGCCATGACACGCTGAGGGGGGCCGCATGATCCGATATTTTCTCGCCAGAGGGGACCATGGCGGCAGCGCCACGATTACGGAAGGACTGGAGCACGTTACTTGCTCCAATCCGCCGCCGCGTGTGCATATTGCGACGCTCTACATGAAAACTTACTGCAGCGCTTGTCAGCAGGAAGGATTCATCGCGCCGAAAGGGCCGCGTTGGCCGGGCACGGGTCCGAACGGCCAGCCGTGGGCGTTGAGCGGCGACATCAACGTCTGCGGCTGCAACCCTCCGCCGATTTTCTATGCTGAGCGCGGCATGAGTATGACCTTTACCGTCGAAGAGATAGCGCAGTTGACGGGGAAGGTCAGCTCATGTGTCGAGACGGCAAGAGGTGGCACGGCAGTCTATGATCAGCAGTTTGTCATTCGCGACAGGCAGTCCAGGCAACCGGTTGCAGGTGTGCGATATTGGATTACAAATCGCCGTGGTGACGTACTGGCGTCAGGTATTACCGGCGCACAGGGCCATACCGCGCGAGTGGCTACGCAGGGATCGGAATCGGTAAAGCTTGAAATCAGCGAGGAGGGCGAGTGAGAGTCGACAATCGTGTTGAAATTGCTGAAGCCGTGACGGACACGATAGAGGGGTCCATGATCGAGGCATTAATCTCGAACGGGCCACCGATCTGTCCTAACATGACAGACGCAGAGTTTCGCCGTACGGTTCTAACGTTGCGTGACAGTGCTGTAAAAATGATTGACGTCCGGCTCGCGGATTTGAGCAAGTGGGGGACGGTCGAACGTGAACGCGTCGTAATGTGGTTCGGCTCAAGCGATGAAGCGATTCGCCAACGTCTGTCAGTCGGTCTTTCAGCAGTAAGTCGCGTGATGCATGATCTCAAGCCCGGGAATTTCGTTCGTCAGTCAGAGAGGCTTGATCGATACCTTGGCTGCACGCCGAATAACAAGAATCCAGATGGCGTTGTCGCTCATGTATGTGGCCCCGATACTGCGACGCATACTATTTGCATCCACGAGAATTTTTGCGAAATGCGTGCCGTATCCAGCGCGAAAGACTCAATGCTCTCTACGTTGATTCATGAATGCACTCACTTTGTCGACACATTTGGTTCGCACGATCATCGGTACTCGATGCGCGAGTGCTTGACATTCGCCAAGACACACCCGGAGCTTGCAATTGACAATGCGGACAGCATCGCTGGGTATGTTGTCTACGAGAACTAGGCGCAACGTAAAGACACGATTCGTGTTGAATGCGATGGGACGTGAAGGTAGGGCGATATGTGGAAAAGGTCGGTGTGTATTCTGTTGACGGCTTTCACGTCTGGAGCGTTCGCTTGCTCTCCGGTACGTACATTGGATATTTCGTTTGAAAGAAATTCTGCCAAGATACCCGGAAATGAACTAGTAAAGTTGGCCAATTGGGCGATAGACCTTCAACTCAAGTACCCAAATCTCGATCGTACGTCTATCGGTGGCCTTGCCGAGGCTAACGAAAAAGAACCACGCGCGTTGGCCGAGCAACGTGCGGAAAACGTTAGGCAGATTCTATTCACATTGGGCTTTGGTAGAGCCCCGATCGACGTCGACGCAAGGCTTTACGCGGCGCATCATATCGACGGTATGACGGAAGATGGCCGGAGAGTAGAAATCGACTTCCTCCCTGGCTGCCCGCATGAATGCCCTTGTCAGGTGAAGTAGAGCTGACGATTGGCGCGACGGCGCCGCTTGCCATGATCCGGCGAAGCAGCGCCGTAAGCGTGTGCCGCACGGCACCTTGCGCGTCACCATCGGACGCGCGTGCCGCCAATCCGTCAGTGCAGGTCCACCGGCCGCCCGTCGAAGTCGTGCCCTGCGCGGCGGATGTCGCACTTCGCATCCTTTTCGCCTTTCACGCCGTTGAACACGATGTTCAGGATCACGGCCGTGGCCGATGCCAGCAGGATGCCGCTGTGCAGGATCGGTGCGAGCGCGGGCGGCAGCTTCGAGAAGAAGTGCGGCGACACGACCGGCACGAGGCCCATGCCGACGCTCACGGCGACGATGAACAGGTTGTGGCTGTTGTTCACGAAATCGACCTTCGACAGCACCTTGATGCCGTTCGCGGCCACCATCCCGAACATCACGATGCCCGCGCCGCCGAGCACGAACGGCGGCACCGACGCGACGACCTGCGCCATCTTCGGGAACAGGCCGAGCAGCACGAGGATCACGCCGCCCGTCGCGCACACGAACCGGCTCTTCACGCCCGTCACGCCGATCAGGCCGACGTTCTGCGAGAACGACGTATGCGGGAACGAGTTGAAGATGCCGCCGATCAGCGTGCCGAGGCCGTCGACGCGCAGGCCGCGCACCAGGCGCTCCTGGTCGACCGGGCGATCGACCATGTCGCCGACCGCGAGGAACATGCCGGTCGATTCGATGAACGTGACGAACATCACCGTGACCATCGTCGCGATCGACAGCGGGTCGAAGTGCGGCCAGCCGAAGTGGAACGGCATCACGAAGCCGACCCACGGCGCAAGCGACACGCCTTCGGTGTTCACGCGGCCGAGGATGAACGCGATCACGAAGCCGGCGACGATGCCGAGCAGCACCGAGATGTTCGCGATGAAGCCGCGGCCGAACTTGTTGATCAGCAGGATCAGCGTCAGCACGAGCAGCGACAGGCCGAGATAGACCGGGCTGCCGTATTCGGGATTGCCGACGCCGCCGGCGGCCCAGTTGATGCCGACTTCCATCAGCGACAGCCCGATCACGGCAATCACGGTGCCGACGACCACCGGCGGGAAGAACCGCAACAGCTTGCCGATCGTCGGCGCCAGCACGATGCCGATGATGCCGGCCGCGATGGTCGAGCCGAAGATGTCGAGAATGCCGAGGCCGGGGTTCGTACCGATCGCGATCATCGGGCCGACGGCCGCGAACGTGCAGCCCATGATGACGGGCAGGCGGATCCCGAAGATCCACAGGCCCAGCGTCTGGATCAGCGTGGCGATGCCGCACGAAAACAGATCGGCGCTGATCAGGAACGCGATCTGGTCTTTCGGCAGCTTGAGCGCGCCGCCGACGATAAGCGGCACGGCGACGGCGCCGGCGTACATGACGAGGACGTGTTGCAGACCAAGCGTTACCAGCTTGCCGGTCGGCAGCACCTCATCGCACGGATGGACCGTGTTCGATTGCATCTGTCTCACTCCATGATCTTGTTTTCGGGGTGATACGAAGTTATGCGGAATGAATCCGTGCAACAAGAGCACTGGGTACTATTCCGTTCTTTGCTGGTTCGATATGCCATTTCGGCATGAAACAGGGTGTCGATCATCGGGAAACTGCCGCAGGAGTGAGGTTCCCCGGTTTTATAGCCCTTCAAAATAGCGCCGGCCCCCATGTCAAATATCGGCCGCTTTATGGTGTGTATCGGTGCGGCCGCATAGTGGCAAAAAGGGGTGTCGGAAAACCGCGCCGGGTTAACCCGCGAACGGCCGCTTTTGCACGCAAGGTGCAGCGCGGCGAAACCCGGCTGCCACCGCGGCTTCCGTGCATCGCATTGCGCTGCGGTGGCCGCAAAAGCCGGGGCGAGTATCGCGATCCCGTTATCATCGACATCCGTTCATTCGAATTCACCGTCACGTCATGCGCCTGCTCGGAATCGACCTCGGCACCGGCTCCATCAAACTCGTCACGCTCGATGCCGATGGCGTCGAGCGCGCGGTCGCGAGCGAACCCTATGCGTTGTCGTCGCCGCAGCCCGGCTGGGCCGAAATCGCGCCCGACACGTGGTGGCAGGCGCTCGTGCGCGCGGCCGCGCGGCTGCCGGCCGGCGAGCGCGCGCAGGTTGCGGCGATCGGCTTCTCGGGCCAGATGCATGGCGTCGTGCTGATCGATGCGGCCGGGCAGCCGGTGCGGCCCGCTCTGCTGTGGCCAGATACGCGCGCGGCGCGCGAAGCGGACGCAGCCGGCTGGCCCGTCGCCGGAGCGTCCGCCGCGGGAATGCCCGCCGCTCCGAATCCCGTCGCGCCGGGCATGGCGGGCCCGCTGTTGCGCTGGCTGGCCGCGCACGAGCCCGATGCGCTGCGCGCCGCGCGCTGGGCCGTGCAGCCGAAGGACTGGTTGCGCATCGCGCTCGGCGGCGACGTCGCGGCCGATCCGAGCGATGCGTGTGCGACCGCGCTCGCGACGCCCGACGGCGCATGGGATACGGCCTTGATCGACGCGCTTGGCCTGCCGGCCGACCGGTTCGCGCCGGTCCATGCGTCGACTGCGCGCGGCGGCGTGCTCGGCGCGCAGGCGGCCGCGGCGCTCGGTCTGCCGGCCGGCGTGCCGCTGGCGACGGGCGCGGCCGATACCGCATGCGCGGCGCTCGGCAGCGGGCTCGCCGCGGCCGGCGACGCGCTGCTGACGACGGGCAGCGGCGGCCAGATCGTCGTGCTCGCGGATGCGCTGCCGCCCGCGCGGCGCGGGCTGCATCGCTATCGCGCGGCAGCCGGCGGCGGTTATTACACGATGGCCGCGATGCAGAACGTCGGGCTCGCGCTCGAAGCCGTGCGCGGCTGGCTCGGTTATTCGGGATGGGTGGACGCGTATGACGATGCGTTCGCGCAGCCGGCGTCGGAACGGCTGTGCTTCCTGCCCTACCTGACCGGCGAGCGTTCGCCGTGGATGAATCCCGATGCGCGCGGCGGCTGGCTCGGCCTCGGGCTCGGCGACACGCGCGGCGCGATGATGCGTGCCGCGTTCGAAGGCGTCGCGTTCGCGTTGCGCGCGGGGCTCGATGCGATCCGCGATGCCGATCGTCGCGACCCGGTGAAGACGCTGCGTCTCGCGGGCGGCGGCTCGGTCGATCCGCGCTGGCGCCAGTTGCTCGCCGACGCGCTCGGCGCGTCGCTGCACGCGATCGATTGCCCGAATGCCGCGACGCGCGGCGCCGCACTGCTCGCGGGCGTTGCGATCGGACACTGGCGCGAAGATGCGCTGCACACACTGGCGCCGGCCGCGTCGCCGGTCGCCGCGCCGCGCGACGACCGCCTGCTGGCCGCGCGCCACGCCCGCTTCGTCGATCTGTACGCGCGCACGGATGCATGGTTCACGACGGGCGTTTAAACTCGGACACTTGTTCTTTTGCGTCAGCGATGACGCATCGTGGCAAGCCGGCGACCGATTCCCGCTCGCGGTGCGCGGCGGGACCGGCGATCATGGCGAGCACGAGATGCTTTTGCCGTGTCGCGCGCGATGTCGCGCGGCATGGTTTCGACCGCTTTGAACGGGGCCCGCTGCGAAGCATGGGACCGGTAAGCGCCGAAGCGCCGCCCCGGGGCAACCTAATTGACAGACAGGAGTGACACGATGAAAACGAAAGCCGCGATTGCATGGAAGGCGGGTGCGCCGCTGACGATCGAGGAAGTCGATCTCGAAGGGCCGCGCGCAGGCGAAGTGCTGATCGAAGTGAAGGCGACCGGCATCTGCCACACCGACTACTACACGCTGTCGGGCGCCGATCCGGAAGGGATCTTCCCGGCGATCCTCGGCCATGAAGGCGCGGGCGTGGTGGTCGACGTCGGCCCCGGCGTCGGCACCGTGCGCAAGGGCGACCACGTGATTCCGCTCTACACGCCGGAATGCCGCGAGTGCAAGTTCTGCCTGTCGCGCAAGACCAACCTGTGCCAGAAGATCCGCGCGACGCAGGGCAAGGGCCTGATGCCCGACGCGACGTCGCGCTTCTCGCTCGACGGCAAGCCGCTGTTCCACTACATGGGCACGTCGACGTTCTCGAACTACATCGTCGTGCCGGAAATCGCGGTCGCGAAGGTGCGCGAGGACGCGCCGTTCGACAAGATCTGCTACATCGGCTGCGGCGTGACGACCGGCGTCGGCGCGGTCGTCTACTCGGCGAAGGTCGAGGCGGGCGCGAACGTCGTCGTGTTCGGCCTCGGCGGGATCGGCCTGAACGTGATCCAGGGCGCGAAGATGGTCGGCGCGGACAAGATCATCGGCGTCGACATCAACCCGAAGCGCGTCGAGCTCGCGAAGAAGTTCGGGATGACGCACTTCATCAACCCGAACGAAGTCGAGAACGTCGTCGACCACATCGTGCAGCTGACCGACGGCGGCGCCGACTACTCGTTCGAATGCGTCGGCAACGTGAAGCTGATGCGCCAGGCGCTCGAGTGCACGCACAAGGGCTGGGGCCAGTCGTTCATCATCGGCGTGGCCGCGGCCGGCGAGGAAATCAGCACGCGTCCGTTCCAGCTCGTGACGGGCCGCGAATGGAAGGGTTCGGCGTTCGGCGGCGCGCGCGGCCGCACCGACGTGCCGAAGATCGTCGACTGGTACATGGAAGGCAAGATCAACATCGACGACCTGATCACGCACACGCTGCCGCTCGAGCGGATCAACGAAGGCTTCGACCTGATGAAGGCCGGCGAGTCGATCCGCTCGGTCGTGCTGTACTGACCGGGAGCGCACCGCGATGCTCGAACTCGTTTCCTCGCATGCGTGCCACGGCGGCGAGCAGCGCTTCTATCGCCACGATTCGACGGCGATCGGCCTGCCGATGAAGTTCTCGGTGTACCTGCCGCCGCAGGCCGCGCACGGCCGCGTGCCGGCGCTGTTCTACCTCGCGGGGCTGACCTGCACCGACGAGACGTTCGCGATCAAGGCCGGCGCGCAGCAATACGCGGCGCAGCACGGCGTCGCGCTCGTGATGCCCGACACGAGCCCGCGCGGCGCGGGCGTGCCGGGCGAGACCGATGCGTGGGACTTCGGCGTCGGCGCGGGTTTCTACGTCGATGCGACCGAAGCGCCGTGGTCCACGCATTACCGGATGGAGTCGTACGTGACGGGCGAGCTGCGCGAGCTCGTCGCGGCCGAGCTGCCGATCGACGGCGCGCGGCTCGGGATCTTCGGGCACTCGATGGGCGGGCACGGCGCGCTGACGCTCGCGCTGCGTCATCCCGGCCTCTACCGGTCGGTGTCGGCGTTCGCGCCGATCGCCGCGCCGACGCGCTGCCCGTGGGGCGAGAAGGCATTCTCGGGTTATCTCGGCGACGATCGCGACGCGTGGAAGGCACACGACGCGAGCGAACTCGTCGCGCGCGCCGATGCGCCGAAGTTCGCGGACGGCATCCTGGTCGACCAGGGCCTCGCCGATCAATTCCTCGCGAACCAGCTGAACCCCGACGTGTTCGAAGCCGCGTGCGCGAAGGCCGGCCAGCCGCTGACGCTGCGCCGCCATCCGGGATACGACCACGGGTACTACTTCATCTCGACGTTCATCGCCGATCACATCGCGCATCACGCGCGCGTGCTCGCACGATGAACGGGGAGCGCAGCAGGTAAAGCACGCATCGCCGCACGCGATTGCGGGCGCATAAAAAAACGCCGGCGCTGCCCTCGGGCACGCCGGCGTTTTCATTGGCATCGGGCGGCGATCCGTCGGGCGGCGATCCGTCGAGCGGCGATCAGTGGCGCCGCAACAGGCTCGCGCCGTACACGAGCGCCGACAGCGCGGTAATCCAGAAGCTCGTCGGCCAGTCGGTGTGATAGGCGAGCGTGATACCGGCCCACGCTTCGAACAGCGCGAACAGCGCGGCGAGCAGCACGCCCGTCGACAGCCGCGTCGACACGTTCTGCGCGGCCGCGGCCGGCCCGACCAGCAGCGTGAACACGAGCAGCACGCCGACGATCTGCGTCGCGGCGGCCACCGCGAGCGCGCACACCGCGAGGAACAGCATCGACACCGTGCGCAGCGACACGCCCTTGGCTTCGGCCAGTTCGGGCTGCAGCGACGCGAACAGCAGCGGCCGCGCGATCAGCGCGAGCGCGATCAGGCTCACCGCGCCGATGCCGGCCAGCACCGCGAGCGTGTCGTGGCTGACCGCGAGCACGTTGCCGAACAGCAGTGCGGTCACCTGCGTCGCGAACGACGTATAGAAATGCAGGAACAGCAGGCCGAAGCCGAGCGCGCCCGACAGGATCACGCCGATCGCGACGTCGCGGCCCGCGAGCCGTTCGCCGAGCGCGCCCATCCCGATCCCGGCTGCGAGCGTGAAGCCGACCATCCCCCAGATCGGCGAGATGCCGAGCAGCACCGCTCCCGTCGCGCCGGTGAAGCCGACGTGCGACAGCGCATGGCCGGCGAAGGTCTGCCCGCGCAGCACCAGGAAGTAGCCGACGATGCCCGCGAGCACCGCGACGACGCCCGACGCCGCGAAGGCGTTGATCATGAAGTCGTATTCAAACATCGTGCGAATGCCCGGGATGAGCGTGTCCGTGGTGGTGATGGCCGTGTCCGCCGCCGCCGTGCGAGTGGCCGTCGTCGTCCTCGTGTTCGTGGTCGTGCTTCTCGATCTCGACGTCGCCCGACATCACGAAGATCTTGCCGTTCACGCGCATCACGTCGATCGGCGATCCGTAGAGCCGCGACAGCACGGGCTTCGTGATCACCTCGTCGACGGTGCCGAGCGCCGCGACGCCGTTGCCGAGATACAGCACGCGGTCGAGCGCGTTCAGCAGCGGATTCAGTTCGTGCGCGGAGAACAGCACGGTGATGCCGAGCTCGCGCTGCACGTTGCGCACGAGTTCGACCACGCCGCGCTGGTGGTTCGGGTCGAGGCTGATCAGCGGCTCGTCGAGCAGCAGCAGCTTCGGATTGCCGAGCAGGCATTGCGCGAGCAGCAGGCGCTGCCGCTCGCCGCCCGACAGCTCAGACAGCGGCCGGCGCGCGAGCGCCGGGCCGCCGACGAGGTCGAGCACGCGGTCGACGTCCCGGCGCGTTGCCGCGTTCGTGTGCGGCAGCCCCCAGCGGTGGCCGTCGGCGGCCATCGCGACGAAGTCGTAGCCGCGCATCCGGCGGTTCGCGAGGCCGCTCCTGATCTGCGGCATGTAGCCGATCGACGCGTTGCCGCGCACGACCGGTACGCCGCCGACCGACAGTGTGCCGGCCGAGACGGGCACGAGGCCGAGCACCGCGCGCATCAGCGTCGTCTTGCCCGCGCCGTTCGGCCCGAGCACGCCGACGAATTCGCCGGGTTCGATCGAGAAGCTGACGTCGCGCAGGATCGTGCGTCCGCCCAGTTCGAGCGTGACGCGATCGACTGCGAGTGCGTGGGGAGTGGCGGTCATGTCGTTGCAGTCGCTTATTTCTTGCCGGCCGAAAGCGCGCTGGAGAGCGCATCGAGCTGGCCGGCCATCCATTGCTGGAAGGTCTTGCCGGCCGGCTGCGTCTCGGTGACGCTGACAGCCGGCACGCCGCCGTCGCGCGCGATCTTCAGCATGCGCTTGGTCATCGGCGCTTCGGCCTGGCTGTTGTAGATCAGCACGCGCACCTGCTTCTTGCGCAGGTCGTTCTCGAACGCGGCGACGTCCTGCGCGCTCGCCTCGGTGTCGTTCATCGTCGCGAGCTGGAAGCGCTGGTTGCGCATGTCGAGCCCGATCGCGTCGGACATGTAGCCGAATACGGGCTCGGTGGCCGTCACCGGCACGCCCTTGTACTGCGCGCGCAGCGCGGCGACCTTGTCGTCGACGGGCTTCAGCGACGCGACGAACTTCTGCAGGTTCGCGTCGTAGTCGGCCTTGTTCGCCGGGTCGGCGCGGCCGAGCTCGGCCGCGATCGCGCGCGCGGCGGCCGGCATCGTCGCCGGGTCGTACCACAGGTGCGGGTTGTCGCCGGCCTTCTTGCCGACGAGATCGGCGACGACGATCGTCGCGCGCTTCGCCTGCTTCGATGCGCCGAGCAGCTTGCCCATCCACGGATCGTAGTCGGCGCCGTTGTAGATCACGACCTGCGCGTGCTGGAGCGCGCGGGCGGTCTTCGGGCTCGCTTCGAACAGGTGCGGATCCTGTTCGGGATTGCTGAGGATGCTGGTTACCGCGACGTGGCGGCCGCCGATCTGTGACGCGACATCGCCGTAGAAATTCTCGGCGGCGACGACGTTGACGGTCGCGGCCTGCGCGAACGCGGACGTCGCGAGCGACAGCGCGGCGGCAGCGGCGGCGAGCCAGCGGACAGGCGACAGGGCGCGCCGCGGCGCGCGCTTCAAGGCAATGGACATGAAACTCCTCGTTGGAAAGGCGGCGCATGCGCCGCGCGATGCGGCGTCAGCGTTGTGCGGGCTTGCGCTTGCAGTGCCCGCACAGGCCGCTCAGCTCGACGACCTGGTGGTGGACTTCGAAACCGTGCGCCGGCTCGCTCGCGGACAACTGCTTCGCGAGGTCGCCGCCGGGAATCTCGACGGTGTCGCCGCACGAATCGCAGATCAGGAACTGGCCTTCGTGCGGTACGCCGATCTCGCAGCACGCGAAGAACGCGTTCTTCGATTCGATCCGGTGGATGAAACCGTGCTCGACGAGGAAATCCAGCGCGCGATAGACGGTCGTGGGCGGCACGCGGCCGCGCTGCGGTTCGAGTTCGGTGAGCAGGTCGTACGCGCCAATCGGACGTTGCGCGGCCAGCACGCGTTCGTAGACCTGGCGGCGCAGCGGCGTCCACGCGAGCCCGTGCTCGGCGGCGAATGCGTCGGCCCGGGACAGCCGGGCGTCAATGGACGATGAGGTGGCCATGGCGTGAAGCAGGCAGTGAAACGGAGTACGGCGATGATATAACGTATCGCCGCGCCGTGCAGCGCGAATTCCCCATTCCGTCCACGCTCCGTCCCCTTCATTGCCTATCCGGCCGCACCGCACCGCGCGCGCCGCGCCTTGCCGGGCGTGCGCCACGGGCCGGCGCGATGCGCCGTCGTGCCGCAGCGCGTCATAGAAAGCCGTCACGTTGCCTTGACAGCGCGAATCGCGTATCCGATCATTCGATCAATAACAGAGCAATTGATCGGTCTGCGAGCGTTCGCTCACCTCGCGACCGTCGTACAGCAGAACGAACCGGAGACAGCCAGTGAGACTGGAAGACAAGGTCGCGATCCTGACGGGCGCCGCAAGCGGCATCGGCGAGGCGGTCGCGCAACGCTATCTGGACGAGGGCGCGCGTTGCGTGCTCGTCGACGTGAAGCCGGCAGGCGGCTCGCTTGCGAGGCTCATCGAAGCGAACCCCGGCCGCGCGGTGGCCGTCACCGCGGACGTCACGCGCCGCGACGACATCGAGCGGATCGTCGCCACCGCCGTCGAGCGTTTCGGCGGCGTCGACATCCTGTTCAACAACGCGGCGCTGTTCGACATGCGCCCGATCCTCGACGAATCGTGGGACGTGTTCGACCGGCTGTTCGCGGTCAACGTGAAAGGGCTGTTCTTCCTGATGCAGGCCGTCGCGCAGCGGATGGTCGAGCAGGGGCGCGGCGGCAAGATCGTCAACATGTCGTCGCAGGCCGGCCGTCGCGGCGAGGCGCTCGTTTCGCACTACTGTGCGACCAAGGCCGCGGTGATCAGCTATACGCAGTCGGCCGCGCTCGCGCTCGCACCGCACCGGATCAACGTGAACGGGATCGCGCCGGGCGTCGTCGACACGCCGATGTGGGAGCAGGTCGACGCGCTGTTCGCGCGCTACGAAAACCGGCCGCTCGGCGAGAAGAAGCGGCTGGTCGGCGAAGCCGTGCCGCTTGGCCGCATGGGCGTGCCGGGCGACCTGACGGGTGCCGCGCTGTTCCTCGCGTCGGCCGACGCCGATTACATCACCGCCCAGACGTTGAACGTCGACGGCGGCAACTGGATGAGCTGACGTGGCGACGCTCGCACGCGCAACCTGCCTGCCGGCCTTCGACGACGCGGCAATGCCGCACGCCGCGGCCGCCTTCGGACGAGGAGGGCACGCCTGATGGCCGCGATCGTCGTCGCCGGCGAACTGCTCGCCGAATTCGTCGCCGCCGAGCGCGGCCAGGGTTTCGATACACCGGGCCTGTTCGCCGGACCGTTTCCGAGCGGCGCGCCCGCGATCTTTGCCGATCAGGCCGCACGGCTCGGCGCGCGCGTCGCGTATGCGGGCTGCGTCGGCCGCGACGCGTTCGGCGACGCGATCGTCGCGCGGCTCGAACGCGACGGTGTCGATGTCGCGCGCATCCGCCGCGTCGCGCGCCCGACCGGCACCGCGTTCGTCGCGTATTGCGACGACGGTTCGCGCAGCTTCGTCTTCAGTCTTTCCACCAGCGCGGCCGCGTGTGTCGATGCATCCGACGTCGATACGGCGATGTTCGACGGCTGCCGCTACTTCCACGTGATGGGCTCGTCGCTGACGAGCGAATCGGCGATCGCGGCGGTCCAGCGCGGCGTGATCGAGGCCGTGCGCGCCGGCGCGAAGGTATCGTTCGATCCGAACGTGCGCCCCGAGATGCTGAGCTTCCGCCCGATGCGCGCGGCGCTCGACGAGATGCTCGCCGCCTGCCACCTGTTCCTGCCGAGCGAAGCCGACCTGCCGTTCTTCTGCGGGCCGCAGCCGGCCGAGCGCGCGATTGCGGGCCTGCTCGCGACGCATCCGCTGCTCGAGCGCGTCGTGCTGAAGCGCGGCGCCGCGGGCAGCGTCGCGTTCGACCGCGCGAGCCGTGCCGAAGCGCCGGCGTTTCCGGTCGACGAAATCGACCCGACCGGCGCCGGCGACTGCTTCGGCGGCACGCTGGTCGCGAGCCTTGTCGCGGGCGTGCCGATCGAGGTCGCGCTGCGCCGCGCGAACGCGGCAGGCGCGATCGCGGTCACGCGGCGCGGCCCGATGGAAGGCAACAGCAGCGCGGCCGAGATCGACCGCTTCCTGACCGAACGAGGTGTGGCATGCCCGGCCTGACGACCGTCGCGGAACGCCCGCGCACCGCGCATGCAGGCGCGGTGCTGCGGATGATCTTCGACGCGAACCGCGCGGACGCGCAGCGCGGCATCTATTCGATCTGCAGCGCGCACCGGCTGGTGCTGGAGGCCGCGTGCGAAGCCGCGCGCGCGGACGGCTCGCCGCTTTTGATCGAGGCGACCTGCAACCAGGTGAATCATCTCGGCGGCTATACGGGCATGACGCCCGCCGATTTCCGCCGCGACGTCGATGCGATCGCCGCGCGCTGCGGGCTCGCGCCGTCGGCGCTCGTGCTCGGCGGCGACCATCTCGGCCCGAACCCGTGGCGGCATCGTCGCGCGGCCGACGCGATGCGCGAGGCCGGCGCGATGGTCGCCGCGTATGTCGAAGCCGGTTTCGAAAAGATCCACCTCGATGCGAGCATGGCGTGCGCGGACGATCCGGCGCGGCTCGACGACCGCACGATCGCCGCGCGCGCGGCCGAGCTGTGCCGCGTGGCGGAGCACGCGGCGGCGCGCGCCGGTGTCGCGCCCGTCTACGTGATCGGCACCGAGGTGCCGACGCCGGGCGGCGAAGTCAGCGGCAATCCGGGCGATGCGAACGGCGCGGCGATCGCGCGGATCTCGGTCACGCGCAGCGACAGCATCGCGGCGACGCTCGACGCGCACCGCAGCGCATTCGCGGCGGCCGGGCTCGACGACGCGTGGACGCGCGTCGTCGCGATCGTCGCGCAGCCGGGTGTCGACTTCGACGATCGCCACGTGCTCGACTACGACAGTGCCAAGGCAGCGTCACTCGGCGCGAGTATCCTGCATACACCGCGCCTCGTGTTCGAGGCGCATTCGACCGATTACCAGACCGAGGGCGCGCTCGCCGCGCTCGTGCGCGACCACTTCGCGGTGCTGAAGGTCGGCCCCGCGCTGACGTTCGCGCTGCGCGAGGCGCTGTTCGCATTGACGTTCATCGAGGATGCGCTGATCGACGACGTCGCGCAGCGCTCGCGGTTGCGCGACGTCGTTGATGCCGCGATGCGCGCGCAGCCCGAGCACTGGGCGCCGTACTACCGCGGCGACGAAACCGAGCAGCGGCTCGCGCGGCAGTTCAGCTACAGCGACCGGATTCGCTACTACTGGCTGCAGCCGGCCGTCGCGGCCGCGGTCGAGCAGCTGTTCGGCAATCTCGCGCGGCAGCCGGTGCCCGAGACGCTCGTCGCGCAGTGGCTGCCGGATGTCTACGCGGCGTGCCGCGCGGGCGGGCTCGCGAAGGAGCCGCGCGCGTGGGTGCGCCACCGGATACGCGACGTGATCGCGCACTATGCGCGCGCGTGCGGAATGCAGCGGCCGGCGTGACGGGCCGCGAAGGAAACGCAAGACCGACGACACATCGAACAATCACAGGAGACATGCCATGCAACGAAAGATGCTCGACGCCGCCGCACGCTGCTTCGCCGGAGCCGCGCTCGCGACGGCCGCCTGCGCCGCGTCCGCCGGCACGCTGACGATCGCGACGCTGAACAACCCCGACATGATCGAGCTGAAGAAGCTGTCGCCGGCATTCGAGAAGGCGAACCCCGACATCAAGCTGAACTGGGTGATCCTCGAGGAAAACGTGCTGCGCCAGCGCGCGACGACCGACATCACGACCGGCAGCGGCCAGTTCGACGTGATGGCGATCGGCACCTACGAGACGCCGCAATGGGGCAAGCGCGGCTGGCTCGCGCCGATCACGGGCCTGCCCGCCGACTACGACCTGAACGACATCGTGAAGACCGCGCGCGACAGCCTGTCGTACAACGGCCAGCTCTATGCGCTGCCGTTCTACGTCGAAAGCTCGATGACGTTCTACCGCAAGGACCTGTTCGCGGCGAAGGGGCTGAAGATGCCCGACCAGCCGACCTACGACCAGATCGCCGAGTTCGCGGACAAGCTCACCGACAAGTCGAAGGGCACCTACGGGATCTGCCTGCGCGGCAAGGCCGGCTGGGGCGAGAACATGGCGTTCGTGTCGACGGTCGTGAACACGTTCGGCGGGCGCTGGTTCGACGAGAACTGGAACGCGCAGCTCACGTCGCCCGAATGGAAGAAGGCGATCACGTTCTACGTGAACCTGCTGAAGAAGGACGGCCCGCCGGGAGCGAGCTCGAACGGCTTCAACGAGAACCTGACGCTGACCGCGTCGGGCAAGTGCGCGATGTGGATCGACGCGACGGTCGCGGCCGGGATGCTCTATAACAAGCAGCAGTCGCAGGTGGCCGACAAGATCGGCTTCGCGGCCGCGCCGGTCGCCGCCACGCCGAAGGGCTCGCACTGGCTGTGGGCGTGGGCGCTGGCCGTGCCGAAGACGTCGAAGCAGCAGGACGCCGCGCGCAAGTTCATCGCGTGGGCGACGTCGAAGCAGTACATCGAGATGGTCGGCAAGGACGAGGGCTGGGCGTCGGTGCCGCCGGGCACGCGCGCGTCAACCTATCAGCGCCCCGAGTACAAGGCCGCCGCGCCGTTCTCGGACTTCGTGCTGAAGGCGATCGAGACGGCCGACCCGAACGATCCGTCGCTGAAGAAGGTGCCGTACACGGGCGTGCAGTACGTCGGGATTCCTGAATTCCAGTCGTTCGGCACGGTGGTTGGCCAGTCGATCGCGGGCGCGGTTGCAGGGCAGATGACGGTCGACCAGGCGCTCGCCGCCGGGCAGTCCGCTGCCGACCGCGCGGTGCGGCAGGCCGGCTACAAGAAGTAACGCGCAAGCAGTCGCGTGGCCCGCGCCGTGCGCCGTCGCGCGAGGTGCGGGCCGGCGAAGCCGAAAGGCGGGCACGCCGTTTGCGCCCGCGCATCAACCGGAGGGACCCCGATCATGCGTCACCTGCGTCTTCCCCTGAGCCACGCGCCGTCGGTCGGCGACGCGTCGTTGCCGCCAGGCGCGCCGCGCCGCGCGCGCGGCGGCGCGAGCTGGCTCGTGTCGCCGTCCGTCGCGGTGCTGCTGCTGTGGATGTCGATTCCGCTCGCGATGACGATCTGGTATTCGTTCTCGCGCTACAACCTGCTGAACCCGGACGTGAAGGGTTTCGCGGGGCTCGACAACTACCGCTTCCTCGCGACCGATCCGTCGTTCCTGCCGGCGATCTGGCACACGCTCGTGCTGATCGGCGCGGTGCTCGCGATCACGGTGGTCGGCGGCGTGCTGATGGCCGTGCTGTTCGACCGCAAGTTCTACGGGCAGGGCATCGCGCGGCTGCTCGCGATCGCGCCGTTCTTCGTGATGCCGACGGTATCCGCGCTGATCTGGAAGAACATGATCCTGCACCCGGTGTACGGGCTCGTCGCGAACGCGATGCGCGCGTTCGGGATGACGCCGATCGACTGGTTCGCCGATTACCCGCTCACCGCCGTGATCATCATCGTCGCATGGCAATGGCTGCCGTTCGCGTTCCTGATCCTGTTCACCGCGATCCAGTCGCTCGACCAGGAACAGAAGGAAGCCGCGCGCATCGACGGCGCGGGCCCGATCGCGATGTTCTTCTACATCACGCTGCCGCACCTGAAGCGCGCGATCGCCGTGGTCGTGATGATGGAGACGATTTTCCTGCTGTCGATCTTCGCGGAGATCTACACGACGACCGGCGGCGGCCCCGGCGACGCGACCACCAACCTGTCTTACCTGATCTACGCGCTCGGCCTGCAGCAGTTCGACGTCGGCCTCGCGTCCGCGGGCGGCATCATCGCCGTCGTGGTCGCGAACGTCGTGTCGTTCTTCCTCGTGCGGATGCTTGCGCGCAACCTGAAGGGGGAGTACGAGAAATGAGCGACCTGACCTTCGAAGGCCGGCGCGCGCCGGCCGTGTTCGACCTCGTGCGGCGCGCAATGCCCGGCGTGCTCGCGTGGCTGATCGCGCTGCTGCTGTTCTTCCCGATCTTCTGGATGGCGATCACCGCGTTCAAGACCGAGCAGCAGGCATACGCATCGTCGCTGTTCTTCATGCCGACGCTCGACAGCTTCCGCGAGGTGTTCGCGCGCAGCAACTACTTCTCGTTCGCGTGGAATTCGGTGCTGATCTCGGCGGGCGTCACGGTGATCTCGCTGCTGTTCGCGGTGCCGGCCGCCTATGCGATGGCGTTCTTCCCGAGCCGCCGCACGCAGAAAGTGCTGCTGTGGATGCTGTCGACGAAGATGATGCCGTCGGTCGGCGTGCTCGTGCCGATCTACCTGCTGTGGAAGAACGCGGGGCTGCTCGACACGGTGTCGGGCCTCGTGATCGTCTACACGCTGATCAACCTGCCGATCGCGGTGTGGATGACCTTCACGTACTTCAACGAGATCCCGAAGGACATCCTGGAGGCCGGTCGCATCGACGGCGCGTCGACGTGGCAGGAGATCGTCTACCTGCTGATGCCGATGGCGTTGCCGGGGCTTGCGTCGACCGCGCTGCTGCTCGTGATCCTGTCGTGGAACGAGGCGTTCTGGAGCATCAACCTGTCGAGCTCGAACGCGGCGCCGCTGACCGTGTTCATCGCGTCGTACTCGAGCCCCGAGGGGCTGTTCTGGGCGAAGCTGTCCGCGGCGTCGCTGCTCGCGGTCGCGCCGATCCTGATCGTCGGCTGGCTGTCGCAGAAGCAGCTCGTGCGCGGGCTCACGTTCGGAGCGGTCAAGTGAGCGCGGCCGGCGAACGTGCGAACGTGCTGATCTGCGATTGCGACGGCGTGCTGATCGACAGCGAGGCCGTCGCCGCCGACGTGATCGTGCGCGAACTCGACATGCGCTGGCCGGGCGTCGAAGCGCGTCCGGCCGTGATGCCGCTGCTCGGGCTGCGCATCGAGCGCGTGCTGGCGGGTGCGGGCGACGCCGTCGGACGCACGCTGTCGGCCGACGACGTCGACGCGATCCGCCGCGCGGTCGAGGCGGCCGCCGTCAATGCGCCGATGGTCGAAGGCATCGACGCGGCGCTCGGCGCGATTCAGTTGACGACGGCCTGCGCGAGCAACAGCTACCGCGCATACGTCGAGGCGGCGCTTGCGCGCACGGGCCTCGCGCGCTTCTTCGGCGAACGGCTGTTCTGCGCGGATTCGGTCGCGCGGCCGAAGCCGGCGCCGGACGTGTATCTCGCGGCCGCGCGCACGCTCGGCGTCGCGCCCGCGCAGTGCCTCGTCGTCGAGGACAGCGTGACCGGTATCACCGCGGCGGCCGCGGCCGGCATGACCGTGCTCGGCTTCGTCGGCGGCGGGCATGCGTCGGCCGCGCAGATCGATGCGCTGCGCGGCATCGGCGCGCGTCACGTATTCGACGACATGCACGAGCTGCCCGGCTACGTCGCGCGCTGGCAGGCGACGGGCGCGGTGCTGCCGAACTAGCAACGATTGCGCGCCGCGTACCACGCGGCGCATCACGAACGAACGGAGACAGATCATGGCAAGCGTGCTCCTGCGCAATATCGCGAAGCGCTACGACGAAACCGAAGTGCTGCGCAACGTGAACCTCGACATCGCCGACGGCGAATTTGTCGTGTTCGTCGGCCCGAGCGGCTGCGGCAAATCCACGCTGATGCGGATGATCGCGGGCCTCGAGGATATTTCGAGCGGCGACCTGCTGATCGACGGCGCGAAGGTCAACGACGTGCCGAGCGCGAAGCGCGGCATCGCGATGGTGTTCCAGTCGTATGCGCTGTACCCGCACATGACGCTGTACGACAACATGGCGTTCGGCCTCAAGCTCGCGGGCGCGAAGAAGCCGGAGATCGACCAGGCCGTGAAGCAGGCCGCGAAGATCCTGCACATCGATCATCTGCTCGATCGCAAGCCGAAGCAGCTGTCGGGCGGCCAGCGGCAGCGCGTCGCGATCGGCCGCGCGATTACGCGCAAGCCGAAGGTGTTCCTGTTCGACGAGCCGCTGTCGAACCTCGACGCTGCGCTGCGCGTGAAGATGCGGCTGGAGTTCGCGCGGCTGCACGACGAACTGAAGACGACGATGATCTACGTGACGCACGACCAGGTCGAGGCGATGACGCTCGCCGACAAGATCGTCGTGCTGTCGGGCGGCGCGGTGCAGCAGGTCGGCACGCCGAACGCGCTGTATCACGCGCCGGCGAACCAGTTCGTCGCGGGCTTCATCGGCTCGCCGAAGATGAACTTCCTGAAGGGTGCGGTCGAATCGGTCGACGCGGGCGGTGTGCTCGTGCGCTTCGACAGCGGCGAGACGCAGTACGTCGCGGTCGAAGCGGCCGGGCTGCAGCGTGGCGCCGCGGTGACGGTCGGCGTGCGGCCCGAGCATCTGCTGGTGGGCACGGCGGCTGCGGGCGTCGCCGCGCGCACGATGGCCGTCGAGTCGCTCGGCGATGCCGCGTATCTGTACGCGGAGTCGGCGGTCGCGCCGGACGGGCTGATCGCGCGGATTCCGCCGCTCGACACGTATCGCACCGGCGAGGTGCTGCACGTGCACGCGCAGGCCGAGCACTGTCATCTGTTCGACGAGCACGGGCAGGCGTTTCGCCGGCTCGGCGTGCATGCGAAGGCCGCGTGACGGCCGCGATCGGTCAGAAGCGCAGGTTTGCGGCCATGAAGTCGACGAACGCGCGCAGCTTCGGCGTCGGATGGCGGCCCGACGGCCACAGCACGTAGATCGGCGTGCAACTCGCGACGTGTTCGTCGAGCACCGCGCACAGCGTGCCGTCGTCGAGCGCGTCGCGCACGAAGAACTCGGGCAGACACGCGATGCCGAGCCCGCGCAGCGTGAAGCGCAGGCGCGCTTCCGCGCTGTTGCTGACCATCGAGACGGGCACTTCGGGCGGCGTGCCAGAGCGCGGCACGCGCAGCGGCCAGGTTTCGAGCTTGCCGCTGCTCGGAAAGCGGTAGTGCAGGCAGCGGTGCAGCGCGAGATCGACCGGTGTGCGCGGCGTGCCGTGCCGGGCGAGGTAGTCGGGCGACGCGACGAGGTGCTGGCGGAAATGGCGGAGCAGCCGCGACGACAGCCGTGAATCCGACGGCCGGCCAGTGCGCAGCACCGCGTCGAACCCTTCCTCGACGACGTCGACGAGCCGGTCGCTGAAATCGATATCGAGTTCGATCTCCGGGTACTCGGCCATGAAATCGGCGAGCACCGGCAGCAGCAGCGTGCCGATCGTCGGCAGGCTCACGCGCAGGCGTCCGCGCGGTGCTTCGGCGCTGTGCGTCAGTTCCTGTTCGGCAGCTTCTATCTCGGCGATCACGCGCCGGCACCGTTCGAGAAACCGCGTGCCTTCGGCCGTCAGCGTGATGCTGCGCGTGCTGCGGTGAAACAGCCGCACGTTCAGGCGCGCCTCGAGCCGCGCGATGCGCTTGCCGATCGCCGACGCCGACAGCCCGAGCGCGCGGCCGGCCGCGACGAAACTGCGCGTTTCCGCGACCTGAACGAACACGACGAAACCGCCGAGATTTTCCATGCAAGTTCCCGATTGCGGACGCCAGCGTCCGGATTGTCCGGAACTCTAACCCGGTTTTTCTTCTTGCGTCGGCTCCCTACGATGAACGTTCGTTCACTGTCGAGAGGTCACGCCATGTCATCCCTGCCTGTCACCGTTTCCCGTGCCGAACCGAACGCCGCGCTGCGCCGCCGGCTCGACGACGCGCTCGATCGCGCGCTTGCCGACGAGCGCATCGTCGGCGCGGTCGTGCTGGTCGCGCGCGACGGCGAGCTGCGCCATGCGCGCGCCGTCGGGCTCACCGATCGCGAAGCCGGTACGCCGATGCGGGAAGACGTGCTGTTCCGGCTCGCGTCGGTCACGAAGCCGGTCGTGACGGCCGCCGCGATGCGGCTGGTCGCGGCGGGGCGCATCGCGCTCGACGAACCCGTCTCGCGCTGGTTGCCCGAATTCCACCCGGCGCTGCCCGACGGCGCACCCGCCGCGATTACGTTGCGTCATCTGCTGTCGCATACGGCCGGCCTCGGCTACCGCTTCCTCGAAGCCGACGGCGACGGCCCGTATGCGCGCGCAGGCGTGTCCGACGGGATGGATCGTTCGGGCATTTCGCTCGCGGAGAACGTGCGGCGCATCGCCGGCGTGCCGCTGCAGTTCGCGCCCGGCACGTCGTGGGGCTATTCGCTGGCGACCGACGTGGTTGGCGCGCTGATCGAGGCGGTCGACGGCCGGCCGCTCGCCGAGGCGGTGGCCGCGCTCGTCACGGAGCCGCTCGGGATGACCGACACCGCGTTCGTCGCGCACGACGCCGCGCGCGTCGCGACGCCTTACGTGAGCACGCCGGGCGCGCCGCGCCGGATGGCGGACACCGATCTCGTGCCGGTGTACGACGGCACGATCGGCATCCGCTTCGAGCCGGCGCGCGTGTTCGATCGCGACGCGTGGCCGTCGGGCGGCGCTGGGATGGTCGGCACCGCGCGCGATTGCGTGACGCTGCTCGACGCGCTGCGCACCGGCCGCGACGGCTGGCTCGAGCGCGCATGGATCGACGAGATGGCGCGCATCCAGCCGGGCGCGCACGAACTGCCGGATGCGCCGGGTTTCGGTTTCGGGCTCGGCTTTTCGGTGCTGCGCGATCCGGCGGCCGCGCAGTCGCCGGAGTCGGTCGGCACGTGGCGCTGGGGCGGCGCGTACGGGCATGCGTGGTTCGTCGACCGCGCGGCCGGGCTGACGGTCGTCGCGCTGACCAACACGCTGTACGAGGGCATGCACGGGCGCATCGTGACCGACGTGCGCGATGCGGTCTACGGCATCGATACCGGGAGCCGGGCATGAGCGACTGCACGACGATTGAGATTGACGATGAGGTTTCCGTCGGGCCCGCGCAGGCACGCGCTCGCCTGCCGATCGCGAACCTGCTGGCGCTCGCGACGGCCGCCTTCATCACGATCCTCACCGAGGCATTGCCGGCCGGCCTGTTGCCGCTGATGAGCGCCGACCTGCGCGTGCCCGACGCGCTGATCGGCCAGCTCGTGACCGTGTATGCGCTCGGCTCGATCGTTGCGGCGATTCCGCTCGTCGCCGCGACGCGCGCGATGCGCCGGCGCAGCCTGCTGCTTGCGGCGCTGGCCGGCTTCGTCGTGTCGAATGCGCTGACCGCCGCATCGCCGTACTACGCGCTTACGCTTGCCGCGCGCTTCGTCGCGGGCATGTCGGCCGGGTTGCTGTGGGCGCTGCTGGCCGGCTATGCGAGCCGGATGGTCGACGCGTCGCTGCGCGGCCGCGCGATTGCGGTCGCGATGCTCGGCGCGCCGGTCGCGATGTCGATCGGCATTCCGGCCGGCACCGCGCTGGGCGCAGCGCTCGGCTGGCGTGTCGCGTTCGCGTCGATCACGCTCGCGGCGCTCGCGCTGATCGGCTGGATCCGCTGGCGCGTGCCCGATTACCCGGGGCAGCAGGCCGGCGCGCGCGAACCGGTGCTCGGCGTGATGACGCTGCCCGGCATGCGGCCGGTGCTGACCGTGATGTTCGCGTACGTGCTCGCGCACAACATGCTGTACACGTACGTCGCGCCGTTTCTCGCGGGCGTGCGGATGGGTGCGCAGGTCGATGTGGTGCTGTTGGTGTTCGGCATCGCGTCGCTGGTCGGCATCGCGCTGACGGGCGCGTGGATCGGTGCCGCGCAACGGCGTCTTACGCTTGCCAGTATCGCGCTGTTCGCGCTCGCGGCGGCGATGCTCGGCGCCGGATCGGGGATGGCGATCGTCTATGCCGGCGTGGCGCTGTGGGGGCTCGCGTTCGGCGGCGCGCCGACGCTGTTCCAGACGGCTGCCGCGAACGCGGCGGGGGAGTCGGCCGACGTCGCGCAGTCGATGCTCGTGACGGTGTGGAATCTCGCGATCGCCGGCGGCGGCATCGCGGGCGGGATGCTGCTCGGCGCAACCGGCGCCGGTGCGATTCCGTGGGTGCTCGTCGCGCTGCTGGCGGCCGCGTGGATCGGCGCGTGGCGCGCGCGCCGGCATGCATTTCCGGCGCCGCGCGCGGCCTGAGCGTCCGGCTGCGGCGTCAGTCCGCCTTCGCGTCGAGCGCGGCGCGCGCGCAGGTTTCGTCGGTGACGAGCCCCGACAGCCAGCCGCCGCGCAGCGCGGCGATCACCGCGTCGCGTTTCTTCGGGCCGCCCGCGAACGCGATCGTCGGGCGCTTCGGCGGCGTGGCGAGCGACACGCTCGTCACGCGCGCGCTGGTCGACACGTCGATCAGCCTGCCGTGCGCGTCGATCGGCATGCCGAGCAGTTCGGCCACCGCGCCGAGCGCGGTCATCTCGTCGAGCTCCTGTTCGGTGATGAAGCCGTCGTCGTAGAGCGGGCAGTGCGGGCCGGTGTTGCCGATCCCGATGAACGCGACGTCGGCCTTGCCCGACAGCGCCTCGACGATCCGGTACAGCCGGTGGTTGCACCACTGCGCGCGTTCCGCGGCGCTGTCGGCGAACAGCGGCGCGGGCAGCAGGAAGTGCTTGCCGCCGGTTTTCTCCGAGATGTACTGCGCGACGTCGTAGCGGTTCGACGAACCGTCGGCCGCGATCGCGCCGACCATCGATACGAGCCGGTGCTGCGGTCGGTCGATCTGCGCGATCTGCGCGACGGCGGCCTTCAGCGTCCGGCCGCTGCTGACGGCGATCACCATCGGCCGCGTCTCGCCCAGGTAGCGCTCCATCACCTGCGCGCCGGCGACCGCGAGCTTGCGGTCGATCGCGTCGGGCGCATCGGCATCGACGGGTACGACTTCGCACATCGCGAGGCCGTAGCGTTTCGACAACTGCGCGCCGAGATCGAGGCAGTCGGCGAGCTGGTGGTCGACGCGCACGCGGATCAGGTTCTTCTCGACCGCGAACGCGACGAGGCGCTGCGCGACCGGGCGCGACACCTGCAGCTTTTCGGCGATTTCGTTCTGCGTGTCGCCCGCGACGTAATAGAGCCACGCGGCACGCGTGGCGAGATCGAGTTTTTCTGAGGACTTGGACACGATAGCGATTCGGTTCGGATCTGGGGGCCGCCCCGCGGGCCGGCCGGTGGGCCGCGCGACGGCATCCACTGTACCGCATGTGTTGCGCGCGGCCGACGGCCGGTGCGCGCCGTCGCGGCGGCGCTTACGCGAGCCGCGTGCGCGACGGTTCGTACAGCGGTCGCACGTGGCGGTACAGCGCGCGGAACGCGTCGAGGCGTTCGCGCAGCAACGCATGGCGGGCCGCGTCCGGCGCGTACTCGGCGCGCACCGGCGGCTTGGTCAGCACCGTCTGCGGATCGCCGCCGACGGCCAGCCAGCCGAGCCGAGCCGCGCCGAGCGCGGCGCCCGTTTCGCCGCCGCCGATCTGGCGCGTGCGCACGTTCAGCGCATCGGCGATCAGTTGCGCCCAGAACGCGCTGCGCGCGCCGCCGCCGATCAGCGACAGCTGGTCGGTTTCGACGCCGGCCGCATGCAGCGCGTCGAGGCCGTCGGCGAGGCCGAGCGTCACGCCTTCGAGCACTGCGTAGCCGAGATGCGCGCGTTCGGTCGCGTGCGTCATCCCGAAAAACACGCCCTGCGCATACGGATCGTTGTGCGGCGTGCGTTCGCCGGACAGGTAGGGCAGGAACAGCGGCGCCGTCGCAAGCGCGTCGGCGTCGAGCGCCTCGACTTCGGCGAGCAGCGCGGGCTCGTCGGTGCCCGTCAGCTTGCAGACCCAGCGCAGGCAGCTCGCGGCCGACAGCACGACGCTCATCAATTGCCAGCGATCGGGAATCGCATGGCAGAACGCATGCACGGCCGACGCGGGATTCGGCATGAAGCGGTCGCCGACCACGCTCAGCACGCCCGACGTGCCGAGCGACACGAAGCCGTCGCCCGCGTGGATCGCGCCGATGCCGAGTGCGCTCGTCGCATTGTCGCCGCCGCCGCCCGCCACCACGACGGCCTCCGACAGCCCGAGCTCGCGCGCGACATCGGCGCGCAGCGTGCCGGACGGCGCATTGCCCTCGACGATGCGCGGCATCTGGTCGCGCGTCATCCCGCACGCGGCGAGCAGCGCGTCGGACCAGTCGCGGCGCGCGACGTCGAGCCACAGCGTGCCGGCCGCGTCCGACGGGTCGGACACCTTCGCGCCGGTCAGCCGGAACCGCAGGTAGTCCTTCGGCATCAGCACGCATGCGGTCGCCGCGAACACGTCGGGTTCGTGCTTCGCGACCCACAGCAGTTTCGGCGCGGTGAAACCCGGCATCGCGAGATTGCCGGCGAGGGCGTGGAGATCGGGCGCGCGTTCGGTGAGCAGCGCGCATTCGTCGGCGCTGCGCATGTCGTTCCACAGGATCGCGGGGCGCAGCACGCGGTCGTCGCGGCCGAGCAGCACGGCGCCGTGCATCTGGCCCGACAGGCCGATGCCGCGCACCTGCGCGAACGCGTGCGGATGCCGTTCGCGCAGCGCCGCGAGCGCGGCGAGCGTGCCTTGCCACCAGTCGTCCGGATGCTGTTCGGCCCAGCGCGGATGCGGCCGCGACACGGTGAACGGCGAGCCGGCGGTGCCGACGACCGCACCGTCCGGGGCGAGCAGCAGCACCTTCACTTCCGAGGTGCCGAGGTCGATGCCGAGATACATGAGCGATCCGTTCCGTCAGAGAGGAGCCGCTACTTTAGCCGTGCCGCACGGCATGTGCCAAGCGGGTTTGCCCGGCCGCGCGGCCGGGCGCCGGCTGGCGCGCGTCAGCGCTGCGCGAGCCATGCGTCGACGCGGGCGAGCGCGGCGCGCAGCGCCTCGAACAGCGCGGCGTTGCCCGCGAGCGAGCCCCACAGCGGGCGGCTCGCGCACAGCGCGACGGCCGGGTCGTCGGCGTCGACGATCGCCCGTGCGGCGCTTTCGTCCATCACGCCGTCCTGGTACGCGTACGGCAGCGTGCCGCGCGCCCAGCGTTCGAGAAAGCGCAGGAACAGCGCGGGCAGCACGGCGGTGGCGACCGGCGCCGCGCCGCGCGCGAACGATTCGACGAGTGTCGGCGCGATGAAGCCGGGGATCTTCGAGAAGCCGTCGGCCGCGACGCGCTGGTTCGTGTCGAGCACGTACGGGTTGCCGAAGCGCTCGAGCACGACGTCGCGATAGCGCGCGAGATCGAGCGGGCTCGGCGTGAGGCACGGGATCACGTCCTGCGTCACGTAGTCGTGCGCGAAGCGGCGGATCGCCGCGTCGTGCGTGCCTTCGTGGATATACGTGTAGCCCGCGAGCGTGCCGGCCCACGCGATGCAGCTGTGCGTCGCGTTGAGGATGCGGATCTTCGCTTCCTCGTACGGGTGCACGTCGTCGACGAGTTCCGCGCCGGCCAGCTCCCAGCGCGGCCGGCCGGCCGCGAAGCGGTCTTCGATCACCCACTGGATGAACGATTCGCCCATCACCGGGCATGCGTCGTCGATGCCGGTGGCCGCCAGCACGCGTTCGCGCACGTCGGCGGTCGGGCGCGGCGTGATGCGGTCGACCATCGCGCTCGGCGTGGCGACGTTCGCATCGAACCACGCGAGCAGGTCGGCTGCCCCGCGCCGTTCGAGGAATTCGCGCATGCCCGCGCGAAAGCGCGCGCCGTTGTTGCGCAGGTTGTCGCAGCTCTGCAGCGTGAGCGGGCCCGCGCCGCGCTGCATGCGTTCGGCGAGCAGCGCCGCGAGCGCGCCGTACAGCGTCGTGCGCGCGCCCTGCAGGTCGGCCGCGAGATCGGCGTTCGCGACGTCGAGCCGGTTGTGTTCGTCGAGGTAGTAGCCGCCTTCGGTGACGGTGAACGACACGATCCGGCAGGCCGGATCGGCGCCGGCGTCGATCAGCGCGGCGAGGTCGATCGACCAGGGCAGCACGCGCGTGATCGCGCGGATCGTCTCGTACGCGCGCTCGCCTTGCGGCGTGACGGTTTCGAGCGTGTATTCGCCGTGCTGCGCGGCGAGCGCGTCCATCGTCGCGCGCATGTCGTCGCGGATGTTGCCGACGGTCAGCGACCAGCGTTCGTCGGCCGGCACGGCCGCGTTCACGCGATGCAGATACCACGCCTGGTGCGCGCGGTGAAACGAGCCCGCGCCGATGTGCAGCAGCACGGGCGCGCGGGCGGTGGGCGATTCGCTCATCCGGTGTCTCCTGTTCGTGCCAGTCTTTCCTGTCGACTAGATCATTTGCTCTTCATGTGAGCGAATGATCGTATTCGGGCGAGCGAAAGTCAAGGCGGGGAGACGGCATTTCGATGGTGCGCTGCGGCGGCGCGCGGGTGGCGCGGGAACGGAGGCGAAGGGGCGCGAACAGGCGGCCGGTAGGGAACGGGTGTCAGCGCCCTTCGCGCGTGAGCGCGACGAGTTCGTCGAGCAGCTTGCCGGCCGGACCCGGCAGGATCCCGTGGCGACGCCGGAACGCGGTGAGCGTGCGTACTGCGACGACCTCCTGCACCGGCAGCGTGTCGATCGTGCCGGCCGCCTGCTCGGCGCCGTACATCGGCTCGGCCATCCAGCTCAGGAAACCGGCATGCGCGACGAGGCTCTTCAGCGTCGTGACCGAGCGCGTTTCGACCGCGATGTCGGGCAGCGCGAGCCCGTGTGCGTCGAAGGTCGCGCGCATGTGGTCGAACGGTGCGGTGCCGCGCGGCGGAATCGCCCAGCGCGCGTGCAGCGTGTCGACGAGCGTCGGCGCGCGGCCGAGCGCGCGCAGCGGATGGTGCGGCGCCGCAACGATATGGCTGCGATCTTCCCAGCGGCACTCCGGAATCGCGACGATCTCGTCGGTGTCGGGCCCGTGCGCGGACAGCGCGAGATCGATCTCGTGCTTGTTCAATCCGTCGGCGAGGCGGTCCCACACGCCTTCGAGAATCTCGACGCGCAGGTTCGGCCAGCGGTCGAGCACGCGGCCGACCGCGACCGGCAGCACGAGGCTCGCGATGCTGCCCACCGTGCCGACCTTGATCGTGCCCTTCGCGAACCCGCGCATCGCGTCGAGTTCCTCGCGAGCATGCTCGGCCTCGTGCTGCAGCAGCGTCGCATGCGGCAGCAGCGCGTCGCCGAACGCGGTGAGCTGCACGCCCTTCGAATGGCGCTCGAACAACGGCGCGCCGACCTGGTCCTCGAGCCGCTTCAGGATCCGGCTCAGCGCCGGCTGCGTGACATGCAGCGCATCGGCCGCGCGGCCGAGGCTGCCGCAGGCGACGATCGTCGTGAAGGCGCGCAATTGTCGGAGATCGAAAGTCATGCCGGAATGTAATGGCTTATCGCAAAAAATACAGTATCCGAGAATGGCTTGCGCTTCGATACTGTGGAAACCGCCAAGCCATCGAGGAGCGCCGAGCATGTCCGGCCATTTGCCCCCATCCGCCGCATCGATCACCGTTCGCGATGCGGTTATCGACCTGCTTCGCCAGTTCGGCATCGACCGCGTGTTCGGCAATCCCGGTTCGACCGAACTGCCGATGTTCCGCGACTTCCCGGCCGATTTCCGCTACGTGCTCGGCTTGCACGAGGCCGTCGTGGTCGGGATGGCCGATGGCCATGCGCAGGCCACCGGCAATGCGGCGGTCGTCAACCTGCATTCGGCGGCGGGTGTCGGCAACGCGATGGGCAATCTCTTTACCGCGTTCAGGAACCGTACGCCCATGGTCGTCACCGCGGGCCAGCAGGCGCGCGCGATCTTGCCGTTCGATCCGTTCCTCGGCGCGACGCAGGCCGCCGAGCTGCCGAAGCCGTACGTGAAATGGAGCATCGAGCCCGCGCGTGCGCAGGACGTGCCGGCCGCGATCGCGCGTGCTTACCGCATCGCGATGCAGGAGCCGCGCGGGCCCGTGTTCGTGTCGATCCCGGTCGACGACTGGGACCAGCCGGCCGAGCTGCTGCCGCGGCGCGACGTGAGCAGCGTCGTGCGGCCCGATCCCGACGCGCTCGCGCGGCTCGGCGACGCGCTCGACGCCGCGCGGCGCCCCGCGTTCGTGGTCGGCGCGGCCGTCGATCGTGCCGGTGCGTGGGACGACGTCGTGCGGCTGGCCGAGCGGCACCGTGCGCGCGTGTACGTCGCGCCGATGTCGGGGCGCTGCAGCTTCCCCGAGGATCATCCGCTGTTCGCCGGCTTCCTGCCCGCGATCCGCGAGAAGATCGTCGCGCGGCTCGACGGGCACGATCTCGTGTTCGCGTTCGGCGCGCCCGCGTTCACCTATCACATCGAGGGCTTCGGCCCGCACGTGCCGACGGGTGCGGCGCTCGTGCAGCTCGTCGACGATCCGGGCGTTGCCGCGTGGACGCCGTCGGGCGACGCGGTCGTCGGCAACCTGCGGCTCGCGGCGCGCGACCTGCTGGCACGGCCGGCGCCGCCCGAGCGGCCGATGCCCGCGCCGCGCCCGCCGCGCGCACGCGTCGACGCACCGGCCGCCGGCGAGCGCATGTCGGCCGCGTTCGCGCTGCAGACGCTCGCCGACGTGCGCGACGCACAGGACATCGTCGTCGAGGAAGCGCCGAGCGCGCGGCCCGTGATGCAGGAACACCTGCCGTTCACGCGCAGCGGCACGTTCTACACGATGGACAGCGGCGGGCTCGGCTACGGGATGCCGGCGGCCGTCGGCGTCGCGCTCGCGCAGCCGGGCCGGCGCGTGATCGGGCTGATCGGCGACGGGTCGAGCCTGTATTCGATCCAGGCACTGTGGAGCGCCGCGCAGCTGAAATTGCCGATTACGTTCGTGATCCTGAACAACCGGCGCTACGCGGCGCTGCAGGATTTCGCGCCGGTATTCGGCTTTGGCCCCGGCGATCCCGTGCAGGGCACCGATCTGCCCGACCTGGATTTCGTCGCGCTCGCCGAAGGGATGGGCTGCCGCGGCGTGCGCGTCGCCGATGCGGCGCGCCTGCGCGACACGCTGACCGACGCGCTGCATGCCGCGACGCCGGTCGTCGTCGAAGTCGAGATTGCCTGACGCGCGACGCGCGTCTTTCCGGAGACTCCATGCAAACCGTATCGATGCTGATCGGCGGCGAACGCCGCCACTCATCCAGCGGCGCGACCTTCGTGCGCCGCAACCCGCTCGACGGCGAAATCGCGTCCGAGGCGCCCGCGTGCACCGTCGACGATGCGCGTGCGGCGGCCGACGCGGCCGCGCGCGCCTTTCCCGAATGGGCCGCGCGCGGCCCCGGCGCGCGCCGCGCGCTGCTGCTGAAGGCGGCCGCCGCGCTCGAAGCGAAGCATGAACAGTTCGTCGCCGCGATGGCGGCCGAGACGGGCGCATCCGCGCTGTGGGCCTGCTTCAACGTGCACCTTGCCGCGAGCGGGCTAGTCGAGGCCGCATCGCTGACCACACAGGTCGGCGGCGAACTGATTCCGTCCGACGTGCCCGGGTCGCTCGCGATGGGCGTGCGGCAACCGGCCGGCGTGGTGCTCGGCATCGCGCCGTGGAACGCGCCGGTGATCCTCGCGACGCGCGCGCTCGCGCTGCCGCTCGCGTGCGGCAACACGGTCGTGCTGAAGGGCTCGGAGCTGTGTCCCGTCACGCACGGGCTGATCGTCGAGGCGCTGCAGGAGGCTGGATTGCCGCCGGGCGTCGTCAACTTCGTGACGAATGCGCCCGACGATGCGGGCGCCGTCGTCGACGCATTGATCGCGCATCCGGCCGTGCGCCGCGTGAATTTCACCGGCTCGACGCGCGTCGGCAGGATCGTCGCCGAAGCATGCGCGCGCCACCTGAAGCCGTCGGTGCTGGAGCTTGGCGGCAAGGCGCCGTTCGTCGTGCTCGACGATGCCGATCTCGACGCGGCGGTCGCGGCCGCCGCGTTCGGCGCGTTCGCGAATTCCGGGCAGATCTGCATGTCGACCGAGCGGATCGTCGTCGACGCGTCGATCGCCGATGCGTTCGTTGCGAAGCTTGCCGACAAGGCCGCGTCGCTGCCGCTCGGCGACCCGCGCAACGGCCCCGTCGTGCTCGGCTCGCTGATCGACATGAAGGCCGTCGAGCGCTGCAACGCGCTGATCGACGATGCACTCGCGCTCGGCGCGACACTGCTGTGCGGCGGCAAGGCCGACAGCACGCTGTTCCCGGCGACGCTGCTCGATCGCGTGACGCCGGCGATGCGCATCTATGCGGAAGAATCGTTCGGCCCCGTGAAGGGCATCGTGCGCGTCGACGGCGAGGCTGCGGCAATCCGCTGCGCGAACGACAACGCGTTCGGGCTGTCGTCGGCCGTGTTCAGCCGCGACGTCGCGCGTGCGCTGCGCGTCGCGGCACGCATCGAATCGGGCATCTGCCACGTGAACGGCCCGACCGTGCACGACGAGGCGCAGATGCCGTTCGGCGGCGTGAAGGACAGCGGCTTCGGCCATTTTGGCGGCAAGGCCGGCATCGCGGCGTTCACGGATCTGCGCTGGATCACCGTGCAGACCGCGCCGCGCCACTATCCGTTCTGACGAGGCCACCGACGATGAGAATCGCAATTCTGGGCGCGGGCGCGATGGGCTCGCTGTTCGGCGGTCTACTGGCCGAAAGCGGCGAGGCCGTCACGCTGATCGACGTGAACGACGCGCATCTCGATGCGATCCGTCGCGACGGGCTGCGCATCGACGACGATCGCGGCGAACGCCGCATCCGCGCATTGCAGGCCGTGCGGCCGGAAGCCGCGAATGCGGACGCGGCCGCATCGCCCGATGCATCGTTCGACCTGCTGATCGTTTTCACGAAATCGCTGCATACGCGCGCGGCGCTCGACGGCGTGCGCGCGCTGCTGACGTCGCATACGCACGTGCTGACATTGCAGAACGGGCTCGGCAACGTCGAGACGCTGAATGCGTTCGTGCCGCTCGATCGAATCCTGGTCGGCGTGACGACGTGGCCGGCCGATGCCGCGGGGCCCGCGCACGTTCGCTCGCACGGCGCGGGCGCGATCCGCATGATGACGGCCGACGGCCACGCACACCCGTTCGCGACGGCCGTGGCCGATGCGCTGTCGCGCGCGGGGCTCGCATGCACGCTCGACGCCGACGTGTGGGCCGCGATCTGGGAGAAGGTCGCGTTCAACGCTGCGCTCAACACGCTGTGCGCGGTGACCGGTTGCACGGTCGACCAGCTCGGCAACCATCACGACGGGCCGCGGCTCGCGCTCGCGATCGCAGCCGAGACGGCCGCCGTCGCCCTCGCGAACGGAATCGCCGTCGACGGTGAACGCATCGCGCGCAACGTCGAACACGCGATCAGCGAGCATCGCGGCCATCGCCCGTCGATGCTGCAGGACGTGCTCGCGGGCCGCCGCACGGAAATCGACGCGATCAACGGCAAGGTCGTCGCGGCCGCGCGCGACGCGGGCGTCGCGGTGCCGCATACCGAGACGCTGCTCGCGCTAGTCCGGCTGATCGACGCACGGGTGAACTGAACATCGGGCCGGCGGCGCGGCTTGCGCCGCACGACGATACGAGCCGTCGCGCGCAGGCGATGGCGCCGGATCGAGAAGGGTTGAAAAGACACCGGCGCCGACGTATTGACGCCGGCCGACCGCGCAGTACGAGATCCGGGCACGCGTCGACGCGCCAGCCCGGACAACAGGAGACGCCATGAAAGCCATCGAATGCCGTTGTCTTGCCGCGCGCCGTTCGCGCACGTTGCCACCGACGCGCGGCGCACGGGAGGTCGCATGAGCACGCGCGACGGATTGCCGCCGCCGTCGGTCGACATCGGCACGACGCTCGACGACGGGCCGTTCACGACGATGCAGCGCTGCGTGGTGCTGCTCGCCGCGCTCGCGATCGTGCTCGACGGCTTCGACGGCCAGTTGATCGGTTTCGCGATTCCGGTGCTGATCCGCGAATGGGGTATCACGCGCGGCGCGTTCGCGCCGGCCGTCGCGGCCGGGCTGATCGGGATGGGCATCGGCAGCGCGTGCGCGGGGATCGTCGCGGACCGCTTCGGCCGCCGCCAGGCCGTGATCGGCAGCGTGTTCCTGTTCGGCGTCGCGACCTGCGCGATCGGCTTCGCGCCCGACGTCGCGGCGATCGCGATGCTGCGCTTCTGCGCGGGGCTCGGGATCGGCGGCGCGCTGCCGACCGCCACGACGATGACGGCCGAATACACGCCCGCGCGGCGCCGCACGATGATGGTGACCGCGACGATCGTCTGCGTGCCGCTCGGCGGGATGCTGGCCGGCCTGTTCGCGCACGAGGTGCTGCCGCGCTACGGCTGGCGCGGGCTGTTCTTTGCAGGCGGCGCGCTGCCGCTTGTGCTCGGCTTCGTGCTCGTGCGCGCGCTGCCCGAATCGCCGCGCTATCTCGCGCGGCGTCCCGCGCGCTGGCCGGAACTCGGCGCGCTGCTCGCGCGGATGCAGCGGCCGGTCGCGCCGGACACCGTGTTCACCGATACGAAAGACGCACGCGCACCCGGTGGCCGCGGCGGCTTCGGCGCGCTGTTCGCGAGCGGCCAGGCGCGCGACACGATCGCGCTGTGGTGCGCGTTCTTCATGTGTCTGCTTGCTGTCTACGCGGCGTTCAGCTGGCTGCCGACGATGCTGGCCGCGAGCGGGCTGAGCGTGTCGGTCGCGGGCGCGGGGCTCACCGCGTACAACCTCGGCGGCGTGATCGGCGCGCTGCTGTGCGCATGGGCGATCGCGCATGCCGGGTCGCGCTGGCCGCTCGCGCTGTGCAGCATCGGCGGCGCGGCGAGCGCAGTGTGGCTGATGGGAGTCGATGCGAGCCGCCACACGAACTGGCTGATCGTCGGGCTCGGCCTGCACGGGCTGTTCGTCAACGCGGTGCAGTCGACGATGTATGCGCTTTGTGCGTACATCTACCCGACGGCGGTGCGCGCGACGGGCACCGCGAGCGCGCTCGCGTTCGGCCGGCTCGGCGCGATCCTCAGCGCGTTCGCGGGCGCGATCGTGATCACGGCGGGCGGTGCGGGTGCGTACCTGACGATGCTGGCCGCGGCGATGGGCGTCGTGTGCATCGCGCTGCTCGCGGTGCGGCGGCACATTCCGCGGCTGTCGCGCGCGCAGTCGGTGCCGCGCGACGGGGAGGAACTGGCCCACACGTCGTCGTGACGTGCGGGCGCATCGCGTGCATCGTGTGCGTTAGAGCGTGGTGCGCACGTGCCAGAGCTCGGGGAACAGCACGACGTCGAGCATCTTGCGCAGATACGGCGCGCCGCTGGTGCCGCCCGTGCCCTGCTTGAAGCCGATGATGCGCTCGACCGTCGTCACGTGACGGAAGCGCCACTGGCGGAACGCGTCCTCGAGATCGACCAGTTCCTCGGCCATCTCGTACAGCTCCCAGTGCTGCTGCGGGTGTCGGTACACCTCGAGCCACGCGGTTTCGACCGTCTCGTCGTGACGCGTCGGCTGCGTCCAGTCGCGCTCGAGTCGCTCCGGTGCGATCGGGAACCCGCGCCGCGCGAGCAGGCGCACGACCTCGTCGTAGAACGACGGCGCTTCGAGCGTCGCGCGCACCTGTTCGAGGATGTCGGGCCGATGCGCATGCGGCTGCAGCATCTGCACGTTCTTGTTGCCGAGCAGGAATTCGAGCTGACGATACTGGTAGGACTGGAAGCCCGACGACTGCCCGAGATACGGCCGCATCGCCGAATACTCGGACGGCGTCATCGTCGACAGCACGTTCCACGCCTGCACGAGCTGCTCGAGGATGCGCGACACGCGCGCGAGCATCTTGAATGCGGGCGGCAACGCATCGGAGCGCACCGCGTCGAGTGCGCCGCGCAGCTCGAACAGCGCGAGCTTCATCCACAGCTCGCTCGTCTGATGCTGGATGATGAACAGCATCTCGTTGTGGTCGGGCGACAGTGGGTGCTGCGCGTCGAGGATCGAATTCAGCGACAGGTAGTCGCCGTAGCTCATCGACTTCGAGAAATCGAGCTGCGCGTTGTGCCAGCCGGCTTGGCCCGAGGCATCGCCCGGCACGTGCGGCGCTTCGTGTGCCGCTTGCGCCGAATGTACCGGTTGCGCGGCGCGTGCGCCCGAGAACGGGCAGCCCGCCGGCGCTTCGTCGCCGGGCGGCTGCATATGACCAGAATTCACGACTTTCTCCAGGGTTGAATGACGGGGGCGCGGCGCGTTATCCGCACGTCACTGCGGCGCGCGCCGGGCAAAACCGGTCAGGTCACCGCGCCGCGTTCGGCGAACTCGGGCGCCTTCCACGCGTCGGTGGCCAGGATGTCGCGCAGCGTCTCGACGGCATCCCACACGTCGGCGAAGCGCACATAGAGCGGCGTGAAGCCGAAGCGCAGCACGTACGGCTCGCGGTAGTCGCCGATCACGCCGCGCGCGATCAGCGCCTGCATCACTTCATAGCCGTGCGGATGCTCGAAGCTCGCCTGCGAGCCGCGCTGGTGATGCGAGCGCGGCGTGACGAGCTTCAGCGACAGGCCCGCGCAGCGCGCTTCGACGAGCGCGATGAACGCATCGGTCAGCGCGAGCGACTTGCGGCGGATCGCCTGCATGTCGGTCTGCAGGAACACGTCGAGCCCGCATTCGACCATCGACATCGACACGATCGGCTGCGTGCCGCACAGGAAGCGCGCGATGCCCGGATCGGGCGCGAAGCCCGGCTGCATCGCGAACGGCGCGCGGTGGCCCCACCAGCCGGACAGCGGCTGCGAGAAGTGCGCGTGATGGCGCTGCGGCACCCACACGAACGCGGGCGAACCGGGGCCGCCGTTCAGGTACTTGTACGTGCAGCCGACCGCGCCGTCCGCGCGCGCGCCGTTCAGGTCGACCGGCACCGCGCCGGCCGAGTGCGCGAGATCCCACAGCATCAGCGCGCCCGCGTCGTGCACGAGCTGCGTGACGGCCGGCATGTCGTGCATGTAGCCGGTGCGGTAGTTCACGTGCGTGACCATCGCGACGGCCGTGTCCGCGCCGAGCGCGTCGGGCAGGTCGGCCGGATCGTCGATCAGGCGCAGCTCGTAGCCGCCGCCGAGCTGCTCGATCAGCCCCTGCGCGATATACAGGTCGGTCGGGAAGTTCGAGCGTTCCGACACGATCACGCGGCGCTCGGGCGCGCGCTCGGCCTGATGACGCAGCATCGCCGACAGCAGCTTGAACAGGTTGATCGAGATGGTGTCGGTCACGACCGTTTCGCCGGGCGCGCCGCCGATCAGCGTCGCGAGCTTGTCGCCGAGACGGCGCGGCAGCGCGAACCAGCCGGCCGTGTTCCAGCTGCGGATCAGCCCTTCGCCCCATTCGGCGCCGATCACCTGCTGCGCGCGGGCGGCCGACGCGCGCGGCTGCGCGCCGAGCGAGTTGCCGTCGAGGTAGATCACGCCGTCGGGCAGCGCGAACTGGTCGCGCAGCGGGGCGAGCGGGTCGTCGCGGTCGAGCGCGAGCGCGTCTTCACGGGTCTTGATCATGATGTGGGGTCGTAGGTCGGGGTAATCAGGAAGCATGCGCGGGCAGCGCGCGCAGCACCGCGCGCACAGGGCTCGCGTCGAGCGTCGCGAACTTCAGCGGCAGTGCGATCAGCTCGTAGTCGCCGGGCGGCACGTCGTCGAGCACGATGCCTTCGAGGATCGCCATCCGGTGCGCACGCACGCGGTGATGCGCATCCATCGTCTTCGATTCCTGCGGGTCGAGCGACGGTGTATCGATGCCGATCAGCTTCACGCCATGTGCGGCGAGCAGGTCGATCGTTTCAGGCGCGACTGCGCAGAAGCCGGGGTCCCATTGCGTGACCGGCGCTTGCGCACAGGTGCGCAGCAGCACGCGCGGCGGCACGCCGTCGAGCGCGGTCGCGATATCGGCCGGCTGCACGACGGGCGATGCGCCGATGCAATGGATCACGCGGCACGGGCCGAGATAGGTGTCGAGCGGCACGGCGCCGATCGGCGCGCCGTCGGCGTCGTAGTGCAGCGGCGCGTCGCAGTGCGCGCCCGTATGCGGCGACAGCGTCAGGCGCGCGACGTTGACCGGCGAGCCGGCCTCCATTCGCCACACGCGTTCGACGGAAACCGGCGTATCGCCCGGCCACACGGGGGTGGCGGGGCTGACAGGCGGCGAGATGTCCCAGAGTGTGTCCATGGCATGACGAATCGGTGAGTCGATGCTTCGAATGATAGGTGGACGCTCGCAGAAAGTGCTTGCGAAATAAACATGGACAATCCGCCGGATTGGCAGATAATTCGACTGAGAGGGAAAACGGGGACCAAAAATGCACGCGATCACGCTCGATGCCACCGACTGCCGGATTCTGGCGGTACTGCAGGAGGAGGGCAGAATCAGCAATCTCGATCTGGCGGAACGGATTTCGCTTTCGCCGTCCGCCTGCCTGCGCCGCATGCGCCTGCTCGAGGAGCAGGGCGTGATCGAGCACTATCGCGCGTGCCTGAGCCGCGAGAAGCTCGGCTTCGAGCTCGAGGCGTTCGTGCAGGTATCGATGCGCAACGAGGAGAATCAATGGCACGAGCGCTTCGCGGAAGCGCTGCGCGAATGGCCGGAGGTGGTCGGCGCGTTCGTCGTGACGGGCGAGAGCCACTATCTGCTGCGCGTGCTCGCGCACAACCTCAAGCACTATTCGGATTTCGTGCTGAACCGGCTCTACAAGGCGCCCGGCGTGATGGACATCCGTTCGAACATCGTGCTGCAGACGTTGAAGGACGAAGCCGGCGCGCCGGTCGGGCTGGCGCGCACGGGTGCGATCAAAGCGGTGTAAGGCCGTGGAAGCCGCCGCCGTGGAACACGAGCGGCGGTGTCTCGTCCGACGCGGCGCGCACGCCGCAGCGTTCCACTTCGCCGACGAAGATCACGTGGTCGCCTTCGTCATAGCGGCTGCGGTTGTGGCATTCGAACCACGCAAGCGCGCCGTCGAGCACGGGCATCCCCGAATTGCCGGCCACATGCGCGATCCCTTCGAAGCGGTCGCCCTTGTAGGTCGAGAAGCGCTTGCACAGGTCGAGCTGCGACGCCGCAAGCACGTTCACCACGTAATGACTGTTGCCGCGGAATACGGGCGTCGACGCCGATTTGTGCGCGAGGCTCCACAGCACGAGCGGCGGATCGAGCGATACCGAGTTGAACGAGCTGGCGGTGATGCCGATCAGTTGCCCGGACGGCGCGCGCGTCGTGATCACCGTCACGCCCGTCGCGAACTGGCCGAGCGCCTGGCGGAAGGCGGCCGCGTCGAAATCCGGCGGATTGGCGCGGCTCATCGGGCGGCCATCCGGAACGAAACGGGCGGGCGCGGCGCGACGCAGGTGTGACGGGCGCGGCGGACGAAAGGCGACAAGGCGGTCGGTTGGGAAGTGGTGCGCATGGCCCGATTTTAGCGGAATCGGGGCCGCCGGGCCCGGCCGGACGGCGCATCGCGGGGATAGGGTGACGTAGCGAACACTGCGGCGCGCTGCCGGGATCACGATGGCGCGCGGTCGGCATGGCCGTTCTGTCGCGTTTTTGTGCGGTGCCGCCGGCCTGTCCACCTGCCGATCCGCCGATCCACCCCATCCGCCACGCGCACTATCGATGCCCGTGCTATCGCGTCGCCGCCAGCCCGAGCGACAGCGCGCCCGTCACGATCAGGCTCGACGCCCACACCGCATCGAGATTGAACCAGCTCCGCGACACGAACTTCAGCCCGAGATAGCGGTACACGAGCCACGCGAGCCCGCCGCCGGCGGCGATCATCGCGGCCGCATGCACGGCCGCGACGACGAGCGCCATCCCGAGATGCGCATCGACGAGCGTGGCCGCCGCGCGGTGGCCGGCGTCCATGTCGAGCCCGCAAAGCCCGAGGTAGATCGGCACCAGCATCAGCCCCGCGCCGTGCGCGATCGCGACCGCGAACGACCACAGGCCGAGCCGCGCCGGCGGGATCCGCGCGAGCGCACGCGGATGCCGGCGCCGGATCAGCAGCACGGCGCCGAAGCCGATCACGAGCGCGCTCGCGCCGATCCGGATCGCCGACTGCCACGCGAGCAGCGCGGCGAGCAGCCCGAATGGCAGCATCACCGCGAATACCGCGAGCGCATGGCCGAGCGCGAGATAGCCGAGCGCCGCGACGAGCGCGCCGCCGCGGCGCGTCATCAGCGCGTTCGACACCGCGAGCGGCCAGCCCATCGCGGGATTGAGCCCGTGATACACGCCGCTCGCGAGCACGGCCGCCCACAGCGCGAACTGCGCGTGAAGTCCGGTGTTCAACGCTTGACCGACGGGTAGCAGAACGAGTCGGTCGAGCAGTCGCCGCCTTCGAGCCGGATCTGGTGCGCGCGATAGCCGTCGGGGAACTCGACCCAGTAATCGTCGGCGAGCGTCAGCCCGCCGTCCGGCCCTGCGTGCGCGAGCACCTGCGCGGCCGGCACGCCGTCCGGGTAGAACTGGTCGTCCCACGTCGAATAGAGCGAGTTGGTCCAGTACACGCGCCGGCCGTCGCGGCTGATCTCCACCATCTGCGGGCCGCCCGCGAACGCGCGGCCGTTCGTGTGCGGCGCGCGGCGCACGATGCCGCCGATCCGCACCGCCCCCGCGAGCACCGGGTTATGCGGATCCGACACGTCGTACTGGCGCATCTCGCCGGTGCCCCAGCACGATACGTAGAGGAAGCGGTCGTCGAGCGACAGGTCGATGTCGGTCACGAGCGGCGGCACCGCGCCGAACGCTTTCAGCAGCGGCGGCAGTTCGTCGGCCGCGGCCGGCTCGGCCGGGATCGTCGCGGTCTTCTTCACATGGAACTTGCCGTCCTCGCGCCACCAGGTCCAGATCGAGCCTTCGAGGTTCGTCGTATCGACCACCACGCCGACGAATCCGTATTCGCGCACCGGGTCGTGCGCGGGCCGCACTTCGAGCGCCATCTGGTGCTGCGCGCCGAGATCGATCGTCTGCACGTTGCGCCGCGCGCGCAGGTCCCAGAAATGCAGCCGGTGCCCGTATTTGTTCGCGAGCAGATCCTCGGGCACGATGCCGTTCTCGAATTGCGGCGGCAGCGCCCATTCGCTCGACACCATGTAGTCGCGCGGCAGGTTCCACCAGAAATCGTAGTGCTTGTCCTGCGGGCCGCGATCGATCTCCCAGCGGCCGAGCACGTCGAAGGTTTCGCAATCCATGATGAAGATGCCGGGCGCGCCGTCGGTGCCGTCCTTGCCCGCGCCGCCGAGCGTGCTCACGTAGATGCCCTCGGGGCCGCAGTGAACGGTGTGCGGCCGCGAATAACCGGTCTTCGCGAAGATCTCGTCGGGCTCGATGATCTTGTGGATGCGCGCCTGCGTCGGGTGCGGCTTCGTGTCGATCACGTAGATGCGCGACGAGCGCAGGCCGGGGATGATCAGGAAGCGGCGCTCGAGGAACGCATGGCCGGTCAGCGGCGACAGCGCCGACGAGCACGCATTCCAGCCGAAGTGGTGAAACTCGTCGCCGGTGTTCGGCATCGTCACCGTGTGCACGATCTTTCCGTAGGTCGGCGAGCCGGGCTTCACGTCGATCACGGCGAGCGCGTCGGGTCTGGAAAAATCGGGGCTCAGCAACAACGTATAGGCAAACTCTTCCGCCGGCGCCTGCATCGCAAGCTCGGGCGAAGCGTGAAACGTCGGGTCAGGCCGCATGCTCATGGTGATGCCCTCTCGGTGGTATCGGACTACTGACGCACGGCCGTGCGCTGCGGACGTACGGGTCGAGGTGGCCGCACGGCGCGCATCTCGCCGGCGGGCGCGATCGGCAGGCGGATGCACGCGTCGGCGACACGCGCGGCGCCGTGCATCAGATCGTGAAAGCGGGTGAAGACGATGAACCGGATCGCGACGCCCTGAGTGACACGGGCGCACGATATCGCGAAGGTGAAGTTGAAGCGTCGGCTCGCGACGTGGCGGCGACCGGGCCCGCGACGCGGACGATGTCTGTCAAGACGTGCATATCGATGTTCCGGCAGATGATGGGTGCATCAGGGTCGGGCGTGCATCGGACGCTTTGCGTGGCCGGACGGTTTGCGCCGCGGTCACGCGTGCCTAAGTGTAGTCGAGAAACGTGCGGTCGGTCGCGCGCGGCACCTGTGCGATCTGCCAGGTTCGCGCGCGAGTGAGATACTTGCCGAAGTGCCGCTGCGTCGCGTACCACGGATGCGCAGCGGCGAGATGCAACGGTGGCGCCGGCACCTGCGTGCCGGCTGCTGTCATCAACGAGGGTCTGATTTCATGGGGAACGAAATGCTTGGAACCGCGACGTTGGGAGGCGGGTGTTTCTGGTGCACGGAGGCCGTGTTTCTCGACGTCGATGGCGTGACGGCCGTCCAGTCGGGCTACGCGGGCGGCCACACGCGCAATCCCGGTTATCGCGACATCTGCGAAGGCGACACGGGCCACGCGGAAGTCGTCAACGTGACATTCGATCCGGCGCGCATCGGCTATCGCGAGATCCTCGAGATCTTCTTCGCGACGCACGATCCGACCCAGTTGAACCGGCAGGGCAACGACGTCGGCACGCAGTACCGGTCGGTCGTGTTCACGCATTCCGATGCGCAGCGCGACACCGCGCTCGACGTGATCCGCGAACTGGAGCGCGAGCAGGTGTTCGGGCAGCCGATCGTCACGCAGGTCGTGCCGCTCGACGGCAACTACTGGCCGGCCGAGGACTATCACCAGAACTATTATGCGCGTAACCCGGGGCAGGGCTACTGTTCGGTCGTGATCGGGCCGAAGCTCGCGAAATTCCGGCAGAAGTTCTCGCACCGGCTGAAGTCGCTGCGCGGCGCGTAAGCGAGCGAACGGCGGAAACCGGCGTCAAGCCGCCTCGCCGCGCCACTGCGCGCACGCGGCGGCGATCTCGCGCGCGAGCGCGATGCACGACAGCGGCGCGGAGCCTTCCGCCTTGTTGTTGATCGTGATGATCACCGGCTGACCGGCCAGCGCGTAGCGCGCGGCCAGTTCGGCGAGCGCCGAGCGCGTGGCCGGATCCTCGTCGACGAGCTTGTCGAACGGCTCGTACTTCGCTTTCGCCTGTTCGTACTTGAAGCCGCCGCGCAGGCTCCAGCGCACGATCAGCGGGCCCGGCGCGTCGCCGTCGAGCAGCGCGAGCGCGGCGGCCTGGCGCAGCGGGTCGGGCATCCGCGCGTGCAGGCCGACGCAGTAGCGCACGCCGAGCGCGGCGAGCGCGCGGATGAAGCGCGGCGTGAGCAGGCTCGCGTCGCGAATCTCGATCGCGTAGCGCGGGCCGTCGGCTTCCGGCGGCAGCGGCGGCAGCGCCGTGAAGAACGCGGCGAGCCGATCGATCAGCGCGGCCGGTTCGGCGAGCAGATGATCGGGCAACGGCGAGAACTGGAACACGAGTACGCCGGCCTTCCGGCCGAGCCCTTCGAGGCACGGCTGCACGAATTCCCGGGTGGCGAGCTGCGCGTCGAGGAAGGTCGGGTTCGGTCCCGACGGCTCGCCGCGCCGGCCGCGCACGACCGCGTCGGTCACGGCGGCCGGCGCCTTCACGACGAAGCGGAAATCGTCGGGCACCTGCTGCGCGTAGCGCAGGTAGTCGGCCACCGACAGCGGGCCGTAGAACGACCGGTCGAGGCTCACGCTCTTCAATAGCGGATGCGCGCCGTACGCTTCGAGCCCTTCGCGCGACAGCTTCGTCTGCGCGAAATCGCCGTCGTAGACGATGCCGTTCCAGCCGGGGAAATACCACGACGACGTGCCGAGCCGGACATTCGGCGGCAGGCCGGCTGCTGCGTCGGCGACGTCCGCCGCGATCGGCGCGGACGGCACGCCGCGCCGGCGCTGGCTTTTCTTCGGCGGCGCGGCCGGCGGCGACGGGTCGTCCCACAGCAGGCCGGGGGCGGGCGGCGTTGGTTCGTCGGAAGGGCGGGAGGCTGCGCGGGCGGGCGGCGCCTGCCGCGCATCGTCATGCGGGTTCGAAGTCACGCGTTCATCGGCGTTTGCAGGGTGCGTGTCGTCCGCGGGCGACGACGCGCGTGCAGCGTCCGCCGGCACGCCGAACAGGTCGAATTGTCCGTCGGCGTGCGACTCGTCCGTGTCGTCGCGCTGCTGTCGTTCCGGCGGCGCCTTGCGCCGCGTCCTGCCGTCACCCATGCATGCCCAGCGTGAAGCGCCGCCTAGCGCGGCAGCGCGTGTTCGTACATATAGCGCCGCGACCACGGCAGCGTTTTCGCGCTGCGTCCGGCCTTGCGGCACACGATCTGGAAGATCGACACGTCGTCGTGTTCGAACGCATACGCGCAGCCGGCGAGATACACGCGCCAGATGCGGAATTTTTCGTCGTCGACGAGTTTTCGCGCTTCCTCCGCCTTCGCCTCGAAGTTTTCCGTCCAGATGTCGAGCGTGCGCGCATAGTGCCGCCGCAGGCTTTCGACGTCAACCGCTTCCAGTCCGCCACGCTGCGCCGCTTCGAGCGCGAGGCTGATGTGCGGCAGCTCGCCGTCCGGGAACACGTAGCGGTCGATGAACTCGCCGCCGCCGAGTGCCGTTTCGCCGCTTTCCGCGTCGGTCGACGTGATGCCGTGGTTCATCGCGATGCCGTCGTCGGCGAGTAGTTCGCGCACCCGCGAGAAGTACAGCGGCAGGTTCTTGCGGCCGACGTGCTCGAACATCCCGACGCTCGTGATGCGGTCGAACTGGCCGTCGATCTCGCGGTAGTCCTGCAGGCGGATCTCGATCTTGTCCTCGAGTCCGGCGGCCTTCACGCGCGCGGTCGCGAGGTCGAACTGGTTCTGCGACAGCGTCACGCCGAGACACGTCGCGCCGAACTTCTGCGCGGCGCGCAGCACGAGCGCGCCCCAGCCGCAGCCGATGTCGAGCAGGCGCTGGCCCGGCTGCAACTGGATTTTCGTGAGGATGTGGTCGATCTTCTTGATCTGCGCGGTGGCGAGATTCTCGTCGCCGTTCTCGAAGTACGCGCACGAGTACACCATGTTCTCGTCGAGCCACAGCTTGTAGAACTCGTTCGAGACGTCGTAGTGGTACTGGATCGCCTTCTTGTCGGTGTTCTTCGTGTGGTTGAAGTAGCGCTTCACGCGCGCGAGCTTGCTCGCGCTCGTCACCGTGCTGCGCGCGAGCGAGTAGCCGATGTTGATGATGTCCGACAGCTTGCCCTCGATGTCGATCTTGCCCTTCACGTACGCCTCGCCGAGATTGTCGAGGCTCGGTTCGAGCAAGAGCGGCAACGCCGACGCGCTGTTCACCTTCAGCGTGACCTGCGGCGCGCTGAAGGTGCCGAAATCGAGTTGTTCGCCGTTCCACAGCACGAGGCGTGCCGGTATGTTCGCTTTCGCCCGTACTTCATCCGCCCACTGTGCCAGCTTCTTTTCCCAGAACATTTGGATTCTCCGTTTGTTCGTTGAATCGAATACAGCCAAGTATCTTGACGGCGCCCGCCGCTTGCGGCGCGGGCGCCCGGATGCAACACGAGACACGACCGGCATGTGCCGGCGCCGCGCTTACGGCGACAGGCGCGAAATCGTCCAGCCCGGCGACGTGTCGGCGTCGCGCGTATAGAGCAGACGGTCGTGCAGCCGCGACGGGCGCCCCTGCCAGAACTCGATCGCGTCGGGCACGAGGCGGTAGCCGCCCCAGTGCGGCGGGCGCGGCGGGGTGTCGCCGTAGCGTTCGCTGACGGCCTTTTCGCGCGCTTCGAGCGTCGCGCGGCTGTCGATCACCGCGCTCTGGTCGGACGCCCATGCGCCGATGCGCGAGCCGAGCGGGCGCGACGCGAAATAGCGGTCGCTTTCTTCGGCGCTGGTTTTCTCGATCCGGCCTTCGATGCGCACCTGGCGCTCGAGCTCGATCCAGTAGAACAGCAGCGCCGCTTGCGGATGCGCGGCGAGATCGTGCCCCTTGCGGCTTTCGTAATTGGTAAAGAAGACGAACCCGCGTTCGTCGACGCCCTTGATGAGCACGATCCGGGCAGACGGCCGGCCGTCGGCGCCGACGGTCGCGAGCGTCATCGTGTTCGGCTCGGGCAGTTTGGCGGCGAGCGCCTCCTTGAACCAGCGGTCGAACTGGACGAAGGGGTCGGGGGCGGCATCGGCTTCGTCGAGCGAAGCACGCGAATAGTTGATGCGGAGATCGGCGAGAGTCGTCATGTTATGCAAACGCTTCAATCTGGGGCCAGTATAGCGAACGCGCAAGAATCGTGCGTGCACAGTGGCGCGTGGGAGCGGGGAGTTCAGGCAAAATAGAGGGCTGCTCGACTTACGTTTTCCTTGCTGCCATGTCCGCTGCCGACACTGCCCCGCCCAGTTCTTCTGATCTTACCCCGACCCCGGCAATCCAGCTTGACGTGGATCGCGAACGGCGTTTCGGCGGCGTCGCGCGGCTGTATGGTGCGCCGGCGGCCGCCGCTTTCGAGCGTGCGCATGTCGCGGTGATCGGGATCGGCGGCGTCGGCTCGTGGACGGCCGAGGCGCTCGCGCGCAGCGCGATCGGTACATTGACGCTGATCGATCTCGACAACGTCGCGGAAAGCAATACGAACCGGCAGATCCATGCGCTCGACGGCAATTACGGCAAGCCGAAGGTCGACGCGATGGCCGAGCGGATCGCGCTGATCGATCCCGCGTGCCGCGTGAACCGGATCGAGGATTTCGCGGAGCCCGACAACTTCGACGCGCTGCTCGGCGGCGGTTTCGACTACGTGATCGACGCGATCGACAGCGTGCGCACGAAGGTCGCGCTGATCGCATGGTGCGTCGCGAAGCGGCAGCCGCTCGTCACGGTCGGCGGCGCGGGCGGGCAACTCGACCCGACGCGCATCCGGATCGACGATCTCGCGCTGACGATCCAGGATCCATTGCTGTCGAAGGTGCGCGCGCAGTTGCGCAAGCAGCACGGCTTTCCGCGCGGGCCGAAGGCGCGTTTCAAGATCAGCGCCGTGTATTCGGACGAGCCGCTGATCTACCCGGAAGCGGCCGCATGCGACATCGAGGACGGCGCCGAGCCGTCCGCGGTCGCGCACGTCGCGGGGCTCAACTGTGCGGGATTCGGTTCGAGCGTGTGCGTGACCGCGAGCTTCGGCTTCGCGGCCGCCGCGCATGCGCTGCGCGCGATCGCGGCGCAGGCCGCGGGCTGATCGGCGACGCGCGGGCGTTGCTTCATGCTGCGGCGCGGGACACGCGCTGCCAGCGATACGGCGACCGGCCGGGCCGTTGCGGCCCTGCCGGTCGTTCGTCAGTTGAGCGCCATGCTCAGCTTGCGCCGCCATCCGGCGACGATATCGGGGCGGTCGCCCGCCAGCTCGAACACCGAAATCATCGTCTTGCGGCCGAGATCGTCGCCATACGCGCGGTCGCGCAGCACGATTTCCAGCAACTGCTCCAGCGCGCCTTCATACTCGCGCCGCGCGATCAGGCTCTGCGCGAGGTCGAAGCGCGCGTCGAGATCGCCCGGGTTCGCTGCGATACGGGCTTCGAGCGCGTCGGTCGGCGGCAGGTCGGCCGTTGCGTCGAGCGCGTCGAAACGGGTCTTGATCGCCTGGTAGCGCGGATCGCCGCCTTCCACGATCTGCGGCGACAGGCGCTCGGCCTCGGCGCGCGCGACTTCGACCTGGTTGTTCGCGAGCAGCAGTTCGATCAGGTCGAGGCGCGCGTCGTCGAAACCGGGGTTCAGCGCGAGCGCCGCTTCGAGGTGCGTGAGCGCGTCGTCGTGGCGCGATTCGGCCACCGCGTACTGCGCGGCGCGGCGTTCGGCTTCCTCGGGCGCCGGCAGCAGCCGGTCGAGGAACGCGCGCAACTGCCCTTCGGGTAGCACGCCGACGAACTGGTCGACCGGGCGCCCGTCCGCGAACGCGATCACGTGCGGGATGCTGCGCGTCTGGAAGTGCGCGGCGAGTTCCTGGTTCTCGTCGACGTTGACCTTCACGAGCTTCCAGCGGCCTTCGTAATCGGCTTCGAGTTTTTCGAGCAGCGGGCCGAGCGTCTTGCAGGGGCCGCACCACGGCGCCCAGAAGTCGACCAGCACGGGCGTGTCCAGCGACGCCTCGATGACGTCTTTCTCGAATGTGGCAAGCGTGGTGTCCATGTCGTTCTCTTCCGTTCGAATATCGTCAGGATGGGGGCGGCGCGCCCGTTTTTCAACGCGGCTTCGACTTGGGCAGTGGAATCCACTCGGTCTCGCCCGGCACCTTGCCCATTTCCTGGCGCGTCCAGGCTTCCTTCGCGCGCGCGATCGCGTCGCGGCTGCTGGCGACGAAATTCCATTCGATGAAGCGCTCGCCGTCGATCCTGTCGCCGCCGAGCAGCATCGCGCGCGCGCCGCCGGCGCTCGTCAGCGTGACCGCCGCGCCCGGCGCGAGCACGGCCATCTGCTCGGCCGGAACCGGCGTGCCGTCGATCGCGAGATCGCCGTCGACCACGTAGACCGCGCGCTCCTCGTGCGACGCGTCGAGTTCGATGCGGCCGCCGGCCGCGAATTCGGCCGCGACGTACAGCGTGCGCGAGAACGTCGTGACCGGCGAGCGCAGCCCGAACGCATCGCCGGCGATCACCGTCAGCGACACGCCGTCTTCGTCGCGCTTCGGCAGCGTGTCGGCCGCATGGTGCTCGAACGACGGCTCGGTGGTTTCGTGCGCGCGCGGCAGCGCCACCCAGGTCTGGATTCCGTGCACGGTGTGGCCGTTTGCGCGCTGCGCGTCGGGCGTGCGCTCGGAGTGGACGATCCCGCGGCCGGCCGTCATCCAGTTCACGTCGCCCGGCACGATTTCCTGCCGCGAGCCGAGGCTGTCGCGGTGCAGGATCGCGCCGTCGAACAGGTAGGTGACGGTCGCGAGCCCGATATGCGGATGCGGGCGCACGTCGAGCCCGGTGCCGGCCGGCAGCGTGGCGGGCCCCATGTGATCGAAGAAGATGAACGGGCCGACGAGGCGCGCGGCGAGCGCGGGCAGCGTGCGGCGCACCTGCAGGTTGCCGATGTCGCGCACGTGCGGCTTCAGCAGGGCTTTGATCGAGTCGGTCATGGCGGGTCCGGTGATGCAATGGGGATGCAGGTCATTGTAATAGCCGCCCGCCGACGATTCCATGCGCGCCGCGCGGGTATCGGGCCGGGCGGCGAAACCCGGTAGACTGACGCGCTTCGGAACAACGATTCGACAATCGAGGAGACGCCGATGATGGCCCCGAAGGACTTGCTGCTCGCGCTGGTCGTGATTCTGGCGTGGGGCGTTAACTTCGTCGTGATCAAGGTCGGCCTGCACGGGATGCCGCCGATGCTGCTCGGCGCGCTGCGCTTCACGCTCGCGGCCGTGCCCGCGGTGTTCTTCGTGCGCCGGCCGCAGATTCCGTGGCGCCTGCTGGTGCTGTACGGCGCGACGATCCAGCTCGGCCAGTTCGTGTTCCTGTTCACCGGCATGTACGTCGGCATGCCGGCCGGCCTCGCGTCGCTCGTGCTGCAGTCGCAGGCGTTTTTCACGCTGGTGTTCGCGATGCTGTTCCTCGGCGAGCGGCTGCACGTGCAGAACCTGGTCGGGCTCGCGATCGCCGCGGGCGGGCTCGTCGTGATCGCGGCGCAGGGCGGCCGTGCGATGACGCTCGCGGGTTTCCTGCTGACGATCTGCTCGGCTGCGATGTGGGCGTTCGGCAACATCGTCACGAAGAAGGTCGGGAAAGCGAACCTCGTGTCGCTCGTCGTATGGGCGAGCCTCGTGCCGCCCGTGCCGTTCTTCCTGCTGTCGCTGTGGTTCGAAGGGCCGCAGCGGATCGCGACCGCGCTCGCCGGGCTCGACGGTGCGTCGATCTTCGCGGTCGTCTATCTCGCGTTCGTCGCGACGCTGCTCGGCTACGGGCTGTGGAGCCGCCTGCTGTCGCGCTACCCGGCCGCGCAGGTCGCGCAATTTTCGCTGCTGGTGCCGATCGTCGGGCTCGCGTCGTCGGCGCTGCTGCTCGACGAGCACCTGACGCGCGCGCAACTGCTCGGCGCGGCGCTCGTGATGGGCGGGCTCGCGGTGAACGTGTTCGGCGGGAAACTGATGCGCCGCTTCGCGGCGTCGTGACGCGCCGGCACGCGCTGCGTGCCGGCGGCGGGGCGGGGTGGCCGGGTACGGCCGTCAGGCCATCCGGTTCTTCGCGAGCGGCGGATTCGCGGCGAAATAACGCTTGATGCCGCGGAAGATCGCGTCGGCCATCTCGTCGCGATAGCTGTCGTCGTTGAGCCTGCGCTCTTCGTCCGGGTTGCTGATGAACGCGGTCTCGACGAGGATCGACGGAATGTCGGGCGCCTTCAGCACCGCGAACCCGGCCTGTTCGACCGAGCCCTTGTGCAGCTTGTTGATGCCGCCGACTTCCTTCAGCACGTAGTTGCCGTAGCGCATCGAATCGCGGATCTGAGCGGTCGTCGACATGTCGAACAGCGCGCGGCTCACGGCCGCGTCCTGCGTCTTGATGTTGATGCCGCCGATCAGGTCCGACGAATTCTCCTTGTTCGCGAGCCAGCGCGCCGCGGCGCTCGACGCGCCGTGATCGGATAGCGCGAACACCGACGAGCCGCGCGCGGACGGCGTCGTGAACGCATCCGCGTGGATCGACACGAAGAGATCGGCGCCCACGCGGCGCGCCTTCTGCACGCGCACGTTCAACGGCACGAAGAAGTCGGCGTCGCGCGTCATCATCGCGCGCATGTTCGGCGCGCCGTCGATCTTCGCGCGCAGCTTCTTCGCGATGTCGAGCGCGATGTGCTTCTCGTACGTGCCGCCGCCGCCGATCGCGCCCGGATCCTCGCCGCCGTGGCCCGGATCGATCGCGACCGTCAGCAGGCGCACGGTGCCGCCCTTGCCGGATTTCGGTGCGGTGAACTTGTAGGTGTCGCCGTCGTCGTCGCTGTCGTCGCGGCGCGCGATGACGGGCGGCGGCTTGACGGCCGGCTTCGCGGGCGTCGCAGGCGTGCCGGCAGCCGGCGGCGTGTGCGGCGTGGCCGGCGTGTTCTGCGCGAAGCGCTGGAAGAACGCGTCGCTGTTGTCGTTGCCCGCGACGGGCGGCGTCGCCGGCCCGTTCAGCGCGCTCGGCGGCTGCATCTGCTGCGCGCGCGCCGTGTCGTTGAGCGCCTGTTCCTTGCGTTCCGTCTGCGCGATCAGGTCGGTCAGCGGATCGGGCGCGACGGCCGGATACAGGTCGAACACGAGCCGGTACTTGTAGGTGCCGACCGGCGGCAGCGTGAACACCTGCGGCTTCACCGAGCCTTTCAGGTCGAACACCATCCGCACGACGTGCGGCTGGTACTGGCCAACGCGCACCGACTGGATCTGCGGATCGTTCGGTGCGATCTTCGACACGAGGTCGCGCAGCGCCTGGTCGAGATCGAGGCCGCTCAGGTCGACGACGAGACGGTCGGGACCCTGCAGCAGTTGTTGGCTATTCTGCAGCGGCTGGTCGGATTCGATCGTGACGCGCGTGTAATCGCGCGCGGGCCACACGCGCACGCCGAGCACCGACGACGCGTGCGCGAGCCGCGGGGCGACGAGGCCGAGCACCAGCGTCGACGCGCCCGCGCGCAGAATCTGGCGGCGCCGCCAGTTATGCGTCGCGGTGGCCGCCGATTCGATCGAGCGGAACGGTTTGATCAACATCTTTCGAGACATGCCTTTCCTGAAGCGCTGTACGCCCGGACGGTGAGGGCGCGGCCGTCGCCATCCACGTCGAGCGAGAAAACCAGATCGGGCACGCCGAGCAGCACGCCCGCCTGTTGCGGCCATTCGACGAGGCAGATCGCGCTGGAATTGAAATATTCGCGAAAGCCTGCGTCGGACCATTCGGCCGGATCGTTGAATCGATACAGATCGAAGTGATAGACCTCGAGTTCCCCATCGCTGCGTTCGAGCGCGTACGGCTCGACGAGCGTATAGGTCGGGCTGCGCACGCGTCCCTGGTGGCCGAGGCCGCGCAGGATCGCGCGCACGAGGCTCGTCTTGCCCGCGCCGAGATCGCCGACCAGCTGGATCTGCAGCCCGTCGAACGCATGCGCACGGGCGAGATCGATGCGCGCCGCGTCGAGCGCATGCGCGAAGCGCGTGCCGAAGGCCTCGGTCGCCGCTTCGTCGGCGAGCGCGGTCACGCGCTCCGCGAGCGGGGCCGGCAGCGTGGCGGCATGAGGCGTATGGGACGTGGCTGGCATTCTCGTAAAATAGTGCGATGAACCGATTACCGGAACTCGCCGCATCCGACAGGCCTTCGACTCATGCCGAAGGCGCGGCGCCGTGCGCGCTCGACGATGCGGCCTTGACTGCGCTCGCCGCTCGCATCAGGACGTGGGGGCGCGAATTGGGTTTCGGGGCGATCGGCATCAGCGATACCGATCTCTCGGATGCCGAAGCAGGCCTCGCCGCCTGGCTGGAAGCCGGATACCACGGCGAAATGGATTATATGGCGAAACATGGGATGAAACGCGCGCGGCCGGCCGAACTTGTGGCCGGTACGCGACGCGTGATTTCCGTGCGGCTCGCCTACCTGCCGGCCGAAACGCTCGCCGCCGGCGCACCCGACGGCGAGCCCGGCGCGCTCGCGCCGCACGACTGGCGCGCACGCGAACGGGCGCGGCTCGACGATCCGCAGGCGGCCGTCGTGTCGATCTATGCGCGCGGCCGCGACTATCACAAGGTGCTGCGCAACCGGCTGCAGACGCTCGCGGAGCGCATCGAGCGCGAGATCGGCGCGTTCGGCTACCGCGTGTTCACCGACTCGGCGCCCGTGCTCGAGGTCGAGCTCGCGCAGAAGGCCGGCGTCGGCTGGCGCGGCAAGCACACGCTGCTGCTGCAGCGCGACGCGGGTTCGCTGTTCTTCCTCGGCGAGATCTACGTCGATATTCCGCTGCCGACCGACGCGCACACGTCGCCCGATACCGCACCCGAGGCTCCCGGCGCGCACTGCGGCAATTGCACGCGCTGCATCGACGCATGCCCGACCGGCGCGATCGTCGAGCCGTACCGCGTCGATGCGCGCCGCTGCATCTCGTACCTGACGATCGAACTGAAAGGCAGCATCCCCGAGCCGCTGCGGCCGATGATCGGCAATCGCGTGTACGGCTGCGACGACTGCCAGCTCGTGTGCCCGTGGAACAAGTTCGCGCAGGCCGCGCCCGTCGCCGATTTCGACGTGCGGCACGGCCTCGACCGCGCGACGCTCGTCGAGCTGTTCGGGTGGGACGCGGAAGCGTTCGATACGCGGATGCAGGGCAGCGCGATCCGGCGCATCGGCTACGAAAGCTGGCTGCGCAATCTCGCGGTCGGGCTCGGCAATGCGCTGCGCGCGAGCGCGGACCGGCTTTCGCCGCAGGCGCGCGACGCGATCGTCGCCGCGTTGCGCGCGCGGGCCGACGATCCGTCGCCGGTCGTGCGCGAGCATGTCGAATGGGCGCTGCGCGCCGCGTGAAGGCGGCGTAAAGTGTCGTCGGCGCGCGGTGGTGCCGCGCGCATCCATCGCTCAGGAGAGGGCAATGTTCAATGCAGTCATCGACGCGCCGTTCGGCAAGGTCGGCATCCGCACGGACGCCGCGGTGGTGCGCGAGATCGTCTATCTGCCCGAATCGGTGAAGTCGGTCGATCCGGATTCGCCGCTCGCGAAGCGCGCGGTCCAGCAGATCGAACGTTATTTCGAGCGTGCGTCGGCGCGCTTCGACCTGCCGCTCGCCGAAGTCGGCAGCGCGTTCCAGCACCGCGTGTGGGACGTGATCAGCGATATCCCGCCCGGCACGGTGCTGACCTACGGGCAGGTCGCGAAGCGGATCGGCAGCGCGCCGCGCGCGGTCGGTCAGGCGTGCGGCGCGAACTACTTTCCGCTCGTGATCCCGTGCCATCGCGTCGTCGCGGCAGGCGGCCTCGGCGGCTTCGCGAACCACGATGACAACGGTTATTACCAGAAAGTGAAGCGCTGGCTGCTGGCGCACGAGGGCGTGCCGTACCGATGAGCGAACCGCTGATTTCCCCCGAAGCCGACGACGATGCCGCCGCGGCATCGCCCGCGCTGCTCGCGAGCCGCGCGTCGATCGACGTGTTCTGCGATGCGCTGTGGCTCGAGCACGGGCTCTCGCGCAACACGCTCGACGCGTACCGGCGCGATCTGGTGCTGTTTTCCCGATGGCTGGCCGCGACGCACGACGCGCCGCTCGATTCGGCCGACGAGGCGATGGTGACGGGTTATATCGCCGCGCGTAGCGACGGCAAGGCGACGTCGTCGAACCGGCGGCTGTCGGTGTTCCGTCGCTATTACGGCTGGGCCGTGCGCGAACATCGCGCGAGCGCGGACCCGACGCTGCGGATCACGTCCGCGAAACAGGCGGCCCGGTTTCCGTCGACGCTGTCCGAGGCGCAGGTCGAGGCGCTGCTCGGTGCGCCCGACATCGGCACGCCGCTCGGCCTGCGCGATCGCACGATGCTCGAGCTGATGTACGCGAGCGGGCTGCGCGTGAGCGAGCTCGTGACGCTGAAGACCGTCGAGGTCGGCCTCAACGAGGGCGTCGTGCGCGTGATGGGCAAGGGCTCGAAGGAGCGGCTCGTGCCGTTCGGCGAAGTCGCGCACGGCTGGATCGAGCGCTACCTGCGCAATGCGCGGCCGGCGCTGCTCGGCGCACGCGCGGCCGATGCGCTGTTCGTGACCGCGCGCGGCGACGGAATGACGCGCCAGCAGTTCTGGAACATCATCAAGCGCCACGCGCAGCAGGCCGACGTGCGCGCGCACCTGTCGCCGCACACGCTGCGGCATGCGTTCGCGACACACCTGCTGAACCACGGCGCCGACCTGCGCGTCGTGCAGTTGCTGCTCGGCCACAGCGACATCTCGACCACGCAGATCTATACGCACGTCGCGCGCGAGCGGCTGAGGACGCTGCACGCGCAACACCATCCGCGCGGCTAGCGCACGGGGGGCGCGCGATTCCGGCACGGCGCGTTCTTCGCTGCGCGCGCCGGCAGGCGTCAGGCCAGCTCGCGCAGCTTGTGCTTCAGCACCTTGCCGGTCGATGCGGCCGGCAATGCGTCGAGCACGCGGATGCGAGCAGGGCGTTTGTAAGGCGCCAATCGCTCCGCGCACCATGCGTGCAATGCCGCTTCGTCCGCCGCCGCGCCGGGCACCAGCTCGACGAACGCGAGCACTTCCTCGTTGTCTTCGACCGCGCGGCCGATGACGGCCGCCTGCACGACGTCCGGATGCGCATTCAGCACCTGTTCGACTTCGACCGGATACACGTTGAAGCCGGACCGGATGATCAGTTCCTTGCTGCGGCCCGCGATCGTCACCGCGCCGTCGGCTTCCTGCCGCGCGAGATCGCCGGTGCTCAGCCAGCCGTCCGGCGACACGGCTGCGCGCGTGGCGTCCGCGTTGCGGTAGTAGCCGAGCATCACGTTCGGCCCGCGCACGCGGATCTCGCCGACCTCGCCTTGCGGCACGTCGGTGCCGTCCGGCGCGACGATCCGCATGTCGACGCCCGGAATCGGCACGCCGACCGAGCTGTCGGCGCGCGGCGCGTCGAGCGGCGTCTGCGTGATCGTCGGGCTGCTTTCGGTCATCCCGTAGCCGTTGTGCAGCGGCACGCCGTACAAGCCCTCGACGCGCGCCTTCAGGTTCGCATCGAGCGGCGAGCCGCCCGAATACGCGAAGCGCAGGCGCGGCGCGTGCCACGCGTGGCCGTGCGTGTGCAGGTGTTCGAGCAGCTTCGCGTGCATCGCGGGCACGCCCTGGAAGATCGTGACGCCTTCGTCGGCGAGCGCGATGCGCACGGCCTCCGGCGCGAAGCGCGGCGCGAGCCGCAGCGTCGCGCCCGCGTACAGGCTGCCGAGGCAGACCGACGCGAGCCCGTACACGTGCGACACGGGCAGCACCGTGTAGACGACGTCGTCCGGCGACACGCGGCGCAACGTGCTCGACGTCGCCGCGATGAACAGCAGGTTGCGGTGCGACAGCATCACGCCTTTCGGCGCGCCGGTCGTGCCGGTCGTGTAGATCAGCGCCGCGCATTGCGCGGCACCGTCGGCGGCCACCGGTTCGGCAGGCGCGCTCGCATCGACGCGATACGACCATGCGCCGATGTCGACCGGCAGCGCGCCGGCGGGTGTCGTGCCGAGCCGCGCCGCGTGCGCACGTGCGTCGGGCGATGCGTCCGTCGCGAACGCGATCAGCTTCGGACGCGCATGCGTGGCGATCGCATCGAGTTCGCCGGCCGACAGCCGCGCGTTCGACACGAGCGCCCACGCATCGACGCGGGCGGCCGCGAACAGCAGCACGATCTGCGCGACGCAGTTTTCCGCGACGATCATCACTCGGTCGCCACCTTGCACGCCGAGGCTCGCGAGCCGTGCGGCCGCCGCATCGACGGCCTGCGACAAGTCGCCGTACGACAGGCGGCGCGCGTCCTCGATCAGCGCCGGGTGCGCGGGCGCCCGCGTTGCCCAGCGCGCGGGCACGTCGGCGATGCGGCCGGGCAGCGCGGCGAGCAGCGCATCGACGGCGAGCGACTCGGATGAACGGATGGGCGAGGGCATGGCGTCTCCAGAAAAGGGGCGGGCGGCGGCGTGACGATGTTTGCGAACGATCGTGCCATGACGATGCACGCGCCACAATCGGCCAATCGGGCAATAGCGTTTCGCGATGTCTGCAATGATGATGGGCGGAATCGCCACGGCGACGCCGCGGGCCGCCCCGCGGAAAACGGGCCGCGAGTATACCGCCGGCGCGGGCACGCCATCGCGCGCGCCGGTCGTTCGCCATTAGAATGCCGCCATGAGCAAATCCAGACACGTGTCCGAAACCCCTGCGACCCAGCTGTTGCGCCGCCACGGCGTCACGTTCGGCGAGCATCCGTACGAATACGTCGAACACGGCGGCACCGGCGAATCGGCGCGCCAGCTCGGCGTCGACGAGCACAGCGTCGTGAAGACGCTCGTGATGGAAGACGAACACGCGAAGCCGCTGATCGTGCTGATGCACGGCGACCGCACCGTGTCGACGAAGAACCTCGCGCGGCAGATCGGCGCGAAGCGCGTCGAGCCGTGCAAGCCCGACGTCGCGAACCGTCACTCGGGTTATCTCGTCGGCGGCACGTCGCCGTTCGGCACGCGCAAGACGATGCCCGTCTACGTCGAGGCGACGATCCTCGAATTGCCGACGATCTACCTGAACGGCGGCCGTCGCGGCTACCTCGTCAGCCTCGCGCCGGCGGTGCTCAAGTCGCTGCTCGGCGCGCAGCCCGTGCAGTGCGCGAGCGTCGACTGAGGGTTTCACCTTCGTGGCAGGCCGCGCTCGTTCGGTAGAATGGGCGCCGTTTCGGCTTGCCGCGCACAGAGCCGTCCCTTTACCGATACGTTGAAAGAAGAGTCCTCCGCATGCAGATCCTGCTCGCCGCCCTCGTTGCCTACCTGATCGGTTCGGTGTCGTTCGCCGTCGTCGTCAGCGCCGCGATGGGCCTGGCCGACCCGCGTTCGTACGGGTCGAAGAATCCCGGCGCGACCAACGTGCTGCGCAGCGGCAACAAGAAAGCCGCGATCCTGACGCTCGTCGGCGACGCATTCAAGGGCTGGATTGCCGTCTGGCTCGCGCGGCGCTTCGGCCTGCCCGACGTCGCGGTCGCATGGGTCGCGATCGCCGTGTTCATCGGCCACCTGTATCCGGTGTTCTTCCGCTTCCAGGGCGGCAAGGGCGTCGCGACCGCGGCCGGCGTGCTGCTCGCCGTACACCCGGTGCTCGGGCTCGCGACCGCGCTGACCTGGCTGATCGTCGCATTCTTCTTCCGCTATTCGTCGCTCGCGGCGCTGGTGGCGGCGGTGTTCGCGCCGGTGTTCGACGTGTTCCTGTTCGGCACGAGCCACAACCCGGTCGCATGGGCCGTGCTCGCGATGAGCGTGCTGCTCGTGTGGCGTCACCGCGGCAACATTTCGAAGCTGCTCGCAGGGCAGGAAAGCCGGATCGGCGACAAGAAGAAGGCGGCCGCGGACGGCGGCGCGCAGGACGGCGGAAAAGCCTGACGAAGCGGCGCTTGCCGCGCGCCGGGCGCGCCGCGTGTGCGGGGCCCGGCGTGATGACGGGACGGATCGGCCGGCGATCAGTCGCGGAAGTTGTTGAAGTCGAGCGGCGTATCGGTCACGTCCTTGCGCAGCATCGCGATCACGCTCTGCAGGTCGTCGCGCTTCGTGCCCGCCACGCGCACCGCGTCGCCCTGGATGCTCGCCTGCACCTTGATCTTGCTGTCCTTCACGAGCCGCACGATCTTCTTCGCGAGATCGCCCGTCACGCCTTTCTTCACGGTGACGATCTGCTTGACCTTGTCGCCGCCGATCTTCTCGACCTTGCCGTAGTCGAGGAAGCGCACGTCGACGTTGCGCTTGGCCAGCTTGCCGATCAGCACGTCCTTGACCTGGCCGAGCTTGAAATCGTCGTCGGCGAACAGCGTCAGCTCGCGTTCCTTCTGCTCGACGCGCGCGTCGGAGCCCTTGAAGTCGAAGCGCGTCGAAATTTCCTTGTTCGACTGCTCGATGGCGTTCTTCACTTCGATCATGTTCGCTTCGGAAACGACGTCGAACGATGGCATGGCATTCTCCCTTGAAATGCGGGCACCCGGCTCGCGCGCGGGCACTCGCTATAATTGCGGACTGTTTGCCATTTTACCGATGCCCCTCCGTTTGCCCAAGGCCGGCCATTCGCCGCCCCGGGCCGACGTGATCGCGAATACCGATGCCTCCTGACGATTCCGCCCTGTCGCTGCTTCCCGACCATCCGCTCGCCGCGCACAACACGTTCGGCATCGCCGCGACCGCGCGCTTCGCCGCGCGCATCACGCACGCGTCGCAGTTCGAGGCGCTGCATCGCGACCCGCGCGTCGCGAACCTGCCGCAGCTCGTGCTCGGCGGCGGCAGCAATGTCGTGTTCACGCGCGATTTCGACGGCGTCGTGCTGCTCGACGAGATCGCGGGCCGCCGCGTCGTGCGCGAGGACGACGACGCGTGGTACGTCGAGGCCGGCGGCGGAGAGAACTGGCACGACTTCGTCGCGTGGACGCTCGAGCACGGGATGCCGGGCCTCGAGAACCTCGCGCTGATCCCGGGCACCGTCGGCGCTGCGCCGATCCAGAACATCGGCGCGTACGGCCTCGAGATGAAGGTGTATTTCGATTCGCTGGTCGCCGTCGAGCTGTCTACGGGGCGCAGCGAGCGCTTCGACGCCGCGCGCTGCGCGTTCGGCTATCGCGACAGCTTCTTCAAGCGGGAAGGGCGCGGCCGGTTCGCGATCGTGTCGGTGACGTTCCGGCTGCCCAGGCAATGGACGCCGCGGCTCGGCTACGCGGACGTCACGCGCGAGCTCGACGCGCGCGGCATCGCGCCCGATGCGGCGACGCCGCGCGACGTGTTCGACGCAGTCGTCGCGATCCGCCGCGCGAAGCTGCCCGATCCGCTCGTTCTCGGCAACGCGGGCAGCTTCTTCAAGAATCCGGTGATCGACGCCGCGCAGTTCGATGCGCTGCGCGCCCGCGCGCCCGATGTCGTATCGTATCCGCAGCCGGACGGGCAGGTGAAGCTCGCGGCCGGCTGGCTGATCGATCGCTGCGGCTGGAAGGGGCGGGCGCTGGGCGCGGCGGCCGTGCACGACCGCCAGGCGCTCGTGCTCGTCAATCGCGGCGGCGCGACGGGCGCCGACGTGCTCGCGCTGGCACGGGCGATCCAGGCCGACGTGCGCGAGCAATTCGGCGTCGAGCTCGAGGCCGAACCGGTCTGCCTGTAGCGCGGGGCCGCGCCGGTTTTCACGTACCCAAACAAAAAGCGCCGATCGTCGATCGGCGCTTTTTCCGTCTGCTGCCGGATTCCGGCGGCGCGTCAGTGCTTGAGGCGGCCGAGCAGCAGGAACTCCATCAGCGCCTTCTGCACGTGCAGGCGGTTTTCCGCCTCGTCCCACACGACGCTCTGCGGGCCGTCGATCACGCCGGCCGTGACTTCCTCGCCGCGGTGCGCGGGCAGGCAGTGCATGAACAGCGCGTCCGGGTTCGCGTGGCCCATCATTTCCTCGTCGACGCACCAGTCGGCGAACGCCTTCATCCGCGCTTCGTTCTCGGCTTCGAAACCCATGCTCGTCCATACGTCGGTCGTCACGAGATTGGCGCCCTTGCATGCTTCGTTCGGATCGTCGAACACTTCGTAGAACGGCGCGCTGTCGGGCGACACGAGCTTCATGTCGAGCGCATAGCCGGGCGGCGTCGACAGGCGCAGCTTGAAGCCGAGGATCTGCGCGGCTTCGATCCACGTGTAGAGCATGTTGTTCGCATCGCCGACCCACGCGACGGTCTTGCCGGCGATCGGGCCGCGGTGCTCGTAGTACGTGAAGATGTCGGCGAGCACCTGGCACGGGTGATATTCGTTCGTCAGGCCGTTGATCACCGGCACGCGGGAGTTCTCCGCGAAGCGCTGGATGACCTCCTGCTCGAACGTGCGGATCATGATGATGTCGACCATCCGCGAGATGACCTGCGCGGAATCCTCGACGGGCTCGCCGCGGCCGAGCTGCGTGTCGCGCGTGCTCATGAAGACGGCGTGGCCGCCGAGCTGGAAGATTCCGGCCTCGAACGACAGGCGCGTGCGCGTCGAGCTCTTCTCGAAGATCATCGCGAGCGTGCGGTCGTGCAGCGGGTGATAGGTCTCGTAGTTCTTGAACTTGCGCTTCAGGATACCCGTGCGTTCGAGCACGTACTCGTAGTCTTCCAGCGAGAAATCCTTGAACTGCAGGTAGTGACGAATGGTTTTGGCGGTCATGAAGCGAAATACGGCGGGTTTCACCCGGCAGCGAGGCCGGACGGCGCCGCCGTCGGGTGTGGATAACTCAAAGCAGCATAAAGGATTTTCTGTGCTTTGACGAGCCGCGAAGAGAAGCGGGGCACGATCGCGGCGCGCGGCCGGCGGTACGGGGAGGGGGCGTCGGGACGACGCACGATGGCGCGCTGCGGTATAATCGAAAAGTTTTCTCCAGCCCGGCAGGCAAGCCTCTTCGCGCTCTGCCGGACACAAGCTGTGCGCTGCACAAATCCGGTGCGGCACACCGGCAGCGCGCATCGGCGTCCTGTTTTCGGGATATCGGAATGCTTGTGCCGCCGTCGATTCCAGCTTTGTGTTCGCGTATCCAGGCGCTGTCGCCTGGGCATCGCCGGGCCGTCACTTGGGTAACCACATGGCTGAAACCCCTCCGACCGAATTCTTTATCCAGGGCATTACGAAAGACGGGAAAAAGTTTCGCCCGAGCGACTGGTCGGAACGTCTGGCCGGTGTGATGGCCTGCTTCGGGCCGGGGGCGAGCGGGCCGAATGCGCGTCTCAAGTATTCGCTGTACGTGCGTCCGACGATGCTCGGCGACCTGAAATGCGTGATCCTCGATTCGCGGCTGCGCGATGTCGAACCGATGGCTTTCGATTTCGTGCTGAATTTCGCGAAGGACAACAACCTCGTCGTCACCGAGGCGTGCGAGCTGCCGGACTACGGCGAGAAGAAGTGATGCGGTGATGCCGGCGGGCGAGGGCGTCTGGTGCGCCCGCCCCGACTGTCGTCGGTCGGCGCGATGCCCCGATGTCCGGATCCGATGCCCGGACGACAGGCAGCAAAAAAGCCCGCCTAGGCGGGCTTTTTTGCGATCGCAGGAAACAGGAACGCCCGCGTGAGCGGGCGCACCGGATTTACGCTGCTGCCTGCAGGCCCTTGACGGCTGCGGCGAGGCGGCTCTTGCTGCGAGCGGCCTTGTTCTTGTGAACGATCTTCTTGTCGGCGATCGTGTCGATCGTCTTCACGGCAGCCTTGAACAGCTCGGCAGCCTTTGCCTGGTCGCCAGCTTCAACAGCCTTGCGAACCGACTTGATCGCGGTACGGAATTTCGAGCGCAGCGCCGAGTTGTGCGAGTTTGCCTTCGCGGCCTGGCGGGCGCGCTTGCGTGCTTGTGCGGAGTTAGCCATGACGGTTCCTTATCCTGTCCTGTTTCCAGAGCTTGGAGCCTGACGGCCAAGCGCTGCTTTTCGATCCGTCCCCTGAGAACGATTGCCCAGGGGCGCATAAAAAAACGGTGATTTTAACCGAGGCCGGAACATGGAAACGGCAGTTGCCGTACATGTACAGGCCTAGAAACGGGCGATTATAGCAACAAAATCAAGCGAGTGGCAAGATCGATGTGACACCCGCCGGGCGGGGCGCCGCCGGCGGGCGCGCTTTTCGGCATCGGGCGGTGGCCGGGCCACGCAACGTCCGTATAATAAGCGCCCCATGAATCTATTCCGAGCCCTGCTGACGGTCAGCGGCTTCACGCTGCTGTCGCGCGTGACCGGACTGGCCCGCGAGACGCTGATCGCCCGTGCGTTCGGCGCCAGTCAATACACCGACGCGTTCTACGTCGCCTTCCGCATCCCGAACCTGCTGCGCCGCCTTTCTGCGGAAGGTGCGTTTTCGCAGGCGTTCGTGCCGATCCTCGCCGAGTTCAAGAACCAGCAGGGGCACGATGCGACGAAGGCGCTCGTCGACGCGATGTCGACCGTGCTTGCGTGGGCGCTTGCCGTGCTGTCGGTCCTCGGGATCGCCGGCGCGTCGTGGGTCGTGTTCGCGGTCGCGTCCGGCCTGCACACCGACGGCCACGCGTTCCCGCTCGCGGTCACGATGACGCAGATCATGTTCCCGTACATCGTGTTCATCTCGCTGACGACGCTCGCGTCCGGCGTGCTGAACACGTACAAGAGCTTCTCGCTGCCTGCGTTCGCGCCGGTGCTGCTCAACGTCGCATTCATCGCCGCGGCCGTGTTCGTCGCGCCGCACCTGAAGGTGCCGGTGTTCGCGCTCGCGTGGGCCGTCATCGTGGGTGGCGTGCTGCAGTTCCTCGTGCAGCTGCCGGGCCTGAAGAAGATCGACATGGTGCCGCTGATCGGCCTCAACCCGCTGCGCGCGCTGCGGCACCCCGGCGTGAAGCGCGTGCTCGCGAAGATGGTGCCCGCGACGTTCGCGGTGTCGGTCGCGCAGCTGTCGCTGATCATCAACACCAACATCGCATCGCGGCTCGGGCAGGGCGCCGTGTCGTGGATCAACTACGCCGATCGTCTGATGGAATTCCCGACGGCGCTGCTCGGCGTCGCGCTCGGCACGATCCTGCTGCCGAGCCTGTCGAAGGCGCACGTCGACGCCGATTCGACCGAGTATTCGGCGCTGCTCGACTGGGGGCTGCGCGTCACGTTCCTGCTCGCGGCGCCGAGCGCGCTCGCGCTGTTCTTCTTCGCGACGCCGCTCACCGCGACGCTCTTCAACTACGGCAAGTTCGACGCGCATACCGTCACGATGGTCGCGCGCGCGCTCGCGACCTACGGGATCGGCCTGGTCGGCATCATCCTGATCAAGATCCTCGCGCCGGGCTTCTATGCGAAGCAGGACATCAAGACGCCCGTGAAGATCGCGATCGGCGTGCTGATCGTCACGCAGATCTCGAACTACGTGTTCGTGCCGCTGATCGGCCATGCGGGCCTCACGCTGAGCATCGGCGTCGGCGCGTGCCTGAATTCGCTGCTGCTGTTCCTCGGGCTGCGCAAGCGCGGCATCTACCAGCCGTCGCCAGGCTGGCTGCGCTTCTTCATGCAGCTCGTCGGCGCGACGCTCGTGCTCGCGGGCGTGATGCACTGGTTCTCGATCAGCTTCGACTGGACCGGGATGCGCTCGCAGCCGCTCGATCGCATCGCGCTGATGGCCGCGTGCCTCGTGCTGTTCGCTGCACTATATTTCGGTATGTTGTGGGTGATGGGCTTCAAATACGCTTACTTCAGAAGGCGCGCCAAGTGACGACCGCTATGACCCGCGTCCTCGACTACTTCAGCACGCTCGTGGCGGACGACGACAGCCTGCCCGTCACGGAAACCGCGCTGTCGCTGGCGCAGGACGCATATCCCGACCTCGACCTGCAGGGCACGCTGGCCGAACTCGACATGCTTGCGGCGCGGCTGCGCCGGCGGCTCGCCGACGATGCGGACCTGAAAGGCCGCGTCGCCGCGCTGAACGACTTCTTCTTCCGTGAACTCGGCTTCACGTGCAATCACAACGATTACTACGACCCCGATAACAGCCACCTGAACGCCGTGCTGAAACGGCGGCGCGGGATCCCGATCTCGCTGTCGGTGCTGTATCTGGAGCTCGCCGAGCAGGTCGGCGTGCCGGCGCGCGGCGTATCGTTCCCCGGCCATTTCCTGCTGCGCGTCACGCTGCCGGACGGCGACCTGATCATCGATCCGACCAACGGCCATTCGCTGTCGGAAGCCGAGATGGTCGAGATGCTCGAGCCGTATGTCGCGCGCGCGGCCGGTGCGGTCGACAGCGCGTTGCGCGCGCTGCTGCAGCCCGCGACGAGCCGCGAGATCATCGCGCGGATGCTGCGCAACCTGAAGACGATCTATCTGCAGACGGAACGCTGGCAGCGGCTGCTCGCGGTGCAGCAGCGGCTCGTGATCCTGTTGCCCGAGCAGCTCGACGAGGTGCGTGACCGTGGTTTCGCGTATGCGCGGCTCGACTACCTGCGCCCCGCGCTCGAGGATCTCGAGCAGTATCTCGGCGAGCGGCCGGAGGCGGACGATGCGACCGTCGTCGAGTCGCAGGTGACCGAATTGCGGCAGCGGATGCAGCGCGACGACGAGGACTGAGCCGGTCGCGCGACGGCCGGAACCCGGCATGAAAAACGCCCGCATCGCGGGCGTTTTTCATTCGCGCTTACTTCGGCTGCATCCGGATCGCGCCGTCGAGGCGGATCACTTCACCGTTGAGCATCGGATTCTCGACGATCTGGCGCACCAGCATCGCGTATTCGGCCGGTTTGCCGAGCCGCGGCGGGAACGGCACCATCGCGCCGAGCGCGTCCTGCACGTCCTGCGGCATGCCGAGCAGCATCGGCGTCTCGAACAGGCCGGGCGCGATCGTCATCACCCGGATGCCACTGCGCGCCAGGTCGCGCGCGATCGGCAGCGTCATGCCCGCGACGCCGGCCTTCGAGGCCGCGTACGCAGCCTGGCCGATCTGCCCGTCGAACGCGGCGACCGATGCGGTACTGACGATCACGCCGCGCTCGCCGTCCGCGGTCGGCGCGGTTGCGGCCATCGCGGCCGCCGCGAGCCGGATCATGTTGAACGTGCCGACGAGGTTCACGTTGATCGTCTTCGCGAACACGTCGAGCGGATGCGCGCCGTCCTTGCCGACGGTCTTCGCGGCGGGCGCGATGCCCGCGCAGTTGACGAGGCCGCGCAGTGTGCCCGCGCGCGTTGCCGCGTCGACGGCCGTCTGCGCGTCGGCTTCGCTCGACACGTCGCAGCGCACGAATTCACCGCCCAGCTCGGTCGCGAGCGCGACGCCCGCCGCCTCGTTCAGGTCGGCGAGCACGACCTTGCCGCCGGCCTGCGCGAGCATCCGCGCCGTTCCGGCGCCGAGGCCCGACGCGCCGCCCGTGATCAGAAAGACGTTGCCGCGAATCTCCATGACTGTCTCCTTTGTCGACCGCCCTTAGCGCTTTAGCGCTTAGGGAGGTCCCATGCAAGGCGGTCGACCGCCCTTAGCGCTTTAGCGCTTGGGGAGGTCCCATGCAAGGCGGTCGACCGCCCTTGGCGCTTTAGCGCTTGGGGAGGTCCCATGCAAGGCGGTTGTGCTGTCCGATGCGAAGCGATCGGTTGAAAAAACGTGTGCCGGTTGTCAGCGCGCATGCATCCGACCGATTGTACGGGGGGGCCATCGCGTGGCGGCGAAACAAGCGCGGTCGTGCGAAGCTCGGCCGGGCGAAAAAAAACCGCCCGGAAAGGGCGGCTTGCGGTGCGCGATGCGGTGCTTACTTCAGTGCGTCGAACGCGCGCTCGCGGATTTCCTCGACGCTGCCGAGGCCCGAGATCTTGCGATACTGCGGCGCCTTCAGGCCGTTTTCCTCGCCGCGCTGCGCCCAGTCGCCGTAGTACTTGATCAGCGGCTTGGTCTGCGCTTCGTACACTTCGAGACGCTTCTTGACGGTTTCTTCCTTGTCGTCGTCGCGCTGGATCAGCGGTTCGCCCGTCACGTCGTCGTGGCCCTCGACCTTCGGCGGGTTGAACTTGACGTGATACGTGCGGCCCGATGCCGGGTGCGTGCGGCGGCCGCTCATGCGCTCGATGATTTCCGAGAACGGCACGTCGATCTCGAGCACGTAGTCGATCGCGACACCGGCGTCCTTCATCGCATCGGCCTGCGCGATCGTGCGCGGGAAGCCGTCGAACAGATAGCCGTTCGCGCAATCGGATTCCTTCAAGCGCTCCTTGACGAGGCCGATGATCAGGTCGTCCGTCACGAGCTTGCCTTCATCCATGAAGCGCTTCGCTTCGATGCCGAGCGGCGTGCCGGCCTTCACGGCCGCGCGCAGCATGTCGCCCGTCGAGATTTGCGGGATGCCGAATTTTTCCTTGATGAAGTTTGCCTGGGTGCCCTTTCCCGCGCCGGGCGCGCCCAACAGGATCAAACGCATGGTGATATCTCCAAGTATGTAGATTCGTGTGGCGAGACGCAAAGGCGCCGGCGACATCGTGCGCGGGGCTTGCCTGGCGCGCGGCGGACCGGTCTGATGCGGCGCGTCGGCTTCGGCGACGCGCGGCTGCCGGCAGGGCCGCGGGCGGGGTCAAGCGAGGACGCGCTGGTCGCGGACGGCTCGCACAATCGCCTGATTATGCCACGGGTTATTTTGAACCCGGCTGAAAAAGGGCCTGCACGCGCGCGAGATCGGCGGGCGTGTCGATACCGGCTTCGGGCGCGGACCCGGTGATCAGTACTGCGATGCGCTCGCCGTGCCACAGCGCGCGCAGCTGTTCGAGCTGCTCGGCCTGTTCGATCGGCGCCTGCGCGAGCGTCGGATACGTGCGCAGGAAACGCGCGCGATATGCATAGAGGCCGATGTGCCGGTAGACCGGAAATGCAGGGGCCGGCATCGCCGCGACGTCCGGCCAGTGCGGCTGGTATGCGTCGCGGCTCCACGGAATCGGCGCGCGCGAGAAGTACAGCGCGACGCTCTGCGCGTCGAGCGCGACCTTCACGACGTTCGGGTTGAACACGTCGGCTGCATCGTGGATCGGGTGGGCCGCGGTCGCGATCGCGCAGGCCGGATGCGCGGCCAGGTGCGACGCTACGTCGCACACGAGCACGGGGTCGATCAGTGGCTCGTCGCCCTGCACGTTGACGACGACGGTGTCGTCGCTCCACCCGAACGTCGCCGCGACTTCCGCGAGCCGGTCGGTGCCGGATGGATGGTCGGCACGCGTCAGCACCGCCTCGAAGCCGTGATCGCGCGCCGCGTCGAGCACGCTTTGCGCGTCGGACGCGACGAGCACCTGCTGCGCGCCCGCTTCGCGCGCACGCTCGGCGACGCGCACGACCATCGGCTTGCCGCCGAGATCGGCGAGCGGCTTGTTCGGGAGGCGCGTCGACGCGAGCCGGGCGGGAATGACGGCGATGAAGGGTTGCGGGTGAGTCATCGGGGGGAACGGTGAGAGGGACGGGGCGGGTGGCGCGTCCGGCGCCGGTCGCCCGGCGGCGTTCGGCGACCGGCCGGGGCCGGGGCGCCTTCAAGCGATTGCGGCGGTCGAGCGGCCTGACGGTTTAGCGGCCGGCCGGGTCGACCGGCGTGCCTTCGACGGTCTGGCGCGCTTCGTCGACGAGCATCACGGGGATGCCGTCGCGGATCGGGTAGGCGAGCTTGTCCGCGTTGCAGATCAGCTCCTGCGCGGCGCGGTCATAGTGGAGCGGGCCTTTGCAGATAGGGCACACAAGGATTTCAAGCAGGCGAGCGTCCACGGAGTTTCTCCACAACGATGGCAATGAGGCGAGGGTCGAGCGCGGCTTCGACAGGGACGACCCAGAGTCGAGCGTCGCGCCAGGAAGCGCCCAATTTTACTGCATCCTTCTCGGTGATCAGGATCGCATCGACGGCATCGTCGACGAACGGATTGTCGGCGAACGCGTAGTGGTCGGGCAGCGCGCGCGTCGCCGGCGCCAGACCGGCCGCGCGCAGCGTCGCGAAGAAGCGTTCCGGCGCGCCGATGCCGGCCGCGGCGAGCACGCGCTCGTTCGCGAACTGCGACAGCGGGCGGCGCAGCGCGGGCTGGTCGAGGTGCCATGCGGCGCCCGGCGTGAGCGCGAGCGCGTAGGTGTCGGCCCACGGCGGTAGCGTGCCGCTGTACGGGTCGTTGACGAGCGTTGCATCGCGGTGCCGCGACAGCGGCTCGCGCAGCGGGCCGGCCGGCAGCAGGAAGCCGTTGCCGCCGAGCCGGTGGTCGAACACGACGAGCTCGACCGTGCGTGCGAGGCGGTAGTGCTGCAGGCCGTCGTCGCTGACGATCACGTCGACGTCCGGATGCGCGGCGCGCAGCGCCTGCGCGGCCGCCACGCGATCGGGACACACCCAGACGGGCGCGCCGGTGCGGCGCGCGATCAGCAGCGGCTCGTCGCCGCCCACGCTCGCGCTCGACGCGGGCGTGACGGCGGTCGGCGCTTTCACGTTCGCGCCGTAGCCGCGCGACACGACGCCGGGCGTGAAGCCGGCCGCGCGCAACGCGTCGACGAGTGCGATCACGGTCGGCGTCTTGCCGGTACCGCCGACGGTCACGTTGCCGATCACGACGACGGGCACGCCGACGTCGACCGGCTGCTTCCAGCCTTGTGCGTAAGCGGTGCGCCGCAGCGCCGCGCACAGGCCGAACACGCATGCGAACGGCGTGAGCGCCCACGCGAGCGCGCCGCGCCGCTGCCATTCGCGTGTCAGGCGCGCTTCGAGCCGGGCGAGCGGGCCGCCGGGCGCGCTCATCGGACCGGGCGCGGCGCGTCGTGCGCCGCGGCGTGGGACGGATTCGTCAAGGCGGATTCTCCGTTGGGCGGCGCATGCCGCGGGGTCTGCGGAAGGCGGCACTCTAGCGCGCCGCATGCGGACGCGGCAAGCGCGACCGGCCGACGCAGCTCGCGGGGCCGCATCGCGGCGGGCTGTGGATAACTCTGTGAAGAACTCCCCGGTCGATGGCCTCAAACGCCCGCCCGGTGGGCATCGAATCGGATGAGAATCATTCCGAAAGGTTTAAAAGTATATAAAAATCAAAGTGTTATCGGGAATTGTCTGGCTTTTTCCGCGGTTTCCAAGCGTTTTAGGCGGACGATTGCCGGAATGTGGACACCTTTCGAGCGCCGCGACGCATGCGCTCAGTGCTGGACGCCGCGCGTGTGTCGGACTATCGTGTCGCCGCCAGCATTCATCCGACCGTCCATGCCTTCCGACTCCCCTTTTGTTGCACCCGGCGCGACCCGCGGCGGCGACGAAGTGATTCCCGTTTCGGCGCTCAATCGCGCGATTTCGACGATGCTGGAGCGTTCGTTTCCGCTGCTGTGGATTTCGGGCGAAGTATCGAATTTCACGCGCGCCGCGAGCGGCCACTGGTATTTCTCGATCAAGGACCAGCAGGCGCAGATGCGCTGCGTGATGTTCCGCGGCCGCGCCCAATACGCGGAATTCACGCCGCGCGAAGGCGACCGGATCGAGGTTCGCGCGGTCGTCACGATGTACGAGCCGCGCGGCGAAGTGCAGCTCAACGTCGAGGCCGTGCGGCGCACCGGGCAGGGGCGCCTGTACGAGGCATTCCTCCGGCTGAAGGCGCAGCTCGAAGGCGAAGGGCTGTTCGCGCCCGAGCGCAAGCGGCCGCTGCCGGCCCACCCGCGCGCGATCGGCATCGTGACGTCGCTGCAGGCAGCCGCGCTGCGCGATGTGCTGACCACGCTCGCACGCCGTGCGCCGCACATTCCGGTGATCGTCTATCCGGCGCCCGTGCAGGGTGCCGGTTCCGCCGAAAAGCTCGTCGCGGCCGTCGAGGCCGCGAATGCGCGGCGCGAGGTCGACGTGCTGCTGGTCTGCCGCGGCGGCGGCTCGATCGAGGATCTGTGGTCGTTCAACGACGAGGCGCTGGCGCGCGCGATCGCGGCGAGCGAGCTGCCGATCGTCAGCGGCGTCGGGCACGAAACCGATTTCACGATCGCGGACTTCGCGGCCGACGTGCGCGCGCCGACGCCGACCGGCGCGGCCGAACTCGCGAGCCCGCAGCGCGCGCTGCTGCTGCGCGAGGTCGGCGATCGCCAACGCGCGCTCGCGCGCGGCATGGAACGCCGGCTCGAACAGCGCGCGCAGCAGCTCGACTGGCTCGCTCGCCGGCTCGTGAGCCCGGCCGAGCGGCTGCAGCGGCAGCGCACGCACGTCGAGCAGCTCGCGGCGCGGCTCGCGTCGGCGGCATCGCGGCCGGTGCGCGACGCGCGCGCGCGCTTCGCGCTCGCGCAGTTGCGCTGGCAGCGTGCGCGGCCCGATCCGTCACAGGCGCGCCAGGCGCTCGCAGGGCTGTCGCAACGTCTCGCGCTCGCATTGCAGCGTCGTCACGAGCGCGACACGGCGCGTGTGTCAGCCTGTGCGGCGCGGCTCGAGGTGCTGAGCCCGAAGCGTACGCTCGAGCGCGGCTATGCGGCGCTCATCGATGCGCAGACGGGCCGCGCGGTGCGCGCGCCGAGCGCGCTGAAGCCGCAGCGGCGCCTGACCGTGCATCTCGCCGAAGGCTCGGCCGACGTGTCGCTCGCCGACGTGCAGCCGCGGTTGACCGATACGATCTGACGTAACCGGCGCAAGCGAAACGAAGGTCCCGCAACGGATGCGTCCCGCGCGGGAACGGATACTGCGCACCGCCGGTTCGTCCTGCCGGACGTTGCGCAAACGTCGCTTTTCCGCATACCGCGGATAAATGGCCCGTGAGTTTGCGGGGTTATTCGTCCTCGCCTACAATCGGACGCTCGGCAGCATTCAACACAAGCCCCCCTACATACTCAACGAAGGAATCGCCATGGCTCATACGCTCCCGCCGCTCCCGTACGCTGAAGACGCACTCGCGCCGACCATCTCGCTCGAGACGATCCAGTACCACTACGGCAAGCACCATCAGGCTTATGTGACGAACCTGAACAATCTGATCCCGGGCACGGAATTCGAAAACCTGTCGCTGGAAGAGATCGTGAAGAAGTCGTCGGGCGGCATCTTCAACAACGCCGCGCAAATCTGGAACCACACGTTCTTCTGGAACAGCCTGTCGCCGAACGGCGGCGGCGCACCGACGGGCGCGCTGGGCGATGCGATCAACGCGAAGTGGGGTTCGTACGACGCATTCAAGGAAGCGTTCACGAAGGCTGCAGTCGGCACGTTCGGTTCGGGCTGGGCATGGCTGGTGAAGAAGGCCGACGGTTCGCTCGACATCGTGTCGACGAGCAACGCAGCGACGCCGCTGACGACCGCCGACAAGGCGCTGCTGACGATCGACGTGTGGGAACACGCGTACTACATCGACTACCGCAACGCACGTCCGAAGTTCGTCGAAGCGTTCTGGAACATCGTGAACTGGGACTTCGCAGCGAAGAACTTCGCGTAAGGTCCGGTGCGTCGCGCGCGGTAGCGGCGCGCAGCACCCCGTAGTAAAGCCCTCGTTGCGAGGGCTTTTTTGTTTTTTGCCCGGCAGGATCGTGCCGCGCTTGCCGGATCAGCCGACGACGCCGAGCACCCAGCCGAGCGCCGCGCTCGCGATCACGACAGCCCACGGCGGCACGCGCCAGAACGTCAGCGCGACGAACGCGACGAGCGCGGCGGCCAGGTCGCGCGGCGCCACGATCGTGTCGGTCCAGACCGGGTGATAGAGCGCGGCGAGCAGCAGCCCGACGACGGCCGCGTTCACGCCCGCGAGCGCGGCCTGCATGCGCGTGCTGCGGCGCAGGCGTTCCCAGAACGGTGCGGTGCCGGCAACGAGCAGGAACGACGGCGCGAAGATCGAGACGAGCGCGATCGTGCCGCCGAGCCAGCCGTTCGGTGCATCGCGCAGCGACGCGCCGAGGAATGCCGCGAACGTGAACAGCGGCCCCGGCACGGCCTGCGCGAGCCCATAGCCGGCGAGGAACGCCGAATCGCCGACCCAGCCGGGCGCGACCACGGCCGCCTGCAGCAGCGGCAGCACCACGTGCCCGCCGCCGAACACGAGTGCGCCCGTGCGGAAGAATGCATCGACGACGGCAAGCGTATCGGAGCGGAGCACGCGTGCCGCGAACGGCAGCGCGACGAGCAGCGCCGCGAACAGCGCGAGCCACAGCACGCCCGCGCGGTGCGATACGTGCAGCGGCAACGGCTCGTGGGCGTCGCGCGCCGGCTGCGGCAGCAGGACGAGACCGGCCGCACCGGCCGCGACGATCACCGCAATCTGCGTCCACGCGGCCGGCGCGAGTAGCGCGACGCACGCGGCCGCGGCCATCAGCGTGACGCGGCGCGCATCCGGGCACAGCGTGCGCGCCATGCCCCAGACGGCTTGCGCGATCACCGCGACCGACACGATGCGCAGCCCGTGCAGCGCGCCGGCTTCGATCGGCGCGCCCGTCGCGTGAACGCCGAGCGCAAACAGCATCATCAGCAGCGCCGACGGCAGCGTGAAGCCGAGCCACGCGGCGAACATTCCCGCATGGCCGGCGCGCGCGAGGCCGATCGCCATCCCGACCTGGCTGCTCGCGGGCCCCGGCAGGAACTGGCACAGCCCGACGAGATCCGCATACGTGCGCTCGGTGAGCCAGCCGCGCCGCGTGACGAATTCGGCGCGGAAGTAGCCGAGATGCGCGACCGGGCCGCCGAACGACGTGAGGCCGAGCCGCAGGAATGCGGCGAACACGGGCCATGGATGGCGGGAGGGGGCGGCGGCGGTCGATGTGTTCAAGGCGGGGCGAGGGATGGGCGGAGCGAGCCGACACGATAGCGCAACGCGGCGACGGCGGGGTGTCGCGTGGCGGCCGTTGCGCGACGTTCAGGGTGTATCGCCGGCCAACCCGCTCGCGCGACGCAGCGCGTCGATGTCGACGAGCTCGATCTCGCCGACATGCAGCCGCACGACACCGTCGGCCTGCAGCGCCTTCAGCAGCTGGTTGGTGGTCTGCCGCGTCAGCGACAGCATCGACGCGAGCGTTTCCTGCGACAGCCGCACGCGCGTACGCCTGGCGCTGATGCCGCCGTAGCCTTCGGCGATCATCAGCAGGCGCGCGGCGAGCCGTTGCGCGGCCGGCATCACGCTCATCGATTCGACGGTGAGGAAGCTCAGGCGCAGCTTCTGCGCCATCAGCAGCGCGAACTGCCGCCAGTATTGCGGCGTCGCGTCGAGCATCGCGAGCAGCGCGGCCTGCGGCACGTGCAGCAGCAGCGCGTCGTCGAGCGCGATCGCGTCGTGCGTGCGCGGCTGGCCGTCGAACAGCGCGATTTCGCCGAACCACGTGACGGGCTCGGCGACCGTCAGCAGCGCTTCCTTGCCCTGCGGGTCGACCGCACCTATCGTGAGTGAACCGGCCAGTACCGCGTACAGCCCGCACGGCGGGTCGCCGCGCCGGAACAGCGCGTGGCCGGCCGGCAGGCGGCGCAGCACCGCACGGGCGAGCAGGTCCGCGCGCAACGCGGGCGGCAGCGCGGCGAACCACGGGTTCGCTTCGATCTGCGGCACGTAGGGGGCGAGCGACGAAGGCATGGGCACGCGATGTCGGGTAGCTGACAGAGGTTCTCGGGCGTGACGCGCATCATAGCGCTCAACGACCGGCCAGGAGACGCGATGAAGACGCTCGAAGACCATCTTTCCCAGTATGCGGCCTACCATCGCGACGCGCGCAACATCGCGACGCATCTGGTCGGCATTCCGATGATCGTGTTCGCGGTCGAGGTGCTGCTGTCGCGGCCGGCGATCGGCATGCTGGCCGGCATCGCGCTGTCGCCGGCGCTGCTGCTCGCCGTCGCGTTCGCGGTGTTCTACCTGCGTCTCGACCTGCGGTTCGGGATCGTGATGACGGCGTTGTTCGCGCTCGGCCTGTGGGCCGCGCAGGCGCTCGCGCGATTGCCGACCGTGCAATGGCTCGGCATCGGCATCGGTGCGTTCGTCGTCGGCTGGATCGTGCAGTTCGTCGGGCACTGGTTCGAAGGGCGCAAGCCCGCGTTCGTCGACGATCTGGTCGGCCTGATGGTCGGGCCGCTGTTCGTCGTCGCCGAAGTCGCGTTCTTCGCGGGGCTGCGCGGCGACGTGCGCCGCGAAGTCGAGCGGCGGGCCGGACCCGTGCACGGCGGCGCACATTCGCATGTCTGACTCGATCCGCGCGCGGGCGAAGTGCGGGCCGCACCGGCCGGCTTTGCGCCATCGTTGCGTGGGCCGCGCGCGACGCCACAGGCGGGGCGCAACGGCTAAGATGCGGGGTGCGTCATACGACGCCTATGCGGAGCAATCGCCATGGTGGATCGCCCGACTCTCGACGCCTACGATGCCCATGCCGCGCAATATGCGCAGGACTGGCTCGACCAGGCCGCGCCCGACGACATGTACGCGCTGCTCGAACAGCATTTCTCGCCGGGGCCGACCGCGGACGTCGGCTGCGGAGCGGGGCGCGACACGGCCTGGCTCGCTTCGCGCGGCTTCGACGTGCGCGGCTTCGACGCGAGTGCCGCGCTGCTCGACGAGGCGCGGCGGCGCCATCCCGACCTGAGCTTCGAGCTGGCCACACTGCCGGCGCTGGCCGGCGTGCCGTCCGGCGCGTTTCGCAACGTGCTGTGCGAGACGGTCGTCATGCACCTCGAACAGGCGGACGCGGCGGCGGCCGCCGCACGGCTGGCCGATCTCCTGATGCCGGGCGGCACGTTGTACCTGAGCTGGCGGGTGGCCGGAAACGGCGCGCTGCGCGACGAGCGCGGCCGCCTCTATACGCCGCTCGATTCGGCGCGGATGCACGCGGCGCTCGGCGCCGGCATACACGTGATCGACGAGCACGAGGTCGTCAGCGCGTCGTCCGGCAAACGCGTACACCGGCTGATCGTGCGCAAGGCGGCCGCCGCCGCGTGAAGGCGGCGCGCGGTCGCGTTCACTCGCGGTTGAGCGCCGCTTCCCAGTTGATGTCGACGCAGAGCACCTGCATGCCGGCCGCGGCGGGTGCGGCGACCGATGCGGTCACGCACAGGTGCGCCTCGTTGATCGACAGGTAGGGCGGCGTCAGATGCACACGGCCCGGCGCGCGCATCGCGTCGATGAAGTACGGGCGGCGCTCCCAGCTCGCGCCTTCGGAATGCAGCAGTGGCCGGAAGCGCTTGGCGCGCTGCGACACGCTGCCGCGCGCGAGCACGTTGTCGCCGATCTGGCGCCCCGATGCGTCGAGCAGGAAGCAGCGCGCGGTCTCGGGCAGCCCGAGCACGGCGGCGGCGGCATCGGTGAGCGATTCGCCCGCAGCGAGCTTCCGGCTCGCTTCCTCGAGCGCGGCGACATACGGTGCGAGCCGTTCTGCCTGCGTACGCTCGCGCTGCGCGACGCGCAGCCGCAGCGCGGCCGACAGCGTATCCATGCAGCCCGCCGCAGCCTGCGGTTGCACGGGGTCGACGCTCGGTCCCGCGAAGTACTGGCCCTGCACGAAATCGACGTTGCACTCGAGTGCGATCAGCGCGTCGCGCTCGGTCGCGAGGCCGCCCATCAGCACGAGCTGGCCGGATTCGTGCAGCAGCGACACGAGCCCCGGCAGCACGCGTTCGAGATGCGAGTGCTCGCTCGCCTGCGCGAGGATGCCGCGGTCGAGCGTGACGATATCGGGATGCAGGTGCCACACGCGGTCGATGTTCGAATGCTTCGCGCCGAACCCGCCGAGCGCGATCAGGAAGCCGGCCTTGCGCAGCCCGTCGACGATCGCCGCGTAGCGCGGCGTCTCGCCGCCCGCCTGCTCGGGCACCTCGAGCACCACGCGGTGCGGCGGCAGCCCGAGCGCCTTCAGGTTCGCGAGCAGCGCGTCGCCGTAGACGGTGTCCATCAGCGCGGCCGGATGCAGGCTCAGGAAAAGCCATTCGTCGTGACTGTCAAACGCGTGGAAATTGCCGAGATGCAGCGATTCGGCGAGCCGGCCGAGTTCGAGCAGGTCGCCGCGCCGTGCCGCCTGCGTGAACACCTCGTGCGATGCCACCTGGCGGCTTTCCTCGTCGTGCGCGCGTAGCGATGCGTGATAGCCGATCGCGCGGCGGTGCGACACCGAGAAAACGGGCTGGAACACGCTGAACACGGTGTAGCCGCCGTACAGCACGGTGCGCCGGTTCCCGTCGTCGCCGGCGACGGGGCGGGGCGGCTGAAAGCCGGGGGGATCGATTTCGATCATGCTCATGATGTCGGCCGAAGGAAGACTGCCAGTTTACCTAGAGAATAGGCGAGCAAGAAGCGTGCACGGCATCGTGCCTCATGCGGCGGCCCGTCGCGGCCGGTGGACGGGATATCGCAGCGCGCATCGCAGGGGCGAGCTGCACCGCGATGGTGCGCGCGGTGGCGTTGCGGTGCCCGAAACGGCGCGCGCCGCGCGTCACGCGTCACGCTCGCTCGGACGGGTCGGTCTTGCGCGCGGTGCTGCGGATCTCGGGCGCGAGCTGCGCGAAGATCCACGCGGACGCGGCCGTGATGATCCCGACGCATATGAACGTCGCATGGAACGCCGGCAGCGTGTTGCTCGGCGTCACGGTGCGCAGCATGCCGGTGAACGTTGCGAGCAACGCGCCGGCGACCGTGACGCCGAGGCTCATCGACAGCATCTGCACGAGCGAGAACAGGCTGTTGCCGCTGCTCGCGCCGCCCGTGCCGAGATCCTTCAGCGTCAGCGTGTTCATCGCGGTGAACTGCATCGAGTTGAAGCCGCCGAACAGCGCGAGATGCACGACCTTCACCCATACGGGCACCGTGTCGCGCATCAGCGCGAAGCTCGCCATCATCACGCCGACCATGATCGTGTTCGCAAGCAGGACCTTGCGGTAGCCGTGCTGCGTGATCAGGCGCGTGATGATCCGCTTCGAGAACATCCCGGCCGCCGCGACCGGCAGCATCATCAGCCCGGCCTCGAACGCCGAGTAGCCGAGGCTCACCTGCAGCAGCAGCGGGATCAGGTACGGCATCGCGCCGCTGCCGATCCGCGCGAACAGGTTGCCGAGCAGCCCGACGCTGAACGTGTGGATCCTGAACAGTTCGAGCGAGAAGATCGGTTGCGGCGCGCGCACCGCGTACAGCCCGTACGCGACGAAGCACGCGAGGCTCAGGATCAGCAGCACGAGCACGGCTGCGTGCTGCATGCCGAGATCGGCGAGCCCGTCGAGCGACAGCGAGATCGCGACCATGCCGATCGTCAGCAGCAGATAGCCCTTCAGGTCGAAGCGGCCGACGGCCGGGTTGCGCGAATCGGGCATCGAATAGAAGGTCGCGATGCAGCCCGCGGCGCCGACCGGCACGTTGATCAGGAAGATCCAGTGCCACGACGCGATCTTCACGAGCCAGCCGCCGAGCGTCGGCCCGATCAGCGGGCCGATCAGGCCGGGAATCGCGACGAACGACAGCGCGGACAGGTAGCGTTCGGCCGGAAAGGTGCGCAGCACCGCGAGCCGCCCGACCGGCAGCAGCATCGCGCCGCCGACCCCCTGCACGACGCGGAACGCGACGAGCTGCGTCAGCGTATGCGCGTTCGCGCACAGCAGCGAGCCGAGCGAGAACACCAGGATCGCGCTGAAGAACACGCGCCGCGTGCCGAACGTGTCGGCGAGCCAGCCCGACACGGGGATCATCACCGCCATCGTCAGCGAGTACGCGATCACGACCGACTGCATCCGCAGCGGCGATTCGCCGAGGCTCGCGGCCATCGACGGCAGCGCCGTGTTGACGATCGTCGCATCGAGCGTCTGCATGAAGAAGCCCGTCGCAACGAGCCACAGCATCACGGTGAGGTTCTTTTCGCCGGGAGCGGCGGCGGGCGGGCTTTGGAACATGAAGGCATGGCGGTGGCGCGGGACAGCCGCCATTGTAGGGAAAGCCGCCGTGCCGTGCAGGTTCGGTGCAACGCGAAGTCCGGCTGGCGGATGCCCGTCCCCGTCGATTGACCAGTACAGTTCAGCCGAAAGTGTCTGCCGCCGTATCTGTCCGTGTGCTGTCACTGTCCGAAATACTGGTGCCATCGAACCCGTGCGACCAGGAGGCTGCCATGCGCGAACTGCGACTCTACGTGATGGACGGTGACGAGCCGGCCGGACGGTGGCGGATCGTCGATCGCACCGTACTCGAGGTGGCCGAAGGCGACGTCTGGGTGACCGTCGAGGGCCGCCCCGACGACCACTGGCTCGCTGCCGGCGATTCGCTGACGTTGATGTCCGGCATGCGCGTATGGGTCAGCGCGGGGCCGCACGGCGCGACGTTCGCGTTCGGTCCGCTCGCGGTGCCGGCCGTGCGCGCCGCGCAGGCGTGGTGGCGGCCGCTCGTCGCGTGGCGCGACGGCCGTCGTCACGCGGCCGCGTCGCTGCCGACGTAGCGCGCCCGGGGCCGGATCAGCTTGCCGTCCGCATATTGTTCGAGCGCATGGGCGATCCAGCCGGCCGTGCGGCCGGCCGCGAACAGCGTGAACGCCGCGCCGTCCGGCAGCGCGAGCGTGCGCTCCAGCACCGCGAGCGCGAAATCGATCGCCGGCCGCAGGCCCGTCGCCGCTTCGACGCGCGCGGCGAGCGCGCGCGCCATGTGCAGCGCCGGTCGGTCGGGTACCGCCGCGTGCAGTGCGTCGAGCAGCGCCAGCGCACGCGGATCGCCGTCGGGATAGAGCGGGTGCGCGAAACCGGACAGTGCCGTGCGGCCGCCGTCCGCGCGTTCGTCGTGCGTCAGCCGCAGCGCAAGGTAGCGATCGAGGTCGGCGGCGCGGGCTGCTTCGTCGAGCAGCGCGCCCGCGCGGAACGTCTCGCCGCCGTGACGCGGGCCCGACAGCGCCGCGAGCCCGCCCGCGATCGCGCCGAACAGGTGAGTGCCGGTCGACGCGATGCAGCGCACCGCAAAGGTCGACGGATTCAGTTCGTGATCGGCGCACAGCACGAGCGCGCGGCGCAGCAGGTCGGCTTCGTCGCGCCGTCGCACGCGCCATGCGGCAGCGAGCTGCCGGTGCACGGGCGCGTCGCCCGGCGCGATGCCGGCGAGCGCGGCCGTCGCGACGCGCAGCAGCAGCGCGGCCGAATCGAGCTGCGCGTCGCGCCCCTGCGCCCACAGGCGCGGCAGCGTCGCCGCCGCGGCAGGCAGCAGCACCAGCGTGCGTTCGAGTGGCGCGAGATGCGCCCAGCGGCGCGCCCAGTCGTCCCACTGCGCGGCGTCGAAACCGGTCGACGTGAGCGATGCTGCGGCAAGCCGCGCGGGCGAACACTCCCAGAGCCTGGCGGCCGTCTGTTCCAGCGTCGCCTCGTCGGCAAGCGCGATCGCATCGGCGCCGCGGTAGCGCAGGCGGCCGTCGGCGATCTGCGTGATCCGCGATTCGAGCACCGGCACGCCCCAGTCGAGCGACCGCTCGGCGACGCCGCCCGCGCGTTTCGCGTCGGCGCGGCGGCGCGCGAGCAGGCGCACCTCGTCCGCGTCGTAGCGACGGCGCTTGGTCGCGCCGTCGGGCAGCGAGCGCAGCAGCCCGCGGCTCACATACGCATAGAGCGTGCTCACGCTGACACCGAGGGTGCCGGCGGCTTCCTGCGCGCTGAGGGATGTCATGCCGGTCGCTCCTGTCGGGGCGCATGAAGCGCTGCCCGGCTACAACTATTCGTTATGTATTGATTCGTGCAATCAAGATTGATTGCGCCTGTCGCGAATTCTAGACTCGATTCCGTCTCCCCTCCGACGCTGAGGCGCTCACTTCACCATGACACCCGAACTCGCATTGACCCATCTGTGGCAACTCGCGCACGGCGACCGCGACGCGCTGGCTCGCGCGACCGTGACGGGCCGGGACCCGACGCTGCCGTCGACGTTCCATGTCGGCACGCTCGCCGCGGCGACGATCGCGGCCGCCGGGCTCGCGGCGGCCGAATGCCACCGGCTTCGCACCGGCGTCGCGCAATCCGTCGACGTGTCGGTGCGCGACGCGCTGGTCGCGTTCCGCAGCGAACGCTACCTGCGCGTGGACGATGGCCCGCCGCCGGAGCTGCGTCACCCGGTGACGGGCTTCTTCGAGACGCGCGACGGGCGCTGGATCCAGTTGCACGCGAATTTTCCGCATCACCTGCACGGAATCCTCGACGTGCTCGGTTGCGGCGCGCATCCGGCCGACGTCGCCGCGGCGATCCGCACGTGGGATGGCGCGGCGCTCGATACCGCGCTGGGCGAGGCCGGCCTGTGTGCGGCATTGATCAGAACACCTGATGAATGGGCGGCGCACGAGCAGGCGCGCGCGATTGCGTCGCTGCCGCTGTTCGAGATCGAGCGGATCGGCGACGCGCCGGTCGAGCCGATCGGCCGCGGCGAAGCCGGCCAGCCGCTCGCCGGCGTGCGCGTGCTCGATCTCACGCGCATCATCGCGGGGCCGGTCGCGGGCCGTACGTTGGCGTCGCACGGCGCGCAGACGCTGCTCGTCAACGGCCCGCACCTGCCGAACATCGCGCCGCTCGTGATCGACAACGGGCGCGGCAAGCGTTCGACGTGGATCGACCTGCGCGATGCGGCTGGCGTCGATGCGCTGCACGCACTCGTGCGCGACGCGGATGTGTTCCTGCAGTCGTATCGGCCCGGCGCGCTCGCGGCGCGCGGTTTCGCACCGCAGGCGCTGGCGGAGTTGCGGCCCGGCATCGTGTGCGTGTCGGTGTCCGCATACGGGCACGCGGGGCCGTGGGCGAAGCGGCGCGGCTTCGACAGCCTCGTGCAGTCGGCGAGCGGGATCGCGTGGCAGGAGCAGCAGGCCGCGCACGCGAACCAACCGCGCCATCTGCCGTGCCAGGCGCTCGATCATGCGACGGGTTATCTCGCGGCGTTCGGCGCGATGATCGCGCTTGCGCGCCGGGCGCGCGAAGGGGGAAGCTGGCACGTGCGGCTGTCGCTCGCGCAGACGGGGAGCTGGCTGCAGTCGTTCGGCGCCGTGCCGGACGGCCTGCAGGCGCCCGATCTCGCGGCTGCCGACGTGCGTGACCGGATCGATCGCATCGCATCGCCGTTCGGCACGATCGATGCCGTGCGGCCGGCCGAGCGGTTGTCGGCGACGCCGCCGTCGTTCACGCGGCCGCCCGTGCCGCTCGGCACCGACGATGCGAGCTGGCTGTGAGCGCCGGCGGCGCGGCTTGCGTTACTTGCGCAGCTCGACGACGAAGTCGTAGTAGTCGTTGCGGCAGTAGGTATCGGTCAACTCGATCGCGCGCTGGTCCGACGTATAGCCGATCCGCGTGATCAGCAGCAGCGCGTCGTGCGGCGCGATGCCCATCTGTTCGGCGATCTCGTCGGTCGCGTTGACCGCGCGGAAATGCTGCAGCGCGCGCACGATCGGCGTGCCGCGCGCTTCGAGATAGCTGTACAGCGAACCGCCGATCGCCTGCGGATCGGGAATCAGCGTCGCGGGGAACGTCGAGTTCTCGACGGCCATCACGATACCGTCGGCGAGGCGCAGGCGTTTCAGGCGCGTAACCGACGCGGCTGGCGACAGTCCGAGCTGGATCACCTCGTCGCGGTTCGCGGGCTGGATCTCGCGGGCGATCCATTGCGAGCTCGGCTTGAAGCCGCGACGCTCGAGCATTTCGCTGAAGCTCGACAGCCGCAACAGCGGATCCTCGTAGCGCGGCTGGATGAAATTGCCCGCGCCCTGCGTGCGGCGGATCAGGCCTTGCTCGACGAGCAGCGCGATCGCCTTGCGCGCGGTGATGCGCGACACGCCGAGTGCGTCGGACAGCACGCGCTCGGACGGCAGCGCCTCGCCGGCCGTCCAGCGATTGTCATGGATTGCGTCGCCGAGCTTGCGGGCGAGCTGCAGGTAGAGCGGCGTGTCGTTGTCGGGGTCGGGGCGCAGGTCCTGCCAGCGGTCGTCCGTGGGTGACTTCATGGAGTGGGTATCGATCAGGTTGCGGCCATTCTAAGTCATCATGCGGCGCCGTTATAACCGGTTTTTGCCGTGCGATAGGCCGGTGTCGCGCCGATTGACTACACTGATGCGTCGTATTCCATGCTTCGGCCGCGGTGCGCGGCCATGAATTCGCAGCGAGGAGCGCATGACAGACACGATCTCCACGGTCGTCCTGCCCGACGGCGAGACGATTCCGAAGCTCGGCCAGGGCACCTGGGAAATGGGCGAGCGGCCGGCCCGCCGCGCGGACGAGATCGCCGCGCTGCGCGAAGGCGTCGAACTCGGGATGACGCTGGTCGACACCGCCGAGATGTACGGCGAAGGCGCGACCGAGTCGCTCGTCGGCGAGGCGCTCGCCGGCCTGCGCGACGACGTGTTCCTCGTGAGCAAGGTCTACCCGCACCGTGCGAGCCGGCGCGGCGTCGTCGCCGCGTGCGATGCGAGCCTCAAGCGCCTGCGTACCGATCGCCTCGACCTGTACCTGCTGCACTGGCGTGGCTCGGTGCCGCTCGAGGAGACGGTCGAGGGATTCGAGGCGCTGCGACGCGCGGGCAAGATCCGTCACTGGGGGGTGAGCAACTTTGATACCGCCGACATGGCCGAGCTCGTCGACGACGCGGGCGGCGACGCGTGCGCGACCAACCAGATCCTCTACAACATCGCGCGGCGCGGCCCGGAATTCGACCTGCTGCCGTGGCTTGCCGAACACCGGATGCCGGCGATGGCGTACAGCCCGGTCGATCACGGACGGTTGCCGAAGCGCTCGCCGCTCGACGAGATCGCGCGGCAGCGCGGCGTGTCGGTGATGCGCGTCGCGCTGGCATGGGTGCTCGCGCAGCCGGGCGTATTCGCGATTCCGAAGGCGTCGCGGATCGAACATGTGCGCGACAACCGTGCCGCGCTCGATTTCGTGTTGAGCGATGACGAGCGCGCGCAGCTTGACGCGTACTTCCGTGCGCCGCGTACCAAGCGCGCGCTCGAGATGCTCTGACGGCACCCGGCCGGGCAACGCTTCCGGTCAGTGGTTGCCTCCGGACGATCCGCCGCTGCCGTGGCCGCCATTGCCGACACCGTTGGCACCGCCATTGCCGGCGCCACCACTGCCGTTGCCGTTGCCATTGCCTCCGCCATTGCCGTGACCGCCGTTGCCGCCGGCGCCACTGCCGTTGCCGCCACCGTTACCCGAGCCGCCACTGCCGGTGCCCCCGCCATTGCCGTGGCC
>NZ_FPJP01000015.1:0-59004 GCF_900119325.1 Burkholderia sp. NFPP32 | reverse complement strand
CTGCCGTTACCGCCACCGTTACCCGAGCCGCCACTGCCGGTGCCCCCGCCATTGCCTTGGCCACCTCCGTCACCGCCGCCATGGCCACCATGTCCGCCATGGCCTCCGCCACCCGAAGTGCCGCCACCCGAAGTACCACCACCCGAAGTGCCGCCACCCGAAGTACCGCCACCGGAAGTACCGCCACCCGAAGTGCCGCCACCTGAAGTGCCGCCACCGGAAGTACCGCCGCCCGAAGTGCCGCCGCCCGAAGTACCGCCGCCGGAAGTACCGCCGCCCGAAGTGCCGCCGCCCGAAGTGCCGCCACCCGAAGTGCCGCCACCGGAAGTACTGCCACCCGAACCACTGTTGCCGGATGCATTGCCTCCGCGGCCCGTGCCGTTCGTACCGCCGGACGTTGCACCTGTCGCTCCGCCGACACCAGCAGGTCCGACAGCGCCGTTTCCGTTATTTCCGCCGCTCCCGCTGCCGCCGCCGGGGTTGCCGCCACTGCCGTTCGCGCCGGCACCGTGACCGCCGATGCCACCGCCGGCAAAGACATGCACCGCGCATGCAGCCGGATTGGCTGCGCACGACGAAGCGTCGTCGACCAGCATCATGACGGTGTCGGCGTTGGCGACCGCGTCGGGCGCGGAGTCAGGCACCGAGTTCTGCGCGACTGCATACGAGCAGCAGCACGCAAACGCGGCTGCGGCCATCAAGGTCGCGCGATAGCACCGTCCCGCCGCGCGGAACGGCTGTTTTGTCTTCATCATTATGGCCTCCCAATGCGCGCGAAGCCTCGTCGCCGCGCGGCTATCTACGTGTGGTGCAGGGGGCCAATAAAGATTCGTTGTCCTTTCGGTGGCCGATTGCCTTCGGGCTGGCGCTTGAAGCCAGCCGCGAATGCGTATCGGCACGCGGGCCCGCCGTGCGAAGCCCTATCTGCGAGATTCGTGCCACCGGCTGTCTGCGCCCGTGGCGCAAGGCGCGCGCATGCATGCGATGGCGCATGCAACGTCGTTGCGGGAGTTTTGTTTCCGAAATGAAACGTCTGAACGATGCTCAGCGCGCCGGCGCGTCGGCCGCGCGCTGCCAGCGGTGGAACAGGATCGATGCGATCCAGCAGACGAGGAACAGCGCGACGATGCCGTAGCCGATCGAGCCGAAGCGTTCGCCGAGCGCATCGAGCGCGTCGCGCACGGGGCCCGTCAGCGACAGCTTGTCGGCGAGCAGGCCGGCCACCTCGATCCCGCCGATCGCAAGCGCGACGGCTGCCGACACGAACGTGATGCTCGCGTTGTAGAGCAGCTTGCGCTTCGGATCGTCCATCGCCCAGCCGTACGCATGAATCATCAGCACGTTGTCGGTCGAGTCGATCAGCGTCATGCCGGCGGTGAACAAGGCGGGAAACAGCATGACCGTATAGACCGGCAACCCCTGGCTCGCCTGTGCGGCGGCAATCGCGAGCAGGCCGATTTCGGTTGCAGTATCGAAACCTAACCCGAACAGCACGCCGACCGGATACATGTGCCAGCTCTTCGACACGAACCGGAACAGCGGGCGCAGCAGCCGCGACACGAGTCCGGCCGGGCGGTGCACGTGCGTGGCGCCGTGCGCGTGCTCCGGCGCGCCGCGATAACGCCGCCACACGTCGCGCAGGATCATCAGGTTTACGCACGCGAGCACGAGCAGGAAGGTGGCCGATACCGCCGTGCCGATCGTGCCGCCGATCTCGCGAAACGCGTCGAACCTGTCGCGCAGCGCGAACGCGGTCAGCGCGATGCCGAGCGTCGCGGCGATCACGATCGTCGAATGGCCGAGCGAGAAGAACAGCCCGACGCTCACCGGACGCTGGCCGTCCTGCATCAGCTTGCGCGTCGCGACGTCGATCGCGGCGATGTGATCGGCGTCGACCGCATGACGCAACCCGAGCCCGTACGCGATCGCCGCGGTGCCGAGCAGCAACGGATGGTCGCGCAGCACCGCGAGCGCCCACAGCCAGACGGCGACGTTCGCGGCGATCAGGCCGGCATAGAGGGTCAGCAGGCGGCGCAGGGCTGCGGTGGGCGGCATCGGGACGGTTCCATCGGACGAATCGCATTGCATTGTGGCATGCGAGAAAAACGCGTGGCGGGCCGATCAAAAAGCCGCGAGCGGTGCGCATCGGAAAAAAAGCCCGTCCGGCGGAACCGGACGGGCTTTGCACGATACGGCAGGGCGCAAGCGCCCGGCGCGTTACTTCGTCTTCGCGTTGATCACGCCTTCCGATACGTTGGCCGGCGTTTCCGCGTAGTGCTTGAACTCCATCGAGTACGTCGCGCGGCCCTGCGTGGCCGAACGCAGCGATGTCGAATAGCCGAACATCTCCGCGAGCGGCACTTCGGCGCGCACGAGCTTGCCGCCGCCGCCCGCGATGTCCTCCATCCCCTGCACGATGCCGCGCCGGCTCGACAGGTCGCCCATCACGTTGCCCATGAAGTCCTCGGGCGTCTCGACCTCGACGGCCATCATCGGCTCGAGCAGCACGGGCTTCGCGCGGCGCATCGCTTCCTTGAACGCCATCGAGCCGGCCATCCGGAACGCGTTTTCGTTCGAGTCGACGTCGTGGTACGAGCCGAACGTCAGGTGCACCTTCACGTCGACGACCGGGTAGCCCGCGAGCACGCCGCTCTTCAGCGTTTCGGTGATGCCCTTGTCGACGGCCGGGATGAATTCGCGCGGAATCACGCCGCCCTTGATCTCGTCGAGGAACTCGTAGCCCTTGCCCGGGTTCGGCTCGAGCGTGATCACCGCATGGCCGTACTGGCCGCGGCCGCCCGACTGCTTGACGAACTTGCCCTCGACGTCGGACGCGGTCGTGCGCACCGTCTCGCGATACGCGACCTGCGGCTTGCCGACCGTCGCTTCGACGCCGAACTCGCGCTTCATCCGGTCGACCAGGATTTCGAGGTGCAGCTCGCCCATCCCCGAAATGATCGTCTGGCCGGACTCTTCGTCCGTCTGCACGCGGAACGACGGGTCTTCCTGCGCGAGGCGGTTCAGCGCGAGGCCCATCTTTTCCTGGTCGGCCTTCGTCTTCGGCTCGACGGCCTGCGAGATCACCGGCTCCGGGAATTCCATCTTCTCGAGGATGATCGGCTTGGTCGGATCGCACAGCGTGTCGCCCGTCGTCGCTTCCTTCAGGCCGACGGCCGCCGCGATGTCGCCCGCGCGCACTTCCTTGATCTCCTTGCGTTCGTTCGCGTGCATCTGCAGGATCCGGCCGAGCCGTTCCTTCTTGTCCTTCGTCGCGTTGAGCACCGTGTCGCCGGATTCGACGACGCCCGAATACACGCGGAAGAAGATCAGCTGGCCGACGAACGGGTCGGTCATGATCTTGAACGCGAGCGACGAGAACGGCTCGTCGTCGCTCGGATGACGTTCCGCCGGCTTTTCCGGATCGGCGAAGTCGTGGCCGAGGATCGCAGGCACGTCGACCGGCGACGGCAGGTAGTCGATCACCGCGTCGAGCATCGCCTGCACGCCCTTGTTCTTGAACGCGCTGCCGCACAGCATCGGCACGATCTCGTTCGCGATCGTGCGCTTGCGCAGCGCGGCCTTGATCTCGTCCTCGGTCAGCGATTCATGGTCGTGCAGGTACTTCTCGAGCAGTTCCTCGCTCGCTTCCGCCGCGGCCTCGACCATCTTCTCGCGCCATTCGTGCGCGAGCTCGACGAGATTCGCGGGGATCTCCTCGTACGAGAACTTCACGCCCTGGCTTTCGTCGTCCCAGACGATCGCCTTCATCTTCACGAGATCGACGACGCCCTGGAAATGATCTTCCGCGCCGACCGGAATCTGGATCGGCACGGCGACGCCCTTCAGGCGCTCGCCGATCTGCCGCTGCACGCGGAAGAAGTCGGCGCCGACGCGGTCCATCTTGTTGACGAACGCGATGCGCGGCACCTTGTACTTGTTCGCCTGGCGCCACACGGTTTCGGACTGCGGCTGCACGCCGCCGACCGAGTCGTAGACCATGCACGCGCCGTCGAGCACGCGCATCGAGCGTTCGACCTCGATCGTGAAGTCGACGTGGCCCGGGGTATCGATGATGTTGATCCGGTGTTCCGGATAGTTGCCGGCCATGCCTTTCCAGAAGGCCGTGGTCGCCGCCGACGTGATCGTGATGCCGCGTTCCTGCTCCTGCTCCATCCAGTCCATCGTGGCCGCGCCGTCGTGCACTTCACCGATCTTGTGGCTCACGCCGGTATAAAACAGGATGCGCTCGGTCGTCGTGGTCTTGCCGGCATCGATGTGAGCGCTGATCCCGATATTGCGATAGCGCTCGATGGGGGTTTTGCGGGGCACGTGAACCTCCTGGTGGTTCGGATCGTAAGCGGGCAGGCTGGGCCGGCCCGGGTTTGGAACAAGCGAGACTTAAAGCATAGCGCTTGCGCGTGGCTTTTGCAGATGCGGCCAGCGCCGGCGGAATCAAGCCGGGCAGCGTCGGCCGCCGGCGAAAAAAAAGCCGGCGCGCAACGGGCAGCCGGCTTCGGTCGGGGCACGGCGCGAGGCCGCGGACCGCCGTTACTGGGCCTTCGGCAGGCCTTCGAGCTTCATGCCGGGCTTGATGCCCTTCGCGGCGAACCAGCCCTTGCTCATTTCGAGCGCATAGACGCCGTTGTTGCGCGGGCAGTGGTTGTCGGTCGTCTCTGCCTTCATCTCGTCGATGTCGGTGATCGTGCCGTCCGCGCGGATGAACGCGATCGACAGCGGGATCAGCGTGTTCTTCATCCAGAAGCAGTGCACGGCATTCTCGTTGAACACGAACAGCATGCCTTCGTTCGGCGCGAGCTGCGAACGGTACATCAGCCCCTGTTCGCGGTCGGCGTCGTTTGCGGCGACGGCCGCGTCGATCACGTACATGCCGGCGCGCAGCTTCACGTGCGGGAACTCGCTCGGCTGCTTGGCGCCGGGCGGCATCTGCGCGCTGGCGGCCTGCATGCCGAGCGCGAGGACGGCGAGCGCGGCGGGAAACACGGCGGCGCGCGCAAGGCGGCCGAGCGACGAGCGCAGGGAGAATTGCACAGCAAGGCTCCTATCTGGAAAACGAGACCCGCATGGTACGCGATGCGCGCCGGCGGGCACAAAAAAGAAAAAGGCAGATCGCCTTGCGGTGATCTGCCTTTCAACGCCGTAAGAACGGCAAGACTGCGTGTTCTTGACTGCGTTATTACAACTTGCTTGCTTAGTTCGAAGCAGCTGCCGGGGCTTCGGCTTCGCTAGCTGCCTTCTTCGCAGCGTGGTGCTTCTTCGCTGCGTGGTGCTTCTTGTGCGTTGCCTTCTTAGCCGGTGCCGAAGCAGCTTCTGCCGGAGCAGCAGCAGCCGGAGCGGCCGGAGCCGAAGCTTGTGCGAAAGCAGCCGTTGCGAAGAGACCAGCGACCAGAGCGGCGATCAGTTTGTTCATGTTGTGTTCCTCAGCTTTAGTTAATTAACCAAATGACCCGGCATAGGAGTCATGACGTCTAACGGTGCCATCCACCTTTCGGTTGACAGACGCTTCGAGAAATTTCTCATTGCGCTGCGGGCGCCGAATCGTATTCGAAAAAGACGTCGCTTTCGTGACGCAAACACGTTCGGCTGCCGATACCGGATAGCTCAGGGTGGCATCTGCGTGGTTTAACGCGCGATCTTTGCAGGTGGTTGACGAAAAAGACGACGAAAAAAATCGTGCGTCCCGAATCCGTCATCCGGCGGGCGCGAAACCGTCCCACGGCGCGCGCGGCGGCAGTGCGATTGTTTCGCCCGGCGCAATGCCGAGCGCGAATATATCCAGCGCGCCGATGCCGACGCGCACCAGGCGCAACGTCGGGAAGCCGACGGCCGCCGTCATCCGGCGCACCTGCCGATTCTTGCCTTCGGTGATCGCGAGCTCGATCCACGTGGTCGGGATCGCGGCACGATAGCGGATCGGCGGATTGCGCGGCCACAGCGCGTCGGGTGGCTCGATGAATTCGGCGCGGCATGGGCGCGTCACGTAGTCGCCAAGATCGACGCCGCGCGCGAGCGCCTTCAGGTCGGCGGGGCCGGGCGCACCTTCGACCTGCGCCCAGTAGCGCTTGACGAGCTTGTGGCGCGGCTCCGCGATGCGCGCCTGCAGTGCGCCGTCGTCGGTGAGCAGCAGCAAACCCTCGCTGTCCGCGTCGAGCCGGCCGGCTGCATAGACACCGGGCGTTTTTACCCAGTCGCCTAGCGACGGCCGCGTCTCGTGCGCGGAAAACTGGCAAATCGTGCCGAACGGCTTGTTGAGGGCGATCAGGTTCATGGCGGGGCGCCCGCCCGGCGGGCCGCAGCAAGCGGGCAGGGCGGTCTATGGCAAATGGCGGAATCTTAATGCATAATACGGAACGGCAAGTCCTCTGTCTTATATAAGACATAAGTGAGGTCTTGATACGCAGTGCCGCGCTTCATGCCGAAGTGCCCGGTTGGGGCGCTAGAATAGCGGCTCGCTGTTGCCGTCACGGGGTGGCCATGCCGCGCCCCCGTCGCGCGCGCAGCTTCGACCAGCATCACCTGCTCAGCCACGTCACTGGAGTCGATCATGCCGTATCAGCACATCAAGGTTCCGGAAGGCGGTGACAAGATCACCGTCAACAAGGACTTCTCGCTCAACGTTTCCGATCAGCCGATCATTCCCTATATCGAAGGCGACGGTACGGGCTTCGATATCACGCCGGTCATGATCAAGGTCGTCGATGCGGCGGTCGCGCATGCCTACAAGGGCAAGCGCAAGATCCACTGGATGGAGATTTTCGCGGGCGAGAAGGCGACGAAGGTGTACGGTCCGGACGTGTGGCTCCCGGACGAAACGCTGCAGGTGCTGAAGGAATACGTGGTGTCGATCAAGGGGCCGCTCACGACCCCGGTCGGCGGCGGCATCCGTTCGCTGAACGTCGCGCTGCGCCAGGAACTCGACCTGTACGTGTGCCTGCGCCCGATCCAGTACTTCAAGGGCGTGCCGTCGCCGGTGCGCGAGCCGCAAAAGATCGACATGGTGATCTTCCGCGAGAACTCGGAAGACATCTACGCAGGCATCGAATGGGCCGCGGGCTCCGAGCAGGCGAAGAAGGTGATCAAGTTCCTGCAGGACGAGATGGGCGTGAAGAAGATCCGCTTCCCGGAAACCTCGGGGATCGGCGTCAAGCCCGTGTCGACCGAAGGCACCGAGCGCCTCGTGCGCAAGGCGATCCAGTATGCGATCGACAACGATCGCAAGTCGGTCACGCTGGTGCACAAGGGCAACATCATGAAGTTCACGGAAGGCCTGTTCCGTGACGCCGGCTACGCGCTGGCGCAGAAGGAGTTCGGCGGCGAGCTGATCGACGGCGGCCCGTGGATGCGCGTGAAGAACCCGAAGACGGGCAACGAGATCGTGATCAAGGATTCGATCGCCGACGCGTTCCTGCAGCAGATCCTGCTGCGTCCGGCCGAATACGACGTGATCGCGACGCTGAACCTGAACGGCGACTACATCTCCGACGCGCTGGCCGCGCAGGTCGGCGGCATCGGGATCGCGCCGGGCGCGAACCTGTCGGATTCGGTCGCGATGTTCGAGGCGACGCACGGTACCGCGCCGAAGTACGCGGGCAAGGATTACGTGAACCCGGGTTCCGAGATCCTGTCGGCGGAAATGATGCTGCGCCATCTCGGCTGGACGGAAGCGGCCGACACGATCATCGCGTCGATGGAGAAGTCGATCCTGCAGAAGCGCGTCACGTACGACTTCGCGCGCCTGATGGAAGGCGCGACGCAGGTGTCGTGCTCGGGCTTCGGCGAAGTGCTGATCGAGAACATGTAAGTCCCCTTCCGGGGTGGGCCGGAGCGTTTCCGGCCGCCCCGGCGCCTACTGCCGGCGCCGGGGCGTTTCGTGGATGGCAGGTTTGTTGGCAGGGCGGTCCGGCATGCGGGCCGCGGCGCCGCGATGCGGCCCGGATGCCCTGCAAGGTAGAACATGACGGCCCTCGCAATACCACCGCCCGGCTGAGCCGGCGCGGCCCCATTCGCGACCGATCCGGTCGCCCCTCCGCCGGTTATCGCCGGCGATCTTCAGTTCCAATATTCACGTAGCAACGCATCGACCATGTCCACTTCGCCCAAGATCATCTATACCCTCACCGACGAAGCGCCCGCGCTCGCGACCTATTCGCTGCTGCCGATCGTCAAGGCCTTCACGCGTTCGTCCGGCGTCGCCGTCGAAACGCGCGACATTTCGCTCGCCGGCCGCATCATCGCGGCATTCGCAGACAGCCTGCCGCCGGAGCAGAAGGGTTCCGACGATCTGGCGGAGCTGGGCCAGCTCACGCTGAAGCCGGAAGCGAACATCATCAAGCTGCCGAACATCAGCGCGTCGGTGCCGCAGCTCAAGGCCGCGATCGCCGAACTGCAGGCGCAGGGCTACAAGCTGCCGGCCTATCCGGAAGACCCGTCGACCGACGAGGAAAAGGCCGTCAAGGCCCGCTACGACAAGATCAAGGGCAGCGCGGTGAACCCGGTGCTGCGCGAAGGCAACTCCGACCGCCGCGCGCCGCTGTCGGTCAAGAACTACGCCCGCAAGCACCCGCACAAGATGGGTGCGTGGCAGGCCACGTCGAAGGCGCACGTCGCGCACATGAGCGAAGGCGACTTCTACGGCAGCGAGAAGTCGGCGCTGATCGCCGATGCGGGCAGCGTGAAGATCGAACTCACGACGACCGACGGCGCGAAGAAGGTGCTGAAGGAAAAGACGGCCGTGAAGGCCGGTGAAGTCATCGACGCATCGGTGATGAGCCGCAACGCGCTGCGCAGCTTCATCGAAGCACAGATCGCCGATGCGAAGGCGCAGGGCGTGCTGTTCTCGGTGCACCTGAAGGCGACCATGATGAAGGTCTCCGATCCGATCCTGTTCGGCCATTTCGTGTCGGTGTTCTACCGCGACGCGCTCGCGAAGCACGCCGACGTGCTGGCGCAGGTCGGTTTCAACCCGAACAACGGGATCGGCGACCTGTACGCGCGCCTGAAGGACCTGCCGGCCGACACGCGCGAAGCGATCGAAGCCGACGTCAAGGCCGAATACGCGGTGCGCCCGCGCCTCGCGATGGTCAACTCGGACAAGGGCATCACGAACCTGCACGTGCCGAGCGACGTGATCGTCGACGCGTCGATGCCGGCGATGATCCGCGAGTCGGGCTGCATGTGGGGTCCGGACGGCGAACTGTACGACGCGAAGGCCGTGATTCCGGACCGCTGCTACGCGGGCGTCTACCAGGCCGTGATCGAGGACTGCAAGCAGCACGGCGCATTCGATCCGGTCACGATGGGCAGCGTGCCGAACGTCGGCCTGATGGCGCAGGCGGCCGAAGAATACGGTTCGCACGACAAGACGTTCCAGATTCCTTCGGACGGCGTCGTGCGCGTCACCGATGAAGCCGGCAACGTGCTGCTCGAGCACGCGGTCGAGTCGGGCGACATCTGGCGCATGTGCCAGACGAAGGACGCGCCGGTGCAGGACTGGGTCAAGCTCGCGGTGAACCGCGCGCGCGCGACCGGCGTACCGGCCGTGTTCTGGCTCGATCCGGCGCGCGCGCACGATGCGCAGATCATCGCGAAGGTCGAACGCTACCTGAAGGATCACGACACGAACGGCCTCGACATCCGCATCATGACGCCGGAAGACGCAACCCGCTTCTCGCTCGAGCGTATCCGCGCGGGCAAGGACACGATCTCGGTCACCGGCAACGTGCTGCGCGACTACCTGACCGACCTGTTCCCGATCATGGAGCTCGGCACCAGCGCGAAGATGCTGTCGATCGTGCCGCTGATGGCCGGTGGCGGGATGTTCGAGACGGGTGCGGGCGGGTCCGCGCCGAAGCACGTGCAGCAGTTCGTCGAGGAAGGCTTCCTGCGCTGGGATTCGCTCGGCGAATTCCTCGCGCTGGCAGCGTCGCTCGAACACCTCGGCCACGCGTACCAGAACCCGAAGGCGGTCGTGCTCGCGAAGACGCTCGACCAGGCGACCGGCAAGTTCCTGGACGAGAACAAGTCGCCGGCGCGCAAGGTCGGCGGCCTCGACAACCGCGGCAGCCACTTCTACCTGTGCCTGTACTGGGCGCAGGCGCTCGCCGAGCAGACCGAGGACGCCGCGCTGAAGGCGCAGTTCGAAGGCGTGGCGAAGGCGCTGTCCGGCAGCGAAGCGCGCATCCTGGAAGAACTGGCGGCCGCGCAGGGCAAGCCGCAGGCCATCGGCGGCTACTACCGTCCGAACGTCGATCTGACGAGCCAGGCGATGCGCCCGAGCGCGACGCTGAACGGCATCGTCGACGCGGTCGCCTGACGCCGGCGGCGCAATCGCGCGGGCCAGCGCGGGCGTCGGCGCGGCGGGTTTCACCGTCCGCCGCTCTACGCAAAAGAAAAAACGCCCCGGACGCCGGGGCGTTTTTCGTTGCAGGCTTGCCATTCAGACGTGAACGATTTCCCACTCGGCGATTTCGTGCGGCACTTCGAGCGTCGCCGTGTCCATGTCGGACAGCTGCGGGCAGTCGCCGCGGGAGATGTGGTCGGCTGCCACTTCGGGGCACGAGAACGCGCCGAGCAGGGCGTTGCCGAACGTCGCTTCCCAGCCGCCGTTACCCGGCAGGATGTAGAACGACCCGAGCGCTGAACCAAAGCGAAATCCCTTCATTTCCGTTCTCCCTTTCTGATCACATGCGATTCTGTTGTGCCGCGTGCCGGCTCGGCCGGCCATGGCCCGACTGGCTGCTTGCGCCGGGTCCCGTATCGAACGTCGTGGCGAAGCGTCGGTGCATGGAACAAAGTCTACGTCCGCGACCCGGTCGGATGGTGCGTGTAGAACAGCTTCTCGAAACAAAAAATCCCTTTTAAAAACATTGCGTTATTTATGTCGTTTTGTATTGCGGAACGTTTTTTGGCATCGCGAAACAGGAAATTTGTGCCCTGCACCAAGAATTTTTACAACGCAGAGACTTGTTCCGCATCGTGAAATATTTACGGTTTCGCGGGGGATGACGCGGCGAGCGGCAATGCAGGGACGAACGGCAGGCGCCAAGCGGTGGCCAGGAGTCCGTAATCGGAGCGGATGAGTGGCGGCGGTCGCCGGTGAACCGGCGTACAGCGCTGCTCGATGATGCCGGCCGATGCGTATCGAGTTCGGTGTGGCAGCGCCGCGCGCTGCCGCGTATTGCCGCCCGACCGGCGGCGGCGCGTTTCGATCGGGCTCGCGGTTATGATGACGCGGGCATCAGGTTTCGCGTCGCGCATCGGCATTCGAGCCGGCCGGCGCGGGCGTCGCGGCTGCCGCGCGATGCAGCATGGATAACGAGGAACGATTGATGATACGGAGAACCTTCTTGTCGCGCGCCGTCGGTGTCGCGGCCGCGTCGCTGTTCGCGCGCACCGCGTGGGCGCAGCAGGCCGGTCATGAGGGCATGGCCGGCATGGATTCGATGGACGACATGCCCGGCATGTCAGGGATGTCGGGTCACGCGCAGCACGTCAAGCCCGCGCCGGCCGCGCTCGCGGCCGCCGACGCGCTGCCGGCCGGCGCGCCGCTCGCGACGTTGCGCACGCTCGCGAACGAAAGCCGCGAGCCCGGCACGTTCCGGGCCACGCTGGTGGCGCAGCCCGTTGCGCGGCCGATGCTGCACGGTGCGCGGCCGACCACCTTCTGGCAGTTCGGTGCGGGCACGCAGGGCCCCGTCGTCGGCCCGCTGATCGACGTGCGCGAGGGCGATACGGTCGAGATCCGGTTCGTGAACAAACTGCCGCAGCCGTCGACGATCCACTGGCACGGGCTGCCCGTGCCGCCCGACCAGGACGGCAATCCGTCCGATCCGGTCGCGCCGGGCGCGTCGCGCGTGTACCGCTTCACGTTGCCGAAGGGCAGCGCCGGCACCTACTGGTACCACCCGCATCCGCACATGATGACGGCCGAGCAGGTGTTTCGCGGGCTGGCCGGCCCGTTCGTCGTGCGCGCCGCGGACGATCCGCTCGTCGGCTGGCCCGAGCGCAACCTGTTCGTGTCGGACCTGAAGCTTGCGCGCGACGGCACGATTGCACCGAACGACATGATGGACTGGATGAACGGCCGTGAAGGTCAGTTCGTGCTGGTCAACGGCGCACGCCGACCGCGGATCGACGTCGCCGGCGACGAGCGTTGGCGGGTATGGAATGCGTGCAGCGCGCGCTACCTGCGCGTCGCGTTCGACGACGGTCGTGCGTTCGAGCACGCGGGCACCGACGGCGGGCTGTTCGACGCACCGCGCCGCGTGACGTCGCTGCTGATTGCGCCGGGCGAGCGCGCGGAGTTGCTGGTGCGCGCCGGCGATCGTGCGTCGCGCGCGGTGCTGCAGGCGGCCGAATACGACCGGCGCAAGATGGCGATGTCGCACGACGACGGCCACGGCAGCCTGCCGCCCGATCCGGCGCTGGCGCTGGCCGATGTCGCGTTTGCGCCCGCCGAGGCGCGCGCGCTGCCCGCCGTGCTGCGCGCGGTGCCGCTGCTGGGCGAACCGGTTGCGCACAAGACGGTCGAGTTCGGCGAAGAAATGGACATGGACGCGATGATGAAGGGCGCGGCGCACGGCCGCCCGGCGGGCATGCGCTTCACGATCAACGGCGAGACCTACGCGCCGCACCGCGCGACGCTGACGAGCCGTCGCGGCGACGTCGAGCGGTGGGAGATTCGCAATACCACCGACATGGATCACCCGTTCCATCTGCACGGCACGCAGTTCCAGGTGACCGAGCGCGCGTCGGGCGGCTCGCGCTCGAGCGAACCGTTGCGCGCATGGCGCGATACCGTGAATGTGCGCAGCGGCGAAACCGTGACGATTCTCGTCACGCAAGACATGCCCGGCGAGCGCATGTTTCATTGCCACATTCTCGAACACGAGGATCTCGGCATGATGGGCACGCTCAAGGTCGTGTAACGAAACGGTGAATATGTTTCACATGCCGGATAGGTATTCGATCTGCATGCGTGACAAGACAATGCGTGTTCAATTATCGGGATTGAACGAAAATCCCGGTCAATCGATTATCGATTGGCCGGCCTGAAAAAAAGAAACCCGGCGCAATGCGCCGGGTTTCTTCGTCCGATATCCGATGCCTTTATGCGGCCTGGATGTTCGACGCTTGCTTGCCCTTCGGTCCTTGAACGACGTCAAAGCTCACCTTCTGGCCTTCCTTCAGCGTCTTGAAGCCATTCATGGTGATAGCCGAGAAGTGCGCAAACAGATCCTCACCGCCCTCGTCGGGAGTGATGAAACCGAAGCCCTTCGCGTCGTTGAACCACTTAACGATACCAGTTGCCATACCTACTTCCCCTGTCACACAGTCGCTGCTACTTACCACGAGCACGCTCGAAAAGCTAAACGACCGGAAAATGCAGCCGTTCCCCCCTCACAAGCTCACCTCGGCCTCTTTCATTTCACCAACCGGCGATTTGAAAAAAGTGCCAGCTTGATTGTTGGCGCTCTTTATTGGAGTGTCAAGAGGAATTTTTAGACGGTTGGAGGGCCGTTGTAAAGAACCCATTTTCAGGGTTTTTCCGGCTTTGCTTCGCAGCATGCGGCCAAGCGCGAGGACTTGAAAAGCCGCATAATCGGCTCATATACCAGGCTCGAGTGACACGCGTTCGAGTCGTCCCGGCTTGTGGGATACTGGATGCGGATACGACGTTCCGGTGCGGTTCCCCCTGACGGTTCGTGTTCCGCGCCACGCGTGAAAGCCGGCACCGCAGCCGGCTTTCGTATGGCACGAAGAAGATCGCGTGTTCCGGGATACCGGGGAGGGCGCCGGCCGGTCGGTCGGGTAATGGCAGGATTGCGGGCCTGCCCGAGTTGTTTAGAATGGGTGTATGGCGATTATCCCGGACAAGCAGGACAGTACCGTCCTGGAACGCAAGCAGCAGAAGCTCAAGCCGCCTTCGATGTACAAGGTGGTGCTGCTGAACGACGACTTCACGCCGATGGAATTCGTCGTGATGGTCGTCCAGGAGTATTTCAAGAAGGATCGCGAGACGGCCACGCAGATCATGCTGAAGGTCCATCGCGAAGGGCGAGGGGTTTGTGGGGTCTATACGCGGGACATCGCGTCGACCAAGGTTGAGCAAGTCGTTACCCATGCGCGGCAGGCCGGGCATCCGCTGCAGTGCGTGATGGAGGAAGCATGATTGCCCAGGAATTGGAAGTCAGCCTGCACATGGCGTTCATGGAAGCACGCCAGGCGCGCCATGAGTTCATTACGGTCGAGCATCTGCTGCTGGCCCTGCTGGATAATCCGACGGCAGCCGAGGTGTTGCGCGCGTGCGCGGCAAACATCGAGGATCTGCGTCAGAACCTGCGCAATTTCATCCACGACAACACGCCTACCGTCCCGGGCACCGACGACGTCGATACGCAACCGACGCTCGGTTTCCAGCGCGTGATCCAGCGCGCGATCATGCACGTCCAGTCGACGTCGAACGGCAAGAAGGAAGTGACCGGCGCGAACGTGCTGGTCGCGATCTTCGGCGAGAAGGATTCGCACGCGGTGTACTACCTGCAGCAGCAGGGCGTCACGCGCCTCGACGTCGTGAACTTCATTTCGCACGGCATCGCGAAGACGAACAACGGCGAGGCCGCGAAGTCGACCGATGCGAACGCGGAAAGCGAAGACGCGAATGCGCAGAAGGAAACGCCGCTCGCGCAGTTCACGCAGAACCTGAACCAGATGGCGAAGGACGGCCGCATCGATCCGCTGATCGGTCGCGAGCCCGAGGTCGAGCGCGTCGTGCAGGTGCTGTGCCGTCGTCGCAAGAACAATCCGCTGCTCGTCGGCGAGGCCGGCGTCGGCAAGACCGCGATCGCGGAAGGGCTCGCCTATCGCATCACGCGCGGCGAAGTGCCCGACATCCTCGCGAATGCGCAGGTCTATTCGCTCGACATGGGCGCGTTGCTCGCGGGCACCAAGTATCGCGGCGATTTCGAGCAGCGCCTGAAGACGGTGCTGAAGGAACTGAAGGAGCGCCCGCACGCGATCCTGTTCATCGACGAGATCCATACGCTGATCGGCGCGGGCGCCGCGTCGGGCGGCACGCTCGATGCGTCGAACCTGCTGAAGCCGGCGCTGTCGTCGGGCACGCTCAAGTGCATCGGCGCGACCACGTTCACCGAGTATCGCGGCATCTTCGAGAAGGATGCGGCGCTGTCGCGGCGCTTCCAGAAGGTCGACGTGAGCGAGCCGACCGTCGAGCAGACGGTCGCGATCCTGCGCGGGCTGAAGTCGCGCTTCGAGGAGCATCACGGCGTCAAGTATTCGTCGGGTGCGCTGTCGGCCGCGGCCGAACTGTCGGCGCGCTTCATCACCGACCGTCACCTGCCGGACAAGGCGATCGACGTGATCGACGAAGCGGGCGCCGCGCAGCGCATCCTGCCGAAGTCGAAGCAGAAGAAGACGATCGGCAAGAGCGAGATCGAGGAAATCATCTCGAAGATCGCGCGCGTGCCGCCGCAGAGCGTGTCGCAGGACGACCGGAGCAAGCTGCAGACGCTCGATCGCGACCTGAAGAGCGTCGTGTTCGGCCAGGATCCGGCGATCGACGCGCTGGCGGCATCGATCAAGATGGCGCGCGCGGGCCTCGGCAAGATGGACAAGCCGATCGGTGCGTTCCTGTTCTCCGGCCCGACGGGCGTCGGCAAGACCGAAGTGGCGCGCCAGCTCGCGTTCACGCTCGGCATCGAGCTGATCCGTTTCGACATGTCGGAGTATATGGAGCGTCATGCGGTGAGCCGCCTGATCGGCGCGCCGCCGGGCTATGTCGGGTTCGACCAGGGCGGGCTGCTGACCGAAGCCGTCACGAAGAAGCCGCATTGCGTGCTGCTGCTCGACGAAATCGAGAAGGCGCATCCGGACATCTACAACGTGCTGCTGCAGGTGATGGACCACGGCACGCTGACGGACAACAATGGCCGCAAGGCGGATTTCCGCAACGTCATCATCATCATGACGACGAACGCGGGCGCCGAGTCGATGCAGAAGGCGACGATCGGCTTCACGACGCGCCGCGAAACGGGCGACGAGATGACCGACATCAAGCGCCTGTTCACGCCGGAGTTCCGCAACCGCCTGGATTCGATCATCAGCTTCCGCTCGCTCGATGAGGAAATCATCATGCGCGTGGTCGACAAGTTCCTGATCCAGCTCGAGGAACAGCTGCACGAGAAGAAGGTCGACGCGCTCTTCACCGACGCATTGCGCAAGCATCTCGCGAAGCACGGCTTCGACCCGCTGATGGGCGCGCGGCCGATGCAGCGGCTGATCCAGGACACGATCCGTCGCGCGCTCGCCGACGAGCTGCTGTTCGGCAAGCTCGTCAACGGCGGTCACGTGACCGTCGACGTCGACGAAAGCGACAAGGTGCAGTTGTCGTTCGACAAGCTGGCGAATCCGCCGCACAAGCCGAACGAAGAGACGGTCGAAGTCGAGTAAGCGATAATTCGTTGTTCATGCGAACGGCGCGGGAAGTTCTCCGCGCCGTTTCGTTTTATCCGGCGCCGGCGGCGCAATGGTGGTACAGGGGAGTGGTAACGCAGTGACACAACAACAACGATCGTTCGACAGCATCGTCGCGCGCGAACAAGGGTTGCGCCACGCGCTGACGTCGGGGCAAATGGCGATGATCGCGATCGGCGGCGCGATCGGCACGGGGCTGTTCCTCGGCAGCGGGTTCGCGATCGGGCTCGCCGGCCCGAGCGTGCTGGTGTCTTATGCGATCGGCGCGCTGATCGCGCTGCTGCTGATGGGCGCGCTCGCTGAAATGACCGTCGCGCATCCGACGGCCGGCTCGTTCGGCGCGTATGCCGAACACTACGTCGGCCCGCTCGCGGGCTTTCTGGTGCGTTATGCGTACTGGTTCGCGGTCGTGTTCGCGATCGGCACCGAGATCAGTGCGATCGCCGTGTTCATGAAGTACTGGTTCCCGGCCGTGCCCGGCTGGTACTGGGTGATCGGCTTCTCCGCGCTGCTGATCGCCGTGAACCTCGCGAGCGTCACGCTGTACGGCTCGGTCGAGTATGCATTCTCGCTGCTGAAGATCGCGGCGATCGTCGTGTTCATCGTGCTCGGCGCGTACCTCGTGTGGTCGGCGCCGGCCGCATCGGGTATCGGTTTCGCGAACTACACCGCGCACGACGGCTTCATGCCGAAGGGGCCGTGGGGCACCTGGGTCGCGGTGATCGTCGCGATCTTCAGCTACATGAGCATCGAGGCCGTCGCGATCGCGGCGGGCGAAGCGCGCGATCCGCAGCACGCGGTCACGCGCGCGTTTCGCTCGACGGTGTTCCGGCTCGTGCTGTTCTACCTGCTGACGCTGTCGCTGATGCTCGCGATCGTGCCGTGGACGCAGGCCGGCACCGACGAAAGCCCGTTCGTGAAGGTGATGGCCGCGACGCACGTACCGTACGCGGCGGGCGTGATCAACTTCGTGCTGCTGATCGCGGCGCTGTCGGCGATGAACAGCCAGCTCTACGTGACGACGCGGATGATGTTCAGCCTGTCGCGCGCACGGCTCGCCCCCGCGGTATTCGGCCGGCTCGGCACGAACGGCGTGCCGCGTGCGGCGCTGTGGATCTCGACGAGCGGCGTCGCGGTGGCAGCCGTGCTGGTCGCGCTGGCGCCCGACACGGCGTTCACCGTGATGATGGCGATCGCGATGTTCGGCGCGCTGTTCACATGGCTGATGATCTTCGTCACGCACCTGCGCTTCCGTTTGCGGTATCGCGGCCCCGCGCTCGCGTTCCGGATGTGGGGTCACCCGTTCGGCAGCCTGCTCGGCGCGGGACTCGTCGCGGCGATCCTGTTCACGACCGCGTTCACGCGCGAATTCCGGATGACGATGGTGGTCGGCGTCGTGTTCGTCGTGCTGCTGACGCTCGCGTATGCGCTGCACTACCGGCACCAGCACGCACGCTGACGGCGCCGACGCGGTCACGACGACCGCGCCCGCAGGCCATCCCGTTCTTCACATTCGCTAAGGTTCCGTTAAGCCGACGGCGGCTACATTCGATCCTGTCTGCAACGCGGGCCGGCACGCGCCGGCTCGCCGCTTTCCTGCAAAAAGGGGTTCGAATGAACAAACTTCCCGAAATCACGCTTGCGTTCTGGATCATGAAGATCTGCGCGACGACGCTCGGCGAAACTGGCGGCGATTTGCTGTCGATGACGCTGAACGTCGGTTATGCGGTGAGTTCGATCCTGCTGTTCGGCTTCTTTCTCGTGACGCTGGGCGCGCAGCTCAAGACGACGCGCTATCGCCCGGCGGTCTACTGGGCCGTGATCGTCGCGACGAGCACGGCCGGCACGACGATGTCCGACTTCATGGATCGCACGCTCGGCCTCGGTTATGCGGCCGGCTCGTCGATCCTCGTCGCGATCCTGCTGGCGATCTTCGCGGTCTGGCGGCTCAGCGGCGAATCGCTGTCGGTCGACCTGATCCGCACGCGCAAGGTCGAACTGCTGTACTGGATCGCGATCCTGTTCTCGAACACGCTCGGCACCGCGCTCGGTGATTTCCTCGCGGACAGCTCGGGCCTCGGCTTCGGCGGCGGCGCGCTGCTGATCGGCGGGCTGCTTGCGGCGATCGTGCTCGCGCACTATTTCACGCGGATTTCCGGCGTGCTGCTGTTCTGGGCCGCGTTCGTGCTCACGCGCCCGTTCGGTGCGACGGTCGGCGACCTGCTGACGAAGCCGGTCGCGAAGGGCGGGCTCGCGCTCGGTACGGTCGGCTCGTCGATCGTGCTGCTCGGCGTGCTGGTCGCGATGGTGATCTATGCGGGCGTCGCGCAGACGCGGCGGCGCGAACCGGTACCCGCGCGGATCGCGCAGCCGGCCGGCGAATGACGGCGAACGAAAAAAAGGGCCTCGCGGCCCTTTTTTTGCGTTGCGTCGTTCAGTGACGGCCGGTGCTGCCGAAGCCGCCCTCGCCGCGATCGCTTTCAGCGAAGTCGTCGACGATGTTGAACTGCGCCTGCACGACCGGCACGATCACGAGCTGTGCGAGCCGTTCGAACGGGTTCAGCACGAACTCGGTCTGGCCGCGGTTCCACGTCGAGACCATCAACTGGCCCTGGTAGTCGGAGTCGATCAGGCCGACGAGGTTGCCGAGCACGATCCCGTGCTTGTGGCCGAGGCCCGAGCGCGGCAGGATCAGCGCGGCATAGCCGGGGTCGGCGAGGTGGATCGCGAGGCCGGTCGGCACGAGCGTCGTTTCGCCCGGCTGCAGCGTGACCGGCGCGTCGAGGCACGCGCGCAGGTCGAGGCCCGCGCTGCCGGTGGTCGCGTAGGCGGGCAGGTAGTCGCGCATGCGCGCGTCGAGAATCTTCAGGTCGAGTTTCATGCGGTCGTCGAAGCGGTCGGGAAGGGCGCGGCGGCGAGGGCCGCCGCGCGGGGATCAGATCAGGTGGTTGTCGGGCAGGCGCTTCGCGATTTCCGCGACGAGCGCATGCGCGAGTTCGTCCTTCGGCGCGCGCGGCAGGCGCGTGAGGCCGGCGGCTTCGAACAGCACGACTTCGTTGTCGTCGCGGCCGAACGTCAGCGGGCCGAGGTTGCCGACCAGCAGCGGCACGTTCTTGCGCTTGCGCTTCTCGTCGCCGTGCACGTCGAGGTCGCCGCTTTCGGCCGCGAACCCGACGCAGAACGGCGGATCGGGCAGCGTCGCGACCGACGCGAGGATGTCGGGGTTCTCGACGAACGCGAGCGCCGGCATCTTGCGGTCGGCCGTCTTCTTCATCTTGTGCTCGGCCGGCTGGTCGACACGCCAGTCGGCGACCGCGGCCACCGCGATGAAGATGTCGGCATCGGCGACCGCTTGCATCACCGCGTCGTACATCTGCTGTGCGGTCTGCACGTCCTGGCGGGTCACGCCCCACGGCGTGTCGAGCGCGACCGGCCCCGCGACGAGATGCACGTCGGCGCCGGCCTGCTGCGCGGCGCGCGCGAGCGCGAAGCCCATCTTGCCGCTCGAGCGGTTCGTGAGGCCGCGCACCGGGTCGAGCGGTTCGAACGTCGGCCCGGCGGTGATCAGCACGCGCCGGTGCGCGAGCACCTTCGGCGCGAAGTGCGCGACGATCGCTTCATAGATCGCGTCGGGTTCGAGCATGCGGCCGTCGCCGACTTCGCCGCACGCCTGCGCGCCAGAATCCGGGCCGAGCACCGACACGCCGTCCGCGCGCAGTTGCGCGACGTTGCGCTGCGTGGCCGGGTTTTGCCACATCTGGCGGTTCATCGCGGGAACGACGAGCAGCGGACAATCGCGCGCGACGCACAGCGTCGACAGCAGGTCGTCCGCGAACCCGTGCGCGAGCTTCGCGAGGAAATCCGTCGACGCGGGCGCGATCACGATCGCGTCGGCTTCGCGCGACAGGTCGATGTGCGCCATGTTGTTGTCGATGCGCGCGTCCCACTGGCTCGTGTAGACGGGCCGGCCCGATAGCGCCTGCATCGTGACGGGCGTGATGAACTGCATGGCGGCTTCGGTCATCGCGACCTGCACGGTCGCACCGGCCTTCGTGAGCAGCCGCGTGAGCTCGGCGATCTTGTAGCAGGCGATGCCGCCCGTCAGGCCGAGAACGAGGTGTTTTCCTGCGAGTTCTGCGTGTGCCAACTCAGGCCTCCAAGGGTCAAACGGGACGGCCGGCGCGAGGCCGGCCGTCGACGCCGAGTATGCGCGCTTAGCGCGAGCCGCGCACGCGACGCAGTTCGTCGTAGATCAGCAGCACCGCGCCGACCGTGATCGCGGAATCGGCGAGGTTGAACGCCGGGAAGTGCCAGGCGCCGAGGTGGAAATCGAGGAAGTCGATCACGTGACCGTAGACGAGCCGGTCGATCACGTTGCCGAGTGCGCCGCCGAGGATCAACGCGAGCGACAGGCTGAACAGCCGCTGGTGGCCGTGGCGCTTCAGCAGGAAGCAGATCACGAGCGTCGCGCCGATCCCGAGCGCAGTGAACGCCCAGCGCTGCCAGCCGCCTGCGGTCGACAGGAAGCCGAACGCGGCGCCGCGGTTGTACACCAGCACGAGGTTGAAGAACGACGTCAGCGCATGCTGCGCGCCGTACACGAACGTTTTCAGGATCGCGATCTTCGACAGTTGATCGAACAGGATCACGATCAGCGAAATGCCGAGCCAGGGCGCAAGCGCGCCGCTGGCCGGTTTCGACAGGGTTTTCGCCATAGTCAAGCAGCGCTCCGGATTTCGCCGTTTTCAAAGAGGTTCGAGAAGCAGCGGCCGCACAGCGTCGGATGATCGGCGTGCGCGCCGACATCTTCGCGGTAGTGCCAGCAGCGTTCGCACTTCTGGTACTTCGACGCGGCCACGTCGACGCTTTCCTGCGCTTCGTCGTCGACCTTGACGACCGTCGCGGCCGACGTGATCAGCACGAACTTCAGGTCTTCGCCGAGGCTCGTGAGCGCGTCGTGGCGCGCGCCGCTCGCGTGCACGGTCACTTCGGCCTGCAGCGACGAACCGATGCGGTTCGCGGTGCGCGCTTCCTCGAGCGCCTTCGTCACGTTGCCGCGGACGTCGCGCAGCAGCGCCCACTTCTCGATCAGCGCGGCCGAGCCGGCGACTTCCGGATACGCGTAGTAGGTTTCCGTGAAGATCGTGTCGCTGGCCGGCTGGAACACCTTCCATGCTTCTTCCGCCGTGAACGACAGGAACGGCGCGAGCACGCGCAGCAGGCCGTGCGTCAGGTGGTACAGCGCCGTCTGCGCGGAGCGGCGTGCGCGCGAATCGGCCGCGCTCGTGTACAGGCGGTCCTTCAGCACGTCGAGGTAGAAGCCGCCGAGATCTTCCGAACAGTACGTCTGCAGCTTCGCGACGACCGGGTGGAATTCGTACTTCTCGTAATGGCCGAGCAGTTCCGTCTGCAGTTGCGCCGAGAATGCGACCGCATAACGGTCGATCTCGATCCATTCGCCGGCCGGCACCGCGTGCTGCGCGTAGTCGAAGTCCGACAGGTTCGCGAGCAGGAAGCGCAGCGTGTTGCGGATGCGGCGATAGCCTTCGGTCACGCGCTTCAGGATTTCCTCGGAGATCGCGAGCTCGCCCGAATAGTCGGTCGACGCGATCCACAGGCGGATGATTTCCGCGCCGAGGCGGTTCGCGACTTCATGCGGGTCGACGCCGTTGCCGAGCGACTTGCTCATCTTGCGGCCTTCGCCGTCGACCGTGAAGCCGTGCGTGAGCAGGCCCTTGTACGGTGCGCGGCCGTCGATCATCGACGCGGTCAGCAGCGACGAGTGGAACCAGCCGCGATGCTGGTCCGAGCCTTCGAGGTACAGGTCGGCCGGGAACTGCAGTTGATCCTTGTGCGAGCCGCGCAGCACGTGCCAGTGCGTCGTGCCGGAGTCGAACCACACGTCGAGCGTGTCGCGGTTCTTTTCGTACAGGTTCGCGTCGTCGCCGATCAGCTCGCGCGGATCGAGCGTCTGCCACGCCTCGATGCCCGACTGCTCGACGCGCTTCGCGACTTCCTCGAGCAGTTCGAGCGTGCGCGGGTGCAGCTCGCCGGTTTCCTTGTGCACGAAGAACGCCATCGGCACGCCCCACTGGCGCTGGCGCGACAGCGTCCAGTCGGGACGGTTCGCGATCATGCTGAACAGGCGCTGCTTGCCCCACGACGGGTAGAACGCGGTCGCGTCGACGCCTTCGAGCGCCGTTTCGCGCAGCGTCTTGCCGCCGGCGCGCGGCGTGACGTCCATGCCGGCGAACCACTGCGACGTCGCGCGATAGATGATCGGCGTCTTGTGGCGCCAGCAGTGCATGTAGCTGTGCGTGTACTTCTCGCTGCGCAGCAGCGAGCCGGCCGCGTTCAGCGCGTCGACGATCTTCGGGTTCGCATCCCAGATCGACAGGCCGCCGAACAGCGGCAGCGATTCGATATAGCGGCCGTCGCCCATCACCGGGTTGATGAAGTCCGAATCGGTCATCCCGTGCGCCTTGCAGGACATGAAGTCCTCGATGCCGTACGCGGGCGACGAGTGCACGACGCCGGTGCCCGTGTCGGTCGTCACGTAGTCGCCGAGGTAGACGGGCGCAGTGCGCTTGTAGCCGGGGTGGGCCGGTGCGAGCGGGTGGTGGAAGCGCAGGTTCGCGAGCTTCACGCCCGGCGCGGTCGCGACGACGCGGCCCGTCAGCTTGAATTCCTCCATGCATGCGGCGACGCGTTCTTCCGCGATGATCAGCAGCCCGCGCTCGGTGTCGACCAGCGCGTAGACGATTTCCGGATGGAGGTTCAGCGCCTGGTTCGCGGGAATCGTCCACGGCGTGGTGGTCCAGATCACGATGCCGCCTTCGGCGCGCGGCAGTGCCGGCAGGCCGAACGCCTGCGCGGTCTTTTCCGGTTCCGCGAACGCGAACATCACGTCGATCGTCGGATCGGTGCGGTCCTTGTACTCGACTTCCGCTTCGGCGAGCGCCGAGCCGCAGTCGAAGCACCAGTTCACCGGCTTCAGCCCGCGATACACATAACCCTTCTCGATGATCTTGCCGAGCGCGCGGATCTCTTCCGCCTCGTTGACGAAGTTCATCGTCTTGTACGGGTTGGCCCAGTCGCCGAGCACGCCGAGGCGCTTGAAGCCGACCTTCTGCTTCTCGATCTGCTCGGTCGCGTATGCGCGCGCCTTGCTCATCACTTCGGCCGCCGGCAGCGACTTGCCGAACTGCTTCTCGATCTGGATCTCGATCGGCATCCCGTGGCAATCCCAGCCCGGCACGTACGGCGCGTCGAAGCCGGCCATGTTGCGCGACTTGACGACGATGTCCTTCAGGATCTTGTTGACGGCGTGGCCGAGGTGGATGTCGCCGTTCGCATACGGCGGGCCGTCGTGCAGGATGAACTTCGGCCGGCCCTTGCTGGCCGCGCGGATCTTGTCGTAGATGCCGCGCTCTTCCCATTCCTTGACCCACTGCGGCTCGCGCTTGGGCAGGTCGCCGCGCATCGGGAACGGCGTGTCGAGCAGGTTGACCGGATACTTGGCCTGCGGTTTCGAATCGGCTTTCTTGTTGCTCATGATGGGATCGCTATCAAATCGGGGGACGCTCGTGCGTCGTGAATCGGGTATGCGCGCGAGTGTGCTGCGCGTGGGTGCGGCGCGGGGCGCCGCCGTCCGGATCAGCTAATTCGGTCGGTTGCCGACGTCGAGAAGCCCGTTGCGCGGCTGCCCGGCGCACGATCGCGCTCGACGAAATACGCGCGCGCATTCGCGACGTCCAGTGCGATCGCGCGCGACAGCGCCTCGAGATCGTCGAATTTCGCTTCGTCGCGCAGCTTCTTCAGGAATTCGACTCGGATGAGCTTGCCGTACGCATCGCCGTGCCAGTCGAGCAGATGGACTTCGAGCAGCACGCGGCCCGAATCGTCGACGGTCGGACGCAGGCCGAGGCTCGCGACGCCCGGCAGCGGGTCGGGGCCGAGGCCGTGCACCTGCACGACGAAGATGCCTGCGAGCGCCGGCCGCTTGTGCGCAATAGGCAGGTTCAGCGTCGGGAAGCCGAGATCGCGGCCGAGCTTCAGCCCGTGCGCGACGTGGCCGCTGATCGCATAACCGTGGCCGAGCGCCTGCGCGGCCGCGTCGAGATCGCCGGCCGCGAGCGCGGCGCGCACGCCCGAGCTCGAGATGCGCGTGCCGTCGCTGCCGGCCACCGTGCCCATTTGCTCGACTTCGAAGCCGTATTGCTCGCCGGCCGCCTTCAGCGTGTCGAAGGTGCCCGCGCGCTTCGCGCCGTAGCAGAAATCGTCGCCGACCATCATCCAGCGCGTGTGCAGCCCGTTCACCAGCGTGCGCTCGACGAACGCCTGCGGAGACTGGCTCGCGAACGTGTGATTGAAGTGCTCGACGACCACGCGGTCGACGCCGTGCTCGCGCAGCGCCTCGAGCTTGTCGCGCAGCATCGCGATGCGCGGCGGCGCGCCGGCCGGGTTGAAGAATTCGCGCGGGTGCGGCTCGAAAGTCATCACGCACACGGGCAGGCCGCGCGCGTCCGCTGCCGCGCGCACGCGCGCGAGCAGGGCCTGGTGGCCGCGATGGACACCGTCGAAGTTGCCGATCGTCAGCGCGCACGGGGCGCGGCTCTCGGCGTTGGGCAGGCCGCGGAAGACTTTCACGATAGCGGATGCAGCGTCGGGGAATGAGCGGTGGGATGCCGCAAAGCAGAAGATTATAAACGTTCGGGCGGGCCGGCGGCCGAGAAGGCGGGAAACGCGGGGGCGAATGGTAAAATTCGCGGATGAAAAAACTCGTGATCCTGATTTCCGGTCGCGGCAGCAACATGGAGGCCATCGTCCGCGCGTGCGCGCAGGAACGTTGGCCGGCCGAGGTTGCTGCCGTGATCGCCAACCGGCCCGATGCGGCCGGCCTGGCTTTTGCCGCGTCGCACGGGGTGGCGACCGCGGTGGTCGACCACCGGTCGTTCGACGGCCGCGACAGCTTCGACGCGGCGCTCGCCGCCGAGATCGACCGCTTTGCCCCCGATCTCGTGATCCTCGCGGGCTTCATGCGCATCCTCACGCCGGCATTTGTCAGACGATACGAAGGCCGGCTGCTGAACATTCACCCGTCGCTGCTGCCGAGCTTCAAGGGCATCCACACGCACCAGCAGGCGCTGGACGCGGGTGTCGCGCTGCACGGCGCGAGCGTGCACTTCGTGATTCCCGAGCTCGACAGCGGCGCGATCGTCGCGCAGGGCGCGGTGCCCGTGCGCGCGGGCGACGACGCGGCCGCGCTCGCGCGGCGCGTGCTGACGGTCGAGCATGTGCTGTATCCGCGCGCGGTGCGCTGGTTCGTCGACGGGCGTTTGCGCCTCGAGAACGGCCGGGCAGTGGTGGCGCCGGAAGAGGCGCGCTGGATTTTCGCGGATCAACCGCATACCGAAACGAGTGAGGGCGTATGAAGCTGCACGGATTCCTGATCGGCCAGACCGAGACTTTGCTGGCCGAGGTGCTGAAGTTCGCCGGCCCCGCCGACGCGACGACGAGCCGGTTCTTCCGCGCGCACCCGAAGCTCGGACATGCCGAGCGCGGCGTGATCGCCGAGGCCGTGTTCGCGGTGCTGCGCCGGAAGATGGAGTTTTCGCATCTCGCCGAGAGCGGCACGGGCACGCCCGCGCGGCGCCTCACGCTGCTCGGCCTGATGCAGACGGCCGGCCGCAATGCGCTGAAGCCGTTTTTGTCCGACACCGAGTCCGCATGGCTCGAGCACGTATCGAAGATCGATCCCGCGAGCCTGCCGGTGCGCGTGCGCACGAACCTGCCGGACTGGATCCACCAGGCGCTGTCGGCACGTTTCGATGCCGAGGAGCTCGCGCAGCTTGCCGCCGCGCTGAACTACCCGGCGCCGCTCGACCTGCGCGCCAACGCGCAGAAGGCGACCCGCGACCAGGTGATCGACGCGCTGCGCGCGAACGGCATCGATGCGGGTGCGACACCGTTCGCGCCGTTCGGCGTGCGCGTGGTCGGCAAGCCGGCGCTGACGCGCCTGAAGCTGTTCGAGGAAGGCGAGATCGAGGTGCAGGACGAAGGCAGCCAGTTGCTGTGCTCGCTGGTCGCGCCGCGCCGCGGCGAGATGGTCGTCGATTTCTGCGCGGGCGCGGGCGGCAAGACGCTCGCGCTGGGCGCGATGATGCGCTCGACCGGGCGCCTCTATGCGTTCGACGTGTCGGAAAAGCGCCTTGCGAAGCTGAAGCCGCGCCTCGCGCGCAGCGGGCTGTCGAACGTGAACCCGGTGCTGATCGACAGCGAGCACGACGCGAAGATCAAGCGGCTCGCCGGCAAGATCGACCGCGTGCTGGTCGACGCGCCGTGCAGCGGCCTCGGCACGCTGCGCCGCAATCCGGACCTGAAGTGGCGCCAGACGCGCACGGCGATCGACGAGCTGGCGCCGAAGCAGGCGTCGATCCTCGCGAGCGCCGCGCGCCTCGTGAAGAAGGGCGGCCGGCTCGTCTACGCGACCTGCAGCGTGCTCGACGCCGAGAACGAGCGCATCGTCGAGCAGTTCCTGGCCGACCATCCCGAGTTCGTGCTGGTGCCTGCACAGAAGGTGCTGGCCGACCAGCGCATCGAACTCGAGACGGGCGACTACCTGTCGTTGTGGCCGCACCGTCACGCGACCGACGGCTTCTTCGCCGCGGTGCTCGAGCGGCGCGCGCAGTAACGGCGGCACGGACGAACATGGAGAATCTGCAGAGCCGCCTGCTGTCGCACCGGCTGGCATCGGTGATTCGCGACTTTCACCAGCCGGTGATGATCTGGCAGGCGGCGATCCTCGTCGGCGCGCTGTGTTTCGCATGGGTGGCGGCACGCTTCGTGCACGGCCGGATCGATGCGCGCCGGCGGGCGGCCGGACGCGCGGCCGGTGCGGGTGCACATAGCCTGAAACGCGCTTTGTTTCCGTTGTTCGGCGGCATCTTCGTGGGCGTCGCGCAGCTCGCGTTCGACCCGTTCATGTCGACGGCGCTGCTGTCGCTCGCGCTCGTGCCGTTGTTCGGCATCGGACTGATCTACGTGCTGTTCTTCTTCGCGCGGCGCGTGTTCGCGCGCGATGGCCACACGCATGCGTGGCTGTCGATCGTCGAGAAGATCGTGTCGACCGTCGTGTGGGCCGCGATGGTGCTGACCGTGCTCGGCATCCAGCACGACGTGCTCGGCTGGCTCGACAGCGTGCAGTTCCGCGTCGCCAATGCGCACCTCACGCTGCTGTCGCTGATCTCCGGCGCGCTGTGGGTCTGCGTGACGCTGATGGTCGCGATGTGGCTCGGCTCGGTGCTCGAGGATCGCCTCACGCGCGCGAGCACGCTCGATGCGAACCTGAAGGTCGTGCTGTCGCGGGTCGGCCGCGCGCTGCTCGTGTTCGCGGCGATCCTGATCGGGCTGTCGCTCGTCGGCATCGACGTGACGGTGCTCGGCGTGTTCGGCGGCGCGGTCGGTGTCGGCCTCGGCTTCGGGCTGCAGAAGATCGCGAGCAACTATGTATCGGGCTTCATCATCCTGCTCGACCGCTCGCTGCGGCTCGGCGACGCGATCAGCGTCGGCGGGCTGCAGGGCGTCGTCACGCAGATCCGCACGCGCTACACGGTCGTGCGCGGCCTCGACGGCAACGAGACGCTGATCCCGAACGAGAAGCTGATCACCGACGTCGTGCAGAACCAGTCGTCGTACCTGACGCGCGGTTATGCGAAGGTCGCGGTGCAGGTCGCGTACACGAGCGATGTCGAGCACGCGCTCGTGCTGCTCGCCGACGCCGCGAAGGACGTGCCGCGCGTGCTGGCGGAGCCCGCGCCGACCCCGTATCTGGTGAGCTTCGGCGCGGACGGGGTCGACCTGGAGCTCGGCTTCTGGATCGAGGATTCGGCGAAAGGCACGTCGGGCGTGCGTTCGGCCGTGAACCGCAACATCTGGCGGCTGTTCGGCGAGCACGGGATTTCGATTCCGTTTCCGCAGCGCGAAGTGCGCGTCGTCGGGCTGCCGGACGGTTTTGCCGCCGCTGGTGCAGCGGCGGGGCACGATCCGGCGGCCGGCGATCCGGCAGCTGGCGATCCGGCGGCTGGCGGTCCGGTGGCCGGCAACGGTGCGGCGGACGGGCGCGTGCCGGCTGCATAGCGCGCGTCGGTCGTCAATCGTATCGGTCCCGCGGTCGGAACCGGATCGCGGGCCTTTCCAAGTCCGCCCGTGGACTGTTCCGGTTGCGCCAGGGCAAGAAAATATTCATTTTTTACAAAGACTTGGAACGGTTGAAGTAAAATCCAAGTCTATTCGCGGTATGCTTTCATTTTTCTGACGCCTGCGCGAGCCGGCATCGCTCTCATCTCATCACAGGTAACTGCCTTGTTGAATTCCCTGCTCGATTTTCTTTCCCACGGGCTCCTGCATTTTTCGTGGTGGCAGGTCGCGCTGTTCGCGCTCGCCGTCACGCACGTCACGATCATCGGCGTGACGGTTTATCTGCACCGTTGCCAGGCGCACCGCGCACTGGAACTGCATCCGATCGCGAGCCACTTCTTCCGCGTCTGGCTGTGGATGACGACCGGCATGCTGACCGGCCAGTGGGCCGCGATTCACCGCAAGCACCATGCGAAGTGCGAGACCGAGGAAGATCCGCACAGCCCGCAGACGCGCGGCATCTGGAAGGTGTTCCTCGAGGGCGCCGAGCTGTATCGCGCGGAAGCGAAGAATGAAGAGACGATGCGCAAGTTCAGCCACGGCACGCCGAACGACTGGATCGAGCGCAATGTCTACTCGAAGTACCCGATCCTCGGCGTGAGCCTGATGATGGTGATCGACGTCGCGCTGTTCGGCGTGCTCGGCCTGACCGTATGGGCCGTGCAGATGGTCTGGATTCCGTTCTGGGCGGCAGGCGTCGTCAACGGCTTCGGCCACTTCTGGGGCTACCGCAACTTCAACTCGGCCGACGCGAGCACGAACCTGTTCCCGTGGGGCATCGTGATCGGCGGCGAAGAGCTGCACAACAACCACCACACGTTCGCGACGTCGGCGAAGCTGTCGAACAAGTGGTACGAGTTCGACATCGGCTGGATGTACATCCGCATCATGTCGGCGTTCGGTCTCGCGAAGGTGAAGAAGGTCGCGCCGACGCCGCGCCTGAACAAGCCGAAGACGGTGCTGGACCAGGAAACGCTGCAGGCCGTGCTGTCGAACCGCTACGAAGTGATGGCGCGCTACGGCAAGGCCGTGAAGCGTGCGTACCGTCAGGAGCTCGCGCACCTGAAGGAGCTCGGTTCGAGCGAGAAGTACCAGTTGATGCGCGGCGCGCGCAAGTGGTTCCACAAGGACGCCGACGGCCTCGACGAGCCGCAGAAGAAGCTGCTGCCGGAAATCTTCGCGAACAGCCAGAAGCTGCATACCTACTTCCAGTTGCGCCAGGATCTTGCCGCGATCTGGGATCGTTCGACCGCGTCGCGCGAACAGCTTCTCGCGCAATTGCAGGATTGGTGCCATCGCGCGGAACAAAGCGGCATCAAGGCGCTGCAGGAATTCGCGACACGCCTGCGTCGCTACGCCTGATTCGAAATCGATTAGAATCTCAGGACGTCAAAAACCCCGCGTTGGCGGGGTTTTTTCATTTGGGCCGCCGGTTTTTGACGAAAGAAATCGGCAGGGCTCGAATTCGTATGAGGCTTGGGGCAGCGGCGCAATGGTGCCCCGGGGCGAGCGTAGAGGATGGGATCGGAGTAGTGTTGAAGCGCTGATTCTGGTTGACCGCGAAGCATGGGACCAGAGTAAGCGCTAAAGCGCTAACTCTGATCGACAGGAGATATGGAGATGCAATCGACGATCAAACCCGTCGAGTACGACCGGCCCGTCGCAGCAGGGACCGTGTGCGGCGTGGGGCAGGCATGGGCCAAGGTGCCCGATGCGCCGTCCGCCGAGGAACGCGCTGCGCTGAAGGCGCGCATCAAGGCGCTGCTCGTGCGTGAAAAGGCCGTGCTGGTCGCGCACTACTACGTGGATGCCGAGCTGCAGGAACTCGCCGACGAAACCGGCGGCTGCGTTGCCGATTCGCTCGAAATGGCCCGCTTCGGCCGCGATCACGACGCGCAGACGCTGGTCGTCGCCGGCGTGCGCTTCATGGGCGAAACCGCGAAGATCCTGAGCCCGAACAAGCGGATCCTGATGCCCGATCTCGATGCGACCTGTTCGCTCGACCTCGGCTGTCCGGTCGATGAATTCTCGGCGTTCTGCGATGCGCATCCCGATCGTACCGTCGTCGTCTATGCGAACACCAGCGCGGCCGTGAAGGCCCGCGCGGACTGGATGGTCACGTCGTCGATCGGCCTCGAGATCGTGGCCGACCTGCACGCGCGCGGCGAGAAGATCATCTGGGCGCCCGATCGCCATCTTGGCAGTTATATCCAGAAGAAAACCGGCGCGGACATGCTGCTGTGGCAGGGCTCGTGCCTCGTCCACGACGAGTTCAAGGGCATCGAGCTCGATCTGCTGCGCGCCGAATATCCGGATGCGAAGGTACTCGTCCATCCGGAATCGCCGGAAAGCGTCGTTGCGCAGGCCGATGTGGTCGGCTCGACGACGCAGCTGATCGATGCGGCCGTGAAGCTGGACGCGACGCGCTTCATCGTCGCGACCGATCTCGGCATCCTGCACAAGATGCAGCTCGCGGCGCCCGGCAAGACCTTCATCGCAGCGCCGACGGCCGGCAACAGTGCGACCTGCAAGAGCTGCGCGCACTGCCCGTGGATGGCGATGAACGGTCTTGCGAACCTCGCCGACGTGCTCGAACGCGGTCACAACGAGATCTTCGTCGATCAGGCGGTCGGCGAACGTGCGCGCCTGCCGATCGACCGGATGCTCGATTTCGCGGCCGCGCACAAGAAGCGCGTGCAGGCGAGCGGCGACCTGCAGCGCGACCAGCAACTGTTTGCGAACGTGGGGGCAGCATGACCGGTGCTGTATCTCCGCTTTACGACATCGTTCGCGAGCAATACGGCGCGGCATTCGACGACGCGATCGCGCGCAACGTCGCCGATGCGATCGCGGAAGACGTCGGCGCCGGCGACCAGACCGGGCGGCTCGTGCCGGCCGGCGGGCGTCGCCGCGCGCGCATCATCGTGCGCGAGGAAGCCGTGCTGTGCGGCGTGCCGTGGTTCGAGGCCGTGATCGGCAGGATCGATCCGGCGATCGCCGTGCAATGGCGCTATCGCGAAGGCGACCGGATGATGCCCGATTCGACCGTCTGCGAACTCGAAGGGCCGGCGCGCGCGCTGTTGACGGCCGAGCGCAACGGGCTGAATTTCCTGCAACTGCTGTCGGGTGTCGCGACCGCGACGCGCCGTTACGTCGACCGCGTCGAAGGCACGCGCGCGAAGATCCTCGACACGCGCAAGACGCTGCCGGGCCTGCGCCTCGCGCAGAAGTACGCGGTGCGCGTCGGCGGCGGCGAGAACCAGCGTCTCGCGCTGTACGACGGCATCCTGATCAAGGAGAACCACATCGCAGCGGCGGGTGGTGTCGGCGAGGCGCTCGACGCGGCGTTCGCGCTCGATTCGGGCGTGCCCGTGCAGGTTGAAGTCGAGACGCTCGCGCAGCTCGACACGGCGCTCGCGCATCGCGCGCAGTCGGTGCTGCTCGACAATTTCACGCTCGACATGATGCGTGAAGCGGTGCGTGTGGCGGCCGGCAAGGCCGTGCTCGAAGTGTCGGGCGGCGTCAATTTCGACACGGTCCGCGCGTTCGCGGAGACGGGCGTCGATCGCATCTCGATCGGCGCGCTGACAAAGGACGTGCGTGCGACGGATTATTCGATGCGGATCGTCGACTGACCGAGCGTCATGTGATCAGACAAAAAAGCCGTTGGCGCGCAAACGCCAACGGCTTTTTTCCTGTGCGACCGCAGCCGGGAAGGCGCAGCGGTTCAGCGACGCGCGCGCGGCGTGAGCACGCTCGGCAGCGCCTTCGGCAGCGTGTGCGGCCAGTCGCGGCTGTAGTGCAGCCCGCGGCTTTCGCGGCGCGACTGCGCGCTCTTCACGATCAGCGTCGCCACGTCGACGAGGTTGCGCAGCTCGAGCAGGTCGCGCGTCACGCGGAAGTTCGCGTAGTACTCGTGGATCTCGTCGCGCAGCAGCGACAGCCGGTGCTTCGCGCGTTCGAGGCGCTTGTCGGTGCGCACGATGCCGACGTAGTTCCACATCAGGCGGCGCAGCTCGTCCCAGTTGTGCGCGACGACGACTTCCTCGTCCGCATCCGACACGCGGCTTTCGTCCCACGCGGGCAGCGTGGCCGGCGTGTCCGAATCGAAGCCTGCCGCCTCGATCGCTTCGGCCGCCGCGCGGCCGATCACGAGACATTCGAGCAGCGAGTTGCTCGCGAGCCGGTTCGCGCCGTGCAGCCCCGTGTACGACGTTTCGCCGACCGCGTACAGGCCCGCGAGATCGGTGCGCCCGGCGAGATCGGTCACGACGCCGCCGCACGTGTAGTGCGCGGCCGGCACGACGGGGATCGGCTGTTTCGCGATGTCGATGCCGAATTCGAGGCAGCGCGCATGGATCGTCGGGAAGTGTTCGCGCAGGAACGCTTCCGGCTGATGGCTGATGTCGAGATACACGCAGTCGATCCCGCGCTTCTTGATCTCGAAGTCGATCGCGCGCGCGACGATATCGCGCGGCGCGAGCTCGGCGCGAGGATCGTGCGCGGGCATGAAGCGCGTGCCGTCGGGCAGCTTCAACAGGCCGCCTTCGCCGCGCACGGCCTCCGAAATCAGGAACGATTTCGCATACGGATGGAACAGGCAGGTCGGGTGGAACTGGATGAATTCCATGTTCGACACGCGGCAGCCGGCGCGCCATGCCATCGCGATGCCGTCGCCGGTCGCCGTGTCGGGATTCGTCGTGTACAGATAGACCTTGCCGGCACCGCCCGTTGCGAGCACCGTGTGCGGTGCCTCGATCGTGATCGTGCGGTCGTTGTCGACGTCGAGCGCATAGAGGCCGTGACAGCGGCGGCCGGGCAGGCCGAGCCGGTCCGACGTGATCAGGTCGATCGCATGGTGATTTTCGAAGAACGTGATGTTCGGATGCTGGCGCGCGCGCTCCGACAGCGTCGCAAGCACCGCATGGCCGGTCGCGTCGGCCGCGTGAATGATCCGGCGGTGGCTGTGGCCGCCTTCGCGCGTCAGGTGGAAGCCGAGTTCGGCTGCGTCGTCCTTCGTGAACGGCACGCCTTGCGAGATCAGCCATTCGATCGCTTCGCGGCCGTGCTCGACGATATAGCGCGTCGCGCCTTCGTCGCACAGGCCGCCACCGGCGACCAGCGTGTCGCCGACGTGGTTCTCGATGCTGTCCGCCGAATCGAGGACCGCCGCGATGCCGCCCTGCGCGTTATCGCTTGCGCCCTCCATCATCGAACGTTTCGCGATCAGCGCGACACGTCGCGTGCTGGCCAGATTGAGTGCGACCGACAGGCCTGCCAGGCCGCTGCCGACGATCGCCACGTCGAATTTCATGCTGCATCTCCATCGTTACGCTTTTGATCTTGTGCGTTCCGGCGGCCATGGCCGCGGAAAGGGGAGAGCATACCGCGTCGGGCCCGAGCGTGCGCGCAAAACAAAAAGCCCCGCATGCGCGGGGCTTTTCGGTCGCCGTCAGGCTGGCAGAAACCGGAGATTACTTGATCTTGGTTTCTTTGTATTCCACATGCTTGCGGACGACGGGATCGAACTTCTTGATCGCCATCTTTTCCGGCATGTTGCGCTTGTTCTTCGTGGTCGTGTAGAAGTGACCCGTACCAGCGGTCGACTCAAGCTTGATCTTGTCGCGTGCGCCTTTTGCCATGATTGTGCTCCTTGGGCTTAGGCTTCGCCGCGTGCGCGCAGGTCAGCGAGCACGGAATCGATGCCGTTCTTGTCGATCAGGCGCAGGCCGGCGTTCGAAACGCGCAGGCGCACCCAGCGGTTTTCGCTCTCTACCCAGAACCGGCGGTTTTGCAGGTTCGGCAGGAAGCGGCGCTTGGTCTTGTTGTTGGCGTGGGAAACGTTGTTGCCGCTCATCGGCGCTTTCCCAGTTACTTGGCATACGCGTGCCATGAGAGCACTCCTAATACGCTAAATTCGGGGTTCGATCGCCGATGAAGGTTCTCATCGCGCCGCCACGTGATCCATGGCTGCACTCTCAGAACGCCGTAGCCCTTGCAGACAAGGCCCTTCGATGGCTAGAACTGGTTGGAAAAAAGACAGACGGCGATTCTAGCAGAAAAAGTTCAGGAAAATCAAACCTAATTTCGCTTCACCGTTGTGGCGCCCCGAGGCGGGCCGCCGCGCCACAGTCTACAGCCAACCGGCACGTGCGAACGAGAAAGTGTCGCTGGTGCCGACGACGACGTGATCGAGCAGCCGCACGTCGACGAGTTCGAGCGCGTCGCGCAGCACGCGGGTCAGGCGGCGGTCCTCCGCGCTCGGCTGCACCGCGCCCGACGGATGGTTGTGCGCGACGATCAGCGCCGCGGCGTTATGCGTCATCGCGCGGCGCACGATCTCGCGCGGGTAGACGGCCATGCGCGTCAGCGAGCCGCGCGTGATTTCCTCCGTCTCGATCAGGCCGTGGCGGGCGTCGAGGTACACCGCGACGAACACTTCGTGCGGGTGCGAGCCGATCTTCAGCCGCAGATAATCCTCTACCGCGCCGGGCGAATCGATCGGCGTACGTTCGGATGCTTTCTCCTTCAGCATGCGCCGCGCGATTTCGGTGACCGCGGCCAGCCGTGTGGAGCGCGCAGGGCCGATGCCGGGGTGCGCCTCGAAATCGTCGGTCGTCGCCTCGAGCAGCCCGCGCAACGTTCCGAACTGCTTGACCAATGCGCGGGCGCTGACGAATACGTCGTGTCCTGGCTTGCCGGTGCCGAGCAGCAGCGCGATCAGTTCGTCGTCGGTCAGCGCGGCCGGTCCGCGCTCCAGCAATCGCTCGCGCGGCCGCTCGGGCCGCCAGTCGCCCGGGCGGCGCTTGCTCCGGCGAATCGGGAGGGCGCGGCGGGGCGGATCGGTCGGCACATCGGCGTCGTCGCGGCATTCGACCGGCGGCAGGGCGAGGCAGGGTGACAGCATGCTCGAAACTCCATTGGCGGCGGGCGGTCTGCGCGACGTCATCGCACTTTCCGCCTTGCGCGCTCAGGTGACTTACAATATTGGTTTTGCGCCGGGCCTTTTCGGCCGTATCGGGCGCCGACTGAACGAGTAATTCATGAGCCTCATCGACCTATCCGAAGTGAAGCCCGGTTCCCACGTCACGTTGCATTACCGGCTCGCACTGGCCGACGGTGCCGACATCGTCAACACCTTCACCGACAAGCCGGCCACGCTGCTGCTCGGCGCGGGGCAACTGGCGCCGTCGCTGGAACAGATTCTGCTCGGGCTCAGGGTTGGAGACCACTCGACTTTTCAGCTAACGCCCGAACAGGGGTTCGGTCCCCGGAATCCCGACATGCTCCAGCGCGTGACGCTGTCGACGCTGCGCGAGAACGGGATGGTCGGCGACGATTTCACGCCGGGCGAGCTGATCGAGTTCAATGCGCCGGACGGCGGCCGGTATGCGGGGGTGCTGAAGGAAGTCGGCGAAACCTCGGCGCTGTTCGACTTCAACCATCCGCTCGCGGGCCAGGCGCTCACGTTCGAAGTGAAAATCATCGGAATCCTGTAATCATGAGCACCACCGATACGCTGTCCGGGCAGACCGTCGCCGCCGACGCCGAAATCCTGCTGGCCCAGCCGCGCGGCTTCTGCGCGGGCGTCGACCGCGCGATCGAGATCGTCGAGCGCGCGATCGCGATGCACGGTGCGCCGATCTATGTCCGTCACGAAATCGTCCACAACAAGTACGTGGTCGAGGATCTGAAGAAGAAAGGCGCGATCTTCGTCGAGGAACTCGAGGAAGTGCCGGCCGGCAATACCGTGATCTTCAGCGCGCACGGCGTGTCGAAGGCCGTGCGCGACGAGGCCGACGTGCGCGGGTTGCGCATTTACGACGCAACCTGCCCGCTGGTCACGAAGGTGCACGTCGAGGTGGCGAAAATGCGTCAGGACGGCGTCGATATCGTCATGATCGGGCACAAGGGCCACCCGGAAGTCGAGGGCACGATGGGGCAGGTCGAGCGCGGGATGCATCTCGTCGAGAGCGTCGAGGACGTGCAGAAGCTCGAACTCGCCGATCCCGAGCGCATCGCGCTCGTCACGCAGACGACGCTGTCGGTCGACGACGCGGCCGAGATCATCGCCGCGTTGAAGGCGAAGTACCCGAAGATCCGCGAGCCGAAGAAGCAGGACATCTGCTACGCGACGCAGAACCGCCAGGATGCGGTGAAGTTCATGGCGCCGCAGTGCGATGTCGTGATCGTCGTCGGCAGCCCGAACAGCTCGAATTCGAGCCGGCTTCGCGAAGTGGCCGAGAAGCGCGGTGTGGATGCGTATATGGTCGACGCGCCCGATCAGATCGATCCGGCATGGGTCGCAGGCAAACGCCGCATCGGCGTGACGGCCGGCGCGTCGGCACCCGAAGTGCTCGCCCAGGCCGTGATCGCGCGACTGCGCGAGCTCGGCGTGCGCAACGTTCGCGCGCTCGACGGCATCGAGGAAAACGTGTCGTTTCCGCTGCCGCGCGGGTTGAACCTGCCGCCCGCTGCCTGATTGCCGCATCGCACCCGCGGAACACCGAAGCGCGCCTCCCGGCGCGCTTTTTTTTGTACGTTGAAATCGAGATCGCAACCATTATTCGCGGTAATGGTGCAACCCGGTTGCTCCGCGTGTTCGTGACCGTCTCTCAAAATTGGTTGCAATGCAGGAAAACCCCATCGAATCAGGATTATTGGCGTCCTATAAATGGAGTTACAATGCGCCCGTTTTCAAGCCTGAATGGCTTTGAAATCGGATTTTGGCAAGGCGCGGGAGACCATTCAATGCATGTGAAGTTGGCTTACGCCGTGTCCGTCGCCGCACCGGTTGCAATGCGTGCCGGTTGCAGCAAAAAGAGCGACGACGGGGCGGGCAGGGAGGCTGCGGTGTTCGCGGCATCGCCGGCCAGCGGCGTGCGCGTCGCCGGAACCGGTCGTGCGGCACCATCGGCGTGCCGCATCGCGCAATTGGGCAAGGACAAGGAAAACGGGGCACGTTTGGCGATCGAGGAAATCAACGCGCTTGGCCTGGCGAACGGCCGGGCAGCGGGCATGGAGGTTGCATTGCAACAAGCCGCCGGTCGCGGTGTGGCAGCGACCGTGCGTGCCGATCGACGGATGACGGCTACGGCGCCGCATGCATGCGGCGATGCGCACATCGTGCGGATGTCACCGCCCCCTTTTCATTTCGATTCGACGAAACAGCGTGTCGCCGCGAGCGGTGGTGTCGTGGTGTGCGGTCTGGTTCGTACGATGGATTCCGACGCAGCCCCGACGCATGTCGGGCGCGGCTTTCGCGATGCCTTGCCAGGCGACGCGGCACGGAATCCGATCCGCCCGGATGCGGGGCTTGCCTCGCACCGGACGGGAAAAGGCACGGATGCCGGGCAACCGGACGATGGCCGTCCCGGCATGCTGCCCTACGACTTCAAGGAGGCCTCGAACACCGTCCTCGACGTCGTGACGATTTAGCGACGGGACTCATGACGGCACCGGAACAGTGCGGTGCCGTTTTTGTATCCGCTCCGGCGGCAGGTCCGGCCGTACAGGCCGGGCGGCGCGCGCCGGGACGATCCACACCCTTACCGGTATCGACTAGTACCCGCAGTGTCGCCGAGAAGGCGCGATTCCTCGCTTACCCGCGGGGCGCAGCGTCCTCCGGCAGCACGGGCCAAGGAGCTTTAAATGGATATTTTCGTCCAGCAGGTTCTCAACGGGCTGGTGCTCGGCAGTGTGTACGCCATCATCGCGTTGGGTTACACGATGGTGTACGGCATTCTCGGCATCATCAACTTCGCGCACGGCGACGTGCTGATGATCGGCGCGATGGTCGCGTTGTCGGCCATCACCGTGCTGCAGAACCACTTCCCCGGACTCGGCAACATCGCCACGCTGACGATCGGCCTGGGCATCGCCGCGGTCGTTTGTGCATTCGTCGGCTTCACGATCGAGCGTGTCGCGTACCGGCCGCTGCGCCGCGCGCCGCGCCTCGCGCCGCTGATCACCGCGATCGGCGTGTCGATCCTGCTGCAGACGGCTGCGATGATCATCTGGTCGCGCAACCCGCTGCCGTTCCCGCAATTGCTGCCGACCGATCCGATCAACGTGATCAAGGCCACCGACACGACGCCGGGCGCCGTGATCTCGGTGACTGAAATCGTGATCATCGCGGTGGCGTTCATCGTGATGGGCGGCCTGCTGCTGCTCGTGCACAAGACCAAGCTCGGCCGCGCGATGCGCGCGATCGCCGAAAGCCCGAACACGGCAAGCCTGATGGGCGTGAACCCGAACTTCGTGATTTCCGCGACGTTCATGATCGGCTCCGCGCTCGCCGCGCTGGCCGGCGTGATGATCGCGTCCGAATACGGCAACGTGCACTTCTACATGGGCTTCATCCCCGGCATGAAGGCGTTCACTGCGGCGGTGCTCGGCGGTATCGGCAACCTCGGCGGTGCGATGGTCGGCGGCGTGCTGCTCGGCCTGATCGAGCAGCTCGGTGCCGGCTACATCGGCAACCTCACGGGCGGCGTATTCGGCAGCAACTACCAGGACGTGTTCGCCTTCATCGTGCTGATCATCGTGCTGGTGTTCCGTCCGTCGGGCCTGCTGGGCGAACGGGTCGCGGATCGCGCGTAACGGAAGGGAGCAAACAACATGACATCCATTCAACCGATCGAATCCTCGACGTCGCTCGTCGAAGAGCGCAATACCGCCAAGACCGTCATCATCGGCATCCTGACCGCTGTGTTCGTGATCGCCGCGCCGATCATCATCGGCTCGGCCGGCGGCAACTACTGGGTCCGCGTGCTCGACTTCGCGATGCTGTACGTGATGCTCGCGCTCGGCCTGAACGTGGTGGTCGGCTTCGCCGGCCTGCTCGACCTCGGCTACATCGCGTTCTACGCGGTGGGCGCGTATACGGCGGCGCTGCTGTCTTCGCCGCACCTGACCTCGCAGTTCGAGTGGATCGCGGCGATCGCGCCCGGCGGGCTGCACATCCCGTTCCTGATCATCGTGCCGATCGCGATGGCGCTGGCGGCCACCTTCGGGATCCTGCTCGGTGCGCCGACGCTGCGCCTGCGCGGTGACTACCTGGCGATCGTGACCCTCGGCTTCGGCGAAATCGTCCGGATCTTCATGAACAACCTCGACCGTCCGGTGAACATCACCAACGGCCCGAAGGGGATCACGGGCATCGATCCGGTGCATGTCGGCGGCTTCAACCTGTCGCAGACGCACTCGCTGTTCGGCCTCCAGCTGCCGTCGGTCTACATGTACTACTACCTGTTCGTGCTGTGCTCGCTGCTGGTGATCTGGACGTGTACGCGCCTGCAGCACTCGCGCATCGGCCGCGCATGGGCGGCAATCCGCGAGGACGAGATCGCGGCGAAGGCGATGGGCATCAACACCCGCAACGTGAAGCTGCTCGCGTTTGCGATGGGCGCATCGTTCGGCGGCCTGTCGGGCGCGATGTTCGGTTCGTTCCAGGGCTTCGTGTCGCCTGAATCGTTCACGTTCTGGGAATCGATCGTGGTGCTGGCGTGCGTGGTGCTCGGCGGCATGGGCCATATCCCGGGCGTGATCCTGGGTGCGGTGCTGCTCGCGATCTTCCCGGAATTCCTGCGCTCGACGATGAGCCCGCTGCAGCATGCGCTGTTCGGTCATGACATCGTCGATACGGAAGTGATCCGTCAGGCGCTGTACGGCCTCGCGATGGTGATCATCATGCTGTACCGCTCGGAAGGCCTGTGGCCCGCGCCGAAGCATGAGGACAAGATCGCGAAACTGGCGAAGCGCGCCAGCAAGAAGCCGGTGCGCGCGTAACGAACGGACAAGGGGATACACACATGAGCGACAAGCAAATCCGACTGTCCGTGCAGGGCGTGAACAAACGCTTCGGCGGCCTGCAGGCACTGTCCGACGTCGGCCTGCAGATCAAGGAAGGCGAGATCTACGGTCTGATCGGCCCGAACGGCGCCGGCAAGACGACGTTCTTCAACGTGATCACGGGCCTCTACACGCCGGACTCCGGCGACTTCAAGCTGGACGGCCAGAACTACACGCCGACGGCCGTGCACCAGGTCGCGAAGGCCGGCATCGCGCGCACGTTCCAGAACATCCGCCTGTTCGGCGGGATGACGGCCCTCGAGAACGTGATGGTGGGCCGCCACGTGCGCACCAAGCACGGCCTGCTCGGCGCGGTGTTCCAGACGCCGGCCGAACGCCAGGAGGAGCGCGAGATCAAGGAACGCGCGATCGAGCTGCTCGAATACGTGGGCGTGCTGCAGTACGCGGACTACACGTCGCGCAACCTGTCGTACGGCCACCAGCGCCGTCTCGAGATCGCGCGGGCGCTGGCGACCGACCCGAAGCTGCTCGCGCTCGACGAGCCGGCGGCCGGGATGAACGCGACCGAGAAGGTCGAACTCACGCGCCTGCTCGACAAGATCCGCTCGGACGGCCGCACGATTCTCCTGATCGAGCACGACGTGAAGCTCGTGATGGGGCTGTGCAACCGGATGACGGTGCTCGATTACGGCAAGGTGATCGCCGAGGGTCTGCCGCAGGACGTGCAGAAGAACCCGAAGGTGATTGAGGCATATCTCGGCGCAGGGGTGCACTGATGGCAGCGGCAATGTTGAAAATCAAGGGCTTGCAGGTCAACTACGGCGGCATCCAGGCCGTCAAGGGCGTTGACATGGAAGTCCGTCAGGGCGAGCTCGTGACGCTGATCGGCGCGAACGGCGCGGGCAAGACCACGACGATGAAGGCGATCACGGGTCTGAAGCCGTATTCGGCGGGCGACATCGAGTACGACGGCAAGTCGATCAAGGGCATCCCGGCACACGAGCTGCTCAAGCGCGGCCTCGCGATGGTGCCGGAAGGCCGCGGGATTTTCGCGCGGATGTCGATCGTCGAGAACATGCAGATGGGCGCGTACCTGCGCAACGACACCGAGCAGATCAAGAAGGACGTCGACCGGATGTTCGGCTTCTTCCCGCGCCTGAAGGAGCGTGCGTCGCAGCTCGCGGGCACGCTGTCGGGCGGCGAGCAGCAGATGCTGGCGATGTCGCGCGCGATTCTCTCCAAGCCGAAGCTGCTGCTGCTCGACGAGCCGTCGATGGGGCTGTCGCCGATCATGGTCGAGAAGATCTTCGAAGTCGTGCGCGAGATCTCGAAGGAGGGCATCACGGTGCTGCTCGTCGAGCAGAACGCGCGCCTCGCGCTGCAGGCGGCCGACCGCGGCTACGTGATGGACTCGGGCATGGTCACGATGGAAGGCGACGCGAAGCAGATGCTCGACGATCCGAAGGTGCGTGCAGCGTATCTGGGTGAGTAAGTGAATGAATGAGCGGGCCCGGTGACGCGCGGCGGCAGATGCCGCGTGCGTCGTACAAGGGCTTTCGAAAGGCTGTCACGGGATGCCGTGACAGCCTTTTTTTTCGTGTTGTGCGATTCGTGTCGAACTGTGTGTGCGAAGGCGACTCCATTCGACTGTTGCACCACGCACGCGACGCGGGAAACGGCAGGGCAGGCCACCCGAAGCCGGTTGCCCGCAGCCGGTCGCCCGCCGCCGGTCGCCCGCAAACCGACACGCGGGCCGCGTAGCATCGACAGCCCGTCGGCACACGGAGAACACGCATGAGTCTGGACTACGGTTTCGTGAAGGCGAAGGTGACATCGGTGGCGAAGCTGAAGGGCTCGCCGCACGGCAGCGAGATCCAGTATCACATCCACCTGACGCTGGCGCTGCCGGCCGGCGACTGGGATGTCGCGATCAACGTCGGCACCAGCGATGCGGACGACTTGCTGAACTACAAGCTGGTCTACGATTTCCACCATCCCGTCACGCAGACGCTCGCGGCTGCGGCGGAGGGCTACACCGACCTCACGGGGCAGGCCGTGCTGCCCGCGCTCGACTACCTGCGCAGCGACATCCTGAACGAGACGGGCGCGTGGCGCGCGAGCGCGGTGATGGACGGCACCGAGAACCCGGAGCCGATCCCGTCGCTGCTGCGGCTCGTGAGCGCCGCGCAGTCGCAGGGCCTCGACGTCGTCGTGTTCGGCCGCACGTATGCGGAAGGCGACGGTATTCACGACACGCACATGAACCAGGGCTCGACGGGCCCGAACTACCTGCATCGCGCAGGCGACGACCATAACGACCACAACGACGTCTGGCAGGACGGCGCGCTGATCGTGCGCGTGAGCGATACGCAGTGGGCCGCGTATTTCGCGGCGTTCGAACAGCAGGCCGTGCCCACCGACGCGCTCGGCAATCCGCTGCCGGGCGCGGGGCCGATCACGCGCTGAGGGCGGCCACTGTCGCCGCCAGCTGAATCACGCGGCCGGCAGCGTCTTGCCGAACGAGATGCGCTCCTCGACGCGATAGCCGAGCGCCGCATAAAAGCGGCATGCATCGTCGTTGCCGGGCAGCACCTGCAGGTTGATCTTCAGGCAGCCGCGCGCGGCGAGCGCGCTTTCCGCGTGCGCGATCAGCGCGCGGCCGACGCCGAGCCGCCGCGCGTCGTTCGCGACGCCGAACGAGTAGAGCCAGCCGCGATGTCCGTCGAAACCCGCCATCAGCGTGCCGACGACGCGCGCGCCGCTGGTCGCGACGAAGAACAGCTCGGGCTGCGTCGCGAGCTTCAGCTCGATCGATCGCAGCGGATCGCGGTGCGGCGGCGCGCCGGCTTCGTCGTACTGCGGGAACGCGTCGCGCCATACCGCGAGCACGGCATCGGTGTCGGCGCGTTCGAACGGGCGGATCGCGACAGCATCGGCGGAGGCATCCATCGCGGCGGTCTCCTTAGAGCGTGTCGAGGATCGACCGCAGCATCGCCATCATCTGGTCGATCTCGTCGGTCGTCACGTTCAGCGCGGGCATGAAGCGCAGCAGGTTCGGCCGCGCGGCGTTCAGCAGCAGGCCGTCGGGCTGCATGTCGCGCGCCTTCTCGACGATCTGCGGGCCGATATCCTTGCCGAGCAGCAGCGCGCGCAGCAGGCCTTCACCGCGTTCGCCTTCGAAGCCGCGCTCCTCCGACAGCTCGAGCAGCTTGCGCTTCAGGTATTCGCCGCGTGCGCGCACGCCTTCGAGGAAGCCGGGCGCGACGAGCTGCGAGATCACCGAATAGCCGGCCGCCGTCATCAGCGGGTTGCCGTTGTACGTGCCGCCCTGGTCGCCGGCCTCGAACACCGCGACGTCGGCCTTCGACAGCAGCGCCGCGAGCGGCACGCCGCTGCCGATACCCTTGCCGAGCGTCATGACGTCCGGCTCGATGTCGGCGAGCTCGTACGCGAACAGCGTACCCGCACGGCCGCAGCCGCTCTGCACTTCGTCGACGATCAGCAGCAGGTTGTGCTGCTTCGTCAGCGCGCGCAGTTCGCGCATGAACTCGCGCGTTGCCGGGATCACACCGCCTTCGCCCTGGATCGGTTCGAGCATCACGGCGACGGTCTTGTCGGTGATCAGCTTCTCGACCGAGTTGATGTTGTTCAGTTCGGCCTTCGGGAAGCCCGGCACCTGCGGCGCGTAGATCGTGTCCCAGCCCGGCTTGCCGCTGGCCGACATCGTCGCGAGCGTGCGGCCGTGGAAGCTGTGGTCGAACGTGATGATCTCGTACGCACCGTTGCGGAACTTGCGGCCCCACTTGCGCGCGAGCTTGATCGCACCTTCGTTCGCCTCGGCGCCGCTGTTCGTGAAGAACACCTTGTCGAACACGCTGTGCTGCGTGAGCAGGCCCGCAAGCTTCGCCATCGGCTCGTTGTAGAACGCCGGCGACGGGTTCAGCAGCTTTTCGGCCTGCGTCTTCAGCGCTTCGACGACACCGTCGTTGCAGTGGCCGAGGCTGTTGACGGCCCAGCCCTGGATGAAGTCCAGATAGCGCTTGCCCGTGTGATCGTAGAGCCACGAACCCTTGCCGTGCGTAAACACGATGTCGGGGCGGTTCGTGATGTACATCAGCGAGTCGATCGGGTAATCGTTCAAGGGCATGGCAGCAGACTCCAGCGGACGTTGAAAGGGAAACGGGCAATAAAAAAGCCACGGAAGGCCGTGGCTGGTGGGTTCGAACAGCTTGTGCGTAACCGGTGAAGCAGTGTGGGGTTACGCGCGAGTCCGTGACGAGCCTGCGGCATCCGGGCGGAGCGGCGAGCGGCGACGTCGAAGAGCGGACAGGAAGCGGTTCATGTGCGCAAGCATAAGGCATCCCGCGCCCCACTGTAAACCGCCGCGATGCCACGGATGTGACATCGCGGCGCGGAACGCGGGCGTGCCGTACTCAGACCGGATGCGCGAGATCGGCAGCGCTCGTGAACGAATCCGCGTAGAACTCGTCGGCCGGCAGCGCGTGGTGCTGCGTGAAGTCGCGCTGCGCGGATTCCACCATCACCGGCGCGCCGCACGCGTACACCTGGTGACCCGACAGATCGGGCAGGTCCTCGATCACCGCGCGATGGACGAAGCCCGTGCGGCCCGTCCATTGGTCGCCGTCGTCGGGCTCGGAGAGCACCGGCACGTACTTGAAGTTCGGGATTTCGCCGGCCCACTGCTCGGCGAGCTCGCCGAGGTAGATGTCCTTCTTGCGGCGTGCGCCCCAGTAGAGCGTCATCGGGCGCGTGATACCCCGGTGCTTCACGTGTTCGATGATCGCCTTGATCGGCGCGAAGCCCGTGCCCGATGCAAGCAGTACGATCGGCTTGTCGGAATCCTCGCGCAGGAAGAACGTGCCGAGCGGGCCTTCGAAGCGCAGGATGTCGCGCTCCTTCATCGCGCCGAACACGTGGTCGGTGAACTTGCCGCCCGGCATGTGGCGGATGTGCAGCTCGATCGGGCCTTCCTCGTGTGGCGCGTTTGCCATCGAGTAGCTGCGGCGCGAGCCGTCCTTCAGGATGAACTCGACGTACTGGCCCGCGAGGTACTGCAGGCGCTCGTTGGCGGGCAACTGCAGCTTCACGACCATCACGTCGTCGGCTTTGCGCTCGAGCGCGGCGATCCGGCACGGCAGCTTCTTGACCTGCACGCCGTCGACGCCGGCGATTTCGCGCACGTCGATCTCGAGATCGCACTGCGCCTTCGAGCAGCACAGCAGCGCGAGGCCGCGCGTGCGCTCGTCATTGGACAGGGCCGACGCGGCATGCGGGCCCTGTTCGATCTGGCCCGACACGATCTGGCCCTTGCAGGAGCCGCACGCGCCGTTCTTGCAGCCGTACGGCAGATGGACGTTCTGGCGCAGCGCGGCCGCCAGCACGGTTTCGTCCGACTCGACCTGGAATTGCCGGCCGCTTTGCTTGAGAGTGACGTTGAATGCCATAGAACCAAACTAGAACAAAATGTGGGGACCGTGCATGTCGAGCACGGCAGCTACAATGCAAACCCGTTGCGCGTCGCGCAACGGTGGCTACTGATTTCGCAACCAACATGATCGCGACACGAATCCTGCGCCGGCCGCGCGCACTGATCGTCGGCTGCGGCGACGTCGGCATGCGCTGCGTCGCGCAATGGCGCGACACGCGCCGCAATCTGCGGATCTTCGCGCTGACGAGCCACCCGGCCCGCTGCGACGAGCTGCGTGCCGCAGGCGCGACGCCGATCGTCGGCGACCTCGATCGCCCGGCGACGCTCGGCCGCCTCGGGGGCCTTGCCCGCACGATCCTGCATCTCGCGCCGCCGCAGTCCGACGGCCGCGACGACCGGCGCACGCGTGCGCTGATCGCCGCAACGACCGTGCCCATGCGGCGACCGTCGGCACCGCCGGCCCCTGCGGTCGGCCGGCTCCGAACGCTGCGCGCCGCTGCCCGGCAGGCCGGCGCGCCCGTTCGGGCAGCGCGTATTGTACCCGACGGTCTTCGCGCGCCGAGGCTCGTCTACGCGAGCACGACGGGCGTATACGGCGATTGCGGCGGCGCGCGCATCGACGAAACGCACCCGCTGCGTCCCGCGAATCCGCGCGCGTTCCGGCGCGTGTCGGCCGAGCGGCAACTGCGCGCGGCGACGGTGCGCGGCGTGCTGTCCGCGCGCATCGTGCGCATTCCCGGCATCTACGCGGCGAACCGTCTGCCGGTCGCGCGGCTCGAGCGCGGCACGCCGGCGCTCGAGCCGGCCGACGACGTCTATACGAACCACATCCACGCCGACGATCTCGCGGCGATCCTGCGCCGCGCAGCCGAGCGCGGCAGGCCGGCGCGCGCCGTGCACGCGTCGGACGACAGCGAACTGCGGATGGGGGAGTATTTCGACCGGGTCGCGCAGGCGCTCGGCCTGCCGCGGCCGCCGCGCGTCAGCCGCGCGGACGCCGAACGCCAGCTCGAACCGGCGCTGCTGTCGTTCATGCGCGAGTCGCGGCGCCTGTCCAACGCACGGCTCAAGGCCGAATTGTGCGTGACGTTGCGTTATCCGACCGTAGACGATTTCCTTCAAACGCTCGCGCCGGGCAGCGCGTCAGGTCAGCGCCGGTAACGCCTCGATCAGCAGGAAGCACAGCAGCGCGCCGATCAGCGCGCCGATCAGGTTCGGATGATATTTGTGCTTCCGGTGCATCGCGGCCAGCAGCCCGCCGATCACGATGACGCCGACGACCGCGAACGCGATCATCACGTACGGCAGTTCGAAAGAATGGTTGATGTTCATGATGTCTCCCCCTGCATCGCTGCTCGTGCAGCTTGTGATTTGAGTATAGCGGGGGATCGTGAGGCCGAGACGCGGCCGGACACCGAACGGTCGTGCGGATTTTCCCTTACAGGGTTTTGTCGGGATTGCGCAACGCTGAAAGGTCGGCGTCGTCGAGCCACCGCCACCCGCCGGGTTCGAGGTCGTCCGGCAGCGCGAAGCCGCCGATGCTTTCGCGGTGCAGCAACTCGACGCGATTGCTTGCCGCCGCGACCATGCGTTTCACCTGGTGATACTTGCCTTCCAGAACGGTCAGCGCGAGCGCGTGCGTGTCGCGCGCATCGGCGGCGACCGCCGCGATCGGCTTCGGCTCGCCGTGGAGCTGCACGCCGGTGCGCAGCGCGTGCAGTTGCGCGTCGTCGAGCGGATGGCGCACGGTCGCCACGTAGGTCTTCGGCACCTTGCGCTTCGGCGACGTGTACGCGTGCACGAACTGGCCGTCGTCGGACAGCAGCAGCAGGCCTGTCGTGTCCTGGTCGAGACGGCCGACGCATTGCACGCCGCGCGCGACGAGCGGCGCGGGCAGCAGGCTGAACACGCTTGCATGATGTTGCGGATCGCGCGAACACTCGTAGCCGGCCGGCTTGTTGAGCGCGAGATACGCGTGCGCGTGGAACGGCCAGGCCGTATCGTCGACCGAGAATACGAGGCCGTCGGTGTCGAACGACGCGTCGGGGTCGGTCGCGCGGGCGCCCGAGACGGCGACGCGGCCCGCTTCGATCAGGCCGCGGCACTGGCGGCGCGAGCCGAAGCCCTGGGTGTAGAGAATGCTTTCGAGATCCATAGCGCGCGCATTCTATCAAGCGGCGCGCGGTCGGCATGAACACGCATGCGCTGGTAAGCTCCCGGAACGCCGCGCGACGCTCGTTCATTCTTCACGGAAAATCCATGCATTTCGATTCGTTCCCGTTCGGCCGCAAGGCTGCCGCAGTCATCCTTGCCGCGACCGCTTCGTCGGCCGCGTTCGCGCATGCGCATCTCGCGAAGAGCGATCCGGCGGCGGGCGTGGTGCTGGCCGCGGCACCGGCCGCCGTCACGATCGACTTCACCGAGCCGCTGGAGCCGGCGTTCAGCTCGATCGTCGTCGTCGACGGCGACGGCGACGGCAAGACGGTGTCGGACGGCAACGCGCGCATCGATGCGTCGAACCGCAAGCGGATGACGGTGCCGCTCACGGCGGTCGGCACGGGCGCCTATACGGTGAAATGGGTGGCCGTCGCGACCGACGGGCACCGCACGCAAGGGGCGTACGGCTTCGGCGTGAAGTGACGCAATGGCGGCGGCAGGCCCGTGCCAGGGCTGCCGCCGCTCTTATCCGACAGGGAGTTTCCCGCATGAATCCGACGACGCTCGATGCACTCGCCGATTTCCCCCGTCTGCTCGAAGCCCATTTCGCGGCCGTGCCCGACGGCTACGCGCGCTGGACGCCCGACGACTGGGCCGGGATCCCGAGCGAGCACTTCTCGCCGCTCGGGCAGCTCTGCCATGTGCGCGACATCGAGATCGACGGTTATCACGTGCGGCTGCGGCGGATGCTCGACGAAGATCGGCCGCTGCTCGTGTCGATCGACGGTGATGCGCTCGCGGTCGAGCGCCGCTACAACGATGCCTATGCGTCCGACGTGCTCGCGGCGATCCGCGAAGCGAGACGCGAGACGCTGGACCTCGTGTCGCGCCTCACGCCCGAACAGTTCGAGCGTATCGGCGAGTTCGACGGCTACGGCTCGCTGACCGTGCGCGGGCTCGTCCATTACCTGTGCAGCCACGATCAGCAGCATCTGGCCGGCATGCAATGGCTGCTCGGCAAGATCGACGCGGCGCTGTACGCACGCTGAACCGGCCGGCGCTCGCGCCGCCGCGAGCGGATTCCGGTGCCGCCGTCGGTGCGGCAGCGCACACTGCGACGTTCCGATTGGATCGGTTTTCTGGATAATCCATCCAGCCGCGACCGGCTGACCGGCGCGGCGCGCGTGCCTACACTCCAAGCTTCGTTCAACGAGAAAAGGAGTCAACCGTGGCAACTCACACGCTCGCAGACAAGGTCGTCCTGATCGCAGGCGGCGCAAAGAATCTCGGCGGCCTGATCGCGCGGGACCTGGCGGGCCACGGCGCGAAGGCGGTGGCGATTCACTACAACAGCGCGGCGTCGCAGGCGCAGGCCGAGGAGACGGCCGCCGCGGTGCGCGCGGCCGGTGCCGAGGCCGCAACGTTCCAGGCCGACCTGACGACGGCCGCCGCGGTCGAGAAGCTGTTCGACGACGCGAAGCAGCGCTTCGGCAAGATCGACATCGCGATCAACACGGTCGGCAAGGTGCTGAAGAAGCCGTTCACCGAGATCAGCGAAGCCGAGTACGACGAGATGTTCGCGGTCAACAGCAAGTCGGCGTTCTTCTTCATCAAGGAAGCGGGGCGGCACCTCGAGGATCACGGCAAGCTCGTCACGCTCGTGACGTCGCTGCTCGGCGCGTTCACGCCGTTCTATGCGGCGTACGAAGGGTCGAAGGCACCGGTCGAGCACTTCACGCGCGCGGCGTCGAAGGAGTACGGCGCACGCGGGATTTCGGTGACGGCCGTCGGGCCCGGCCCGATGGACACGCCGTTCTTCTATCCGGCCGAGGGCGCCGATGCGGTCGCATATCACAAGACGGCGGCCGCGCTGTCGCCGTTCAGCAAGACGGGCCTGACCGACATCGAGGACGTCGTGCCGTTCATCCGCCATCTCGTGACCGACGGCTGGTGGATCACGGGCCAGACGATCCTGATCAACGGCGGCTATACGACCAAGTAACCGACCGCTTAATGGGCCGCACCGGCCGCCGCCGCGGGCGCACGGCGCACCGCAATGGCTCGTTTGCGTGGACAATGGACGGGCGCGCAGCCGCGAGGCCGCGCGCCCGTTTTCTCTGTGCCGCCGGACCCTGCCGCGATGCGCGACGGCTGGCGGCGACGGTCGTCCGAACTCACGTTCCCCGCCGATGGACAAGCTGGATCAGGTCAGAATCTTCCTGCAGGTTGCCGAGATGGGCAGCTTCATCAAGGCCGCGCATGCGCTCGACGTGCCGCGCGCGACCGTGTCGGCGGCCGTCCAGCAGCTCGAGGCGGGGCTCGGCACGCGCCTCTTGCACCGCACGACGCGCCAGGTGCAGTTGACCGCCGACGGCGCGCTGCTGCTCGAACGCGGCCGGCGCCTGCTCGCCGAGGCCGACGAGCTCGATCGACTGTTCCGCCGCCGCGACCGCGACGTGGTCGGGCGGCTGAACGTCGACGTGCCTAGCCGGATCGCGCGCCGCGTGGTCGCGCCCGCGCTGCCGTCGCTGTTTCGCCGCTACCCGAAGCTGCAATTGTCGCTCGGCTCGACGGACCGCTCGATCGACCTGGTTCAGGAGGGCGTCGACTGTGCGATCCGCGTCGGGCGGCTCGCGGACAGCAGCCTCGTCGTGCGGCCGCTCGGACAGTTCACGCTGATCAACTGCGCGAGCCCCGACTACCTGCGCGAATGCGGCGTGCCCGAGCATCCGGATGCGCTCGCGCACGGGCACTGGGCGATCGGCTATGCGTCGCCGACGACGGGGCGCGAGCTCGGGTGGGAATACTGCGTGGACGGCGAGCGGCACACGCTGACGCTGCCGAGCCGCGTGATCGTCAACAACGCCGAAACCTATATCGCCGGCTGCATCGCCGGGATGGGGCTGATCCAGATTCCGCGGTTCGACGTCGAGCATCTGCTGGACAGCGGCGCGCTCGTCGACGTGATGCCTGGCCATCGCGCCGAGCCGATGGGTGTGTCGGCCGTGTATCCGCACCGGCGGCACCGGTCGCGCAGGCTCAATGCGTTCGTGGATTGGTTCGGGGAGCTGATGGCGGATGCGTTGACGGGGGCGGCGGCCGGGAAGGGCGCGGAAGGCGATTGACCGGGGCGGCCGGTTTGCGGCGTGCGCCGTCGCGCGTGTCTCAGTCGGCCAGCGCTGCGAACCGCCGGTTGCGCCCGACTTCCCGCACCGCTTCGATCAGCGCCGCGCCGGTGCCGTCCGGCTTCGACGCGAACGCATAAAAACGCGCGGCCGGCAGCGCGGGCAGGCCGTCCTGCGGCCCGCATGCGCGCAGCCCGTCGCGTAGCTGGCTGCGCGCCAGTGCGGTGACCGCGAAGCCCGCGAGCGCGGCCGACACGCAGCCGGCCATGCTGCTGCTCTCGAACAGCACGCGAAACGGCCGCAGCGCGGCGGCGAGCGCCGATACGGCGGCTTCCCGATAGACGCACGGTTCCGGAAACAGCGCGAGCGGCACTTCGCCGCCGGCCTCGAGCGTGCGGTCCGACGCGAATGCCCATGCGAGCGGTTCTTCCCACAGCAGTTCGCCCGACGCGTCGACCTGCCGGCACTGCTTGCCGAACACGACATCGAGCCGGCCGAGCGCCTGCTCGCGCAGCAGCGACGCGGTGATCCCGACCTTCAGCTCGATCGCCGTACGCGGATGGCGGTCGCGGAACGTGCGCAGCACGTGAGGCAGCCACGCACCCGCGAAATCCTCCGACGAGCCGACGCGCAGCCGCCCGTGCGCCGGCGCGCCGCGCAGCCTTGCGCGCACTTCGCGCTCCATGTCGACGATGTTGCGCGCATACGCATACAGCGTGTCGCCGGCCGGCGTGAGCGCGATACGGCGCGTCGTGCGTGCGAGCAGCACGGTGCCGGCCGCCTGTTCGAGCCGCTTGATATGGCCGCTGACGGCGGACGGCGTCAGCGCGAGGCGTTCTGCTGCCGGCGCGAACCCGCGGCTGTCGACGACTTCGAGGAAGGTGCGCAGCAGCGCGATGTCGAGCGAGGTCGACGCGGGGTCGGTCAGCGGTTCCATAGGTCAATTCAACGCGATATTCGATGAATGAATCATGATACTCCGTGAATCGTGATGAAAGGCCGACCTACCATCGTTTGCTCAAGTTGACCCGACGGAGAACACGATGACTGCCTATGCGTATGCGACGACCGCATCGCTCGATATCGCCTATCTCGAATGGAACCCGCGCGGCGAACGCGTGGCCGTGCTGCTGCACGGCTGGCCGGACAGCCCGGTCGGCTGGGAGCCCGTGGCGGCGGCGCTTGCCGCGCGCGGCTACCGCGTACTCGCGCCCGCGCTGCGCGGCTTTGCGCCGACGCGCTTTCGCGACGCATCCGTGCCGCGCAGCGGCGAGCTCGCGGCGCTCGGGCGCGACCTGCTCGAATTCGTCGATGTGCTCGGCGTCGAGCGGCCGGTGCTGGTCGGGCACGACTGGGGGGCCCGTGCGGTCGCGAACGCGTGCGGGTTGCGCGACGGCGTCGCATCGCATCTGGTGATGCTGTCGGTCGGGTACGGCACCAACGATCCCGGTCAACCGCTGTCGCTGCAGCAGGCGCGCAACTACTGGTATCACTGGTTCATGGCGACGCCGCGCGGCGAGCAGGCGCTGCGCGACGATCGCCGCGCGTTTGCCCGCGTGATGTGGGACACGTGGTCGCCGCCCGGCTGGTATCGCGACAGCGATTTCGATGCGGCCGCCGCCGCGTTCGACGGGCCCGACTGGATCGACGTCGTGCTGCATTCGTACCGGCATCGCTGGGGGTTCGCGCCGGGCGCGCCGGCCTATGCCGACGACAATGCGCGGCTGAATCCGGCGCCGGTGCTGTCGGTGCCGACGCTCGTGCTGCACGGCGGCGCGGACACCTGCAATCATCCGGACAGCTCGGCTGGGCGCGAACGGTTCTTCGCCGGGCGCTACGCGCGGCAGGTGCTGGACGGCGTGGGGCATTTTCCGCAGCGCGAGGCGCCGGCGGCGGTCGCCGACGCGATCCTCGGGTTCTGCGAGCGCGACTGACGCGCGCCGGCCGGCCCGGCGCGCAGGGGATCAACCGCCGACGCGGGGCGCGAGCAGGTCGGCGAGGCCGATGTTCCGGAACATCTCGCGGCGGATGCGATCGCCGACGCGGAACACTTCCTCCGCGCCGTCCTGCGACGGATCGACGAACACGCGATACGGGCGCTTGCCGGCCGGCGCGGCGACGAGGTCGGCGATCGCCGTCGCGACGGCGCCGGCATCGGCGTCCGTGGGTTCGAGCGCGGCGAGGCCCTGCAGCGCCTGCTCGGCGACGCCCGCGTACGGCCCGCTGTCGTAGGCCGCCAGCACGACGGCATCGGCCGGCTTGCCAGCGTGGACGAAGTGATTCGTGCCCCGGGTGAACGCGCCCGGCACGACGATCGACGTTTCGATGCCCCAGCGGGCGAGCTCGGCCGCATACGACACCGCGAGCGAATCCATCGCGGCCTTCGCGGCGAAGTAGGGCGCGAGGAACGGCGGGGTGCCGCCGCGCGCCGACGAGGACGACACCCACACCAGCAGGCCGCGCCCCTGGCGGCGCAGGTGCGGCAGCGCCGCCCGGTTCACGCGCTGGGTCGACACGACGTTGACGTCGTAGAGCTGCGCCAACTGTTCGGGCGTGAACGCCTCGGCGGGGCCGAACACCATGTGGCCGGCGTTGTGAACGACGACGTCGAGGCGGCCGTGCTCTGCGATCACGCGGCCGATTGCGGCATTGACGGACGCGTCGTCGCCGACATCGAGTTCGACGGTGCGCAGATCGACGCCGTGCTCACGCGCATAGGCGGCGACCGCCGCGACGCGCGGCGCGTTGCGGCCGGCGGTTTCGCGCATCGACGCGTAGACCGTATGGCCGGCGCGCGCCAGCGCCTGGGCCGTCAGCAGGCCGAAGCCGCTGGATGCGCCGGTGACGAGGATGACTTCGTTCATGATGGATCTCCTGGCAGCAGGATGGGGCGGGCGTGCCCGGTGCGTCAGCACATGCCGCCGTTGGCGCGCAGGATCTGGCCGTTGACCCATGCGCCGTCGGAGCCGGCGAGGAAGGCGACGACGCGCGCGATGTCGTCGGGCTGGCCGAGCCGCTCGAGCGGATTCAGCTTCGCGAGCCGGTCGATGAGCTCGGGGCTCTTGCCGTCGAGGAACAGCTCGGTCGCGACCGGCCCCGGCGCTACCGCGTTCACGCGGATCCCGCGCCCGCGCATTTCCTGAGCGAGCACCTGCGTGAGGCTTTCGACCGCGGCCTTGCTCGCGACGTACAGGCCGTAAGTCGGCATGCGCATGCCGATCACGCTGGTCGACAGGTTGATGATGCGTCCGCCGTCGCGCACGCGCTTCGCCGCTTCGCGGCAGACGTTGAAGGTGCCCTTCACGTTGATCGCGAGCGTCTCGTCGAGCACCGCATCGTCGAACTCGGCGATCGCGGCGAGCTTCATCACGCCCGCCGAATTGACGACCACGTCGAGTCCGCCGAACGTGTCGCGCGCCGCATCGAACAGCGCGGCCACGCCCGCCGGATCGGCGACATTCGCCTGCACCGCGACAGCCTGGCCGCCGTCGCCGACGATCGCGTCGACGACTTCGCGCGCCGGCCCGGCGCTGCCCGCATAGTTGACGACGACCCGGAAGCCGTCCCGGGCGAGATGGCGGGCGATTTCCGCGCCGATGCCGCGCGACGAACCCGTGACGAGTGCGACCTGTTCAGATGTGCTCATGTCCTGCTCCTTGGTAGGGGATAAGTGCCGTGCGATCCGGCGACAGGACTACTGTAGGCTTCCTCGATAAATAAAAATAATGAATAATGATCAGTTGATGAATGACTAAAAGTAAGTCAATGGCTTTCGACAGCAGGCTGCTCAGCGGCATTGGGGTGCTCTCGGCGGTGATCGAGGCGGGCACGTTCGCGCGCGCCGGCGAGGCGATGGGGTTGACGCAGCCGGCCGTGAGCCGCGCCGTCGCCCGGCTCGAAGAGCGGGTCGGCATTCGAATCTTCAATCGCACCGCGCGGGCGATCACGCTGACCGACGAAGGGCGGCGCTTTTACGAGGCGGTCGCGCCGCTGCTGGCGGGGATCGAGGAGGCGGCGGTCGACGCCGGCCAATCGAAGGCGCGCGTGCGTGGGCGGCTGCGCGTCAACGTGGACGGCACGTTCGGCCACGCGGTGCTCGCGCCGAGAATGGCGGAATTCCTCGACCGCTTTCCCGAGCTGTCGGTGGAGATCAGCGTGCGGGACCGGATGGGCGACCTCGTCGCCGACGGATTTGACGTGGCGGTGCGTTTCGGCGTGCCCGAGCCGTCGTCATACCGCGCGCGGCTGCTGCTCGAGACGCGCGTGCTCACATGTGCGTCGCCGGCCTATGTCGCGCGCTACGGTGAACCGCGGCATCCGAGCGATCTCGCGCAAGGGCACCACTGTGTGCTGATTCGCGATCCGGTGACCGGCCGGCCGTATGAATGGGAGTTCCATCGCGGCAAGGAGGTCGTGCCGGTCGAGGCGGCCGGCAGGCTGACGGTCAACGACACGGGCGGGCTGCTCGGCGCGTGTATCGGCGGTGTCGGCATCGCGCAACTGCTGGCGCTGTACGCGCGCGACATCGTCGCCGACGGTCGAGTGGTCCAGCTGTTGCCCGAGTGGTCGGACGAGACGTTTCCGCTCTACGCGTATCACCATGCGTCGAGCCTCGTGGCCGCGAAGGTGAGGGTGTTTCTCGACTTCGTCCGCGAGTTGACGGCCTGAGCGACGCGCGCGCCAGGCCGCCGCCGGCTTACTCGGTACGGTGTGGAACGTTGTCGGGGAACGGGTAGGGCGCATGCGGCCCCGGCCATTCGGGGACGGGCGGCATGCTCAGCACGTCGCATCCGCCGACGACGAGCGACAGCAGCGCGGCCAGCGCGCTGCGACAGAGCGTGGACGACATCGTGCGCATGGACATGGCCTGCCTCCGTACGGCTCGTCCGTCATGATGCTTGGACCGGTGGGGAAGGGCGGGCGTTGCGAAGGGCGTGGCGCGCGCAAAAACAAAAAACCCGCGAAGCAGCGAGCTTGCGCGGGTTTCGACGGATGCAGCGGATGAGCGCTGCGAAAAACTGGTGCCAGGGCCGGAATCGAAAAGTTCTTGCTATCGCTTGCCTGGAAATGGTTCGCAGAATTTTCAAGGTGCGGATACCACCATAAATACCACCGGATTACAAACTACGCTGACACCGAGGTCAACTACCTACGCGGTTGGGAGGCGTTGGGCGGTGACGCCTCCGTAGCGGCTGATTCGTTATCGAATCTCAGTACGATCAGCAGTGCGCAGCAACTCGCCGTGATATCTTCGCAGTCCCTCGATCATGTATGGGCACGGTGAGCGGCAATGGCCCGTCGATCAGCGCCGACTCTGTCATGAATCACTGTGGTCCGGTCTCCCGGGCGGCAAAGACCGGGGCAGTGGCGATCGATCGCCGGTGTGATCGACACCACAAAGGGCGACATCAAAGCGAATGCCCTGAATGCAACGATTACCGGCGCCTCGCTGATAAACGCCCAGTTTGTGATCGACGGTGATTGAAGTAAATTCAGCCAAGCCTTTCTGTTTCTATCGAAAGGCGGCCAACGGGATTGCCGACCCTGTTGTGATCGTCGTTAGCCGCTGCTTCCAAGTGGACCCAGAAGACGAAATCGAAGCCCCGTTCCTCCAGTCGCTCGCACTGCTCTTCGGCGGCGGCAAGCTTCAGCAGGCATTGAGCCTGCCAATCCAGCCAATTGCGAACCACCTCCACGAGTCGTTCCATGTGCGCCACAGGATCGCGCCGGCGCTGCAATGATCGTGCGCATTCTCCAGCCGATTTGGACCAAAAAGGCAGAGGCAGCGCTCTCGATCGAGTTGCTCGCCTTCCAGATCGTTTTGCACGGCGAGTGCGCCGGTCAGAACGTAAGGTGCCGGTTCTTCCATTGAACCTCCATTGATTCGATTCGCCCAGCCCCACGAATAGTGCTGAGATATCGGTGTTCTCACGGTCTAGCTCGCTACCGAACGAAACTTCTCGAGAATCTGGGCTTGGCGTTGCAGGAAGGCCTCCAGTTGAATGTGCTCGTCAGCGAGTTCCTTGAGCATGTCTACGTGCACGGCACGTCCGACCGGTATAAATGACGGTTCTCCGTAACGAACTCGTCTGAAGATTGTGCCGATCCGTGCCCATTTCTGGGAGAATTCTTCCACGGCGTCCTCGACGGCTTCCGCTTCGTCGTCGGTCAGTGCGCCGCGAATGCGAATCACGAGTGAATGCGTGACGGCATCCGTTGCGAAGTAAATGTCGGCGGGGGCGGCAATTGTCTGCGCGAACTGCTGGGCATGGTAGTGCCGGAAGTTGTCGACAACAGATAGAGCGCCGCAGATTTCAATGGTGAAAGGCATAGCACCTCCCCGATGAAGGACCACCGTCTTGGGGGACTTCGCGAACATCCTGCAACCATCGGCAGTCGGTTGGTCACGTTCACTACATTATTGTTCAATTGGATATATGAAAACAAAAAATTCTCAATCGAACATATTTTACGTTCGCCTGAAATTGGAGCGGAAACGGCTGGGCATGAATCAAACGGAGTTCGCTGCAGCGGGCGGCGTGCTCCAGCATGCCCAGGTCAACTACGAAAAGGGGGCAAGATATCCCGATGCCGGCTACTTGGCGGGAATCGCGGAGGTGGGTGTGGACGTGCAGTATGTGCTGACCGGCCGGGCGTCTACTTCCGCAACGCTGTCGCTCACGGTCGACGAAGAGCGGCTACTGGCAGGCTTCCGTGAATTGAAGACGCGAGAAAGGCGGGGAGTTTTAGCGCTTGTAAGCGCGATCAACGGGACGCCGTCCGATGATCAAGAGAATGGCATCGCAGAGACGTAACGCGATCCGGGATGTGTGGATTGGTCAATCGGTAGCGGACGTAGAGGGGTCGGCGATGTGTGTCGAGTTGTCCACGGCGCGACTGCACGTCGATAACCAATCATCAAGCGTATGGTATAGGGTTGGGGTTGCCTCCGACTTTTTGTCTTCGACGGAAGCGCTGCCCTTAGCGGTTCTTAGAAACCGCAGTTCCATACCGCTGTATCGCCGACGTGCCACGTGGTTATGTGCATGGCGCCGAATACCGGCGCAAGGCTATCCTGCAGTTCCTCGATTTTCGCGTTGTTTTCGGTGCCGGGTGTGACTTTCGCGCGCACGATGTACAAGCCACGTACAACCGAGATTCACATCCGTGTAATCGCAGTGCGCGATGCATTTAACGCGGCGACGTGAAGAAGTCGGCATGCGCGTGCATGGCCGATTGGTCACGAAGGTATCGGATGTAGAGACTTGGCGAGAACGTGTCAATGCCCGATAAGGTGCAGCGTGTATTTGACGCGTCATCCGTTCAATGCAGGTGGAACTGATGTTCGATCCGCATTCGCAGGGCCGTGGGCGTCTGCGCAAGTCGAATGCACATGCTTGGCGTCGGTGTGGCAATGACGGGACGAGACGGATGAGCATGGTGTTCGCTGGGCAGCGACATCGAATGCGTTCCGGTTGTCCTTCACTGTGAATCGACAGGCACACGATGTTCACCGCGATTCGCGCCAATATGCGCGAACGGGGAAAGCTGATGAAACTGCGTGTGAATCGAGGAAAGCTCTGGTGAAATCAGAAAAAATATTTACTGTTCCGACATGCTCCTAAGTATTCCGATGTATTCCTGACTCATCGAAAGCGACATGAATCGGGTGTTGACGACGCGCAAACGCGTGCGCAAGATGATGTGAAGGTCGTGCATCGGAGTGAGTCATGTCGGGTGTCAGGAGTTTCA
>NZ_FPJP01000058.1:0-4922 GCF_900119325.1 Burkholderia sp. NFPP32 | reverse complement strand
GCAGTAGCAAAGCGCCCAATATCGCCAATCTCGGCTACCAGTCCGATGGCGCTGACCGTGTCGATGCCGCGCAGGGCGCGTAGTGCAGCCACGACCGATGCAACCTGTTCACACAGTACGCTGTGCTCCAGTGCGTCGCTGAGCCGCTCCACGCGAGCCTGGGTGTCCTCGACGGCATGCTGGTATTCGGCAAACGCCAACTGGTCGGCGCTTTGCTCAAACCGTTGATCGGCGATCCAGCGCAAGTGCATGCGGCTCCAGGCCGTCTTGCCCGGGTACACGCGTCCATGGCGCAGCAGGAATGCCTTGAGTTGCTGACGGGCCTTGAATCGCATGTTCACGGCATCTTCGCGGGCACGCCACAGGTTGCGCAGTGCCTCGTGCGCGGCATCGGGTATCCAGATCGCCTTGAGCTCGCCAGCCCGCGACAGTTCGGCCAGGCGCAGGCAGTCGCGACGGTCGTTCTTGATCCGGTCCCCGCCGCGGCGTGGTGTCAGCGAGGGGGCGATCACCTGGCATTGGTAGCCATGTCCGGCGAGCTCGCGATACAAGCCATAGCCGGTTGGCCCCGCCTCGTACACCACGTTGACCTGTGCGGCTTCACCGTACTTGCGTAAAACCTTGAGCAGCGTCGGCACGTCATGACGGATGGTGCCAGCAAACCGCGCAGACTCCCGACTAGGTTCGCACACCGCAATCGAGATGGTGTCTTTGTGCACGTCCAATCCGACAAAAAACTTGATAATCTTGTCCATGGCCCGTCTCCTGAAGTTCTGCGCCTGGCCCACCCAGGCGTATGTGGCTCGGCACACTTCGGTGCGCAACCCACGATACCCGAGGCGGGCCCCTGCGGCGGGGTTCAGTCAGCAGCGACCATTATGTCTAGTCTGACGCCGGGGGCGATCGATACCCCCGACTTCAGGCAAAACCCGATCAGCTCTCGCACGGCATCTTCATCAAATTCCCGCCGGCCATCCCGTCTGCGGCCAACCACCAGTCTGCTTCGAAGGTCCTGTTTCTCTGTCATCACGGTCTGAGTGCATGTGTCCGCGCGGACACTTAGCATCTGACCTTCTGCCTACCATTGGTAGGGCGTCGTTTATTGACGGCTGCCGTTGAATCGGAAACGGCATTTCCTCAATGATACGATCAAGGATAAGCAGCGTATTTCGGGAATTTCTACGCGGATAGACGGCCAGTACACGGAAACGAGAACAGTCGTCGAAGCCGTGTACTGATAGACACTTCGCGCAAGCTTCATCGTGTCCATCTGGACGCGATCTCCGGGAACCGGACGACGATAGCGTTTCGGCTGCGTTGGCCGACTGGGTCGAGTCAATGGCTTTACACGCGCCTCGCACAAGACCTTGTGAATGGTCGCGAGGGATAGTTCCCAATGCTCGTGCAGTCGCAGTTCATTCTGGATCCGCCGGCCCCCTTGCGCTCGGCCCGAAGGCGAAGAATCGTTGCCCGATCAGTGTCAGAGACCTTTCGATTCGGGCTGGTCAGCGGGCGACGGCTTTGAGAGCGAAGACCTTCTTCTCCCGCCTCCTGGTAGCGGCGCAGCCACTTGCGAAGCGTTGGCCTCGAGATCCCGCAACGCGTACACACGAGACCGGCGTTGCCGATCTCTTGATACATGCGCACCCAACGTAATCGCATCGAAATTTCGCGTTCCATCGTCACATACTACTGTAATTGAAACCATGTCTATGAATCACACACATCAGATTACCTCCCGCGCGGCAGTCCTGCGCGCGCAGCGTCACGCTCCCATATTACGGCATAGCCTGAGCTACCATTTGCTTGCTCGACTTGGCCAGTGTCCATGCTGCGGACGCGCCAGCGAAATATTCCGTTTTTGACACAGTAAGATTAGCAAATCGCAGGGTTATTGAACGCACGCATGCCTGGCTGCATCACTTCCGCCGCCTTCGTATTCGTTTCGGGCGACATGCTGACATTCACGGTGCGTTCCTCAATCCTGGCCGCCTGCCCATCAAATATCGCGCACTCGCGAATCGCTTACTTCGGCGCTTCCTCCACCTTGTCGACGAACAGTTGGAATAAGGCGCTTGTCGCAGCGTTCGGCTTCTGCGTTTTGGTGTCTCCCCCCAGGCTCAGGCTGAACGGCCCGCGCGATTCCGACTTTACGCCAATGTAGCCGGGCAAAGCACCTTCATGCTTGTTCCCGCGCGGAAAGTAGGACTCTCCACCCTGACTGAGCGCGATGCCTCGTCCGTCTTTACCGCTGCCCGCTATCGCCATGTATGTCGGATTGAACATCACGCGCTCCGCCCCGGGCTTCAAGACAATCTTCACAATCACCTCGTCGTCCTTCGTCGCATAGCCTTTCGCTTGATCCAAATCTCCAACGTGTTTCCTGATCGGCATGATGACCGGCTCCGGGTCCTTACCATTATTCTCATCCTTTCGCTCATTCAGCTTTTTCGCCAGCGCTTCGTTGAACTGTACCTCGTCCGTTTTTCCCGTTTTCGACGGCACTTCCGGCGTCCACTCCCGAATAAAACTCTCCGACTCTGCGCGCTTCTTATTCCACTTCTGGAGTGCTTCAAACTCGGTTCTTTTCATGCCGCGATACAGCACAAGTGGTTGATATCCTGGGCCCACCTCTCGACCAGCGGAGGCGATACGCTTGAGCGTCTCGTCAGCCATCCTCACCACCGTCATCAGATTCCGTCCGGAATCTTTATGGCCTTTGGGATAATACTGGTCCCAAAAATTTTTGTTCGTTGCGTAGTCTGTATACCCCCTACCCAATCGGTCGTTCCAGAACTTTTCCGTCATTACCTGTTGCGTGTCTGTTGGCCACTCGATTTCGGATGATTTAGGCAGCACCAGACGAGCGCCCCCGAATGTCCTGATAAATGGCAACACGACCCATTTATCACCCACGCGCTCGACATGGACGTGCTCCCGGATGTTGCTGTGCCGGAAGATGGCGCGCTCCCGCGTGCCACTGCCATCGTAAAGGAAGTGCGACCTGTAAATCTTGTTACCGATCCGGATATACTGGTTGTTCGCCCCGTCCCAATAGATATCATCGTCCTTGTTGTATTTCAAGTGCTTAACGCTCGAGATCTCCCAGCCTTTCAATGAGGGGCCAGCGGTGCTGAAGCTGGCGTTGTCACGCACAACGCCGGTCACACCATCGGTTTTCCGGAAGAAATGCTGACCTTTCGGAGTACGGTCCAAGATCTTGCGCACGTTCGCGCGGGAGGTGATCTGCGGAAGGGTCGAAAAATTTCGACCGATCAACACGAAATTTCTTATCTCGTCCCACGTTCCTAAAATGACGCCCTGGCGCTTATCCGCTTCGGCACGGCGCACTTCTTCATTGGTGACAGTGAAGGCATCGGCATTCCCCTTTATTCGATCGAACTCGGAGTCGTACATCCCTTCGGTAAAGTCCCCAGCTTTGAGATCACGCGTAGTCAAGAACGTTGAATAGCCTGACCTAACGCTGGGATTGGCGTGCAGATCGAAGGCGTCGTAGCGGGTCATATCCGTGCCTTTTCCTTTTATTTTCGGCACAGAGATGTCCGCGATGCGCGCCTTGAAATACTCGATCCACTCCGGTTTCTTGAATATGGCAGCCCTCGATACAGCCTCGCGGTTGTCGAAGAGATGAAACGCTGGCTCACCGGCCGGTGGGTGGGGCGTATACACCACGACCGGCCCCTTTCCATGACTGGTGGCTGCACTGATCACCAGCACACCGCTCACTGGAAAAATATCGCGAATACTCCTCAGACTATTCGGTCCCCGCAAATCGACAGTCAATTCGTCGGTCTGAACGGTGTCGGCTCCCACCTTTTGTCGCGTGGCGGAATCCGGGTTGTCGAGCACCGCCTGCACCCACTGGTAACGGATCCTCTCGTTCTCTGGCAACAAGTCACCGCGCATCTTGGCTTCCTGGAAATCGGCCTTCATCTGTGACTTGTAGGCATCTTTCCAGGGCTCGCGCAACGCCGGGTACTTCTCACTCACCAGAGATTCATAGCTCTTGCCGACGTTCAGCTTCCGGGCAAGCGCGTTCAGATCGGATGCGTGAAGCGTCTCAACTACGTCGCCGTTCTCGTCCTTTATCTTCGCGCTGACTTCCACCTTCCTCAATGATCTCGCGATTGACGTGCCTGGCAACCGATCGAATATCAGACCTGCGATGCCTGTATCGTCGACTGTCTGAGCCTGGGCGAGTTTCCTGCCTATCGCCACATACTGAGTGAGCGTCACCTTCTTGATCTCGAACTGGGGTTTCGGATTCGGATTGAGGCGGTTTGGCCCCTCCTGATTCAGGCGAAACTTGACCTCAACTTCGACCTCGTCCGGATCCATGCCGGGATACTTCTCCCCCCACTCCTTGCGAATCGCGTCAGCGGTATGCTCCTCCAACGTCGGGATTTGCGATTCGAGCACCTGCAACTTGACCGCATCCTGGTCGGCTACCTCCTGGTAGTCTCCGAGCGCTGCTCTATCCTCCTGCAAGCTTTTCTTCCACCATTCAGGCCGATTCTCTTCGATCAGACGGAGGTCACGCTCCTTGAGTGGACCGTCGGCGTCGAACGACTCGCGCAAGTCATCCGACGAAGCGCCAGCGATCTGGTCCAGCTCGGTCAGGTCCACGCCACGCTCATGCGCCTGTGCCATCCGATACTCGGTGTCGCGCCCTTGCTTGTCGACTTGTTGCTCAACGCTGTGCTCGAAAAAGTTCTTGCCGTGAGGTACGTCTTTAAAGCCACCAAGATCGTAGCCCTCGTTCGACAGAGAGTCCGCCTGATCCTGCTCGGGCAGGAGTGAGGGGGAGAACTTAACATCCTTCTTCATTTCCTCCACGGACTTGAATTGCTTGAGGCCTTGCCCCGGCAGGTAAAGTACGACGCAATCACTTTCGCCGGGAT
>NZ_FPJP01000025.1:0-97667 GCF_900119325.1 Burkholderia sp. NFPP32 | reverse complement strand
TCCCCTTGAAGGGTCGTTCGAGACCAGGACGTTGATAGGTCAGGTGTGTAAGCGCAGTAATGCGTTCAGCTAACTGATACTAATTGCCCGTAAGGCTTGATCCTATAACAAGTCTGTCTTACAGAACTTGTTGATTCTCGTGTGTGATACACACAACCCAAGATTACTGCTTCTTCCCGATTGGTCGTAACGCGAAGCGTTGCGACAACCCTCTTTGCCTGATGACCATAGCGAGTCGGTCCCACCCCTTCCCATCCCGAACAGGACCGTGAAACGACTCTACGCCGATGATAGTGCGGATTCCCGTGTGAAAGTAGGTAATCGTCAGGCTCCCCTAAGCCAGAAACCCCCGCTCAAAAGGCGGGGGTTTTTGCATTGGCGCGCCGGAAATGCGGGGCGCGCCGGGCAACGGCACCGCAGTCGGGCTTTGCCTCGAGCTGTCCGAGGACGTCACTCGGCGAGCGCAGCACGAAACCGTCCCCGAAATCTATGCGCATAAAGTGCATTCGTGCGACATGAGTCGGCGAAGCGAATGCAAAGCCCTTCAGGGTAATATCGCCATTCGCCCCCGATCCCGGTGCTTGTCTACACCTATTGGCGGTCGGTGTTTTTCGCATTCCATCTCCTGCATTCATGACTGACAGCCCTGCCCAAGGTGGTCGGACGACCGACTTCTTGCCGTATCTCGTCGCCGCAACGTTCTTCATGGAGTACCTCGACACGACCGTGATCGCGACCGCGCTGCCGCAAATGGCGCATTCGTTCGGCGTCGGGCCGAACGCGCTGAGCCTCGGGATGACGGCCTACATGCTTGCGCTTGCGGTGTTCATCCCGATCAGCGGCTGGATCGCGGATCGATATGGATCGCGCACGGTGTTCGCCAGCGCGATCGTCGTCTTTACCGGCGCGTCGGTGCTGTGCGGGCTGTCCGATGGCGTGGTGACGTTCACGGCTGCGCGGCTGCTGCAGGGTGTCGGCGGAGCGATGATGGTGCCGGTCGGGCGGATGATCGTCGTGCGCAGCACCGAGAAAGCAAGGCTGATGCGTGCGATCGCGACGATCACGTGGCCGGGCATCGTCGCGCCCGTCGTCGGGCCGCCGATCGGCGGTTTCATCACGACCTATGCGTCCTGGCGATGGATCTTCCTGTTGAACGTCCCGTTCGGCATCGCCGCGCTCGTCTGTACCTGGCTGATCGTCCGGAACACGCGGGCCGACGAGCAGCGGCCGCTCGATTGGGTCGGCTTCGTGCTGGCCGGCGGAGCACTGACCTGTCTGTTGATCGGCACCGAGGCGGCCGGCCAGCAGGATGTCCACTTCACGCGCGCGGCCGTCCTGGTGGGCGCGAGCGTATTGTTCGGCATGGCCGCATGGTTGCATGCGCAACGTTGCGTGCATCCGCTGCTCGATTTCACGACGCTGAAGGTACCGACGTTCTCGGTGACGGTGATCACCGGCTCGATCACGCGGATGGCGATCAACGCCGTGCCGTACCTGCTGCCGCTGCTGTTCCAGATCGGTTTCGGACTGTCGCCGTTCCAGTCCGGTTTGCTGCTGCTCGCGAGTGCGCTCGGCAATCTCGGCATGAAGGCGGGAACGTCGTGGATCCTCGACCGCTATGGTTTCCGGCGCGTCGCGCTCGTCGACGTGACGCTCGTCGGCATCTTCACGATCGTATGCGGCTGGCTGACCGCATCGACGCCGCTGACGATCACGCTGTTCGTCGTATTCGTCTACGGGCTGACGCGGTCGATGCAGTTCACGACGCTCGCGACGCTGGCCTATGCGGATATCCCGGCTCACCAGACGAGCGCGGCCAGCACGTTGTGGAGCGCTGCGCAGCAAATGACGATCGGGATGGGGATCGCGTTCGGCGCGTTGTCGCTGCGGCTCGCGGCGTTGGTGCGTGGCGATGCGGCCGGCATGCATTACGTGCTCGACGATTTCCGCTGGGCATTCGTTGCGGCGGGCGTGCTCGCACTGCTGACGTTGCCGGGCTACGCGCGATTGGCCTCCGATGCAGGCGATCGGCTGCGGGCGAATGTGGCTCGAGGGTAGGACGGACTGCTAATCGCGTTTGTGCCGCGACAGGTGAGTGTTTTGGTTTCCTGTCGCTCGCAAGCAACGTCGAATCGTCATGGCTGTGATGACCTGACGGGCGGGCAGATCGTGCGGCGATGCGTGGCCGTAACGTCCTCGGAACGATTACACGCGACTGGCGCGACAGACGTGCGATGTTTACCGCGCGAACCCATCCGCGTGATCAACCGCACGACCGTATCGCGCTCGTCCCGATTACCGTTACTGCGCGTCATGGAAGATGATGCCGACCGTGTGGCGGTGGCCGCTTCTGATCCGGCTTACGCCGTGGCGCAGGTTGACGCGATAGACGCCGCGCGTTCCTTGCACGGGCCTGCCGTGCACGGCAAAGATCACCGCGTCGCCTTGCGTCAGCGGCACCACTTCCGCACGCGACTGCATGCGTGGCCGCTGTTCCGTCAACACGAACTCTCCTCCCGTGAAATCGCGTCCCGGCGCCGACAGCAGGATCGCGACCTGCAGCGGAAACACGTTCTCGCCATACAGGTCCTGATGAAGGCAGTTGAAGTCGTCGGCGCAGTATTGCAGGATCAGCGGCGTCGGTCGTGTCTGTCCCGCCGCGTGGCAGCGATCGAGGAAGGTCGCATGGTCTTTCGGATAGCGGACGTCGATCCCGAGTGCCTGGTTCCAGCGATTCGCGATCGGCGTGAGATGCGGGTAGATCGTGGTACGCAACTCGGCGACGGTCGCAGGCAGCGGATAGGCGAAATACTTGTATTCGCCGCGCCCGAATCCGTGTCGCGCCATCACGACGCGTGAACGACAGAGCGCATCCCGCGGATAAAGCGATGCGAGCGCATCGCACTCGCTTGCCGAAATCAGGCCCGGCACGCGCGCGCATCCGTAGCGATCGAGCTCGGCATCGACGGTCGTCCAGTCGACCGTGTCGACGCGTTGCGCGATATCCAGCGATTCGACGGCAGGTTGCAGGTCGGCGATGTTCACGGGCGTACCTCGTTCGTCAGCAGTGTGGCGCCGTGCGGTCGCTCGGAATGCTCAGGAAACGTTGCACGCACGGCTGAGTCCACGATGGAAGTTGATGAACCCAGTCTAGCGACATCCGTGCGCCGGCGCGTTCCAGATCTTGCGCTCCAATTCGGAAAAGGAAGAGGGGACAGCTCGCGATGTGGGATGGGCGCACCGGATGCGTCGACGTCGGAGCGAAGAAGCGAAGGTCGAGTCTCCAACAGCAGGCGGCCGGCTTCGGCCGGCCACCCGCTGCGTCCCCGATCAGGCCAGCGACCGGAACAACCAGTAGAGCCCGCCCGCAAGTGCGATCGACGCCGGCAGCGTCAGCACCCACGCGAGTACGAGGCTGCGCACCGTGCTCCATTGCAACCCGGACCCGTTCGCCGCCATCGTGCCCGCGACGCCCGACGACAGCACGTGTGTCGTCGAAACGGGCAGCCCGTACACGTCGGCTGCGCCGATCGTCAGCATCGCGACGAGTTCCGCCGACGCGCCCTGTCCGTACGTCAAATGCTGCTTGCCGATTTTCTCGCCGACGGTCACGACGATCCGTTTCCAGCCGACCATCGTGCCGAGACCCAATGCGATCGCAACGGCGACCTTCACCCAGGTCGGAATGAACTTGGTCGCGTGGTCGAGCTGCTTGCGATAGTTGTCGATCGCGAGCTTGTCGTCAGCGGCAAGCGCGGGCTGGCCCGACTTCTCGATCAGACGAATTGCTTCGGACACCAGATACATCGTGTTGCGTACGTTGTCGACGTCGCGCTGCGGCACCGCCGCCATCGAGCCCGACGCACCAACCTCAGTCGCGAGCGACGTCGACAACTGCTGTACGGCCGGCAGCACGGCGGGCGTCAGCTCGCGACGCTGCACGTAGTGCTCGACGTCGGCGCGCGGGTTCGCGGACGGCGCGACGCCGTTCGTGTATTTCCCGAAGGTCGCGGCGGCCTGGTTCGCGACCGCAACGAAGGTCTGCGATTCGGCAGGCGTAACGGCCTTGTTCAGCGCATACGCGGTCGGCACCGTGCCGATCAGGATCAGCATGATGAGGCCCATCCCTTTCTGCCCGTCGTTCGAACCGTGCGCGAACGACACGCCCGTGCAGGTCAGGATCAGCAGGCAGCGAATCCAGAACGGCGGCGGCTGGTCCTTCGGCGGCTCCTTGTACAGCTCGGGAATCCGCACGACGGCCTTCAGCACGAGCAGCAGCAGCGACGCGCACAGGAAGCCGACGATCGGCGAGAGCAGCAGCGACTTGCCGACGCCGAGCGCCTGGCCCCAGTCGACGCCGCTCGTGCCCGACGGCCCGTGCATCAACTGGTTCATCAGCCCGACGCCGATGATCGAGCCGATCAGCGTATGCGAGCTCGACGAAGGCAACCCGAAATACCAGGTCGCGAGGTTCCAGACGATTGCGGCGATCAGCAGCGCGAACACCATCGCGAAGCCCGCGCCGCTGCCGACCTGCAGGATCAGCTCGACAGGCAGCAACTGCAGGATGCCGAACGCGACAGCGCCGCTCGAGACCATCACGCCGAGGAAGTTCCACATGCCGGACCAGATCACCGCGACGTTCGGCGTCAGCGAGTGCGTATAGATCACGGTGGCGACCGCGTTCGCGGTGTCGTGGAAGCCGTTGACGAATTCGAAGCCGAGCGCGATCAGCAGCGCGGCGCCGAGCATCAGGTACGGGAACAGCGATCCTTCGCGGACCGGCGACAGATCGGCGATCAGGTGCGTGGCGATATAGACGGCGCCGATCGCGAGCACCAGCAGGAAGAAGGCATAGCCGACCTGCCGGTTGCGCTCGACGGAGCCGCGATTGTTCGCGGTGGACGAAGCGGGTTGATTCATGACGGCATCTCGTAAGGGAACCGCGTCCGATCCTAGCTGCGTCCAGCAGTCAGTTTGATGACAATCGGGACGACGAACGGTATGTCTTGCAGCGATGTAAGGTGAACGTCGGCATGCGACAGAGACGCGACACGTCGGCTCGCATCTCTGTCCACATAGTGAACACGACACCGCAGGGACTTACGCATCGGTGTCGCGTCGATCGTCGTTCGTCATCAACGTCCAGCCGTGCGGCGATGCAATGAAGGTCATGCACGACAGCGGCGCGACGTCGATGCGGGTTGCAGCGTCGGGATCCATCCGCAGTGCGTGTGCGACGGCCGCGCGAACGATCGCCGCATGCGTGATCGCGACGATGTCGCGGCCGGGCGGCAGTGCGTTCAACCATATTCCGACACGGCGAGCGGCGGCTTCGAACGATTCGCCGCCGTGCGGCGACGCTGACGGATCGGCGATCCATGCACCCAGTTCGTCCGGCAGATCGCGCGCGAGGTCGTGCAGCCGCTTGCCGCGCCAGTTTTCGTAGTCGATGTCGCGCAGCGCATCATCGATGTCGGCATGCAGCCCGAGCGCATCGGCGGTCTGCCGCGCGCAGCATGCGGGGCTGCACAGCACGAGCGAGCCGGCGACGCCTGCCCACCGGTCGCGCAGCGCAGCGGCGCCTGCGAGCCCGCGTGCATCGAGCGGATCGTCGTCGGGAAACGTGCCGGTGCGCATCGCTCGGGTCGATGCGTGTGCGATCAGGCGCAGCGAGGCATGCATGTTCATGTCGGTTTTCGGATGGGCCGGGGCGGGCGTGCGGTCGTCCGCGGGCTTTCACTCCTTCAAGACGTGGACGTTCGCGCGTACAATTCGCCCGATACGAAACGCGGAAGCCGGTGCAATCCCGGCGCGGTCGCGCCACTGTAACCGGGGAATCCCGATCCCGGAAGCCAGACCTGCCTTCGTACCCATCCAACATTTGCCGGGGCGCGATTCCCCTGAGGTGCATCCATGAGCGAAGCAGTGCTGAAGCCGGTTGTCGTGCCGGCACCCATCCCCGTCCGTGAACTGCTGCCGTGGGCCGTGTTCGCCGGCCTGATCCTGCTGCTCGCACTCTATTTCGTCGGCGCGGAACAAGGCGCGACGTCGCTCGTGCCGGGCATGGTCGTTCATGAATTCGTCCACGACGGCCGCCACCTGCTCGGCTTTCCCTGCCACTGACGCGGAGTACACGATGGTCGGAAAGCTGCTCATGCGCGGGATGCTCGCAGGCATCGCCGCGGGCCTCCTCACGTTCGGTTTCGCGAAAATCGTCGGCGAACCGCAAGTCGATCAGGCGATTTCCTTTGAAGAAAAGCTCGAGGCCGCCAAAGGCGACGCGCCGGAGCACGAGCACGAACTGGTCAGCCGCGACACGCAGGCCGGCCTCGGCCTGTTGACGGGTGTCGTGACCTACGGCGCGGCATTCGGCGGGCTGTTCTCGCTGGTCTTTGCGTATGCATACGGGCGAGGCGGCCGCCTTCCGGCACGACCGCTGGCCGCGTGGCTTGCGCTGGCGGCATTCGTCGCGCTCGTGATCGTGCCGAACATCAAGTACCCGGCCAATCCGCCGTCGGTCGGCGATCCCGACACGATCGGCTATCGCACGGGCCTGTTCTTCCTGATGATCGCGATCTCGATCGCGACGATGGCGTTCTCGGTCAGCGTGCGCCGCCATCTGCTGGCGACGCTCGGCCAATGGAATGCGTCGATTGTCGCGGGGCTCGTATTCATCGCGATCATCGCGGCGGTGCAGTTCGGGCTGCCGTCGATCAACGAAGTGCCGGCCGCGTTCCCGGCCGCCGTGCTGTGGAAGTTCCGCATCGCGGCCATCGGCATGCAGGCGATCATGTGGACGACGATCGGCCTGCTGTTCGGCGCATGGGTGGAACGCGACGAACGCATCGGCATGCGTGCCGCCTGACGCGCATTGCAACGGGCGCGCCTAGCGCAGCATGTGCGGCGCGCTCCACGTCGATTCGCGCGCCAGCGCGACGAACGCGGCCAGATAGTCGATCGATGCATCCGCTTCGCGGATGCCGAGGAAGATCTGCTTCGCGATCCCCTGCTTGCCGAGCTTGACCGGCACGACCGGCATCCGGTCCGCGTATTCGTCGGCGAGCCATCTCGGCAGCGCGGCCACGCCGCGCCCGCTCGCGACCATCTGCAGCATGATGTCGGTCGTCTCGATCGACTTGTGGCGCCTCGGCACGATGCCGGCCGGCGTCAGGAACTGGTTGTAGATGTCGAGCCGGTCGGTTTCGACCGGGTACGTGATCAGGATCTCGTCGGTCAGTTGCTCGGGCGTCACGTAGTCGGCGTTGGCGAACCGATGCGAGTCGGCGACCACCAGCACCTGCTCGTAGTCGAACACGGGATCGAAGCGCAGGCCCGGCTTGTTCAGCGGATCGGGCGTGACGAGCACATCGATGTCGTAGCCGAACAGCGCACCGATGCCGCCGAACTGGAAGCGCTGCTTCACGTCCACGTCGACGTCGGGCCAGCGCGACAGATACGGCGACACGACCTTCAGCAGCCACTGGTAGCACGGGTGGCACTCCATCCCGATGCGCAGCGTGCCGCGCTCGCCCTTCGCGTACTGCCTCATCCGCTCCTCGGCGAGTTCGAACTGCGGCAGCAGCCGGTTCGCGAGCTTCAGCAGAAAGTGCCCGCCCTGCGTGAGCCGCAGGCCGCGGCCTTCCCGATCCCAGATCGGCGTGCCGAGCTGCTGTTCGATTTTGCGGACGGTATGGCTGAGCGCCGACTGCGTGAGATGCAGCGCATTGGCGGCCGCGGTCAGCGAGCCCTGGCGCTCGACTTCACGAATGACGACGAGATGGAATCGTTCCAGCATGGATATCGCTCGCCCAACAGATGCATGAACAAATTTAATGGATGAATGAAATAATGCCATTTTATTTCATGGTTTGAAATCCCTATCATGACTGCCGGACATTCACTACATCTGGACGGCAGCTTCATGGTCAGGACACACAACCTCGGTTTTCCGCGCATCGGCGCGAAGCGCGAACTCAAGTTCGGTCTCGAACGCTACTGGAAGGGCGAATCGTCGCGCGACGCGCTGAAGGCGCTCGGCGCCGAGCTGCGCCAGCGCCACTGGAACGAACAGCGCGATCTCGATCTCGCGCCGATCGGCGATTTCGCGTTCTACGACCAGGTACTCGACATGAGCTTCATGCTCGGCAACCTGCCTAAGCGCGTGCACGGTTTCCACGGCGACGTGCTCGACAACTATTTCCGTGTTGCGCGCGGCCGTTCGGCGCAGTCGGCGCAAGAGCATGCGGCGTGCTGCGGTGGTGTCTCGGCCGGTGAAATGACGAAGTGGTTCGACACGAACTATCACTACATCGTGCCGGAATTCCACGCGGACACGAACTTCTCGCTCGACCCGTCGCGCCTGCTGCAGCAACTGGCCGAGGCGAAGGCGCAGGGCGTGAATGCCAAGCCCGTGATCATCGGCCCCGTCACGTATCTGTGGCTCGGCAAGGCGAAGGACGATTCCGATCGTCTCGCGCTGCTGCCGAAGCTGCTGCCCGTGTACGGCGCGCTGCTCGACACGCTGACCGCGCAGGGCGTCGAATGGGTGCAGATCGACGAACCGATTCTCGTCACCGAGCTCGACGCCGAATGGCGGCAGGCGTTCCGCACCGCGTATGCGGTGCTGGAGACGCGTCGCATCAAGCTGCTGCTTGCTACGTACTTCGGCCAGCTTCAGGACAACCTGACGCTCGCGAGCTCGCTGCCGGTCGACGGGCTGCATGTCGACGCGATCAATGCGCGCGACGAAATCGACGCTCTGGTGCGCGAGCTGCCGGCCGAGCGCGTGCTGTCGGTCGGCGCGATCAACGGCCGCAACATCTGGAAGACGGACCTGAGCGCGACGCTCGACTGGCTCGAACCGCTCGCGAAGCAACTGGGCGATCGCCTGTGGCTCGCGCCGTCGTGCTCGCTGTTGCACGTGCCGGTCGATCTCGCGAGCGAGGAGAAGCTCGACGCGGAGATCCGTTCGTGGCTCGCGTTCGCGCTGCAGAAGCTCGACGAGCTGAAGGTGCTCGCGATCGCGCTGAACGAAGGCCGCGACAAGGTGGCCGATGCGCTTGCCGCGAACGCCGCCGCGATCGACTCGCGCCGCCGCTCGCCGCGCGTGAACAACCCGGCGGTGAAGGCGGCGATCGCGCGCATCGACGCGCAGCTCGGCAACCGCGTGAGCCCGTATACGCAGCGTGCACCGAAGCAGTCGGCGCGACTGAACCTGCCGGCCTTCCCGACGACGACGATCGGCTCGTTCCCGCAGACCGCCGAAATCCGCCAGGCGCGCAGCCGGTTCAAGGCAGGTGCGCTCGATGAAGCCGGCTACCGCACGGCGATGAAGGCTGAAATCGAACGCAGCGTTCGCGAACAGGAGTCGCTCGAGCTCGACGTGCTCGTGCACGGCGAAGCCGAGCGCAACGACATGGTCGAATACTTCGGCGAGCAGCTCGACGGCTACGCGTTCAGCCAGTTCGGCTGGGTGCAGTCGTACGGTTCGCGCTGCGTGAAGCCGCCGATCCTGTTCGGCGACATCAGCCGTCCGAAGGCGATGACGGTCGAATGGATCGCGTATGCGCAGTCGCTGACGAACAAGCCGATGAAGGGCATGCTGACCGGCCCCGTGACGATCCTGAACTGGTCGTTCGTGCGCGACGACCAGCCGCGCTCGGTGTCGTGCTACCAGCTCGCGCTCGCGATTCGCGAGGAAGTGCTCGATCTCGAGAAGGCCGGCGTGCGCGTGATCCAGATCGACGAGGCCGCGCTGCGCGAAGGGCTGCCGCTGCGCCGCGCGCAATGGAGCGAGTACCTGAAGTGGGCGGTCGAGTCGTTCCGCATCACCGCGAACGGCGTGCAGGACGATACGCAGATCCATACGCACATGTGCTATTCGGAGTTCAACGACATCATCGCGTCGATCGCCGACATGGACGCGGACGTGATCACGATCGAGACGTCGCGCTCGGACATGGAGCTGCTCGACGCGTTCGACAGCTTCAGGTATCCGAACGAGATCGGGCCGGGCGTGTACGACATCCATTCGCCGAACATTCCGACGCAGGATCACATCGTCGGCCTGATGAAGAAGGCGGCCGAGCGGATTCCGGCGGAGCGTCTGTGGGTGAACCCGGATTGCGGCCTGAAGACGCGCCAGTGGACGGAAGTGATTCCGGCGCTGACGAACATGGTCGCGGCGGCGAAGGCGCTGCGCAGCCAGGTGCAATAGCAAGCACCGCGCCTGTCGCGACGACTGCACCCGCCCGCACGGCCGGTTCTGCAGCGTGTTCGGCGCCAAGCGCAACGCGATGCTCGCCGTGCGCCCGGCCTTTCGGCGGGGAAATGAAAAAGGGCGGCGTGGTTGTGCCGCCCCTTGCATGCGATGACCGGGCAGGCGAGTGAAGCAACCTGCCCGTTGCGGACGTTACGCGGTGCGCGCGCCGTGCGGCAACGGCTCGTTCACCTTGCCGGGCGCCCCGGCATCGTCGATGCCGACGCGGCGCGAGATCAGCCACACGCACAGCGAAGACAGGATCGCGGCACTCGTATACTGGATCGCGAGCGGCCACCATTGCGGTGCGGTGTTCTGCGCGATGATGGTCGCGACGAGCGGCGTGAGGCCGCCGGCGAGCGCGCCGCACACCTGGTATGCGATCGAGATCGCCGTATAGCGGATCCGCGCGACGAAGATGCCGCTGACGAAGCCCGCGACCACCGAGTAGTAGCCCGATTCCGCGAGCGTGGCGAGGCCGACGCCGACCGTGATCGACAGCGGCGTGCCCATGTGCACGAGCGGCAGCATCGCGAACGGGACGATCGCGGCCCATGCGCCGGTGATCAGCAGCACGCGCGTGGTGCCGAAGCGCTGCGCGAGGAACGCGGCCGCGAGCTGTACGACGAACTGCAGCACCGCGACGATCGTCATGCAATGCAGCACCATCGACCGGTCGAGCGACAGGAACTGGGTCGCGTAGCTGATCATGAAGATGTTGCTGAAATACACGCCGGCGATGCCGTACACGTTCGCGCCGATCGCGAGCAGCAGCAGCGGCCAGTACTTGAGCGCTTCGCGCACAGGGTTTTGCGCGGTGTTGCCGCTCTTCCTGACTTCCTCGAACTCGGGCGACTCGGACACGCTCGCGCGGATCACGAAGCCGACCACCAGCAGCACGGCGCTCGCGAGGAACGGCACGCGCCAGCCCCAGCTCATCATGTCGTCCTTCGACAGCGTGCTGATCGCGCCGAACGCGAGCATCGACAGGATCAGGCCGCTCGCGCTGCCGAGCTGCGCGAACGACGCGAAGAACGTGCGCTTGCCTTCGGGCGCATGCTCGCCGGCGAGCAGCACCGCGCCGCCCCATTCGCCGCCGACCGCGATGCCTTGCAGCACGCGCATCAGCACGAGGAGGATCGGTGCGATCACACCGGCTTGCGCATGGGTCGGCAGCAGGCCGATCGCGACCGTCGATACGGCCATCAGCATCAGCGTCGCGAGCAGCGAACGCTTGCGGCCGAAGCGGTCGCCGAGATAGCCGAACATCACGCCGCCGAGCGGCCGCGCGAAGAAGCCGACCGCGAACGAGCCGAACGATGCGAGCAGGCTGACGAAGCGGTTTTCGCCGGGAAAGAACAGCGGCCCGAACACGATGGCGGCGGCGGTCGCGTAGCTATAGAAGTCGTACCACTCGATCGTGGTGCCGACGAACGAAGCGAGCGCCGCCCGCTTCGGTTGCTTGACGGAAGTCCCCATCTTTATGTGTGCTCCTCTGGAATCCTCTGATTTGGAATAGATGGCGGCGCGGGATCAGTCGCGGTACTTGACGCCCGGCAGCACGCACAGCAGCTCGTATGCGAGGTTCGCGCCGAGCAGCGCCGTGGTGCCGAACGGGTCGTACGGCGGCGCGACCTCGACGAGATCGCAGCCGACGATGTTCAGCCCCTTCGCGCCGCGGATGATCTCGAGCGCCTGCGGCACCGTGAGGCCCGCGATTTCCGGCGTGCCCGTGCCCGGCGCGTAGGCCGGATCGATGCCGTCGATGTCGAAGCTGATGTAGACGGGCGTGTCGCCGACGCGCTCGCGCACTTCTTCCATCAGCGGCGCGAGCGACTTGTTCCAGCATTCCTCGGCCTGGACGACGCGGAAGCCCTGCTCGCGGCACCAGTCGAAATCCTCGGCGGCGTAACCCGTGCCGCGCAGGCCGATCTGCGTGACCTTGTCGCCGTGCAGCAGGCCTTCCTCGACGGCGCGGCGGAACGGCGTGCCGTGCGCGATCTTTTCGCCCATCATCGTGTCGTTCACGTCGGCGTGTGCATCGACGTGGATCAATGCAACCTTGCCGTGCTTGCGGTGGATCGCGCGCAGGATCGGCAGCGCGATCGTATGGTCGCCGCCGAGCGTGACCGGCTTGCAGTCGTGCTCGAGGATCGCGTCGTATGCGGCTTCGATACGCGCGATGGAATCGTGCAGGTTGTAGGGATTGATCGCGACGTCGCCGATGTCGGCGACCTGCAGCGAATCGAACGGCGCGGCGCGCGTGGCCATGTTGTACGGGCGCAGCAGCACGGATTCGGTGCGGATCTGGCGCGGGCCGAAGCGCGCGCCGGTGCGGTTGGACGTACCGAGGTCGAACGGCACGCCGACGAAGCATGCGTCGAGGCCTTCGGCGCTCGCCACGTGCGGCAGGCGCATCATCGTCGCGATGCCGCCGCAGCGCGGCATCTCGTTGCCGCCGAGCGGCTGGAAATGGGTGTGGTCGTTCATGGGGCGCCTCTTCCGATGTGGGGTTGCCGTATCATTCGACGCGGCTTGGCGCACAGTTTTACGCGCTCCGCCGGGAAAGAAGAATGCGAAGATATCGACGTTAACATCGATTTTCATCGATGTATGGAAGGGGAAGAGCGTGCTGGGGAATCTGTCGACCCTCGATCTGCGGTTGATCCGCGTGTTTCTCGCGGTCACGGACGCGGGCGGCGTATCGGCCGCGCAGGCCGTGCTGAACGTCGGGCAGTCGACGATCAGCGCGCAGTTGGCGTCGCTCGAGACGCGGCTCGGCTACCGGCTCTGCGAGCGCGGCCGCAGCGGTTTCCGGCTCACGCCGAAGGGCGAACGGTTCCATGCGATGAGCCGCAAGCTGCTCGCGGCGCTCGACGAATTCGGGGTGGCCGCGCGGCACATGGACCGCCAGCTGGTCGGCACGCTGAATATCGGCCTGATCGGCCATACGCCGGTGAGCCAGAACGCGCGGATCGCCGAGGCGATCGCCGCGTTTCGCACGCGCGACGAGGCCGTGCGCTTCTCGATCTCCGTGCGCGCGCCGGGCGATCTCGAGGAGAAGCTGCTGAGCGACGAGATCCAGATCGCGGTCGGCTATTTCTGGCACCGCGTGCCGTCGCTGCACTACACGCCGCTGTTCGTCGAGCGCCAGGTCGCGTACTGCGGCCGCGGCCATCCGCTGTTCGACGGCGCCGGCACGCTGACGCCGGCCGACGTCGCGGGCTTCGAATGGGCGTGGCGCTCGTATCCGCTGCCGGAAGCGCAGATGTCGACGACGCCCGACCGCGTGACCGCGACCGCCGACAACATGGAGGCCGTCGCGCTGCTGATCCTGTCCGGTCACCACCTCGGCTACCTGCCGCAGCACTTCGCGGCGCCGTACGTCGCGCAGGGGCTGCTCGCGCCGCTCAATCCGGAGCAACTGCGCTACGACGTGACGTTTCACATGGTCGTCGCGCGCAACGGGCGCGGTAATCCGCTCGTGGAGGCGTTTCTCGAGGATCTCGAGCGCGCGCACCAGGCGCCGGACATCGCGTGACGCCGGCGCCGCCGGCAATGTGAACGAGCGTTACATCGGCGCGGGCCGCCGCGCGCGTCACGGCACCGGCAACCCCGCGTCGTGCTTCACCTCGCGCAGCGACAGCGCCGATTCGATCGACGTCACGCCCGGCAGCATCCGCAGCGAGTCGCGCAGGAACGTGCCGTAGTCGTCGAGATCGCGCGCGACCACCTGCAGCAGGTAGTCGGCCGTGCCCGCGACGTTGTGGCACGCGAGGATCCGCTCGATGCCCAGCACTTCCCGTTCGAACCGGTCGGCGACCTTGCGGTCGTGCGTCGCGAACCGCACCAGCACGAACGCGACGACGCCGAAGCCGAGCGCCTGGCGCGACAGTTGCGCGCGGTAGCACTCGATGTAGCCGTCGCTTTCGAGACGTTTGAGGCGCCGCGCGCAAGGCGTCTCGGACAGGCCGACGGATTCGGCGAGACGCGCGATCGGCAGGCGGCCGTCGCGCTGCACCGCAGCGAGGATCGCGCGATCGGTTTTGTCGAGTTCGGTCATGTTGGCGGAATCCATGTTCTGATTTGGAGATTGTGGCGGATTCCGCTATGGATCGCCAATTCCGGGATAAAGATGGCCAATAATCCCTCCTTCTTCAGCGGCAACATATCGTCATTGAAGGACGGGGGCAGAACATGATTTCCACGCATTTGCTGTTGATCTATCTCGCCGCGCTGGCGGCCATTTATGCGGTGCCGGGGCCCGACATGGCGCTCGTGCTGCAGACCAGCATCGGCCGCGGCGTGCGGCCGGGAATGGCGGCGGCGGCCGGCCTGTCGTTCGCGCGCACCGCGCACGTGACGCTGTCCGCATGCGGCGTCGCGGCGCTGATCCGCAGCGCGCCGTGGCTGTACGAGGTGATTCGCTACGGCGGCGCGCTCTATCTCGCGTATGTCGCGATCCAGGTGTTCCGCTCGCCGGTGTTCGCGCTCGGCGACGGCGACGCGGCGGCGGGCGAGCTGCGGCAGTCGTTCGTGAAGGGGCTGCTGACGAACCTGCTGAACCCGAAGGCGCTGCTGTTCTGCTCGGTGCTGCTGCCGCAGTTCGTGCGGCCCGAGGCCGGGCCGGTCGTCGTGCAGATGTTCGAACTCGGCGCGCTGCTGGTTGCGGCCGGCGTGTGCTTCGACCTCGCTTGCGTGTTCGGCGCGGCGCGCATCGCGGCGTGGATGCGCGCGCATCCGCTCGCGCAGACGGTGCAGCGCTGGACGTTTTCCGCGGCGCTGATCGGTTTCGCGCTGCGCCTGTCGATGGACTGAGCGCCGCCGCTGCCTTGCCGCCGCGCAGGTCGACGGGCCGTGCGGTGCCGCTGCGCCGTTCGGCGCAGGCCGCTCGCAATGCCGGCCTTCGTGCGCATCCCCCGCCGCCGCAGGGCGCGCGCGCAAATCATCTGACTGTTCTAAACTCCTTTTAACTTCGCGCTGCTGCGAACCGACTGACCGAACGGAACCGACTTCCGCCGGCTATGTCCGATTTCCTGGCTGTTCCGTGCAACGCGGTACCAAGGAGGGTCTGAACATGGCAAGGCATCTTCACGCCGACCGTGAACCCCGAATCGTCGCCGAGTCCAAGTGCCTCGGCCCGTGCGATCCGGCAGAACGCATCCACGTCACGATCATGTTGCGGCGGCAGGAAGAAGGGCAACTCGATACGTTGGTCCAGCAGCTCGCCACCGGCGACGCACAGGCGAAACCGCTGTCGCGCGACGCGTTCGCGCAGCGTTTCTCCGCCAATCCCGACGACATCCGCAAGACCGAGGACTTCGCGCGCCGTCACCAGCTGACGGTCGATCGCGTCGACCCCGTCGAAAGCGTCGTCGTGCTGTCCGGCATGATCCAGCAGTTCGAAGCGGCGTTCGGCGTGAAGCTCGAGCGTTTCGAGCATCGTTCGATCGGCCAGTATCGCGGCCGCTCGGGCCCGATCACGCTGCCCGACGATCTCGGCGACGCCGTCACGGCCGTGCTCGGCCTCGACAGCCGCCCGCAGGCGCGGCCGCACTTCCGGCTGCGCCCGCCATTCAGGCCGGCGCGCGGCGGCATGGCGGGCGTCACGTTCACGCCGATCCAGCTCGCGTCGCTGTACGGCTTCCCGGCCGGCGACGGCGCCGGGCAGTGCATCGCGATCGTCGAACTCGGCGGCGGCTACCGCGCGGCCGACATCCGGCAGTATTTCAGCGGGCTCGGCATCAAGACGCCGCCGACGCTCGTCGACGTGAACGTCGGCACCGGCCGCAACGCGCCGTCCGGCGACCCGAACGGTCCGGACGGCGAAGTCGCGCTCGACATCGAGATCGCCGGTGCGATCGCGCCGGCCGCGAAGATCGCGGTCTACTTCGCACCGAACAGCGACGCGGGCTTCATCCAGGCCGTCAACGCGGCCGTCAACGACAAGACCAACAAGCCGTCGGTGATCTCCATCAGCTGGGGCGGCGCGGAAGCGGTCTGGCAGGCGCAGTCGGCGCAGGCGTTCAACCGCGTGCTGCAGGCGGCGGCTGCGCAGGGGATCACCGTGTGCGCGGCGTCGGGCGACAGCGGCTCGGGCGACGGGCTGCAGGACGGCGCCGATCACGTCGACTTCCCCGCATCGAGCCCGTACGTGCTCGGCTGCGGCGGCACGCAGCTCGACGCGCTGCCCGGGCAGGGCATCCGCAGCGAGGTCACGTGGAACGACGAGGCGTCGGGCGGCGGCGCGGGCGGCGGCGGCGTCAGTACGCTGTTCGACCTGCCGGCGTGGCAGCAGGGGCTCGCCGTCACGCGCGCCGACGGCAGCCGCACGCCGCTCGCGAAGCGCGGCGTGCCGGACGTCGCCGGCGATGCGTCGCCGCAGACGGGCTATGAGGTATCGGTCGCCGGCACGGCTACCGTGATGGGCGGCACGAGCGCGGTCGCGCCGCTGTGGGCCGCGCTGATCGCGCGGATCAATGCGGCGGCCGGCGCATCGGCCGGCTGGGTCAATCCGGTGCTGTACAAGAATCCGGGCGCGCTGCGCGATATCACGAAAGGATCGAACGGCACGTATGCGGCCGCGTCGGGCTGGGACGCATGCACGGGCCTCGGCAGCCCGGACGGCGCGCAGCTCGCCGCGATCCTCGCGCGCAAGCCGTCGAGCTGACGCGTCGGCACACGCCTTTCCGTTCGACGCGGGTTTCCTGCCCGCGTCTTTTTCACCTCCAGGAGCAGCACGATGGGCATCGATTCCGCATCTTCCGGCGGCGTTTATCCGCTGCATCACGGCGACCACAATTCGCATGGCGTGCCGCCGACCGTCAACCCGGTCGCGCTGAGCCACGGCCGCGACCAGCCGTTCTTCGATCCGGTTGCGTACGGCAACGGCCCCGACGATTCGGTGACCGACACGACCGAAGCGGCCGCGATCACGCATCACACGATCCTGATCGACGGGAAGCGCATCGCGTACACGGCGACGGTCGGCCACCTCGTGACGGTCGACCCGAGCAGTTCGCTGCCGGCCGCGAAGATCTTCTACGTTGCGTTCACGGCCGACGGCGCGAAGGAGGAAACGCGGCCCGTGACGTTCTTCTACAACGGCGGGCCCGGTTCGTCGTCGGTGTTCGTGCTGCTCGGCTCGTTCGCGCCGAAGCGGATCAAGACGTCGATGCCGGGTTTCACGCCGCCCGCGCCGTACCAGATGGAAGACAACCCGGACAGCATGATCGACCACAGCGACCTGGTGTTCATCAACCCGGTCGGCACCGGCTATTCGGCGGCCGTCGCGCCGAACAAGAACCGCAACTTCTGGGGTGTCGACCAGGATGCGGATTCGCTGAAGCAGTTCATCAAGCGCTACCTGACGAAGAACAACCGCTGGAATTCGCCGAAATACCTGTTCGGCGAATCGTACGGCACCGCGCGCAGCTGCGTGCTCGCGTACAAGCTGCACGAGGACGGCGTCGACCTGAACGGCGTCACGCTGCAATCGTCGATCCTCGACTACCGGCAGGCCGGCAACCCGGTCGGCGCGCTGCCGACCGCCGCGGCCGACGCGTGGTATCACAAGAAACTCGGCGTCACGCCGGCGCCGGCCGATCTCGGCGCGTTCGTCGAGGAAGTCGCGCAGTTCTCGCGCACCGACTACCTGAACGCGCTGCGCAAGGCCCCGCATGCAGACCCGGCGGCCGTGCAGAAACTGTCGCAATACACGGGCATCGACACGGCGACGCTGCAATCGTGGCGCCTCGACATCGCCGGCTACGACGCGCGCGGCAATTCGCTGTTCCTGACGACGCTGCTGCATGCGCAGGGGCTTTCGCTCGGTTCGTACGACGGCCGCGTGACCGCGATCTCGACGGGCATCGCCGGCAAGATCGACCCGAACTCGGGCGGCAACGATCCGACGATGACGGCCGTGACGGGCGTCTATACGGCGATGTGGAACAGCTACCTGAACGAGCAGTTGAAGTTCACGTCGAATTCCGCGTTCACGGACCTGAACGACCAGGCGTTCCGGAACTGGGATTTCAGCCATATCGACCCGACCGGCGCACAGCAGGGCATCGATGCGCAGGGGAATGTGATCCTGTATACGGCCGGCGATCTCGCCGCGGTGATGGCGTTGAATGTCGACCTGAAGGTGCTGTCGGCGAACGGCTTGTACGATTTCGTCACGCCGTTCTACCAGACCGTGATCGACCTGCAGCAGATGCCGCTCGAGGATCAGAAGGTGCGGCAGAACCTGTCCGCGCGTTTCTATCCGTCGGGGCACATGGTGTATCTCGACGGCGGCTCGCGCACCGCGCTCAAGCGCGATCTCGCGACGATGTACGACACGACGGTCAGCGATACGGGCGCACGGATGCGGATTCGCGCGCTGCAGGCGAAGAAGACGGGTGGGCACGCGTAGCGTTGCCCGTCGTTTGGTTGCTGCGCGTTGCCGCTACGGTGCGCGCGGCGGTCGGGTTCCGGCGCGGCCGGCCGGTCACGCGGCCGCAGCGCCGGATTGCGACGCGGCGGTATTTTCGCGCTGGTGGCCGGCTTGCGCGATCGGCCAGTCGAACGGCGTGTACGGCAGCGCGCGCTTGTGGCGCGAACCGTCGTAGAAGCGCAGCACCGTTTCGTACACATGGTCGCTGACCGGCTTGCCTTCGAGGAAATCGTCGATCTCGTCGTAGCTGACGCCGTATGCGTGCTCATCGGGACGCAGCGGGCGCAGTTCCTCGAGATCGGCCGTCGGCACCTTCATCACGGTCGCTTCGTCGCCGCCGAGCGCGCGGGCCACCGCGCGCACGCGGCGCTTGCTCAGGCCCGCGAGCGGCAGGATGTCCGCGCCGCCGTCGCCGAACTTCGTGAAGAAACCCATCAGGGATTCGGCCGCGTGATCGGTGCCGATCACGATGCCGCGCCGTGCGCCGGCCACCGCGTACTGCGCGATCATGCGCTCGCGCGCCTTGATGTTGCCGTGCACGAAATCCTGTTGCGCGGGCGTGTCGAACGCATGACCGGATGCGACCAGCGACGCGAGCATCGCATCGGCGGCCGGCTTCACGTCGACGGTCAGTTCCTCGTCCGCGCGCACGAACGCGAGCGCGCGCTGCGCATCGGCTTCGTCGTTCTGCACGCCGTTCGGCAAACGCATCGCGATGAAGCGCGCATCGTAGTCGTCGGCGCGCAGGCGTTCGACCGCCAGTTGCGCGAGCCGCCCGGCCGTCGACGAATCGACGCCGCCGCTGATGCCGAGCACGTAGGTCCGCAGGCCGGTCGAGCGAAGGTATTGCGCGAGGAAATCGACGCGGCGGGCGATCTCGGCCTCGGCGTCGAAATGCGGGGCGACGTTCAGTTCGGCAATGATCGCGCGTTGGCGGCTGGCGTAATCGGCGGATGTCATGAAGAAGGTTCCGGAACGAAATGCAAGGCGCCCATCATAAGCGCAATCGCGGCGGGGCGCCGCGCCGGGCGTGCGATCCGGCCGCCTTGCGTTGCTTCTGCGAGACGCGCTGCGTCGCTGTGGTGCACGGTGCGCCGGGCGGGTGCGGGATGCCGCGGGAACGGCATCCGTGAGGCCAGCCTCGATGAGCTCGAGCTTGTCGGCAAGCGTCGGCGCGGCCGTACAACCGCGTACATGTGCGCCCGCGTCAGCGCCGCGCGAGCACGACGCCCGCCAGCGCGAGTGCGAAGCCGAATAGCTGGATCGCCGCGAGCGTCTCGCCGAACAGCAGGTAGCCCTGCAGCGCGGCAAGCGGCGGCGCGAGGAACAGCAGCGACGTCGCGCGCGCCGCGTTGCCGCGCCGCAGCATCCACATCAGCATCGTGACCGCGCCGCCGGACAGGAACACGACGCCCCACACGAGCGATACCCACAGTGCCGGCGCGCCGATCCAGCGCGTTTCATGCAGCAGCGCGACGAAGATCGCCGCGACGATCGCCGCGCCGAAGTTCTGCACGGCGACCGCGGTGCGCAGGTCGCTCTGCGCGAGCTTGCCCTTCTGGTACAGCGAGCCGGCGGTGATCGACCCGACCGCGAGCACCGATACGGCGACCACGAACCACGCAGGCGCCGCACCTGGCGGCGGCGCGACGCCGCCCGCGACCTTCGGCGCCAGCACGAGCGCGACGCCGGCGAGCCCGAGCGCCATCCCGAACCAGCCGCGCGCGGGCAGCCGCTCGTTGAACAGCGGGACGGCGAGCACGGCGGTGGCGAGCGGCTGCAGCGCGCCGAGCAGCGCCATCACGCCCGCGTTCAGCCCTTGCGCGACGGCCCAGTAGCTCGCGCCGAGATAGACGCCCTGCAATAGCGCGCCCGCGATCAGGTGGCGCGGCCATTCGCGGCGGGCCGGCCACGGCGCGCGCGCGACGAGCGCAACCGCGCCGAACAGCGCGGCCGTGCCCGCGAAACGGGCGAGCAGGAACAGGTTGGGATCGGCGTAGGGCTTGATTGCCCGTGCAACGATGAAGCCGGTGGACCACAGCGCGACGAAAGCGGCGGCGACGATCGAGGTAAGCATGCGAGGCGGGCCGCGATGCGGCCGGACGGAATCGTAAAGTCGGCCAGTATCGCGGGAAGCGGCACCGGCGTCTTGTCGAATCCTGCACTCGTGCCGCGCATCGTATGAATGCGCCGGCGCTCGTTGCGTGCCGCGCATCCGGCTTCCGGCGCGGGCCGGTGATCGATCGGTGCAAGCGCCCGGACGGGAAGGGCCCCGCACCACGAGCGGTGCGGGCAAGCGCGAAGCTGCGAAGATCAGTCGATCGAGAACGTGTCGAGCGGCTGGTTGGCGCGCGCGTCGGTCGCGAAGCGCGCGGCGAGCTGCTCGTAGAGCCGACGCGCCTCGTCGAGCGTCAGGTCGATCCAGTACGGATCGCCGGCCGCATCGTTGAGTCGTTCGGGCGGAAACTGGATTTCGATCACGCTGCCTTTGCGATACATTGTGCGGGCCCCTTTGCCTAGTCTGTCGTTTGACGAAGCGCAAAGTGTAGCAACCGGCACCGCGCCGATTCGCGCGCGTCAGGCAATACAGAATTTCGCTTTCGGGGAATGCGGCCGGCCGCCCGGCCGCGTTTCGCGCCGCAGTCAAATACCGGTAAAGCGGCCGTAATACAATGGCCGGCTTACCCATTACCAGTCGCCCCGGGCGCACACGCGATGCTGGCGGAACAACGTCATCAATACATCCTGTCGGAACTCGGACGGTCGGGCGCGTTGTCGGTCGCGGAACTCGTGCGCTCGCTCGACGTGTCGCGCGAGACCGTGCGGCGCGACCTGAACGCGCTTGCCGCGCGCGGCCTGCTCGTGATGACGCACGGCGGCGCGCTGGCCGCCGACCGCCGCGAACCGAGCCTGTCCGAGCGCGAAGCCGCGAACGCCGAAGCGAAGCGCACGATCGGGCGGCGCGCGGCCGAATTCGTGCCCGACGACGCATCGGTGCTGATCGATTCGGGCAGCACGCCGCATGCGGTTGCGCTCGCGCTCGCCGACCGGCACCGGCTGTCGATCTACACGAACGACTGGCGCACCGCGTTCGTGCTCGCGCGGCGCAACGGCAACCGCGTGACGCTGCTCGGCGGCGAACTGTCCGACGACGAGGACGCAACCTTCGGGCTCGACACGATCCACCAGCTCGCGCAATACCATGTCGATTTCGCGTTCGTCGGCGCCGGCGGCATCACGGCCGACGGCGAGTGCACCGACTACTCGCGGATCGCGGCCGAAGTGCGCAGCCGGATGATCGCGGCGGCCGGCACGGCGATCATCGTCGCCGACCATTCGAAATTCGGCCGCGTGACGCCGGTACGGATCAACGGCGCGGCGGCCGCGCGCTATCTCGTGACCGAACGCGCACCCGACAAGGCCGTGCGCCGCGCGCTGACCGCGCGCGGGATCGAGCTGCTCGTGTGCGACTGACGCGCGTCCGACATACAAGGTTCATCGAACCGTCATTCCGCGGGAAGAACCTCTACCGACACTGACCCATTCATTTCGACCGGCCTCGCGGCCAGGGAGCAACGAATGACCGTCAGCGTGCGCAGCTATCTTTCCCCCACTCTCGTCCTGCTGGCCTTCGACTGGTCCGATGCGCAGTCGCGCAACGATTTCCTCGGCTTCGCGATCCGGCGCACGCCGGGCTTCTGGTCGGCCGACGGCAAGACGCGCGCGCCGAACAGCTGGCTGCCGAACCGGCTGACGTTCGACGGTCCGGCCGCCGACACGCAGGGCGACGCGCCGACCGACCAGGCGCCCATCCAGAAATTCATGTGGTGGGACGCACGCATCGATCCACAGGATCGCGACGCGTCGTTCCGCTACGACGTCTATCCGGTCGTCGGCACACCCGACGACCTGCACGTGCTCGACGCGCAAGCCGGCGTGTGCGACGTCGTGCTGCCCGCGCATATCGAGGACGGCATCGGCACGTGGTTCAACCGCGCGGTGGTGAGCTCGCAGGCGTTCGCGAAGCAGGTCGCGGCGCTGGGCCTCGCGCCGAATGCGGCACCGAGCGACGCGCAGGCGCTGAAGCTGCGCACGTGGCTCGCGAACGACATGGAACAGGTGTTCGCGGAGATGCTCGACCGCGCGTCGCGCGCGGCGTCGGCCGTCTATCACCTGACCGACACGCTGTGGGCGCTGCCCGCGTTCGAAGCGTTCGGGCGCAAGCACGGCGGCGCGTCGCTCGCGATCGTCTACGACGCGCACACGACGGCGCGCAAGGGCAAGCCGCCGCTGCCTTCGCCGAACCAGCCGGCCGTCGACGCGTTGCAGGGGCTCGCGACGCTCGCGCCGCGCGGCAAGACGCACATCATGCACGACAAGTTCATCGTGACCGACGCGCCGTCGAATCCGGCACCCGCGCGGGTGCTGACCGGCTCCGCGAACTTCACGACCGAGGGGCTGACGGAGCAGGCCAACGTGCTGCACGCATTCGACTCGCCCGCGCTCGCCGCGCTGTACAACGATCGCGCGCATGCGCTGGCCGGCAATCCGTCGATCGCGGACACGGCGCGGCTGTCGCCGGGCTGGTCGGCGCCGATGACGATCGGCAGCGCACAGGTGCGGCTGGCGTTTTCGCCCGAACCGCCGGGGCAGCGCACCGAGATCGACACGATCGTCGCCGCGATCGCGGCCGCGAAGCATTCGGTGTCGTTCTGCTTGTTCATGCCGACCGACGCGGCCTTGCGCGACGCGTGCTTCGCGGCCGGCGACCGCGGGCTGATGATGTTCGGGCTGGTGAACAAGATCAACATCGGCAGCGCGACGAAGGCCGATGCCGCGCGGCAGGGCGGCCAGACGCTCGATGCGGCGACGCTCGCGAACCTCGAGCTGTATCACCGCAGCCGCGACAACCACGACGTGATCGACGCCGAGTACTTCTCGCCGGCGACGGTGCCGCAGGGTTTCGAGCCGGAATTGCGGCAGTTTCCGGGCGAACCGGCGCCGGCCTATCCGCCCGTCGTGATCCACCACAAGTTCATCGTGATCGATGCGGAAGGCGCGAATCCGGTCGTCTATACGGGTTCGGCGAACATGAGCCGCAATTCGGAGCAGTACAACGACGAGAATCTGCTCGAGATCCGCGACAAGCGGATCGCGGCGATCTATCTCGCGGAATTCCTGCGGCTCTACGAGCACTATCGCGCACGGGCGCTGGCGATCAGTGCGAAGCAGCGCGGCACGAGTACCGGCACGGGCACGCATGCGCGGCTCGCGCTCGCGCCCGATTCGAGCTGGGCGAAGAAGTACTACGTGGCGGGGAGCCCGGAAGAGAAGGCGCGGATCGCACTGGCGTCGACCGCGCCGACGGATTGAAGTGCCGACGCGCGAAGGGCACGGACGTTTCGTGCCCTCGGCTGCTACGGCCGCCGCTTACGCGGCGACGTAGCGCAGCACGGCGTCGGCGATCGTGTCGCGATGCCGCGCGCGCAGGCGCGGCGCCGACGGATCGCGGCCGAACGCGGCGCCGAACGTGTAGCGGTTCGACACGCGGTGGAAGCAGAACGAGCTGATCAGCAGGTGCAGGTCGAACGCGTCGATGTCCTTGCGGAACGCGCCGCTTGCCGCGCCGCGCTCGACCAGTTCCTCGAGCGTCTTGATGATGCTGACGTTGCGGTTCTTGAACGACTTGAGCTGTTCGAGATACTTCGCGCCGTGGATGTTCTCGATCGACACGAGGCGGACGAAGTCGCGATGCTTGTCGTGATAGTCGAACGTGAATTCGACGAGGCGGCGCATGCCTTCGCGCGGCTCCATGTCACCGACGTGCAGTTCCTGCTCGAGCGCGCGGATGTCGCCGTACACCTTCTCCAGCACGGCCTCGTACAGGCCTTCCTTGCTGTCGAAGTAGTAATAGAGCATCCGTTTCGTCGTGTTCGTGCGCTCGGCGATCGCGTCGACGCGCGCACCGGCGAGGCCCATCGCGGAAAATTCCTGCGTGGCGACATCGAGGATGTTGCGCTTGGTTTGCTCGGGATCGTATTTGCGCCGCGCGTCGGACGCAAGCGCGCGGCTTTCGGACGTGGCGGCTTTGCTTCCTGCTTTCATGTGACTTTGTTGTGGGTTCGCGGCGGCTTGGAACAGGCATTCTAGCATGTGGGAAATCCCCGCCCGGCCGACCCTCCGCTCTAATCGGCAGGGGTGTTTCGGCCGCCGCGGCCGCTCAGCGGCGGCAGGACGCGAGCGCGTCGCGGGCCTGATATGCCGTGTACGTGAGCTGCGCGGCGGCGAGGCCCGCCAGCCCGAACGTGCGCGTGAGCCCGAATGCGCCGAAGCCGTCCGGCACCGGCCGGCCTTCGGCCAGCGCGGCCGCGAGCGCTTCGCCGGCGACCGTGGTCGGCGCCATCCCGTGGCCGCCGAACGCGATCGCGTGCCACACGCCGTCCGCGTCGCGGCCGATCTGCGGCATCTTGTGCCGCGCGTAGCTCATCAGCCCGCCCCACGCGTAGTCGACCTTCACGTCTTCGAGTTGCGGATACACGCGCAGCAGGTCGCGCCGCAGCAGGCGTGCGATCGCGTCCGGGCCGCGGTCGAGCACCGAGATCCGGCCGCCCCACAGGATGCGCGTGTCCTTCAGCGGGCGGTAATAGTCGAACGCGAAACGCGTGTCGTAGATCGCGTACGGCGCGTCGATCGCGTCCGGCAGCCGCGCGCCGAGCGGTTCGGTCGCGATCACGTAGGTGGCGATCGGCAGCACTGCGCGTTCGATGCGCGGCGACACGCCGCGCGCGTAGCCGCCGCCGGCGAACACGACGTCCTTCGCGCGTACCGCGCCCTGCGCCGTGCGCACGACGTACCCGGCGCCTTCGCGCGCGATGCCGAGCGCGGCCGAGCGCTCGTACACGCGCGCACCGCCGCGCGATGCGGCCGCCGCGACGCCGAGCACGTACTTGAGCGGATGGAAGTGGAATGCGTTCGGCTCGAACAGGCCGCCGTAGTAGCGCTGCGTCTTCAGCCGCGTGCGCAGCGCGTCCGTCGACACGGGTTCCCAGTCGACGCCGAGTTCGCGCTTCATCAGCGTACGCACGCTGTCGAGCCGGGAAGGATCGTCGAACCAGTTCGCGAGCATCACGCCCTCATCGACGATGTCGCAGTCGATCCCGTAGCGCGCGATCCGCGCGCGGATCAGGTCGACCGCATCGACGGTGAGCCGGTACAGCCGGCGCCCTTCGTCGCGGCCGAGCGTGCGCAGCAGGTCGGCGTTGTCGAGGCTGTAGCCGCCGAATACGAAGCCGCCGTTGCGGCCCGATGCGCCGAAGCCGACCCGTTCGCTGTCGAGCACGACGACGTCGCGCACGCCGCGCTCGACGAGGCCGAGAGCCGTGCACAGGCCGGCGAGGCCGCCGCCGACGATGCAGACCTGCGTGTCGGTCGTGCCGGTCAGTTGCGGGTAGGGCTGGCGGGTAACGGTGGCTTCGTAGAAGTTCTGCATGCGATTTCGTTGACTCGTAACGGCGGAAAAACGGACGGCGCGCGTCGATCTTGCCTGAACGCGCGCGCCGCGTCGAATGGGGGCGCGAGGCGCCGGCTGCCGCGGCCGGGCCGGCGGCCGGCACGAGGCGGGCCGTCAGGCGCCCTGCGCCGGGTTGGCCGGGCGGGCGACGTAGCCCGCGTAGCCGGTTTCGGCCTGCGGTGCCGTTTCGGGTATCGCGTTGCGTTCGATCCACGGCGCGATCTCCATGTCCTCGTAGCGCACCAGGCGGCATTTGCGCACGAGCGCGTAGCCGAGCCAGATCGCGAGGAAGAACGGCAGGCCGATATAGGTCGCGGCGATACTCGCCCAGTCGACCTTGTCGGCGAGGAACGCCTGGTAATCCTGGCCGAGCGCGACGACCGCGCACAGCGCGAACGCGAACAGCGGGCCGAACGGGAACCACTTCGACCGGTACGGCAGCTGGTCGAGCCGGTAGCCCTGCTTGAGGAAACCCTTGCGGAACCGGTAGTGGCTGACCGCGATGCCGAGCCACGTGATGAAGCCGGCCATGCCCGACGTGTTCAGCAGCCACAGGTACACCGTCTTGTCGCCATACAGCGACGTGAGGAAACACAGTGCGCCGACGGCGGTCGTCGCATACAGCGCGTTGCGCGGCACGCCGCCCGGCGACAGCTTCGCGAACAGCTTCGGCGCGCGGCCTTCTACCGCGAGGTTGTAGAGCATCCGCGTCGACGCATACATGCCCGAGTTGCCGGCCGACAGCACGGCCGTCAGGATCACCGCGTTCATCACGCCGGCCGCGAATGCGAGGCCCGCGTGGCGGAACACCAGCGTAAACGGGCTCACGCCGATGTCGGTCACGTCGCTCTTCAGCAGGCTCGGGTCGGTATAGGGAATCAGCACGCCGATCACGAAGATCGCGAACACGTAGAACAGCAGGATCCGCCAGAAGATCTGCTTCACCGCGCGCGGGATCGTCGTGCGCGGGTTCTCCGATTCGCCGGCCGCGACGCCGATCATTTCGGTGCCCTGGAACGAGAAGCCCGCGATCATCGCGACGCCGAGCATCGTCGCCCAGCCGCCGGCGAACGGCGCGTCGCCGATCGTGAAGTTGCCCCAGCCCGCGCTCGGGCCGCCCTGCATGATCCCGAAGATCATCAGCAGGCCGACGCCGACGAACGCGAGCACCGTCAGCACCTTGATCAGCGCGAACCAGTATTCGGCTTCGCCGAATCCGCGAACCGACAGCGCGTTGAGCGCGAAGATCAGCGTGAGGAACAGCGCGCTCCACCAGACGCCCGGCACATGCGGAAACCAGTAGTGCATCACGAGCTGCGCGGCGACGAGTTCCACCGCCAGCGTCACGGCCCAGCTGTACCAGTAGTTCCAGCCGAGCGCGAAGCCGAAGCCTTCGTCGACGAACTTCGCGCCGTAGGTCGCGAACGAACCCGACACGGGCATGAACGCGGCCATCTCGCCGAGGCTCGTCATCAGGAAATAGACCATCAGGCCGATCACCATGTACGCGAGCATCGCGCCGCCGGGGCCGGCCTGCGAGATCGACGCGCCGGATGCGACGAACAAGCCCGTGCCGATCGAGCCGCCGATCGCGATCATCCGCAGATGGCGGGCCTGCAGCGCGCGGTGGAGGGACGGCTTCGCGGGCGGCGAGCCGGACGGATGGGGCGAATCGGGGCGGGCATCTGAATGCATGGCGGGTGCTGGGCGCTGTCTCCGGGATTGTTTTTCGGCGACGAAGCGCGACGCGTTGCCGGCCGGGCAGCGGTGGTGCTTCGCGGGAACGGGCCGGATGAGCCGGGCCGCGATGCGTGTCGCGTTCGTCTGTCGTCCGGCTGCCGTAGTGGCGGCCGGCGGCGCGCCGGGTGCGTTGCACCTCGACGTCGCACCGATTGTGTGTGCCCGACGCACGAGCGGCAAACGATATTTCCGAACAGGGTGATGCGGCTTTGTCATCAACTTGCGTCAGGTCGAGACGCGTCCGGCGGCCCGGCTACGGGCTTTGGAAACGTCCCATATCGGCGCAAGAATGCATCGGTCTGGCTCGCTGAGGTGTTGCGTTTTGGGAATGAAGTCGTGAGTTAATATCAATAGCGGCCCGACTTGTGGCCGCCGACAATGTGTTTCATGGATCGTGCCTCGCGAGGCTGGGGCGCGCCGTCCAGCCGGGCTTTTCGGCGGCGGCGCAGCGCGATGCGCCATGCGGCGCACCGGGCCCGCCGAGCTGCGTATCCGCTTGCACAGGGCGCGCGAACGCGCTCCAATCGAATCACGCGGGCGGCGTCGCCGCCGCACCGATCAATCTGTCCCTGAAGAGGAAGTGATGCAATTCAACGACATTCTTGCTGCGCTCGACATCGATCTCGCCCGGTGGAAAGGCACTGCGCTGACCGCGCGTTCGCCGCTCGACGGCGCGACGCTCGCGACGCTGGCTGTCGACACGCCCGCCGACGCCGAGCGCAAGATCGACGCCGCGCACGACGCATTCCTCAAGTGGCGCACGGTGCCGGCGCCGGTGCGCGGCGAGCTCGTGCGCGTGTTCGGCAACGTGCTGCGCGAGCACAAGGCCGCGCTTGGCCATCTCGTCACGCTCGAGGCCGGCAAGATCACGTCGGAAGGCCTCGGCGAAGTGCAGGAAATGATCGACATCTGCGATTTCGCGGTCGGCCTGTCGCGCCAGCTCTACGGCCTGACGATCGCGTCGGAGCGCCCGGGCCACCGGATGATGGAAACGTGGCACCCGATCGGCGTATGCGGCGTGATTTCGGCGTTCAACTTCCCGGTCGCGGTGTGGGCGTGGAATGCGGCGCTCGCGTTCGTGTGCGGCGATTCGGTTGTGTGGAAGCCGTCGGAGAAGACGCCGCTCACCGCGATTGCGTGCCACGTGCTGCTCGAGAAGGCGATCCGCGAATTCGAGAAGACCCATCCGGGCGTCGCGCCGCAGGGCCTGAGCCAGCTGGTGCTCGGCATGCGCGATGTGGGCGAGGTGCTGACGGCATCGAAGAAGGTGCCGGTCGTCAGCGCGACGGGCAGCGTGCGGATGGGCCAGGAAGTCGCGAAGGTGCTGAGCCAGCGTCTTGCGCGCGGCATCCTCGAGCTCGGCGGCAACAACGGGATGATCGTCGCGCCGAGCGCCGATCTCGACCTCGTGGTGCGCGCGGTCACGTTCGCGGCGGTCGGCACGGCCGGCCAGCGCTGCACGACGCTGCGCCGCCTGATCGTGCATCGCAGCCTGGTCGAGCAACTGCTGCCGCGCATCGAGAAGGCCTATGCGTCGGTGAAGGTCGGCAACCCGCTCGAGGAAGGCACGCTCGTCGGCCCGCTGGTCGACCGCGCGTCGTTCGACGCGATGCAGAAGGCGCTGGCCGATGCACGCGAGCAGGGCGGCAAAGTGAAGGGCGGCGAGCGCGTCGACGTCGGTCACGCGGATGCGTACTACGTGCGCCCGGCAATCGTGCGGATGCCGAAGCAATCGGCGGTGGTCGAGCGCGAGACGTTCGCGCCGATCCTGTACGTGATGGTGTACGACAACTTCGAAGACGCGATCGACTTGCACAACGCGGTGCCGCAGGGCCTGTCGTCGGCGATCTTCACGAACGACATGCGCGAGGCCGAGCAGTTCATGTCGTCGGCGGGCAGCGATTGCGGGATCGTCAACGTGAACATCGGCACGAGCGGCGCGGAGATCGGCGGCGCGTTCGGCGGCGAGAAGGAAACGGGCGGCGGGCGCGAGTCGGGTTCGGATGCGTGGAAGGCGTATATGCGGCGCGCGACGAATACGATCAACTACAGCCGGCAGTTGCCGCTGGCGCAGGGGGTGAAGTTTGATGTGTGATGCGGGGCGCCGGTTTCGGCGCCGCGTGTGAATGAAACGGGCCGGTTGCCGCGATGCGGTGCCGGCCCGTCGTGTTTCGGGCGGTGGAGTATCGTGCGCATTGGCGTCAATCGGGATTCCTGACGCGGGCCGGCGACGAATGAGTGGTGTCCGGGGACGATGCCGCGAACCATTGCATCGAGCGCGTGCGGCCTGTTCCAGTCGAATACCCGCTGGCGCGCAACGTCCGTTACTTCTCCGCCGCCGGCATGTTCTGCACCACCAGCATCTGCGGGCTCGACAGCGTGATCCCTGCCGCGCGCAACTGCTTCAGGATCTCGAACAGCAGATCGCTCTTCGTCGAACTCGCGATCCGCGGGCTCGACACGTAGCCCGTCACGCTCAGCGTGATCCCGTCGGGCGTGAGCTGGCTGAACGTCACCGACGGCGCCGGTTTTTCGAGAATCGCCTCATGCGTGCGGTACGCATCGAGCAGCAGGTCGCGCACCTGCTCGGGATCGGTGTTCAGCGGGAACGTCAGCACCAGCGTCGCGACGCCCTGCGTGCTGTTGCCCATCGTCACGTTGCGCAGGTTCTGCGAGATCAGTTGGGAATTCGGCACGATCACCGTCGAGCGATCGCTGAGCTGGATCTCGGTCGCGCGCACGTTGATGCGGCGGATGTCGCCTTCGACGCCCGCGATGCTGATCATGTCGCCCACTTTCACCGGCCGCTCGGTCAGCAGGATCAGCCCCGACACGAAATTCTTCACGATCTCCTGCAGGCCGAAGCCGATACCCACCGACAGCGCACTGACGATCCACGCGAGGTTGTTCCATCTGACGCCGAGCAGCCCGAGCGTCATCAGCACGAGCAGCACGTAGCCGACGTTGGTGAACAGCGTGATCAGCGACACGCGCATCCCCGTATCCATGCCGAGCGCGGGCATGAACTCGCCGTCGAGCCAGCGGCGCAGCGAACGCAGCAGGTAGAAGCCGATCGCGAAGCCGATTACGGCATTCAGGATCCGGTCGGGCATGATGTTCAGGCTCTGCAGCCGCTGGCTGCCGATCATCGCGACCGCGCTGTCGAGCAGGTCGCCCGGCGTCGTGCCGAAGCCGCCCGTCAGCAGCGCGATGGCCGCGATCAGCATCAGCAGGCTCGTGCCGAAACCGGACAGGACCGTGCGGGCCTGGTCGAGGTGCCGGTCTTCGAGCGCGAACAGGTTCTTGATCTGCTGGCCCGTCGACAGGCTCGCGGAGAACAGGCTTTCGCCCGCGTCGCGCGTCAACTGGATCAGGATATAGGTGGCGCACAGCACGATCTCGAACCATACGAGCTCGTAGGTGATGAAGCGCGCGACCGTGACGTAGCCGATCAGGAGTGCGATCAGCGACACGACGATCGCCAGCGTGACGCCGGCGTGGATCAGCCCGGCGAGCGTCGAGCGCTGCTCGGGCGCCTCGCCGGCCGCCGCAAGCGTGCTGCGCGCGCGGTTCGAGCGCAGCAGCGACGCGCCGACCGTCAGCGCGACGACGAGCGATACGATGCCGCGGCCGAACAGCGTGACGGACAGGCTGGTGTCGACGATCCGGTTGATCGATTCGAGCGTGCCGGACATCAGCAGCAGCGCGGCCAGGATGCCGGGGAACGGCTTCATCGCGAGCGCGACGGAATCGGCGAGCGCCGGCAGGCGCCACGACGGATGCTTCGTGCAGAGCAGCGCGCGGCCGAGCCCGGCGATCAGTGCGCAGGTCGCCGCGAGCTTCGCGAACTGGTCCCACAGATCGGTCAGCGACGGCGTGAGTTCATAGTGGCGCGCGACGGCGAGGTAGAGGATCTGAACGGCGAAGGCGGTTGCCAGGAATGTCGACAGCGCGGTCGACAGCGCCAGCGCGCTGCGGCGCAAGCGGGTGGGCGGCAGGCGGTTCAGGCAGATCCACGCGAGCCCGCGCTCGATGAGCCGGCGGCCGCCGAGCCACATCGCGAACGAGGCGAGCAGCAGCAGCGCGGTGATCGCCCGTTGTCCGGGTACCCACGACGAGCGCAGCATGTCGCGCAGTTCGTCGTTGAAATCCTCGAGCCGCTGGACGTCGTCCGGCGAACGCTGGAACAGCGGCAGCCAGAATTGCGCGCTGAAGATGCCGCCCGAACGGAACGCGAGCTGGTTCTTCAGCAGGCCGCGATGCAGCTTCGCGAACTGTTCGGTCAGGTTCGCGAGGTTGGTCTTCTGATCGGCGGCCTGTTTCAGCGCCGCATCGAGCTGCGTCTTGCGCGCGTCCAGCGTCGCGCGCTGCTTCACGACAGCCGGCGTTTCCGGCGCGGCGCCTTCGGCCGGCGCCGGGCCGAGCACATCGAGTTGCGCCTGGACCTGCGCGCGCTGCGGAACGAGCTCGCTCTGCAGCTTCGCGACATCGGTGCTCAGCTCCTGCGTCGCATCGCCGAGCGCGTCCAGCTCCTTGCTGTTGGACGCGGTCGAGGTCTGCTGCTTGATGCGATCCTGTTCGGCCTGCATCTGCTTGAGCTGCGCGACGGCGTCGTTCAGCGAGATGGTCGGCACGAACGCGTCGGTGCCGCTCGCGCCCGGGGCGGAAGCAGCCGCCGGAAACGCCGATGCGGTCGCGATCGCCGCGAACTGCAGCAACGCAATCAGTGCGATCCGGCGGGCGTACGTGGATAGTCGTTGTATGAACATGGAATGCTTACGATTTGCCGACAATGCCGGTCGCCGAAAGGCACCCGGAAGCCGGTAGTTGGCCCGGTAGCATGTTACCGGGGCGCGGAACGCGTGGTTGTCCCGATTGCGTACCCCGTTTTCGGCGATCCCGGCGGTGCGCGCCCGCGCGAAACGGTGCGGCAGGCCCGTACCGTCGGGCCGGCACCGCCGAGGCTCGGCACGGGCGGCGCCGGATCGTCGTTCCGACGCTTTTTCCATACCCGACAGACGGTTACGCAATTTACACATTGTCCGGCGCGAAATCGGGGTGTCCGAATCGGCTCGGTGCACGCGGCGCGGCCGGACCGCAGGCGGGCGTGCCAGTACAATGCAGCGATTCGCCCGACGGCGGCTCGACGGTCGCCGGACAACAACACACAACACGACACGATCAGGAGACGCGCCCAAGATGGCCTCAACGGACAGCCTTTCGCAGGCATCTTCCCATTCCCCATCCATCGACCCCGGCTCCATCTCGGCCCGCCTGGACCGCCTGCCGCCGACCCGCAGCGTCTGGAAACTCGTCGTACTGCTGAGCCTCGGCTTCTTCTTCGAACTCTACGATCTGCTCTACAGCGGCTACGTTGCGCCCGGCCTCGTGAAAAGCGGCATCCTTTCCGCGACGACACACGGCCTGTTCGGCACCACCGGCGTCGCGAGCTTCATCGCCGCGCTGTTCTCCGGGCTGTTCATCGGCACGATCGCGTGCGGCTTTCTCGCCGACCGCTTCGGCCGCCGCGCGATCTTCACGTGGTCGCTGCTGTGGTACACGGCCGCCAACGTCGTGATGGCGTTCCAGGACACCGCGGCCGGGCTGAACTTCTGGCGGTTCGTCGTCGGTCTCGGGCTCGGCGTCGAGATGGTGACGATCGGCACGTACATCTCCGAACTCGTGCCGAAGCAGATCCGCGGCCGCGCATTCGCGTGCGAGCAGGCGGTCGGGTTCGTCGCGGTGCCGGTGGTCGCGTTCCTCGCGTATCTGCTCGTGCCGCATGCGCCGTTCGGCCTCGACGGCTGGCGCTGGGTCGTGCTGATCGGCGCGCACGGCGCGCTCTTCGTCTGGTGGATTCGCCGCGAACTGCCGGAAAGCCCGCGCTGGCTCGCGCAGCAGGGCCGGGTCGACGAAGCCGACCGCATCATGCGCGCGCTCGAGGCGAAGGTCGAAGCCGAATACGGGCGGCCGCTGCCGCCGCCCGCGCCGGCCGAGCCGGTGCCGCCGCGCGGCAGCTTTCGCGACATGTGGGTGCCGCCGTATCGCAGCCGCACGATCATGATGACGATCTTCAACGTGTTCCAGACGGTCGGCTTCTACGGCTTCGCGAACTGGGTGCCGACGCTGCTGATCAAGCAGGGCATCACGATCACGTCGAGCCTGATGTATTCGAGCGTGATCGCGCTCGCGGCGCCGATCGGCCCGCTGATCGGCCTCGTGATCGCCGACCGCTTCGAGCGCAAGTCGGTGATCGTCGCGATGGCGGCGGCGATCGTCGTCTGCGGGCTGCTGTTCAGCCAGACGACGGTAGGTGCGTTCCTGATCGTGCTCGGCATCGGCCTCACGCTCGCGAGCAACATCATGTCGTACAGCTTCCACGCGTATCAGGCCGAGTTGTTTCCGACGTCGATCCGCGCACGGGCCGTCGGTTTCGTCTATTCGTGGAGCCGCTTCTCTGCGATCTTCTCGTCGTTCGTGATCGCGGCCGTGCTGAAGGGCTTCGGCACCTTCGGCGTGTTCGCGTTCATTGCGGGCGCGATGGCGATCGTGATGGCCGCGATCGGACTCATGGGGCCGCGCACGAAGGGCATCGCGCTCGAAACCATTTCGAAGTAGTCGGTGGTTGCGCACGCGTGTCGCATGGTTCGTGCGGCATGCGTGCGATGCGGTTTTCCCGGAGGAAAACGGCGTCGCCGAAATGATTTGGCATGCGAATTTGTTTGGCGGAAAACATCGTTGCGGGCGGAGCGCAAAACCCCGCCGGGTGCATGCTTTGAAACGTCCAACTTACAAGGTTGCCACGCGACGACGCCGCAAGCGGCAACGAGTTGAAACAAAGCGTGACGAAGCGCAAATCCGCCGCGAAACCGCGACTTTCGCCGCTGCCGATTCCTGCGCTGGCGCGTAGAATGAAGGGCCTGACGACTCATTAGCCGCCATCGGACCGCAGGCGTTGCATCAGCGAACGGCTCCACCGCGAAGAGGCGTCGGCGCCGGACGCACACGATGCGCCGGACGTGTCGATGCCTCGCGCGGACGATGCGCCGCTCGCAACAGCAATATGCGGCGGCCGGATCGGCCGATGGCTTCGAACATATGATGCTTTCCATCCTGACGCGGCGATTTGCGAAGCCGCGTTGCCGTACCCGCACAGTCGCCGCGTATGCGTGGCTCGCTGCCATGCTGCCGATTGCCGTTCTTGCCTGGCGGCCTGCCTTTGCGGCATCCGGCGTCCCGTCGTCCGCTGTTACGTCATCCTCATCGGTTGCGTCGCCGGCGTCGGCGGCTTCCCATGCGCATCCGGCTTCGTCCGCGCATGCGTCGTCGAGTGCGTCGGCCGCGCAGCCCGCGACTGCGGCATCGCATGTGCATCATGTGGAGCCTGCCGGCGCGGCATCGGGCGCATCGGCGGCTTCCGCGGCGTCCACTGCCGAACCTGCGTCGGACGCGTCCGACGTACCGGCCAGCGAGGCCGAGCCGCCCGTGCCGACCCCGCCGCGCCGGCATCCGCCGCTGTCGGCCGACGAGGCGAAAAACGCGACGGCACGTGCAATCGACATGCGCAAGCGCTTCACGCAGGAAGTCACGCGGCGCCTGAACCTACCCGTAAGCGAGCAGCGCGCATACGCCGAGCGGCTCCAGAAGGCGCTCGCCGATGCGGACCTCGGCGACCTGGCCGGCGAATACGTCGCGATGGTCGACCGCGCGCCGAACGTGCAGGCGCTTTTCATTTACTTCCGCGCGACGCCGGCCAATGCGTGGCTGATGATCGGCGCATCGCCGGTCGGCACCGGGCTGCCTGGCAAGTACGATCATTTCGTGACGCCGCTCGGCGTGTTCCATCACTCGCCCGACAACATGGATTTCCGTGCGGAAGGCACGACGAACGACAACGGCATTCGCGGCTACGGCCGTCGCGACATGCGCATCTACGACTTCGGATGGGAGGACGGCGAGCGCGGCTGGGGCAAGGGCGGCGTGTCGCCGATGCGCTTCCAGATGCATGCGACCGACCCCGACCGCCTCGAACCGCTGCTCGGCATCCGGCACTCGAAGGGATGCGTGCGGATTCCCGCGTCGCTGAACCTGTTCTTCGACCGGCACGGCCTGCTCGACGACGACTACCAGGCGCGCGTCGAGGCCGGCAGGTCGCTGTGGGTGTTGCGGCGCGATCGCGACATCACGCCGATCGCGGGCCGCTACCTGGTCGTGATCGACAGCGCACGCAAGACGCGCCCGGTGTGGTCGCCGCTGCCGGGGCGCAACGCGTGGTCGAAGCTGCCGAAGGGCGGCGATACCGCCGATTGACAACCGCTCCGGCGGGCGCGGGAGGTGCGACGATGAGAATAAATCCGTTTTATTGATACATAAGAAAAGCAAACTTTTATTATCCGATCCGGGTTCGTATAGTCGAGGCCAGTTTCGCGGAACCCTGCCGCGCCTGGACCACCACCGATCACACGACCCGCATGAAAACTCTCTACAAGCTCGCTCCGCTCGCGATGCTCGGCGCCTTCGCGACCCATGCCGGTGCGCAAAGCAGCATCACGCTGTACGGTCTGATCTCGGCCGGCGTCGGGTTCGCGACGAACCAGGGCGGCAAGAACGCCTGGCAGGCGCTGTCCGGCACGAACCAGAACCCGCGCTGGGGGCTGAAGGGCAAGGAGGATCTCGGGCAGGGGCTGTCCGCGATCTTCCAGCTCGAGAACGGCTTCAACGTGATGACGGGCACGGCCGCGCAAAACGGCCGCGAGTTCGGGCGCATGGCCTACGTCGGCCTTGCCGACCGCACGTACGGCTCGCTGACGTTCGGCCGCCAGTACGACGCGATCCACGACTACATCGGGCCCGTGATCATCGCGAGCAACGGCGTGAACATCGGCGACAACGACAACGGCTACAACGACATCCGCGTGCAGAACTCGGTGAAGTACGTGAGCCCCGTCTACTACGGCCTGAAATTCACCGCGCTGTACGGCTTCAGCAACGCGACGGGCTTCGCGAACAACAGCGCATACAGCTTCGGGCTCGGCTACGAGCGCGGCCCGCTGCGCTGGAGCGCGGTCTACGCGCAGTACAACCATCCGTACAGCAGCACGAACCAGGACGGCGCGATCGCGAACGACTATGCGTCGCCGCTGCTGATCTTCAGCAAAAGCGCGATGACGCCGGCGGCGTACGCGAGCCGGCAGCGGATCGCGGGCACGGGCGGCTTCTACACGATCGGCCGCGCGCAATTCGCGGCGATGTTTACCGACGTGCGCTACGATTACCTCGACAATTCGCACCTGCACCTGCAGAACCTCGGCGTGAACATCGTCTACACGATGACGCCGCAGCTTTTTCTCGGCGCCGCGTATGCGTTCACGAACGGCAGGTACGACGTGATCGACAAGCGTCCGAAGTGGCACCAGGTGAACCTGCAGGCCGACTACTTCCTGTCGAAACGCACCGACGTCGCGCTGACGGTGATCGCGCAGCAGGCGGCCGGCGACGCGGACCATGCGCAGATCTTCGCGTACGCGCGCTCGACCGGCACGCGCCAGATGATGGCGACGCTCGGCGTCCGGCACGTTTTCTGAATCCGACCATGACCCATCCGATCGCATCGCGCCGCACCTTCCTGAAACTGTCCGCCGCGCTGGCCGGCACCGCGCTGCTGCCCGAAACGGGGGCGTTCGCCGCCGGCGGCGACGCCGCGCGCCGCACGGTGATCATCGATACCGACCCGGGGCAGGACGACGCCATCGCGATCCTGTTCGCGCTCGGCGCGCAGGATCGGCTCGACGTGCGCGCGCTGACCGCCGTCGCGGGCAACGTGCCGCTCGACCTGACCGAACGCAATGCGCGGATCATCCGCGACTGGGCCGGCCGCACGAAGACGCTGCCCGTCTATGCGGGCTGCCCGCGCCCGCTCGTGCGCGAGCTCGTGACGGCCGCGAACGTGCACGGCAAGACGGGGCTCGAAGGCGTCGAACTGCACGAGCCGCGCGCGCCGCTTGCGACCGGTCACGCGGTGTCGTACCTCGTCGATACGCTGAGCCGCGCGGCGCCCAACAGCGTGACGCTGTGCGCGCTCGGCCCGCTGACGAACATCGCGACCGCGCTGGTCGAAGCGCCGCAGATTCGCGGTGCACTGCGCGAAATCGTGCTGATGGGCGGCGCGTTCCTCGAGCGCGGCAACATCACGCCGGCCGCCGAGTTCAATATCTACGTCGATCCGCAGGCGGCGGAAGTGGTGTTCGGCAGCGGCGTGCCGATCGTCGTGCTGCCGCGCGACGTCGCGGTGAAGGCGCCGATCACGCCGGCGCGCGTCGCGCCGTTCCGCGCGCTCGGCAACCGCTGCGGCGCGATCGTCGCGGACATCATGACGGCCGAGCTCGCGTACAACAAGAAACGGCGCGGTATCGACGACGCGCCGATGTACGACCCGACCGCGGTCGGCTATCTCGTCGATCCGACGATGTTCAACGGACGCAAGGTGAATGTCGCGATCGAGACGACCGGGCAGTGGACGCTCGGCGAGACGATCGTCGACTGGAACGGGCGCAGCGGCCGTGCGGCGAACGCGACGTGGATCAACGAGGTCGACGCGGACCGCTTCTACGCAGCGCTCGTCGAGCGCATCGCGAAGCTGCCCTGAGCGCGTGACGTCGCGCGACGAACGGAATCAGATGTGCTTCGCAATCCACTCGCGGCACGCGCGCACGTGCGGGCCGCGATCGTCGGCGGCGAGCGAGATCAGCGAGATCGCGCGCGTGACGCGCGGTTTGTCGACGCGCAGCGCGACGAGATCGGGATCGTGCAGATGCATCGTGTAGAGGCTCGGCAGCACGGCGGTCGCGAGGCCGTTGCGCGCGAGCGCGTAGAGCGGCTCGGTGTATTCCATCCGGTACGTGACGTTCAGGCGCAGCTTCTCGGCGCCGCCGGTGCGGTGCAGCGATTCGCTGACGCTGCCGCGTACGAACACGGCCAGCTCGCGATCGACGAGCTTCGCCCACGTGACGCTTTTCGCGCGGGCAAGCGGATCGTCGTGCCGCACGACGATCACGATCTCGTCCTCGAACAGTAGCCGGTAGCGCAGCGTGCCGTCGTCGCTGTCCGGTTCGCGCACGCCGATGCCGAGATCGGCGACGCCGTCGCGCACGGCTTCGACGAGTGCGCTGTTCGGCAGGTCGGTTAGCGTGAAGCGCAGCGTCGGATGCGTGCCGCGCAATGCGTTGAGCGCGGGCAGCAGGCGACCCGCGACCGACGGGATGAACGCGATCCGCACGGTCTGGATGCGTTCGCCGATGAGCCGCGTCATGTCGTCGAAGGTGCCGCGCGCCTGGTTGAGCAGGCGTTCGGCGAGCGGCAGCACGGCAACGCCCGCGGACGTCAGCGTGAGCCGGTGCGCGGAACGCGCGAACAGGCGTCCGCCGAGCAGGAACTCGATCTGGCGGATCGACGCGGTGAGCGCGGGCTGCGTGAGCGACAGCGCCTGCGCGGCCTGCGTGAAGCTGCGTGCATGGGCGAGCACGACGAAGTGCTGGACCTGCCGCAGCGTGAGCGCGGGCAGCAGCGACGAGCGGTCGGACGACATCGGGCAATAACGGTCGGGATGCGGTACGCGGCAGTATAAGACCGCGCTGCATGAATCGGCACAGGACAATATTCTGAATCACAGGAGAACCACCATGTCAGCGACTGACACGATGCCGGCGCGAGCGCCGGCCAACTGGCTCGAACGCCGCTTCGCGCTCGCCGCGCGCGGCACGAGCGTGCGCACCGAGACGATCGCGGGCGTTACGTCGTTTCTCGCGGCCGCGTATCTGCTCGTCGTGATCCCGTCGCTGCTCGCCACGGGCGGCATGGAGCGCGGCGCGGCGACGACCGCGACGATCGTCGTGTTCGTGCTGTTCACGACGCTGATGGGGCTCTACGCGAACCTGCCGTTCCTCGTCGGCCCCGGCATCGGCGGCTCGGTGATCGTCGGCGTGACGCTCGCGACGACGGAACACGTCGGCTGGCAGACGGGCCTCGGCATCGCGTGCGTGTCGGGCGTGCTGTTCTTCCTGCTGACGATCCTCGGTGCGCGCGGCGTCGTGGTGCGGCTGATTCCGGTGCAGATCAAGCTCGGGCTCGGCGCGTCGATCGGGTTGTTCGTGACGATGCTCGGGCTGCGCAATGCGGGAATGGTCGTCGCGAATGCGAAGACCAATGCGTTTGCGCTCGGCGACTTCTCGCGGCCGGGCGCGCTCGTCGCGCTGATCGGCCTGGCGATTGCGGTCGTGCTGCAGGCGCGCAAGGTGCCCGGCGCGATCCTGATCGCGATCCTCGCCGCGGCTGCGGCCGGCGTGCCGCTCGGCGTCACGCACCTGCCCGCGTCGTTCGTGTCGCTGCCGCACAGCATCGCGCCGGTCGCGTTCAAGCTCGATATCGGCAGCGCGTTGAGCCTCGCGGCCGCGCCGTATCTGTTCGCGTTCTTCGCGGCGGAATTCTTCTCGACGCTCGGCACCGCGCTCGCGGTCGGCGCGAAGGCGAACCTGCTCGACGAACACGGCAACCTGCCGGACATCAACCGGCCGTTCCTCGTCGATTCGCTCGCCGCGACGATCGGGCCCGTGTTCGGCATCCCCGCGCTGACCGCGCTGATCGAATCGGCGGCGGGCGTCGAGGCCGGCGGCCGCAGCGGGCTGTCGTCGCTGGCAGCGGCCGTGCTGTTCGCCGCGATGCTGCTGTTCGTGCCGGTGGCGCTCGCGATCCCGAAAGAGGCGACCGCACCGGCGCTGATCCTGATCGGGCTGTCGATGTTTGCGACGATCCGCCATACGCATTTCGACGACTTCACCGATGCGCTGCCCGTGATGTCGATGGTGCTGCTCACGCTGATGTCGAACAGCTTCGGCACCGGCATCGCGGGCGGGCTGCTGTGCTACGTGCTCGTCAAGCTGCTGGCCGGCCGCCGGCGCGACGTGTCGTTGGGGCTCGTCGTGCTCGCGATTCCGCTCGGTTATTACTTCTGGACCGTCGTGAAGCCGCACTGAGAGACGGCTTTCGCGACGCAATCGCAATACCCAAAGAGAAAGACATGAAGGGAACACCAGGCAACGTCCCGGCCGCGCGCACGGGCATCGAGATCACGCCGGCCCATCGGGCCTTCTTCCACGCGCTGCCGAAGGTCGAGCTGCATTGTCACCTGCTCGGCGCGGTGCGGCACGACACGTTCGTCGCGCTCGCGGAACGCAGCGGCGCGCCGATCGAGCGCGCGGAGATCGACGCGTTCTATGCGCGCGGCGACAAGCCGGTCGGCGTGCTGCACGTGCTGCGCGCGCTCGACAAGTATCTGCTCACGCAACCTGACGATCTGCGAAGGATTGCATACGAGTATCTGGAGGATGCGGCCGCACACAACGTGCGGCATGCGGAATTCTTCTGGAATCCGACCGGCACGGTGCGCGTATCGGGCATCGCGTATGCGGACGCGCAGGCCGCGATCGTGACGGCGATCCGCGATGCCGCGCGTGATTTCGGGATCGGCGCACGCCTGATCCCGAGCATCGACCGCGAGCAGGATCCCGACGAGGCAGTGGCGATCGTCGAATGGATGAAGGCGAATCGTGCGGACGAAGTGGCGGGGCTCGGGATCGACTATCGCGAGAACGACCGGCCGCCGGAACTGTTCTGGAAGGCGTACCGCAACGCGCGTGCGGCCGGTTTCCGCACGACCGCGCATGCGGGCGAGTTCGGGATGCCGTGGCGCAACGTCGAGACGGCCGTCGACCTGCTGCAGGTCGATCGTGTCGATCACGGCTATACGATCGTCGACAACCCCGAGCTGTGTGCGCGCTATGCGGAACGCGGGATCGTCTTCACCGTCGTGCCGACGAATTCGTACTATCTGCGCACGCTGCCGCCGGAGCAATGGGCGGAACGGCATCCGATGCGCAAGATGCCGGGCCTCGGGCTGAAGATCCATCCGAACACCGATGATCCGACGCTGCACAAGGTCGATCCAAGCGAGGCGTGGGAGCTGATGTTCAGCCATTTCGGCTTCACCGTTGCCGAGCTGAAGCAGTTCATGCTGAACGGGATCGACGGCGCGTGGGTGGACGACGCGACGAAGGCCACGTGGCGTGCGGCGTGGGCGCCGGAGTTCGATGCACTGGCGGCCACGCTCGCGGCGGGCTAAGCGCAGTTGTATGTATATGTTCCGCCGATGGCACGCTCAGCGGAACAACTTCAGCCAGTCGAACAGGCCGGGATGCGGGCGCCGCCTCGGCGCCGGCGCGCTGCGCGGCCGGAAGTCGGGCGAGAACTGCGCACGCGGATCGATCGCACGCGCGTGCAGCGCCGCATCGTAGAAACTGCCGACGATCGGCAGCGCGCTGTGCGCGCCCGCGCCCCAGTAGTCGCTGCGAAGCGTCACGCTGCCGTCGTCGAAGCCGACCCATGCGCCGGCCACCAGTTGCGGATGCATCAGGATGAACCAGCCGTCCGTGTTGTCCTGAGTCGTGCCCGTTTTGCCGGCGACATCCACGCGAATCCCGTAGCGCGAGCGGATGTCGGCGCCGGTGCCGCGGTCGACGACATCGCGCATCACGTCGACGAGCGTCTGCGCGGCAGGCGCCGGCAACGCGCGTTCGGGCGGTGCGCTGCCGAATGCGGCGAGCACCTTGCCGTCGCGATCCTCGATGCGCGTGATCGTCTGCGGCGCGACGTACACGCCGCGGTTCGCGATCGTGCCGTACGCGGACACCATCTCCTTCAGCGTGACCGGGCTCGTGCCGAGCGCGAGCGACGGCACCGCGTCGAGCGGACTGTCGCGCACGCCCATCGCGCGCGCGAGCTGCGCGACCTTCGCGGCGCCTTCCTGCTGCATCACCTGCGCGGTAATGCGATTGCGCGACAGCGCGAGCGCGTCGCGCAGCGTCATCGGCTCGCCCGTCGGCGGCTCCTCGTCGGTCGGGCGCCACACCGCGCGGCCGTCCACGGGAATCGCGACCGGGCGGTCGATGAACGTATCGCCCGGCCGCATGCCGTCCGCGAACGCGGCGCCATAGACGAACGGCTTGAACGTCGAGCCCGGCTGGCGCCGCGCCTGCGCGACGTGATCGAACGGCTCGCTGCCGAAATCGGGACTGCCGACCCATGCCCTGATCGCACCGTTGCGCGGATCGATCGCGACGAAGCCGGCCTGTACCTGCGTCTTGCGTTCGCACAGCGCATGCATGAACGCGCGATTCGCGCCGAGCTGCTTCAGCGCCGCCGCATCGGCGAGCCCCGCGTCGCGGGCGCTGCGATAGTCGGGTGTCTGGCGGATGAAGCCGCGAAACAGGTCGTTGCGCAGCCCGCAGCCGGACGGGCCGCGCCATGCGTTGTCGGCGATCGCCTGCAGCCGCTCGGTCTGCTGCGTCAGCGCCTGCGTCGCCATGTCCTGCAGCCGCGCATCGAGCGTCGTGCGCACGACGAGGCCGTCCGAGTAGAGGTCGTAGTTGTTGCGGTCGGCCCACGCGATCAGCCACTTGCGAAGCTGCACCGCGAAGTGCGGCGCGAGGCCGGGCTGCGCCGTCTGCGGCTCGAAGTCGACGCGCAGCGGCTGGCGCTGCAATTTCGCGAGCTGCCGCGGCGACAGCATGCCCATCGTCGCCATCCGGTCGAGCACGATGTTGCGCCGCTGAACCGCGCGTTCCGGATTCAGCACCGGGTTGTAGTAGCTGTTGCCCTTCAGCATTCCGACGAGCGTTGCGCTTTCGGCGATGTCGAGCTGGTTCGCCGATTTGCCGAAGTACGTACGCGCGGCCATTTCGACACCGAACGCGTTGTACAGGAACGGCACGGTATTCAGGTAGGTTTCGAGGATCTGATCCTTGCTGTACACCGTCTCGATCTTGAACGCGGTGATCAGCTCTTTCACCTTGCGCGTGAGCGTCAGCGAACGGCCGACTTCGTCCGGATACAGGTTGCGCGCGAGCTGTTGGGTGATCGTCGAGCCGCCCTGGCGCGCGCCCGAGAACGTATGCAGCCCGGCCGCGATCGTGCGGCGCCAGTCGATGCCGTGATGCGCGTAGAAGCGGTGATCCTCGGTCGCGATCAGCGCGTCGACCATGTGCGGCGAGATCTGCTTGAGCGGCACCCATTCGCGGTTGACGGGCCGGAACTCGGCGATCAGCTCGCCGTCGGCCGACAGCACGCGCGCGGGGCGGTCGATGCGCGCCTTGCGGATGTCGCCGATGCTCGGCGTGAACGGGACGAACGCAAGCAGGACCAGCAGGCCCAGCACCGGTATCGCGGCGAGCGTCAGCGCCACGCCGCGCCGCGTCGGATGACGCAGGCGATGCAAGGCGCCTGCGCACAGCACGCGGGTGCGCGCACGGCAGGCGGCGGCAAGCGGCGCGACGCGGGCGCGGCAACGGAGCCACGCGTCTCGAAGAAACGGCACGAAGCGGTTCACGGCGGCAGGGGCGTGGACGGAAGAGGCGCGATCCTAGCAAATGGCGCACGCGTGCCGGCGGCCGAAACGGCCTTTTGCTTGCAGGAGTTACAGACGATTACGTTTGTTGCCCGCGGACAACCTTTTGCGGCGTGCTCGGCCGCGATTCTTCCGACGAAACCACGTCCGCGAGCCGCTGCGCGGCCGCCTCCATCTGCGCGCGGCCGAAACCGCCGAAGCCGAGCACGAGCCCAGGGCGGGCCGTGCCCGGCGCGAACATCGGCGACACCGCGCGCACCGCGACGCCGGCCTGCGCGGCGCGCGCGACCACGTCGAGATCGTCGATCCCTTCGGCGAGCCACAGCACGACGTGCATCCCCTGGTCGCCCGGCTGCACCCATGCGCGTTCGCGCGGCAGCCGCGCGCCGAGCGTGTCGATCAGCAGCGCGCGCTGCTCCGCGTACACGCCGCGCACGCGGCGGATGTGGCGGTCGAGATGGCCTTCCGCGATGAACGCGGCCAGCACGTGCTGGTCGGCGGTCGGCGCATGGCGATCCATCAGCACGCGCGCGCCGCAGAACGCGGGCACGAGATCGTCGGGGGCGATCACGTAGCCGAGCCGCAGCGACGGAAACAGGATCTTGCTGAACGTGCCGAGATAGATCACGCGGTCGGGCGCGAGCCCCTGCAGCGACGGGAACGGATAGCCTTCGTAGCGCAGTTCGCTGTCGTAGTCGTCCTCGACCACCCACGCGCGCTGCGCGCGTGCCCATGCAAGCAGCGCGTTGCGCCGCGCCATGCTCAGCGGCATGCCGAGCGGGTACTGGTGCGACGGCGTGACGAATGCGGCACGCGCATGCGGTGCCAGGCGGATGCCCGCGTCGACGTCGATGCCGTCGGCGTCGACCGGCACGCGGACCATCGCGTCGCGCCGCCCGGTGCTTTCGAGCAGCGCGGTGATGCCGCGATAGGCCGGATTCTCGACCCACGCCTGGTCGTTCTCGCCGAGCAGCACCTGGCTCGCGAGATGCAGACCCTGCTGCGTGCCGCTCGTGATCACGACCTGGTCGGCCGTGCAGCGCACCGAGCGCGACCGGCGCACGTAGTCGGCGATCGCTTCGCGCAGCGGCAGCGCGCCTTGCGGATCGGCATAGCCGGACGGCGCGCCGGCGCCGCGTGCGCGCAGGCGGTTGCCGAGCCGGCGCCAGATGTCGTCGGGCGCGGTGAGGCCGATCGGTACCGAGATCGCGAACGGCATGGCCGGCAGCGGAAGGAATTCGCGGGCGATCCGCGCGAAGGTCGCGGCCGGCTCCGGCAGCCCGACGTGGGTCTGGCGCCTGCGTTGGGCGGGCGGTTCGGGTTCGTCGACGGGCGGCGGCCCGGCGAGCGCATGCGCGACGCGCGTGCCCGCGCCGCCGCGCGATTCGAGGAAGCCTTCGGCGACGAGCTGCGCATACGCGTCGACGACGGTGCCGCGCGCGACTTGCAGCGCGGCCGCCAGCAGCCGCGTGGACGGCAGCGTATCGCCCGGACGGACGTCGCCGCGGCGCACGGCGTCGCGCAGCGCCTGCGCGAGCTGGCGGCTCAGGTCGCCGGCCGCGCGATCGAGCGCGCCGAGCGACGGGATTTCGACGTTCCGGGCCGTTCTTGCCATGATTCTGGTCTTCTGAAAATGTTCCAAACCGGCTCTACAGCATAAACCAGTTTGGGGTAACAATCTGCGCATGACGGGCCCGCGCCCGAGCCATTTCAACCGCCGCATGACCGTGGAGCCGACATGTACGTCCCCGCCGATTTCAACGAGCCCAACCCCGATGCGCTGCGCGAGCTGATCGTGCAGCATCCGTTCGGCAGCCTGATCACGCACGGGAAGAACGGGCTCGACGCGAACCACCTCCCGTTCGAGCTGCTGCCCGGCGACGGCGGGCTCGGCGAGCTGCACGCGCACGTCGCGCGCGCGAATCCGGTCTGGCAGGACGTCGCGAACGGCGACGAGGTGCTCGTGATCTTCCGCGCTGGCGACGCGTACATCTCGCCGAACTGGTACCCAAGCAAGCACGTCGCGCACCGGCAGGTGCCGACCTGGAACTACGTGGTCGTGCATGCGCACGGCCGCATCACGGTGCGCGACGACGAGAAGTTCGTGCGCGGCGTGGTCGCGCGGCTGACGCGCACGCACGAAGCGTCGCAGCCGGTGCCGTGGAAGATGGGCGACGCGCCGGCCGATTATCTCGACACGATGCTGCAGGCGATCGTCGGGCTGCAGATCGAGATCACGCGGTTCGTCGGCAAGCGCAAGCTCGGGCAGAACAAGGCCGAAGCCGATATCCGCGGCGCCGGCGACGCACTGATGGCAGACGGGAAGCTCGCGATCGGGGAAGCGATGCTGGCGGCGGCCGACGCGAAGCGGGAGTGAGCACATCGAGATACGCGCGGGCGAGTGCGTTGCCCGCGCACCGGCGGGTTACTGCGTGCGCGTCGCGCCCTTCATGCCCTCTCCCGCCTGCGCGAGCGCTTCGCGAATCGCCGCCTCGGTCTTGTCGTACCCGCCTTCGCCATAACGCGTATAGACGACCTTCCCGTTCGCATCGATCAGGTACAGCGCGGGCCAGTACTGATTCCCGTACGCGCGCCACGTGTCGTAGCGGTTGTCCTGCGCGACCGGATACCGGATGCCGAAGCGCTTGATCGCATCGGCGACGTTGCCCGCGTCGCGCTCGAACGGATATTCGGGCGTATGCACGCCGACCACCACGAGCCCCTGGTCGCGATACTTCCGGTACCAGTCGTTCACGTACGGAATCGTATGAATGCAGTTGATGCACGAGTACGTCCAGAAATCGACCAGCACGACCTTGCCGCGCAACTGGTCGAGCTTGAGCGGCGCGCTGTTGTGCCAGCGGTCGATGCCGGTGAAATCGGGTGCCGGCGTGCCGGCCAGCGAGGTCGTCATGCCCGCGTCGGCGCGAGTGCCGGCGAAGGCGGCGAGCCCGGCCGTGGCGGCGAGGGCGATGACGAGGGCGGCGGTCTTGAGGCGGGGCAGCATGGCGTTCTCCTGATCGGGAGGCCGCCGCTCGGGCGCGGCGGCCGGACGTGTTTCGACAGGCCCCATTAGGCTGCGCCGACGTATCCGGGATGTGTCCGGCGAGCCGCGCGTGTGCAATGTTGTGTGTCGTCGCGGCCGCGCGATACATTGGGATACAAACGCGTGTCCGCCGTGCGGTATAAATGCGGACATCGCCAGCCCGAACCACCCGACACCGACAGCGACACCGACTCATGGACAAGATCGACCACGTGCTGATCGTCGACGACGATCGCGCGATCCGCGAACTGATCGCGGGCTACCTGGAGAAGAACGGCATGCGCGTGTCGCTGGCCGCGAACGGCCGCGAGATGCGCAACGCGCTGGACGACGGCGCGCCCGACCTGATCGTGCTCGACCTGATGCTGCCGGGCGAGGACGGCCTCACGCTGTGCCGCGACCTGCGCGCCGGCAAGTTTCGCACGGTGCCCGTGCTGATGCTGACCGCGCGCGGCGAGGAAACCGACCGCATCATCGGCCTCGAGATGGGCGCCGACGACTACCTGGCCAAGCCGTTCGCGGTGCGCGAGCTGCTCGCGCGGATTCGCTCGGTGCTGCGCCGCGCGCGCATGCTGCCGCCCGGCATGCAGGTGACGGAAACGGCCGAGCTGCTCGCGTTCGGCGAATGGCGGCTCGACACGACGGGGCGTCACCTGCTCGACGCCGAAGGCACGCTGGTCGCGCTGAGCGGCGCCGAATACCGGCTGCTGCGCGTGTTTCTCGACAATCCGCAGCGCGTGCTGACGCGCGACCAGTTGCTCAACCTCACGCAGGGCCGGCAGTCCGATCCGTTCGACCGGTCGATCGACCTGCTCGTGAGCCGGCTGCGCCAGCGGCTGCGCGACGGCGCGCGCGAGCCGCGCTACATCAAGACCCTGCGCAACGAGGGCTATGTGTTCTCGTCGGCCGTGACCGCCGTCGACGGTACGTCATGAGCGCGCGCACGCTGTGGCACTGGCCGCGCTCGCTGTTCGCGCGGCTCGCGCTGATCCTGTGCGTGGGCCTCGCGCTCGCGCAGACGCTGTCGTTCTGGCTCACGGTGACCGAGCGCGACCAGGCGACCACCAACCTGATGATGGGCTACATCGAGCGCGAGGTCGCGAGCTCGGTCGCGCTGCTCGACCACCTGCCGCCCGCCGAGCGCACCGCGTGGCTGCCGCGCCTCGCGCGGCGCAGCTATACGTTCATCCTCGGGCCCGGCGAAACGGGCACCCCGCCGGAAGCGCGGCTGTCGGCGCGCGTCGAGCGGTCGATTTCCGACGGCATCGGCGGCGACTACCCGCTGACCGCGAACGCGATCCCCGGCGACCGCGAACATCTGCAGGTGCATCTGCGCTTGACCGACGGGTCGCCGCTGACGATCGACATTCATCCGATGTCGACGGTGCCGCTGTCGGGCTGGCTGCCGGTCGTGCTCGTGCTGCAGCTCGCGGTGCTGGCCGCATGCTGCTGGCTCGCGGTGCGGCTCGCGACGCGCCCGCTCAAGCAGCTCGCGCAGGCCGCCGACGCGCTCGGCCCCGACCTGAAGGGCGAACGCCTGGACGAAGGCGGGCCGTCCGAGGTCGCACGCGCCGCGCGTGCGTTCAACGCGATGCAGGATCGCATCGCGCAGTACATGGCCGAACGCATGCAGATCCTCGCGTCGATCTCGCACGACCTGCAGACGCCGATCACGCGGATGCGGCTGCGCGTCGACGTGATGGACGACGACGTGCAGGGCACGAAGCTGCGCCAGGACCTGATCGAGATGGAGCATCTGGTGAAGGAAGGCGTCGCGTATGCACGGACGCTGCACGGCACCGAGGAAGCCGCGCGCCGCATCGATCTCGATGCGCTGCTCGACAGCATCGTGTGCGACTACACGGATGCGGGGCAGGACGTCGCGCTGCACAGCCGCGCGCCGCTCGCGCTCGTCACGCGGCCGAAGGCGCTGCGACGCATCGTCGGCAACCTCGTCGACAACGCGCTGAAGTTCGCGGGCGCGGCCGAAATCGACGTGCACGCCGCGTCGGACGGTGGGGCGGTCATCGCCGTGCTCGACCGCGGGCCCGGCATTCCGGACGATCAGCTCGACGCGGTGTTCGAGCCGTTCCGGCGTGTGGAGACGTCGCGCAACCGCGAGACGGGCGGCACGGGGCTCGGTCTTGCGATCGCACGGCAACTGGCGCTCGCGATGGGCGGCACGCTCACGCTGAACAACCGGCCGGACGGCGGCGGGCTGGAGGCGAGGCTGACGCTGAGGAATGCGGGGTGACGGGAGGCGGCGCGCGAGCGGCGCGTCTTCAGGTTCCGGTTTGGGTTACGGCTGAAGCACGCGACGTCGCACGCGCTGCAGATGCGCGTCGACGAGCGGTGCGAGCGCATGCGCATGCACGGCCGCGAGATCGTGCCGGCCGCCCGGCACGACGTGCAACTGCGCATCGGGCAACCGTTCGAGCAGGCGCCGGCCGGCCGCGACGGGGCTGATCGGATCGTCGTCGCCCCACAGCAGCAGCGTCGGTTGTGCGATGCGGCCGATGTGCTGCGACAGGTCGGCGCGCAACGTCATGAACCAGTCGGGCAACCGCGGGTTCGCTTCGGCGAAGCCGGCACGCCAGTCCTGCGCGCCGAGCCCTTCCATGTCGAGGCCGCCGGACGTGACCGTCAGCACCAGGTGCGTGACGAGTTCGGGTTTGTCGAGCGCCGCACGCATCGCGATCACGCCGCCCATCGATTGCGCGATCACGGCGGTCGGCCGGTCGATCGTTTCAAGCACATGACGCACGAGGCTGTCGAAATCGTCGACGGACGGATCGCGCGGCGTATCGCCGAAGCCCGGATAACCGACGATCCGCCGCTCGGCCGGATACGTCAGCAGGCCAGCCAGCGGTTGCCAGAAAGCGGTGCTGCCCGATGCGCCGGGCAGGAAGAGCAGTTGCGATGGAACGGGCATGGCGAGTCGGTTTTCCGATGAACGAAGCGGGGTGACGGGGAGGCGCGGTCGCGTCAGCACCGGCCGGTGCGCAGCGCGACGGTCCAGTCGTCGCGCCCGCGCGATGCCGCGGTGGCGGCGGCCGTGTGCCAGTCGTACTCGACCGCATGGAATTCGACGTTCCAGCCGGCCGGCGTGCGCGACACCATCGCGTAGCGCGCATGCGGCGAGCCGGTTTCGATCCGGTGCGGATGCGGCAGGTCGTCCGCGTACGCCTGCAGCCCGACGCTGCCCGGGTTGACGATCAGCCGGCCGTCGGCGAGCTTCGCGGTGCGCGGCACGTGCGTGTGGCCGCACAGGATCAGCGATGCCGGCGCGTCGCCCGCGCGCTGCGCGATTTCGTCGGGCGTGGCCGCGCGGCAGCCGTCGGGCGTGACCGTTTCGAGGAAATAGACGAGGTCGCTGGCCGGCGTGCCGTGCACCATCAGCACGTCGTCGTCGAGCGTCACGCGTTCGGGCAGCGCGGCAATCCAGTCGAGATGGTCGGCGCGCAGCGTGTCGCGCGCCCAGCGATCCGACAGCCCCATCGACGCGCGATCGCCGCTGAGCAGTTGCCGTTCGTGATTGCCCTTGACGGTCGGCAGGTCGAGTGCGATCAGGCGGTCGGCCGTTTCGGCCGGATGGAGCGCGCCCGACACGATGTCGCCGAGATTGACGATCACGTCGGCGCCGCGGCGGCGGACGTCGTCGAGCACAGCGTCGAGCGCGGCGAGATTGCCGTGGATGTCGGAGAGCGCAGCGATTTTCATGGCGGACCGTCGAGGCAGGGAACGGCGATTGTCGCCAATTCGGCGCGGGCCGTCCAATCGCGCCCGCGGTGTAGCCCGGTGCGGCGCGTCAGTCGGTCGCGAGCCGCGCGTACATCGCGAAATCGCCCGGCGTGCCGCGCACCATCCGGTACGCGCGCAGCAGCCCTTCGTAGCGGTAGCCGCACTTCTGCAGCACGCGCGCGGAGCCGGCGTTGCTGGTCAGCACGACGCCCTGGACGCGCATGAAACCGCCGTCGGAGAATGCCCACGCTGTGACGGCTTCACACACTGCACTCGCGATTCCGCGCCCCCAGTGCGCCGGCGCAAGGTCGTACGCGATTTCCGCCGAGCGGTTCGCGGTGGACACCGTATGCAGCCCGATCGTCCCGGCGAGCGCGCCCGATGCGGTGTCGACGATCGCAAGACGCCGGATCGAATCGGGGCCGGCCGATTCGATGTCGTCGAACAGCGGCAGCAGATCGTCGCGCGAGCGCAGGTTCCAGCTCGTGTGGCGGATCACGTCGGGGTTCGACAGGTACGCGTACCACGCGTCGAGATCCGCGCGTTCGAGCTGCCTGAGCGACAGGCCCGGAAAGCCGGAGCGAGGCGGTGCATCGACCCTCATCGGAACCCGCCCCTACGCGGCATGACGCCGGTAAAGCGCCAGCGACCCGGCAAGCGCGAGCAGCATCGCGCCGCACGTGCGCTCGAGCCACAGCGCGCCCGAGCGCTTCAGCAGCCGCACCGCGCGTGCGCCGAGCAGCGCATAGCCGAACATCACCGCGCCGTCGAGCAGCGCGAACGTGACCGCGAGCGCGACGTATTGCGGCGCGAGCGGCGCGGACGGATCGAGGAACTGCGGCAGGAACGCGGAGAAGAACAGATAGCCCTTCGGGTTCGTCACCGCTGTCAGGAAGCTCTTCGCGAAGATCGACGCGTTGCGCCCGGGCGCCGCGCCGCCATGCGCGGCGGCGACGTCGAGCGAACCCTTCGACGTCAGCAGCCGGATGCCGACATACGCGAGGTACGCGGCGCCGAGCCACTTCACCACCGAGAACCAGAACGCCGACGCCATCAGCAGCGCACCGAGGCCGAGCGCGACTGCGACGATCAGCACGAAGTCGGACAGCATCGCGCCGGCGAAACCGTACGCGGCGCGGCGCACGCCGTAGCGAGAGCCGTTGGTCAGCGCGAGCAGCACGGTCGGGCCGGGTGTCGCGATGCCGACGAACGCGACGGCGGCGAAGATCAGCAGGGTCGTTTCATTCATGAAGGAACTCCCGATGGATGGCGCGCGTTCGATTATCGGGTGCGCGCACGACCGCTGTACAGGCACGGCGGTCGTGCGCGTGGCCGCGCTTTCGACTATCTCGACTTTGGCAAGAAACTGTTTTCACTATTGCGCTTTAGTCTGGGACCGGTTCCATCTACCATGGCGACCGCAGCGGGCCTGGTCGCCGCGACGCCGCGCGCGGACGCCGCCGGCCTCGCACTGCCGGCGGATCTCGCCGCCCGCGCGCGACTCGCAACATCAAGCCAGAACAACGGGTTCACCGCCCGGAGACACAAAACCATGAACAAGCAACTGATCGCAGCACCGCTGCTGCTCTCGCTCGCGGGCAGCGTTTTCGCACAAAGCTCCGTCACGCTGTACGGCATCGTCGATGCGGGCGTGACCTATCGCAGCAACGAACGGGTCGGCTCGGCGGGCGCATACACCGGGCATTCGAGCGTCGGTCTCACGACCGGCAACCTGTCCGGCAGCCGCTGGGGCATCAAGGGGTTCGAGGATCTCGGCGGCGGGATGCGCGCGCTGTTCGTCCTCGAGAACGGCTTCGACATCGCCAACGGCACGTCGGGCCAGGGCGGCCGGCAGTTCGGCCGGCAGGCATTCGTCGGCATCGGCAGCGACCGCTACGGCGCGGTCACGCTCGGTCGCCAGTACACGTCGCTCGACGACTTCGTGAGCCCGGTCGGCCCGTCGTCGTTCATCGGCGGGTTCGGCGCGCACCCGGGCGACATCGACGATCTCGACCAGACCGCGCGCGTCGACAGCTCGATCAAGTACACGAGCGCCAACTACGCGGGCTTCACGTTCGGTGCGCTGTACGGCTTCGGCGGCCAGCCGGGCAGCATGAAGCAGCGCAACACGTGGAGCGTCGGCGCGGCATACGCGGCGGGCCCGCTGCGCGTCGGCGTCGGCTACGAGCGCTCGGACAACAGCAAGACGGGCGCGACCGACCCGACGACGGGCAAGTGGCAGAGTACCGACGACGGCCTGTTCAACTCGTCGATCAACGAAGGCTATGCGAGCGCGCAGTCGCAGCAGGTCATCGCGACGGGCGCGACGTATGACTTCGGCCCGGCCGTCGTCGGCGTGAACTACAGCAACGTGCAGTACCGCGGCGGCGACCGTTCGCTGTTCGCCGGCCACGCGACGTTCAACGTCGCGGGCGTGTTCACGCGCTGGAACGTGCGGCCGCAGACGCAACTGTTCGCCGGCTACAGCTACACGCGCGGCAGCGATGTCGATGGTGTCGACGGCCGCGCGCAGTATCACAACGTGACGCTCGGTGCCGTCTACGACCTGTCGAAGCGCACCAGCGTGTACCTGCTCGGCGCGTACCAGCATGCGTCGGGCATGACGCTCGACGCGCTCGGCCGGCCGGTGGCCGCGACCGCGTCGGTGTCCGACAAGGCGAACGGCCATTCGTCGGACTCGCGGTCGCAGGCGATCGTCAGCCTCGGGTTGCGCCAGAAGTTCTGACGCGCAGCAGTCGTTGCGGCCGCAACGTCGTTCGCAGCCGGTGCGGTGCCGTCACCGTCACGCTGCGCGGCGAGCCGAACAGCCTGACCGCGCGTGCGCACGGCGGGCAACTGCCGGGCGACCTGCAGCCGACGATGCATCTGTTCTACCGGCAGCGCGTGATCGACGTCGTCGATGCGCTGCCGAAATACCTCGACGGTTGGGACGGCCCGACGCTCGACAACGCGAACTGAACGATCGCGACCGCGTGCCGGCACGGTCGGCGCGCGGCTTGTTCCGCCGCATCCTTCTTTCTTCCGCCCGCCGCGTTCGCGGCACGCCCGATGCGCCAGTTTGCGAAACGCCGATTGCGCCGGATAATATTTTTTCTCTTTCATTTTAATTTCGATTTGTAATCATCGAGCCTCTTTCCGGCGGAATGAAAAGGCAATGCGGGCATGTCAGAAAAAATGACGCATTCGCATTGAGCGACCCGGAAGAAAATGCCGGGGAAAAGCGCCGAAATCGCGCTGCCGGCGGGCCGTTGCGGTGTGGCGAGCGGGTTTGACCATCATTGACGAAAAAGCGCCGGACGGCATAAAGCACGCGGTGAATAATTCGGGATGACGGCGAATGCGCTTTTGTCCGAATCACCAAGATTTCATGCGTCGCGATTTACAGTGTCGACACACGATCGTCCGGGAGCATTATTCATGTCAATGAAACAAATTCGCGCGGCATTGCTGGGAATGTGCATCGCCGTGCTGGCGCCCGCGAGTCACGCGCAGGCGCAATACTCGACGGACTGGCTCGCGAACACGTTCGGTACGCTGGCCGCCCACGTGGGCAACGGCGCGCGCTCGATGTGGGTTGCGCCCGAGGGCGTGATCTACACGGCGTCGCGCTGGGACGAGAACGCGGGCGGCGTCGCGATTTACCAGAACGGCCAGCCGCTCGGCACGATCGGCATCCACGACGAATTCCAGGGCGGCGCGATCACCGGCAATGCGTCGTCGCTGTTCGTCGCGCTCGGCTACAACCGCACGTTCGGCAGCGGCTCGGTGGGCCGCTACAACCGCGGCACGAACCAGCGCGACCTGCGCATCCCGGTCAGTGTGTGGACGGGCGTCCAGTACGCGGACGTGATCACGGGCCTCGCGACGGCCGGCAACCTGCTGTACGTGAGCGACTTCTACGGCAACCGCGTGCGCGTCTATACGACGGACGGCGTCTGGCAGCGCGACATCGGCGTATCGGGGCCGGGCGCGCTGGCACTCGACGCCGCCGGCAACCTGTGGGTCGCGCGCAAGAGCGCGGGCGTCGTCGCGCAGTTCAGCGCGACCGGCACGGCGATGAACACGATCCAGATGGCGGCCGGCGCGCGGCCGGCGTCGCTGTACTTCGATGCGTCGATGGGCCAGCTGATGGTGGGCGACGAAGGGCCCGACATGAACATCAAGGTCTACAGCGGGCTCCTCGGCCTGCCGGTCCAGGTCGGCACGTTCGGCGTGCAGGGCGGTTATCTCGACACGACGACGGGCATCAAGGGGCAGGTCGGCGACAAGCGCTTCACGCGCGTCGCCGCGCTCGGCAAGGATTCGGCCGGCAACCTGTACGTGCTGAACAACGCATGGGGCGGCGGCTGGGATCTCGGCCGCAACGGCAGCACCGACCTGCATTCGTACAGCCCGACGGGCGCGCTGCAATGGAAGCTGCAGGCGCTGAACTTCGAGGGGATCGCCGCGCCCGATCCGGTGACGGACGGTGCGTTCTTCTACAGCGGCAACAACGTGTACACGGGTTCGGCGGGCGGCACGTTCGTCGCGAACACGGTCGACCCGTTCACCTATCCGAAGGACCCGCGCCTCGACATGAAAGACTATCAGCGCGGCCAGCACTTCGGCCAGCTCGTGATGGTCGGCGGCAAACGGATTCTCGTCGCGTCGGGCCAGAACCCGGGCAACTTCAACTTCTATTACTTCAACACGGCGAGCGGCTATATCGCGATTCCGGCCGGCTCGCTGCCCGGCAAGCCGTTCAACACGACGCTGCAGGTGACGGCCGGTTTCGCGATCGACGACAACGGCGACGTGTGGGCAGGGCTGGACGGATCCAACGCGATTTCCCGCTACCCGATGACGGGTTTCGACGCGACCGGCAAGCCATCCTGGGGCAAGCCGACGACGACGCCCGTGCCGAGCACCGTGTCGCCTGTCACGCGAATCATCTACCAGGCGGACAGCGACACGATGATCCTCGCGCAGGGCCTCGCGGGCAACTGGGACTGGACCGCGATGAACGGGCACATCGAGGTCTATCACGGCTGGAAGAACGGCAACACGAGCGCGCCGAATCCGGTAATCAACCTGACGAGCGCGAATCCGAAATCGATCGCGGCGGCCGGCCACTACCTGTTCGTCGGCTACGTGCACACGGTGCCGAACATCGACGTGTTCGACCTGAACACCGGTGCGCTCGTCACCACGCTGACGAATTCGAACACGTCGGCGATGGACGTCGGCAACGACGTCGACTCGATGTACGGCGTGCGTGCATACCTGCGCTCGACCGGCGAGTACGTGATTACCAAGGACAACTACAACGGGTCGAGCATCGTCGTGTATCGCTGGCGTCCGTGACCGCGCCGGCCGGTGCGGCGCGGCGTCATGGCGCGCCGAGCACGCGGCCGTTCACGCCGAGCCCGTACATCGAGTCGGGCGAATCGTGGAACTTCGCGCGCGTGTCCTGCACGGAGCCGGTGAAGCGCGGGTCCTGCGGACGTTCGTGGCTGTCCATGAAGGTTGCGACATCCCACGCTTCCTGATCGGTCAGCGTGCCGCCGAGCCCGAGCGGCATGTTGGCCTTGATGAACCCGGCCGCATTGCGGATGTCGCCCATCCCCGCTCCCCAGTTGAACGAGCGCGCGCCCCACAGCGCCGGGAAGGCCGGCTTGCCGCCGCTCGACTGCCCCTGGCCGTCCGCGCCGTGGCACAGCGCGCAGTGCTGCGTGTAGACGGCGGCGCCGCGCGCGTAGTCGGCTTTTTGCGCGGGCGGCGGCAGTTTCAGGAAGCCTTGCCCCGGCAGCTTCGTGCCGACCGGCGCGCCCTTCGCTAGCCAGTACGAATAGGTTTCGAGCGCGACGAGGATCGGGTCGCCGGCCGGCGGCGCCTTGCCGTTCATGCTGTAACGGAAGCAGCCCTGCAGGCGCTCGGCGAACGTGTTCACGTGTCCGTTCTTGCTGCGGTAGGCCGGATACAACAGGTACGCCGCCCACATCGGGCTCGAATCGGGCCGGCGGCCCGCGTCGAGGTGGCAGCTCGCGCAGGTCAGCTTGTTGCCGACGTACTTGCCCGCGAACTCGGGCGTGTGCAGGAAGATCTGCTCGCCGAGCTTCACGGTCTTGCCGAAGTCGTCGGCGGGCATCGCGGATTCGGCGGGCGGTGTGAACGGCTTGACCGCTGCCGCGGTTGCGGCCGGTGCCGGTGCGGTCACGGGTGCGGAAGCGGCGGCCGGTGCATCCTGCGGCGCCGCCGCGAACGCGAGCGCGGGTATCCAGGCCGCGCCGAGCAGCGTGGCGCGGGCGCGGCGGATCAGCGTCGTGCGGTCGATCATCGCTTGTCTCCTTGAGCGGCGCCGCCGTGCGCATAGTAGGCGGCCACCGCGTCGATGTCAGCATCGGACAGCTTGCCGGCGATCATCGGCATCAGCGCCATCGGCCCGGGCGGGCGCGTGCCGTGTTTCCAGCCGTTCAACTGGCCGGCGATATACGCGGCAGGCTGTCCCGCGAGCGGCGGAAACGCGGTGCCGACGCCGAGGCCGCCGGGGCCGTGGCATTGCGCGCACGCGGGCAGGCCCTGCGACCAGCGCCCGCGCGTCGCAAGCCACGCGCCGGTGTTCGCGGGATCGATCGACGCGTCGTCGGCGGTGAAGACACCGGCCGGCGCGGGCAGGCTCGCGAAGTACGCGGATATCGCGTCGCGTTCGTGCGGCGTCAGCAGTTTCGAGAGCGGTTGCATGACCGGGTTCTGGCGGCTGCCGTCCGCGAACGCGGCAAGCTGCGCGGACAGATACGCGGCGTTGGTGCCCGCGAGGCGCGGGAAGCCGGCCGCCGCATTGCCTTCGCCGTGGCTGCCGTGGCAGCCGATGCAGGCGGCGACGCCCGTCGCCGAGCCCTGTGTCGCGAGCGTCTTGCCGAGCGTCGCGTCGTCCGCGTGCGCACGGCCGGCCAGCAGTGCCGCTGCGGCAAGCAGCAGCGGTGTGAGCCGGCGTCGCCGTGTGTCGACCGTATCGTTCACGTGTCCCCTCCTTGTCGTATGTCGCGTGCGCGCCGCCGTATGGCCGGCGCGGGCACGCGGTCAGCCTGCGTCGGGCCGGTCATCCGCCGGCGCGAGGTGCTGCACCGGTGTCGTCGCATCGTAGCGGCCGAAGCCGTAGCGCTGGAAAATCCGGAACGCTTCCGGCGACCGGATGAACGCGAGCCACGCGCGCGCTGCTTCCGGATGCGGCGCGTCCTTCACCATCGCACCCGCATAGATCGCCGTCGTATTCTGCGCGGCCGGAATGTCGATGTGCATCAGCGGATGCCCGACCTGTTCCTGGAATGCCGCTTCGGATTGCCACAGCACGCCGGCGTCCGCGCGCCCCTGCATCAGGAACAGCGCGGTTTCCCGATGGTGGATGTGCGTGAGTTCGGTCGTGCCGGCGCGCACCTTGTCGTCGTAGACGGTGCGCGCAAGCGCGTCGCCGCCGGCCTTCACGAGCGACGCGCGGATCTGCCGCGCGACGCCTTCGAATTCCGGGTTCGGCATCGCGAGCTTCACGTCGGGCCGCGCGAGATCGTTCAGCGACGCGATGCGCTTCGGATTGCCGGCGCGCACCATGATCGTCAACTGGTTCGTCACGTACGGCACCGCGGGGCCCGCGAGCGTGCCGTCCGCGATCAGCCCGTCGATCTTGCCGAGCCCCGCGAAATACGCGTCGGGCTTGACCGTCCACGTCATGTTGCCGACCGTGATCGTGCCGCCCGCGTGGATCTGCTTCACGAGCAGGCCGGGCGGGATCGTTTCCCAGTAGATGCGGCCGCGGTATTCGGGATGATCTTCCTCGAACTTCGCGACGAGCGGCGCCATCGCGAAGAAATAGTTGCCGCCGACGAACAGCACGAGCTTCGGTGCGGCGAGGTCGCCGTGGAAATCGGCGAGCACGTCGACCTGCGGCACCGTGAATTCGAGGCCACGATGAAGCGCGTCGTTGTTGCGGCCGTCCTGCCAGGGCGGAAAGATGGTCGTGGCGGTGTCGGCGAGCGACAGTGCGGACGCGCAGCACAGACAGGCGGCCAGCGCGGCGCGCAGCGTGCGCCGCCGGCGGCGCGACGGCGATTGCGGGGGGATCGAGGTCATCGAGAGCCTCATTTCGCGTACGTGAAACCGGCCTGCTGCAGCTCGGGCAGCGTGCCGACCGCGCCCGGCGTGACGATCGCCGACGGGATCACGTGGTTGGTCAGGTCGGCCGCGAGTGCGTCGAGCGGCAGCTTGTCGGGATTCGCGTTCGCGCCGTCGAGCCGTTCCGCGAGCTCCCAGATCGCGTTGTGGCACGACAGGAACACGACGCCGCGCTGCCGCAGCGCGGCGATGCTGTTGTCGTGCGACGAGAATGCGCCGTCGGGCAACGCGTGATCCTGCGCGCCTTTCGATTGCGCAGGCTTCGCGTCGAGCAGCGTGTTGGTCGGGAATGCGGCGCCGGCCAGTTTCGCGAGGCCGTATTTGTCCCACGCGATCTGGTCGAACAGCGCGAGATGCGCGCTGCCGTGCGTGGCCGACACGACGAGGAAATCCGGATGACCGTACGACCAGATCTGCGCGTTCAGCGAATTGCGCATCAGGTTCAGCCACGGGCCGCCGAGCTCGGTGTTGTCCCACACCTGCTTCGGGCCGCCGCGATAGCCGATCACTTCGGCGAGCGCCGCGTGATCCCACTGGTCGGGACGTTCGAGGATCATCGGCACCGTCTTGAAGTCGCGCCGCCTCGGCACGGCCGCGAGGCGGCGCGTGAGGTCGGCGAGGCGCGCGGCGCCGCCGGGCAGCAGCGCGCCGGTTTCGGGCGCCGCCGCGTGAGCGCGGCGCGTGGCGGCGAGCAGTGCGGAGCCGGCCGCGAGGCCGAGTGTCTTGAGCGCGCCTCGGCGCGCATGCCCGTCGGACATGGCTTGACTCCCAGGATCGTTTTTGTGGGGGCGTGTCGCGTGCCGTGAGGCGGCGCGGTGTCGCCATCGCGTAGCCAGTCTAGAGGCGCACGATCGATACCGGAAATCGCGATATCGGATGGGAGATATTCGGGGGGCTGATGATCGGGCGGGAGGCGGGAGGGCGACGCCGCGGTGCGCGGCGTCGCGTTGTGAATCGTCGCGCGGCAGCGTCAGTGCGCCGTGCGTTCGCGCAAGACTGCAGACGGCCGGCCGTTGCGCACGAATACGCCTGCCAGCACGGCGCCCACCAGCGCAATCGCGCCTGCCAGCACGAACGCCGACGCGAACGAACCGCTGCGTTCGACGATGAAGCCGGTCACGGCCGGCCCGATCACGCCCGACAGGCTGCCCATGCAGTGCAGGAAGCCGCTCACGCCGCCGACGCGCGCCGGGTGCACGACATCCTGCACGATCGCCCAGTAGATCGCGCCGGTGACGTACAGGAAGAACAGCGACACGGACATCAGCGCGACCGCGCCTTGCGTCGACTGCACGGTGCCCGCGATCGCCACGCATGCGCCCGCGCCGAGCAGGCAGGTGACGAGCACGATCCGGCGCGACAGCAGCAGGTTGCCGGTGAGCCGGTAGAGCGCGTCCGAGATCGCGCCGCCGCATGCGAGGCCGACCGTGCCGACGAGCCAGGGCACGACGGTGGCGATGCTCATCTCCTTGATGTTCAGATGATGCGCGCGCACGAGATAGCTCGGGAACCAGCTCAGGAAGAAGAACAGCACGTAGTTGTAGCTGAAGAACGCGACCGCCGTCGCGAGGATGCGCGGCTGGCGCACATAGTGCGACAGCGTACGCGCGGGTGCCGATGCGTCGTCGTCATCCGCGCGGGCGGCGGCAGGCACGTTCGGTGCCTCGTTCACCGGCGTGGCCGGACGGTCCGACGTCGACACCATCCACAGCACGACCCACGCGAGCCCGATCGCGCAGACGATCCAGAATGCCGGCCGCCAGCCGAACTGCGCGGCCAGCAGGCCGACGATCGGCCCGGCGATCGCGCCGCCGAGCGGCGAGCCCGCACTGAGCAGCCCCATCGCGGTCGCGGCGCCGTCGCGCGGCAGCCAGTTGTTGACCATCTTGTTCGCGGCCGAGCACAGCGGGCCTTCGGCCATGCCGAACAGCAGCCGCACGATCAGCAGGCTCACGAAGCCGACGGTCAGCGCGGTCATCCCGCAGAAGATCGACCAGAGGCCGACCGCCAGCACGTACACGAGCTTCGGCCCGAGCCGGTCGGACGCGAGCCCGCCGATGAAATTGAACAGCGCGTAGCCGACGAAGAACGTGCTGAATACGATACCCATCTGCGTGGCGTTGATGCCGAGATCGGTCTGCACGATCGGCGCGACGATCGACAGCGCGACGCGGTCGAGATAGTTGATGCCATACACGATGAACAGCAGGAATACCGTGAACCATGCCTGCGACTTCTGCTTCATGTCTGTCTCCTTCGTGCCGGTGGGCCGGCCGTCATGTCTTTTCCATCGTTCGCCGCGTCGACACGGACATCGACGGGCAGGGGCGTCACGCGGTTCGCGGCGGCGGCCAACCGGCCGTGCGGGCGTTCAGCGCACGTGCAGCGGCGCGAGCAGCGCATCGGCGCCGTGCGCACGCAGCGTCGACAGATGCGCGCCGACGCGCGCGACCAGCGCGTCGGGCCACGCGGCCGGGCCGGCGAGCGCGGCACTGGCGAGCGCCGCGCGCACCGCGCCGTTCGCGTCGTTGGCCGCGCCGAGCGTCTCGGCGAGCGCGGCCGCGCCCGGGTCGCTGATCGTCAACGGTCGGCCGCAAGCGTCGTGCGCGGTGGTCAGGTAGTACAGCCATAGCGCAAGCGCACGCTCAAGATACGGGCGCTCGACGCCCGCCGCAGCGCTTTCGGCGAGCGCGGGCAGCCAGCGCAGCGGCACCTTCTGCGTGCCGTCCATCGCGATCTGTTCGGTGCGGTGCGCGAGCGTCGGATTACGGAAGCGCTGCACGAGCGTCGCGCAATAGTCGTGCGCGTCGAAGCCGGACGGCACGTCGACGCTCGCGAGCAGGTCGTGCGTCATCACGCCGTCGACGAATGTCGCGATCGCCGGATCGGCCATTGCGTCCGACACCGTCGCGCGGCCGCGCAACTGCCCTGCATACGCGATCGCCGAATGCGAGCCGTTCAGCAGCCGCAGCTTCATCGTTTCGTATGGCCGCACGTCCGCGACGAGGCGCGCGCCGGCGTCTTCCCAGCGCGGGCGCGGGCCGGCGAAGCGATCCTCGATCACCCATTGCGAGAACGGTTCGCAGACGATCGCGGCCGCGTCGCGCGCGCCGAGATGCGCTTGCGCCCAGTCGAGCGATTCGGGCGTCGCGGCCGGCACGATCCGGTCGACCATGCTGTTCGGGAATGCGACGTCGTCGCGGATGCGCCGCGCGAGCGCGCCGTCGTCGACGCACGCCGCGTAGTCGAGCAGCAGCGCGCGCAGCGTGTCGCCGTTCGACGTCATGTTGTCGCAGCAGACGACGGTGAGCGGCGCGCCGGCCGGCCGCTGCCGGAGGCCGGCGGCGATTACGCCGAGCGCGGTGCGCGGCGTGTCGGGCGCGGCGAGGTCTGCGCGGATCGCGGGATCGTCGTCATCGAGGCCGCCGCCGGGTCGGCGGCAATAGCCCTTCTCGGTCACGGTCAGGCTGACGATCGACACGCGCGGATCGGCGATCAGCGCGAGCAGCGCGGGCAGCGATTCCGGTGCGAACAGCGCGCCGTGCACGGCGCCGACGATCCGGGTGCGCACGCCGCCGCCGTCGCGTTCGGTCACCGTGTACAGGTGGTCCTGCGCGGCGAGCAGGTCGACGGTATGGCGCCGCCGCAACTCGACGCCGACGATCCCCCAGCGGAGATCGCCCTGTTCGAGCACCGTTTCCGTATGGAGCGCCTGATGCGCGCGATGGAACGCGCCGAGGCCGAGGTGGACGATGCCCGTGCGGACCGCGCGCCGGTCATAGCGGGGGCGGCGCGTGCCGGGCGGCGCGGTGCGCAGGAAGTCGGGTGCGGGTGGCATGTCGATCGGCAACGGGTTGTACCATGGTAGATGTCGGGATGAGTGAAGGTTATTGCGGGTTTTTACCGGATGTTATTGGTGTAAACGCCAGTTAGATCAATTTCCTTGGGTTGTGTACCATGGTAGTTATCGAAATCGAGTCAGATGCATCGGCAAACATGAGCGAAACGGCAGCATTTGAGGAAGACGTCGTCGTCACGGCGTTGCAGGGGTTCTCGCTGGACGAGAGCCGGTCTTATACGGAGCAGGTGCACGTGCTGCTGCGCCACGCGATCGTGCGGGGCGCGCTGCCGCCGCACACCGCGCTGTCGGAGGCCGTGATCTCGACGACGATCAAGGTCAGCCGCACGCCCGTGCGCGAGGCATTCGCGCAACTGGCCGACGAGCGGCTCGTGCAGATCCACCGGAAGGTCGGCACGTTCGTCGCGCCGATTCCGGTATCGATCCTCGAGGAAGGGCGGTTCGCGCGCAGCACGCTCGAATGCGCGAACCACGTCGAGCTCGCGCAGAAAATCACGGCGGAACAACTCGCGGAGCTGTCGCGGATCATCGACGCGCAGCGCGCTGCGGTGGCCGCGCACGATGTCGAGGCGTTCTTCGAACTGGACGAAGCGATGCACGGCCGGATGTTCGCGTTCGCGGGCCGGCCGCACGTGTGGGAAATGCTGCAGCCGATGAAGCGCCAGTTCGACCGCGTGCGCTGGCTGCTGCTCGATCGCGTCGAGGATCATGCACGCCGCGCGCTGCAGGAGCACGAGCAGATCCTCGCGCATATCGCGTCGCGCAACATGGCGCTGCTCGGCGCATCGGTCGCGACGCACGTCGACCGGATCGGCTCGCATCTGCCGGACGTGCGCAGCCGCGCACCTCATTACTTTGTCGACTGAATCGCCCGCTGGAGGAGCGCAGTGAAAATCGAACGCTTGCAGACCATCGTCACGTGTCCGGGCCGGAACTTCGTGACGGTGAAGATCGTGACCGACGAAGGCGTCTACGGTCTCGGCGACGCGACGCTCAACGGGCGCGAGCTCGCCGTGCGCGCGTACCTGGAAGACCATGTATTTCCCTGCCTCGTCGGCCGCGACCCGCGCAACATCGAGGACATCTGGCAATACCTGTATCGCGGCGCGTACTGGCGGCGCGGGCCCGTGACGATGACGGCGATTGCCGCGATCGACATGGCGTTGTGGGACATCTTGGGCAAGCTCGCGGGCATGCCGGTTTACCAGCTGCTCGGCGGCAAGAGCCGCGACGGCCTGATGGTGTACGGCCACGCGAATGGGCGCGACCACGAGGAAGCGGTCGACGCGGTGCGCGCGCATATCGAGGCAGGCTTCCGTGCGATCCGCGTGCAGTCGGGCGTGCCGGGGCTCGACAAGGTGTACGGCGTCGGCAAGACCGCGGGCGCGTACGAACCCGCCGAAAAGGGCCTGCCGCCTGAAGAGCCGTGGGATACCGCGCTTTATCTGCGCCATACGCCGGACCTGTTTCGCAAGGTGCGCGACGCGGTCGGCGATGCGCCGCACCTGCTGCACGACGCGCATCACCGGCTCACGCCGATCGAGGCCGCGCGGCTCGGCCGCGATCTCGAGCCGCATCGCCTCTTCTGGCTGGAAGACGCGACGCCCGCCGAGAACCAGGACGCATTCCGCCTGATCCGCCAGCACACGACGACGCCGCTCGCGGTCGGCGAAGTGTTCAACTCGATCTGGGATTGCAAGGACCTGATTCGCGATCAGCTGATCGACTACATCCGCGCGACGATCGTGCACGCGGGCGGGATCACGCACGTGCGCCGGATCGCCGACTACGCGGCGATGTACCAGGTGCGCACGGGCTTTCATGGTGCGACCGACCTGTCGCCGGTCTGCATGGCGGCGGCCGTGAACTTCGGGCTGTGGGCGCCGAACTTCGGCATCCAGGAACTGATGCCGCACAGCCCGCTGACCGATGAAGTGTTTCCGCACAGCTACCGTTTCGAGGACGGTTATCTCGTGATGGACGACGTGCCGGGCCTCGGCGTCGACATCGACGAGACGCTGGCCGCGAAGTACCCGTACGAGCGCGCGTACCTGCCGGTCGCGCGGCTGCGCGATGGGTCGATGTGGAACTGGTGAGCGGCGAAGAACCGAAGGAGAGAACCGAAATGTTGAGCGTCGTTGTCGATCGTCCGAACAGCATGGGTGTGCGCGAGGTGCCGCTGCCCGTGCCCGCCGCCGGCGAAGTGCGCGTGAAGGTCCGCTATGCGGGCATCTGCGGGTCTGACCTGCACATCTTTCACGGCAAGAATCCGTTCGTGTCGTATCCGCGCATCATCGGCCACGAATTCGTCGGGACGATCGAGTCGGTCGGCGAGGGCGTCGACGCAGCGCGGCTCGGCGAGACCGTCGCGGTCGATCCCGTGATCAGTTGCGGGCATTGCCATGCGTGCACGATCGGCCGGCGCAATGTCTGCCGGCACCTGACCGTGCTCGGCGTGCATCGCGACGGCGGCTTCAGCCAGTACACCTGCGTGCCGGCCGGCAACGCATACCGGATTCCGGCGGAGATCGCCGACACCTGCGCGGCGATCGTCGAGCCGTTCGCGGTGGCCGCGAACGCGACGTCGCGCACCGGGGTGCTGCCGGGCGATGTCGCGCTGATCTACGGCGCCGGCACCGTCGGGCTGACGATCCTGCAGGTGCTCAAGCGCGTGTACGGCATCCGCGCGTTCATCACCGACCGGCTCGACGCGCGCTTGCAGCTCGCGCGAAAGTGCGGCGCGGCGGAGGACGAGATCATCAACACGAGCGTCGAGTCGTTACCGGACGCGCTGGCGCAGCGCGGCGTCGACGGTGGCCCGACGCTGATCTTCGACGCGGTCTGCCATCCGTCGATTCTCGAGGAGGCGGTGCGGATCGCCGCGCCGGCGGGCCGGATCGGCGTGCTCGGCTTCTCGTCGGAACCGTCGGCGATCGTGCAGGCGGAACTGACGAAGAAGGAACTCACGCTCGCCGCGTCGCGGCTGAATTGCGCAATGTTCCCGCAGGTGATCGACTGGATCGGCCGCGGGCTGATCCAGCCGGAGCATATCGTCACCCACAAGGTGGGTTTCCGCGACGTTGCGCAGGCGTTCGAGATGGCCGAGCAGCGGCCTGCCGAGAGCTGCAAGATCCTGCTCGATTTCGCGGGCGGCTGATACCGGTTCGCGCCGCCGGGCGGCCGGTGCCCGGCGTGCGTGTCGCGCGCGTCGTGTCGTGCGTCAGAACGACACCGTCGTCGTCAGCGTGACGAGCCGCGGCTCGCCGACCGCAACGATCAGGTTGTTGTTGCTCGACGGGTAGTAGGTCTTGTCGAGCAGGTTCTTCACGTTGAGCTGGAAGCGCGTCGGGAACTTGCCGATCGTCGTTTCGTAGGCCGCGAACGCGTCGACGGTCACGTAGCCGGGCAGCGTGAAACTGTTCGCGGTGTCGCCGGAGCGTGCGCCGACAAGGCGCGCGCCGCCGCCGAAGCGCCAGCGGCCGGGCAGGTTCGCGATCGCCGTGTCGTACACCGCGAACAGGCTGCCCGTGTGGCGCGCGACGTTGACGAGCGGCGTATTGCTGTCGCGATCGGTCGCGTTCGTATACGCATAGCTGCCGATCACGCTCAGGTGGCGCGTGATCTGCCCCGCGACGTCGAGTTCGATCCCGCGCGAGCGCGCGGTGCCGATCGTCGACGTGATGTCGCCGTTCGTGACCGCGACGTTGCGCTTGTCGATCTGGTAGACCGCGAGCGTGCCCGTGATCGCGGGCTTCACGCTGAACTTCAGCCCGGCCTCGAGCACGCGGCCGTATTCAGGCGCGAGCGGCGCGGCGACGTTCGTTGCGACGTTCGGCTTGAACGAACGGCTCACGTTCGCATACGCGGTCAGCGCCGGCGTGAGCGCATACGCGAGCCCGAACTGCGGCAGCCAGACATTGCCGCGCGAGCGGTCGGCGAACACGAACGGCCGCCCCATCCCCGATTCCTGCTGCCAGTTTTCCCAGCGCAGCCCGCCGACCGCGGTGAGACGCTCGGTGAGCTTCACCGAGTCCTGCACGACCATCGAATACGCATGCACCACCGAACGCGAATCGCTTTGCTTCGGGTTGGGCATGCCGCCCGGTGCGAGCAGGCCGTACACGGGATCGTAGAGATTGAAGCCCGTCGTTGCCTTGCCGCGGATCGTGTCGCCGCGGAAGCTGCGCTGCCGCTCGTATTCGCCGCCGATGTAGATCGCGTGGTTCATCCCGGCAAGCGTCACGTTGCCGAGCAGGCCGAGCGTCGCGATCTGGTCGGAATCGTTGCGCCCGAGGTTTGCATCGGACGAGCGCGTCATTGCGCCCGTCGTGCTGTTGAACGAGTTGCCGCGGGTAATGTACTGGTCGTAGCGGTCGCGACCCCAGCCGTAGGTCGCGCGCACGCGCCACGCGTCGGAGAAGCGGTGCTCGATGCGCGCACGCAGCGTTTCCTGGATGCCGCTGCTCTGCGACCACGCTTCCTCGTAGCGGCGATAGCGCAGCGCATCGTCGAGCTGGCCGTTCACGAGCACGGTGCCGCGATCGAACGGCGTCGTGTAGTCGACGTACTGGTAGCTGACGTCGACCGACGTGTTCGCGTCGTGCCACGACAGCGCGGGCGCGATCAGCGCGTCGCGCTGGCGGCCGAAGCTGCGCCAGTAGCGGCTCGTGTCGTATTCGCCGGTCAGCCGGAACGCGAGCGTGCCGCCGGCGACCTGGCCCGGCTTGCCGAGCGGGCCCGTGAGATCGAACAGCGCGCTGCTGCCGCCGTGGCTCGTGCGCGACGCGGAGATCGAGCCGCCGAACGTGTCTTCCGGCTTGCGCGTGACGAGGTTGATCACGCCGCCCGGATCCTGCATTCCGTAGAGCAGCGAAGCAGGGCCCTTCAGCACTTCGACGCGGTCGATCGTCGCGAGATAGCTGTGCAGCACCGGCGTGCGCACGCCGTCGACGAGCACGGAGCCGTCGTTGTTCGATCCGAAGCCGCGCTTGGTGAACGCGTCGCGCGTGCCGCCGAGCGTGTTCGTCTGCGTGACGCCGCTGATGTTGCCGAGCACGTCGTCGAGCGAGCGCGCCTGCTGGTCCTGCATCACGCTGCTGCTGACCACCGCGACCGATTGCGGAATCTCCTTGAGCGGGCGGTCGCTGCCGCCCGCGATGCTGCTGGTGCGCGGCTGATAGCCGAGCGTCGGATCGACGGCCGCCGATGCGTTGACGCTGATGGCCGGCAGTTCGTGTTCGGCGGGCGTCGAGGGCGTCGATGCGGGTGTGGAGGCGGATGCGGACGCAACGGGTTTGGCGTTGGCGGGTTCGGCGGCGTCGGCATGCGCGCCGCTTGCGACGCAAAGCGTGATCAGGGCAGGCAGGCTCGTGCGCCACGGACGAAGGGTCCGGGCGCGGCGGGTTGTTCGACGGGATGGCATGAATCGATACGGGACGGCGTGCTAAGGGTCGTGTCGCGGGCCGCAGCACTGCGCCGCAACCGGGATGCGGATGATATATGTAATGAGAATTATTTGCAATTGTAATGACGCGGTCGGCGGCGGGCGGGCCTTGGTTGCCGGGCCGTCGGCCGTCTGTTACCGTAGCGGCCAAAATCAAACGCAGTGAAATTCAATGAGAGCCGGGGGCCGCACCATGTCTTCTTCCTGTCACGTCGCGTTCGGCGCGACGCAACGTACCGCACTCGACCTTGCGGGTGGTGAAGTGATCGCAGCCGTGTTCCGCCATTCGAACGATTAAAACGGAAGCGAATTCATCTGGCGTTATGCCGGGCAGCCGGCACCGCGCCGCTTTCAATCACTTCAACCGCCAAGCCTGACGGGAGACCACCCAATGAAAAAGATTTCCGCGCCGTTCGCGGCGGCCGCGCTTGCGGCGTGCGCGATGCTGGCGGGCGTTCACCGGAACGCCTGCGCCGCACCGGCGGACGAGCCCGCGATCGACGCGCATTACAGTGCCGTGATCGAGGCCTATACGCAGGACATGGCCGCCGCGAAGACGAAATACGACGGCAAGCGCCTCGCGTTCGTCGGCGCCGTGATCCGGATGGGCAGCGATCCGGGCGGCACGTACTTCGGCGCGCTGACGACCGACGGCGGGCAGTTCGACACGCATTTCGATGTGGCCGACCAGGCCGCGCTGAAGCCGAAATTTCCCGGCGGCGAGATCAAGCCGTTCACGGCGTCCGCGAATTTCCGCTTCAGCTGCGTGAACGAAGGCTATATCGACGCGCCGGTGCTGCCGGGGTTGAAGCTCTTGCATTGCCGGCTCGCCGATTGAGGTAGTGCGGGGGGCGGCGTTCAGAACTTCTGCTGGATGCCGGCCATCACGCCGAGCTGATTCATCCCGGTGCCGACCGTCCCGCCGGCGGCGACCGCGTTCGCGGCCAGCGTGCTGTTGAACATGTAGCCCGCCGACGTATAGACGGTCGTCCGCTTCGACAGGAAATAGCTCGCGCGGCCGACGAGCAGCGTGGCGTTCGTGCCGCCTTCGCTGTTTTCGCGACGCTGCAGGTAACGTACGCCCTGCAGGTCGAGTGCGAGGTAGGGCGTCGCGTAGTACGTGCCGCCGGCGAACACGATGTCGGCCTGCAGGTGTTCGGCCGCCGCGAGGTTGCGGCGGATCCACCCGGCGCCCAGTTTCGCGGGACCGAACTTCACGTAGCCGGCGACGATGTCGCGCGTGTCGGTGTACGCCGGATTGTTCAGCGGCGCGAGCGCGCCGCCGCCGCCGCGCATCACGTCGTGCGATGCGGCCAGCCCGAAATTGCTCGCGTCGTAGGCGAGCATCGCCGTGTATTGACGACAGGCGACGATGTCGCCGGGCACCTGTCCGGTGCAGCCCGTCGCCGACGGTCCTGCCGGCCCGGCCGCGTCGCGGCCGAAACTGTAGGTGGCGCCGAGCGTCACGCCGTGGAACGTGCCCTTGTAGCCGATTGCATTGTCGCTGCGCGCGTTCGGCAGATAGGAGTCGAAATCCGCCATCGAATGAATAGACGGACCGATCACGTCGGCATTGGTCAGCACGATCATCGACATGTTCATCTGGCGGCCGAGGGTCAGCGCGCCGAAGGGGCTGTTCACGCCCACGTTCGCCTGCCGCCCGAACAGGCGCCCGCCGTAGTTCAGCGCGCCGGTGCCGGGCTGGAAGCCGTTTTCGAGCACGAAGAAGGCCTGGTAGCCGCCGCCGAGATCCTCCGTGCCTTTCAGGCCCCAGCGTGACGGCACCTCGCCGGTCAGCGTCGGCATCCCGGTGAACGACCCGCCGTGCGCGGCGTTGTTGTAGTAGGACACGCCGGTATCGATGATCCCGTACAGCGTGACGCTGCTTTGTGCGCAGGCCGGTCCGGCCAGCGCCATCGCCGTCGCGAGTGCGGCGCCCAGTTTCGTTTTCATGACTGTCTCCAAACAGTATGTAGATATGCTTATCGATTTTTTTAGTGCCCAGGACATGTCCGGGATACCGACGGGTGTCGGCAAGACTGCGGGCGTCGCGCGTTACGACATCGCCGGATCGCGTTGCCGGTGCGGTGCCGCGGCACGCGCGCCCGCCACGGCGACGGCGATCGCTGCGCCGACCATCGGCACGAGGAACGCGAGATAGAGATGAGGCACGGTCCAGCCGTCGTCCAGCAGCGCACCGACCGTCATCGGCGACAGGATCGCGCCGAGGCGGCCGATGCCGACCGCGAGGCCGATGCCGGTCGTGCGGATTTCGGCGGGATACGGCGTCGGCGACAGCGCATACATGCCGGCCACGCACGCATTGATCACGGCACCGAGGAGCACCGCGACGGTCATCCCGATGCCGAGGGAGCCCGTGTTCGCACCGAACACGACCATCAGTGCGCCGCCCAGCAGCAGCGTCGCGCCCAGCAGGTTGCGCAGGCCGAACCGCGTCGACAGCAGGCTGAAGAGCGAGGCGCCCGCAATGCCGCCGAGATTGAGCAGCACGCCGCCGGTCACGCCCTGCGACGCCGACAGTCCGGTCTGGACCAGCAGCTTCGGCGTCCAGCTCACGACGAAGTAGAAGCTGCCCATCACGAGAAAGAACGCGATCCACAGCGCGATCGTGCGGCGCGTGAGCGGTGCGCGCAGCACGGCCGTCCAGCTCGACGCGGGGTTCGCCGTGTCGATGGACGCAGTCGCAGCCGGCAGCGTGTCGATCGGCGCGTGCTTCATTCTCGCGAGGATGCGGTTGATTTTCTGCAGCGCGTTGTCCGGACGCCTCGCCAGCAGGAAGTCGAGCGATTCCGGCAGCAGCGCGAGCACCATCGGGATCGCCATCAAGGTCAGGATGCCGCCGAACGCGAACACGCTGCGCCATCCCCACACCGACAGCAGATAGCCGGCGATGACTCCGCCGGCGGTGGCGCCGATCGCGTAGCCGGTCGACTGCATGCCGATCGCGGCGCTGCGCCATTTGTTCGATGCATACTCGCCGCTGATGACGGTCAGGCTCGCCAGCATGCCGCCGATGCCGAGCCCCGTATAGGCACGCGCGACCGCGAGTTGCAGCGTGCTGTGCGTGGCCGCGCAGGCGAGCATCCCGGTCGAGATCACGGCGAGGCAGAGCAGGATGATGCGGCGGCGGCCGACCCGGTCGGCCAGCGGCGCGATCAGCACCGAGCCGATGCCCATGCCGGCCAGACCGGCACTCAGCAGCAGGCCGATTTCCTTGCCGCTCAGTTTCCATTCGGCCGCCAGGTGCGGCGCGGCAAACGCGATGGCCAGCACGTCGAACCCGTCGAGCATGTTCAGCACGACGCAGGCTGCGACAGCCGTCGTCTGGAACGCGCTCATCGGCGATTCGTCGAGCGTATTGCGGATATTTGCGCTCACGTCAGAGATCCTTCATAAAAAAATAGTATGACTAATTGAATAGGATGAAATCGAAGCCGGCAGTAGCGAATGGGACGAAAGCGAAGGCGTGGGTTGACGGGCAACCAGGGAACGCCCGCCGCGACCGGCAGGCGTCGCTCGCGCGCCGGCGCGATGGTTACGCGGGTTCGGGTTGCAGCAGCAGCCGCTCGATCACGCGCCGTGCGCGATTGGGCCCCGCGTCGACGTGAATGTCGATCTGGTGGCGGCCCGGAAACCGCATCTGATTCCGGTATTGCGCTTCGATCACGGTCTTGTCCTCATCGAACGTCGCCGCGGATTGCTCGATGACCGTTTGCGCGACGCGTTCGACATCGTGTTGCGGATTGGTCGCGACGGTCCAGAAGTAGTGCGTCGTGGTGTCCGTCTCGGGCGTGATGCCGTGGAAGCCGCGCATGTGAAAGCCGCCGCGCGCCGGATCGAGCAGGTCGCCGGTGCCGGCGTCCATCGCGCCGGTCCAGATCCGGATGTGCGACACGTGGAATTCGATTTCCTGCCAGCGATCGACGCGGCCCGCGAACGGCCAGGCGGCGGTGTAGGTCGGTGGCGGGGCGGAATCCGGCATCCGGCGGACCAGCGTCACCGTGTCGCCGTCGGTGCTGACGCGGGTTTCCGCGCCCATGTGCAGCGGCGCGTTGCCGCCGATCGTTTTCAGATGGACATAGCCGAGGTGGCTCAGGTCCATCAGGTTGTCGTGAATCAGCTGATACGGTGCGTCGTAATGGTAGTTGCCGCCGCCGAACCGGTACTGCGGATCCGTGTGGAACGCGTAGCGCGGCGGCGCGCAGGTCGGCTGGGCGTGCGCGTCGGCACCGATCCAGATCCACACGATGGCGTCCTGTTCCTGCACCGGATACGACGTTACGCACGCTTTCGCCGGAATCCGGTCCTGGCCGGGAATCTCCACGCATGTGCCGCCGCGGTCGAACAGCAGCCCGTGGTAGCCGCAGCGCAGGCCGCGCGCTTCGAGCGAGCCGCACGACAGCGGCAGCGACTTGTGGCAGCAGCGATCCTCCAGCGCGCCGACTTCCCCGGACGGCAACCGGAACAGGACGACCGGGCGGCCGAGCAGGGTGCGGGCGACGGGTTTGTCCGTCAGTTCGGATGACAGCGCGGCGACCCACCATCGGTCGATAGGGAACTTGGCAGTATTGATCGGTGGTCGGGCATCTTGCTCCATTGATCGTCTCCGGTATTGTTGTTGGCCGCCGCGTGTCGGGCGGTCCGTCTACAGATCGAGTACCAGCAGGTCGGTTCGGGATCGCGAACAGCACGGCATGAACTGGTCGCCGGCCGCTTGTTCCGCTTCCGTCAGATACGAATCGCGGTGATCGGGCTCGCCTTGCAGCACGCGCGTCACGCAGGTCCCGCATACGCCTTGCTCGCACGACGTCAGCACGTCGACGCCGTTGGCCGCCAGCGCCGCGATGACCGTGCATTCGGCCGGCACGTCGATCACCTTGCCGCTGCTCGCGATCCGGACCTGGAACGCGCGATCCGCGCCGGACGTCGCAACCGCGCCGCCGAAGAACTCGTAGTGCAGCCGCTCGTCGGCCCAGTTGCGCTCGCGCGCAGCGTTCAGCACCGCATCCATGAAGCCGCGCGGGCCGCATACGTACAGGTGCGTGCCGTCAGGCGCGGCGGCGAGCACGGAGGCCAGGTCGAAGCGTTGCGCGGGGGCGCCGTCGTCGACATGGAAGCGGGCGCGGTCATTGAACCCGGCTGCGTTGATCCGCTCGACGAAGGCCATGCGATCGGTCGAGCGCGCGCAGTAGTGCATGTCGAATGGCATGCCGGACGAGAACAGCCGTTCCGCCATGCAGAGAATCGGCGTGACGCCGATCCCGCCCGCGAGCAACAGGTGGTGCGGTGCGTCGGGGGCGAGCGGGAATTGATTGCGCGGCATGCCGATCCGCACGGTATCGCCTTGCCGGACTTCGTCGTGAATGGCGCGCGACCCGCCGCGGCCCCCGGCATCGCGCAGCACGGCGATCTGATAGCGATCGCCGTGCTCCGGGTGATTGCACAGCGAGTACTGGCGCACGAGCCCGCCCGGCAAATGCACGTCGATATGAGCGCCGGCGTCGAAGCGCGGCAGTGGCGAACCGTCGTCGCTGACGAATTCGAAGCCGCAGATGTCGCGCGCTTCCTGCCACTTGCGGGCCACCCGGACCGTCAGCGTCGCGGCGCTCATGACGCGTCCTTGATGTGCGCGAGCGGAATCGCGGGCCGCTGCGGGTTCGACGCGCTTTCAGCGGCGAGCAGCCGTTCGATCACCTTGCGCGACAGCACGCCGCCGGCGTCGATGTTGAGCTTGAGCAGCTTGCGGTCCGGCCACTTCTCGAGGTTGAGCTGCTGGCGCTCGAGCATCTCGAGATCCTCGGCGAAGATCTTGCCCTGGCCTTCGCGGATCTCGGCGGTCAGCGCGTGATCGTCGGGCCGGAAGTTGCGCGCCATCCCCCAGAAGTACCAGATCGAGGTGTCCGTCTCGGGCGTGATGAAGTCGACCACGATCGACGACGCCTTCAGGTCGGCCGGCGCGTCGTAGCCGCCGTGGCCCGCATGCGCGACGCCCACTTCGATCATCACGTGGCTCGGCGGCGTGAAGCGGCAGATCTGCCAGCGGTCGACCGGCACGTCGTCGGCGAGGCCGTTGCCGCGCAGCGCCATCCGCCAGAACGGCGGCGGCATCACGTTCTCCATGAAGCGGCTCGTGACGACTTCGTCGCCATGGCTGGTCGTCTTTGGCGGCGCTTCGTCGATTTCCTTCTGGCCGATGCTCGTCGCATGCACGTAGGTCTCGTGCGTGAGGTCCATCAGGTTGTCGATCATCAGCCGGTAGTCGCAACGGATGTGATACAGGCCGCCGCCGTGCGCCCAGGCCGGATCTTCGGCCCACGACAGCTCGGGCAGCTTGCCGGGATCGGCTTCGGACGCATCGCCCGGCCAGACCCAGACGAATCCGTACCGCTCGACTACCGGGAAGCTGCGGATCGACGGGAATCCGCCGACGCGCTGGCCCGGCATGCCGGTTGCCTTGCCGTTGCAACCCATTTCCAGCCCGTGATAGCCGCACACGAGCACGCCGTCGCGCACGAATCCCAGCGACAGCGGCGCGCCGCGGTGCGGGCAGAAGTCCTCGAGCGCGGCGACCTGGCCGTTCGCCGCGCGGTAAAACACCATCGATTCGTTGCAAATCCTGCGGCCCAGCGGCTTGCCGTCGATTTCATCGGGCGTGCACGCCACATACCAAGCGTTCTTGAGAAACACGTTCATCGTCTCCTTCGGGGCGGTGCCGCTGGTACGCGGCAATTCTTCATTCAGTGTGCTGAATGAGATTCAGTGTACTCATCGAGATTGGCCGGGGCAAGGCGAGCGGTATACTGGTTTTCCCGGGAAATGGCGCGAGGCAGCGCCATGCCGTGAGCGCACGCAACAGCGTGCGCCGCCTACGTCATCGACTCATTCATGGAAAAAACGAATCCCGCCGACGCACCGGTTTTCCCGCTCGATCTGTACGACGAACCCGGGCACCTGATCCGGCGTGCACATCAGATCGCGGTTGCGATGTTCTACGAGAAGCTGGGCCGGGACGTGACACCGGTGCAGTACGCGGTCCTGCGGATGCTGTACGAGTGTCCGGGGCTCGATCAGGTGACGCTCGCGCAGCGGGTGGCGCTCGACACGTCGACGACCGCGGATCTCGCGGTCCGGCTCGAAGCGAAGGGATTGATCGTCCGCGAAGTGCTGCCGCGGCGTCAGCGGCGCTTGCTGCTGACGCCGGCGGGCGTCGAACTGCTCACGCACCTGATTCCGTCGGTGCAGGAGCTGCGTGCCGGCCTGTTCGACGGCATGGGCGAGGACGATTCGCAGGAACTGATGCGCCTGTTGCGCAAGTTCGTCCATTTGAACAACGAGCAGAGCCGCGCGCCGCTGCGGGTTGGCGAGGAGTCGTAGCGGCTGATTTCCGCGCGATGGAAGAGCAGATGCGGCAAGGCGGCAGCAGCTTCGCGCCGCCTGCCTGCATTACGGGCGTGACGCTTCCCCTTCCAGCCGCCGCACCGCCTCCGCGACCTCGTTCCTGAAGCGCACGAGCGCCGCCTGTTCCGGCGCGGGCGGCTGCACGGCGGCCCACAGCATGTCGACCAGCTGCGTGGCCATCGTTTCCGTATCGAGCTTGCGGTGCCCGAGGATCGCATCCCACAGCACGTGCTCGATCGGCCCGAACACCATCGAGCGCAGCAGGCTCAGCGGCAGGTCCGCGCGAACCTGCCCGGCCGCCTGGCCGCGCGCGAGCACGTCCATCAGCGGCGCCGTATAGCGGCGCTGCAGCGCGGTGAGCTCGTCGCTCAGCGCATGCTGCTTCGCGCGGCCTTCCGACAGCACCAGCGCGCACAGCCCCGTGCCGTTCACGAGCATCAGCCGCAGGTGGGTGCGCACGATGAACGCGAACTGCTGCTGCACCGACGCATCCTGCGGCATCCCGTGCTCGAACGCGGCGATGATTTCGTCGTACCAATCCGCGATGACGCGCGCGCACAGTTCACGCTTGCCGCGGAAGTAGCTGAACACCGTCGCCTCGGATACCCCCACGCGCTGCGCGATCTCGGCGGCCGTCGCATGCTCGTAGCCTTTTTCGGCAAACACTTCACGACCGGCGCGCAGGATGTCCTGCACGCGCTGCTGGGATTTGCGCCCGGCGGGCGCGCGCGGCGTGTCGGCGCGGTCGGCTTTGACGGTGGTGGTCATGGTGTCGGCGGTAGCGGCTGTCATGTCGGCATGATATCTGAGTGTCACTCAAAAAACTATTGACGCCGAACCGGGCGAGGCGCGAAACTGTGCAAAATTTACGCTGTATTGGTCAATGAATCGACGCATTCATTCGATTTGAGCGAAACTCAGAAATCGGTGCGTGCGACACACTTTCTGGAGACGGAGGAGACATGATCAACCTGCCCGGCGTGCAATTCATGCTCGGTGAAGACATCGAGATGCTGCGCGATGCCGTCGCGACGTTCGCGGCGAAGGAAATCACGCCGCGCGCGGCGGAGGTCGACCGCACCGACCAGTTTCCGATGGATCTGTGGAAGAAGTTCGGCGATCTCGGCGTGCTCGGCATGACGGTCGCCGAGGAGTACGGCGGCGCGAACATGGGCTACACCGCGCACATGGTCGCGATGGAAGAGATTTCGCGCGCATCGGCGTCGATCGGCCTGTCGTACGGCGCGCATTCGAACCTGTGCGTGAACCAGATTCACCGCAACGGCACCGAAGCGCAAAAGCAGAAATACCTGCCGAAGCTCGTGTCGGGCGAACACATCGGCGCGCTCGCGATGAGCGAACCGAATGCCGGCTCCGACGTCGTCAGCATGAAGCTGCGCGCCGACAAGCGCGGCGACCGCTACGTGCTGAACGGCACGAAGATGTGGATCACCAACGGCCCCGATTGCGACACGCTCGTCGTCTACGCGAAGACGGACGTCGAAGCGAATGCGCGCGGCATCACTGCGTTCATCGTCGAGAAGGGGATGAAGGGCTTCTCGGTCGCGCAGAAGCTCGACAAGCTCGGCATGCGCGGCTCGCACACGGGCGAGCTGGTATTCCAGGACGTCGAGGTGCCGGAAGAGAATATCCTCGGCCAGCTCAACGGCGGCGTGAAGGTGCTGATGAGCGGCCTCGACTACGAGCGCGCGGTGCTGTCGGGCGGCCCGACGGGCATCATGGCCGCATGTCTCGACGCGGTCGTGCCGTATATCCACGACCGCAAGCAGTTCGGCCAGGCGATCGGCGAATTCCAGCTGATCCAGGGCAAGGTCGCCGACATGTACACCACGTTCCAGGCGTGCCGCGCGTATCTGTACGCGGTCGGCCGTCATCTCGACTCGGCGGGCAGCGACCACATTCGCCAGGTGCGCAAGGACTGCGCGGGCGTGATCCTCTATACGGCCGAGAAGGCGACGTGGATGGCCGGCGAGGCGATTCAGATCCTCGGCGGCAACGGCTACATCAACGAATACCCGGTCGGCCGGCTGTGGCGCGATGCGAAGCTGTATGAAATCGGCGCCGGCACGAGCGAGATCCGCCGGATGCTGATCGGCCGCGAGCTGTTCGCGGAAACGATGTAACGCCCCACGTCACGCGAACGGAGCCCCGTCGATGCCGATCATCGAATCCAGACTGAACCCGCGTTCGGAAGACTTCCGCGCGAACACCGCGGCGCTCGAGGCGGTCGTCGCCGACCTGCGAGCGAAGATCGAACAGCTCGCGCAGGGCGGCGGCCAGGCCGCGTGCGACAAGCACCTGTCGCGCGGCAAGCTGCTGCCGCGCGACCGCATCGCGCAACTGCTCGATCCGGGTGCACCGTTCCTCGAGCTGTCGCAGCTCGCGGCGAACGGCATGTACAACGACGACGCGCCGGGCGCGGGCGTCATCACCGGGATCGGCCGGATCGCGGGCCGCGAGTGCGTGATCGTGTGCAACGACGCGACGGTCAAGGGCGGCACCTACTACCCGATGACCGTGAAGAAGCACGTGCGCGCGCAGGAAATCGCCGCGGAAAACCGGCTGCCGTGCGTGTACCTCGTCGATTCGGGCGGCGCGAACCTGCCCAACCAGGACGACGTGTTTCCCGATCGCGACCACTTCGGCCGCATCTTCTTCAACCAGGCGACGATGTCGGCCGCGGGCATCGCGCAGATCGCCGTCGTGATGGGCTCGTGCACGGCGGGCGGCGCGTATGTACCCGCGATGAGCGACGAGTCGATCATCGTGAAGGACCAAGGCACGATTTTCCTCGGCGGGCCGCCGCTCGTGAAGGCCGCGACCGGCGAGGAAGTGAGTGCCGAGGATCTCGGCGGCGGCGACGTGCACACGCGCCTGTCGGGCGTGGCCGACCACCTCGCGCAGAACGACGCGCATGCGCTGTCGATCGCGCGCAACATCGTCGATCATCTCGCACCGAAGATCGCGCCGCCAGTGGCGCTGCGCGAGCCGAAGCCGCCGCGTTACGACGCGAAGAGCCTGTACGGCGTGATCCCCGTCGATACGCGCAAGCCGTTCGACGTGCGCGAGGTGATCGCGCGCATCGTCGACGATTCCGAGTTCGACGAATTCAAGGCGCGCTTCGGCACGACGCTCGTCACGGGCTTCGCGCACATCTGGGGCCATCCGGTCGGGATCGTCGCGAACAACGGCATCCTGTTTTCCGAATCGGCAGTGAAGGGCGCGCATTTCATCGAGCTGTGCTGCCAGCGCAAGATCCCGCTCGTGTTCCTGCAGAACATCACGGGCTTCATGGTCGGGCGCAAGTACGAGAACGAAGGCATCGCGCGGCATGGCGCGAAGATGGTCACGGCCGTGTCGAACGCGAAGGTGCCGAAGTTCACGGTGATCATCGGCGGCTCGTTCGGTGCCGGCAATTACGGGATGTGCGGCCGCGCATTCGGGCCGCGTTTCCTGTGGATGTGGCCGAACGCGCGCATCTCGGTGATGGGCGGCGAGCAGGCCGCGTCGGTGCTCGCGACCGTTCGCCGCGACGGCATCGAGGCGAAGGGCGGCGAGTGGTCGACCGACGAAGAGGAAGCGTTCAAGCAGCCGATCCGCGACCAGTACGAGCGCCAGGGCCATCCGTACTACGCGAGCGCGCGGCTGTGGGACGACGGCGTGATCGATCCCGCGCAGACGCGCGACGTGCTCGGGCTCGGTCTTGCCGCCTCGATGAACGCGCCGATCGACGATACGCGCTTCGGCGTGTTCCGGATGTAACGAGGAGAGCGGACGATGCGATACGAAACCATCAAGGTTAACGAAGCAAACCGCGTCGCGACCGTCACGCTCGCGCGTCCCGACGTGCGCAACGCGTTCAACGAGACGACGATCGCCGAGCTGACCACCGCGTTCGAATGGCTCGACGCGCACGAAGGCGTGCGCGCGATCGTGCTCGCGGCGGAAGGCACCGCGTTCTGCGCGGGCGCGGACCTGAACTGGATGAAGAAGATGGCCGGGTACTCGGACGACGAGAACCGTGCCGATGCGCGCAAGCTCGCGCGGATGCTCGAGGCGATCCATCGCTGCGGCAAGCCGGTGATCGCACGCGTGCATGGCGACGCGTATGCGGGCGGCGTGGGCCTCGTCGCGGCGGCCGATATCGCGATCGCCGCCGACGGCGTGAAGTTCTGCCTGTCGGAAGCGCGGCTCGGACTGATTCCCGCGACGATCGCACCGTACGTCGTGCGCGCGATGGGCGAGCGTGCGGCGCGCCGCTACTTCACGACGGCCGAGGTATTCGACAGCGCGCGCGCCGCATCGCTCGGCTTCATTCACGACGCGGTGCCGGCCGACGCGCTCGACGAAACGATCGCGAAGCTGGCCGCGACGCTCGTCGCGAACGGCCCCGACGCGGTGCGCGCGTGCAAGCGGCTCGTCGCCGATGTGGCCGGCCGCGCACTCGACGCGACGCTGATCGAGCAGACCGCCGACTGGATCGCGCGGACCCGCGCGGGTGCGGAAGCGCGCGAAGGGATCGCGGCCTTCCTCGAGAAACGCACGCCGTCGTGGCGTGAATGACGTCGTCGTGATCCACCCTTTCCGGACGAAACCGAAGCCATGTTCGACAAGATTCTGATCGCCAACCGCGGCGAAATCGCGTGCCGCGTCGCCGCGACGTGCAAACGTCTCGGGATCGCGAGCGTCGCCGTCTATTCCGACGCCGATGCGAACGCGAAGCACGTTGCCGCATGCGACGAAGCCGTGCATATCGGCGGCTCGGCGGCCGCGGACAGCTATCTGCGCATCGAGCGCATCATCGAAGCCGCGCGCGCGACCGGCGCGCAGGCGATCCACCCCGGCTACGGCTTCCTGTCGGAGAACGAAGATTTCGCGCATGCGTGCGAAGCGGCCGGCATCGCGTTCATCGGGCCGCCGGTCGACGCGATCGCGGCGATGGGGTCGAAGGCCGCCGCGAAGGCGCTGATGCACGCGGCCGCCGTGCCGCTCGTGCCCGGCTATCACGGCGACGACCAGGACGCGGGCAACCTGCATCGCGAAGCCGACGAGATCGGCTATCCGGTGCTGCTGAAGGCCAGCGCGGGCGGCGGCGGCAAGGGGATGCGCGTGGTCGAGCGCTCCGACGATTTCCCGGCGGCGCTAGCGTCGTGCCAGCGCGAGGCCGCGAGCAGCTTCGGCAACGACCGCGTGCTGATCGAGAAATACCTGACGCGCCCGCGCCACGTCGAGGTGCAGGTGTTCGGCGACACGCACGGCAATACCGTCTACCTGTTCGACCGCGACTGCTCGGTGCAGCGCCGTCACCAGAAGGTGCTCGAGGAAGCGCCGGCACCGGGCCTGCACGACGACGTGCGCCGCGCGATGGGCGAGGCGGCCGTCGCGGCCGCGCGCGCGGTCGGTTATGTCGGCGCGGGCACCGTCGAATTCATCATGACGGGCGACGCGTTCTACTTCATGGAAATGAACACGCGCCTGCAGGTCGAGCATCCGGTCACCGAGATGGTCACCGGGCTCGATCTCGTCGAATGGCAACTGCGCGTCGCGTCCGGCGAGCCGCTGCCGTTGGTGCAGGATGAACTGCGCGTGCAGGGTCACGCACTCGAGGCGCGCCTTTACGCGGAGAACCCCGCGCGCGGCTTCCTGCCGTCCACGGGTACGCTGAAGCACCTGCGGCTGCCGGAGGGCGTCGAGTTCGACATCGGCGCAGCGGTGCGTATCGACAGCGGCGTGCGCGAAGGCGATGCGATCACACCGTTCTACGATCCGATGATCGCGAAGCTGATCGTCCATGGCGCGGACCGCACGGCAGCGCTGGGCCTGATGCTGCGCGCGCTGCGCGCGTGCGAGGTGGTCGGCCTGCACACGAACGCCGCGTTCCTGCAGCGGATCGTCGCGTGCGAGCCGTTCGCGACGGCCGATCTCGATACGGGCCTGATCGAGCGCAACCACGACGCGCTGTTCGCACCGCAACAGCCGCCGCGCGCGACGCTCGCGCTCGCTTGCGCGGCGCTGCTCGCGCGCGAACGCGGCGCGGCCGCACCGGGTGCATCGCCATGGGGCGCGCTGCCGGACTGGCGACTGAACGGCGGTTATCGTCGCACGCTCGAATGGCATGCGGTCGATCGCGACGCTGACGTGACCGTCGCGTACGAAGACGACGGCGCCGTTGCGCGCATCGCGGCCGGCGACGCGGCCCCACAGCCGTTCGCGTGGACGCGCGGCGCAACGCCGCTCGATTTCGATGTGACGCTCGGCGGCGTGCGCGGCAGCGGCCGCGTGTATGCGGACGGCGACACGTTCCATGTGTTCACGCAGGGCGCGGCCGAGACGTTCGAATGGCGCAACCTGCTCGCGCATGCGGGCGATACCGAACAGGGCGGCGGGCGTTTGACCGCGCCGATGCCCGGCAAGGTGATCGCGGTGCTGGTCGAACCGGGCCAGAAGGTCGAAGCCGGCACGCCGCTGATCGTGATGGAAGCGATGAAGATGGAGCACACGATCGGCGCGCCGGGTGCGGGCATTGTCGCGGAAGTGCTGTACGGCGTCGGCGACCAGGTCGCGGATGGCGCGCAGTTGCTGATGATGGCGGAAGGCTGATCGACGCTTTCGCCGTGCGCGGGCCGGCGGCTGCCGGCCCGTGAAAACCGCTTCGCGAATCACCGCACGCAGGTGGTTGCGACAGGTACTGCTTCGATTGCGTCGACACGCCGGCGCCGCACGAATCTTTCGATCGAATTACGTTTTGCCGGCGAAATCCATACTTCCGTCGAACGCGTGGCCCGTTGCGCCACACCCTCCCGCCGCACGTCCATCTCCACTCGACACCGTCGTGTAACAAGTCGAACATAGCATCTCGCCGTCGATATGACCGGCGCGGGCTCGCGTCCGTGTCACTTCATCACGTCCACGGAGATACGTTATGCGAACGTCGGCCCTACGGCCTTTCGCGGCCGCCGGCCTGGTCGCGCTGATAGCACTCCTCAGCGCCTGCGGCGACGACCTGAATGCAGACCCTGCGCCCGTCGCACAGCAGAAGGCCGCCTGCGGCGGCGGCGCCGTCGCCACCGCGCAGATGCGCTGCCCGCCGGGTTTCACCGCGCCCGCATCGTCGCCCGCTTCCTGATACCGGTCGTTCCAACCAGAAATCCAATCGAGAGCAACCAGCATGGCCACTCATTCGCGACGCGATTTTCTGAAGTTCTCCGCCGGCCTCGCCGGCGCGACCGCCGCCACCGCACTGCTTCCCGAATCGATCCGCAAGGCGCTCGCGATCGAGCCGAATACCGTGACGGGCACGATCCAGGATGTCCAGCACATCGTCGTGTTCATGCAGGAAAACCGCTCGTTCGACCACTATCTCGGGCACCTGAGCGGCGTGCGCGGCTACAACGACCGCTTCCCGGTCACGCTGCCGAACGGCAAGCCGGTCTGGTTCCAGCCGCGGCAGGAGGACAAGGCGAGCGTGATCGCGCCGTTCCGCTACGACACGACCAACCCGGGCGTGAACGCGCAGTGCATCGGCGGCCTGCCGCATACGTGGGCGACGACGCACGGCGCGATCGACAACGGCCGCGCGGACCAATGGGCGGTGCAGAAGTCCAACATGACGATGGGTTACCACGTCCGCGACGACATCCCGTTCCACTACGCGCTCGCGGATGCGTTCACGGTGTGCGACAACTACTTCTGCTCGATCCCGGGCAACACGCACCCGAACCGCATGTACCTGATGACGGGCATGGTCGATCCGCTGGGCACGGGCGGTGGCCCGCTGCTCGACAACACCGACTACATCGACAACCAGTTCGACAAGATCAAGTTGCCGCCCTTCAGCTGGGCGACCTACCCGGAGCGGCTCGAACAGGCCGGCATCTCGTGGCAGGTCTACCAGCAGGGCACCGGGTTCGACAACTTCACCGGCAACTACGGCACGAACATGCTGGCGTGCTTCGACAACTTCGTGAATGCGCCGGCCGGTTCGTCGCTGCAGACGCGCGGGATGAGCACGCGCCCGATCACGCAACTGAAAGCCGACGTGCAGGCGAATGCGCTGCCGCAGGTATCGTGGCTGCTGCCGCCCGCCGCGTATTCGGAACATCCGAAGTTCACGCCGCTGTACGGCGCCTACTACCTGTCGACGATCCTCGACGCGCTGACGTCCAATCCGGACGTGTGGAGCAAGACCGTCCTGCTCGTCATGTACGACGAGAACGACGGCTTCTTCGACCATGTCGTGCCGCCGCAGGCGCCGACGCTGCCGGGATCCGGCATGAGCACCGTGGACGTGTCGCTCGAGCGGCACAACGTCGTGACCTCGACGCAGACCGGCACGTATACCGCCGACAACCTGCCGTACGGCCTCGGTCCGCGCGTGCCGATGTTCGTCGTGTCGCCGTGGTCGAAGGGCGGCTTCGTCTGCTCGCAGGTCTTCGATCACACGTCGGTGCTGCAATTCATCGAGAAGCGCTTCGGCGTGATGGAAACGAACATCTCGCCGTGGCGCCGCGCGATCTGCGGCGACCTGACGTCGGCGCTCGATTTCTCGAAACCGGATGCGACGCTGCCGACCTTGCCGAGCACGCAGGCGTATGTCGCGCAGGCGGATCTGCAATGTTCGCGTGCGTCGTCGCAGACCGCGCCGGCCAGCACCGCGCAGCAGGTCGTGACCGCGCAGGAGCCCGGCACGCGGCCGGCGCGCGCGCTGCCGTACGAACTGCACGTCACCGGCCAGCTCGGCGCGCAAGGCTACGCGCTGACGTTCGCGAATACCGGCACGCAAGGCGCGCACTTCTGGGTCTATACGGGCGACGCCACCGCGATGCCGCGCCGCTACACGGTCGAAGCGGGCAAGCAGTTGACCGATACGTGGGCGCTCGACGCGAACGGCAGCTACCTGGTGAGCGTCTGGGGGCCGAACGGCTATTTCCGGCGCTTTGCGGGGTCCGCAGCCGCGGACGCCGCCGCGAAGCCTGAAATCACCGCGTGCTACGACGCCGCGAACGGCGACGTCTACGTGACGTTCGCGAATGCGGGCAGCAGCGCGCTGACGGTCACGGCGACCGATGTCGCGTACGGCGGGGCGGCGCGCACGCTGACGATTCCAGCGGGGCAGCGCGTCGAGGCGCACTGGGATCTGTCGTGCAGCAGCCACTGGTACGACCTGCAGTTCGCGGTTGCGGGAAATGCGGGCTGGATGCGCCGCATCGCGGGGCACGTCGAGACCGGCAAGGCCAGCATCACCGATCCGGCTGCTGTGGCGCCGACGATTTCGGCGATCTGACGGCAACCGGCGCGCGCCGTCGGCTGGTTGGAGCCGGCCGGCGCATGCACTTGCGATGTCGATGTCGAGGTGGTGGCGTCAGGGCAGCAGCCCGTCGTCATGCGCCATCATCAGCGCGCGCATCGCGGACCACATCCCGTAGTAATGCACGATATGGCTGTCCGCGCGGCGAAACAACCAGGGCGTGTTGAAGCTGACGAAGTCGGCCACGCCTTCGCCGTGCAACTGCCCGTCACGCTCCATCGCGCGAATGAAATGCAGCTGGTCGCCATCGCTGGCGTAGACGCTCGACCTGTCCTGCAGCGCGGCTATCGTAGCCATCATGTCGCGCAGCATCGCGTCGTTGCGTTCGGTGCGGCGGAACGCCATCACGCCCGAGTTGAACGCCCACTGGCCGATATCCTGCGCGAGCAGCCAGTCGCGCCCTTCGAGCAGCGGCTCCAGCGCCTTCTGCTGGTCCGCGATCAGCACGTCGGCGTCGAGCCACACGACCCATTCATGGTGCTGCAGGTACGCATGCAGCAGCCAGGGCTTGAACCAGTTACCGGTCGCGTTCAGTCCGATCTCGGCGGGGATGTCGCGATGCACGTAGAGCGTGTAGCCGTGCGCGTCGCAGTAGCGCCGGAAATTCCGTTCGGCGATGCGCGCATAGCTGCCGATGTTCGGTGTGTAGAGCGTCATCAACGCAATCGGGTGGCCGGGATTGTAGGTGCTGCGCTCGGCAGATTCGTCAGGTGCATCTGCTGCGTCGTGATCGAACGAGAACATCGGCCGGCCGGCGGCACGGCATCGATTGACGTATGCGACGAGCGTATCGCGGAAACGGGGCGTCGCGCCTTTCCGTTCGGGATCGTGCGGCGTGTCGTCGATGCTGATCGCGAACGTCGGTTCGCGGCTCCACATCGGATCGAGGTTGGGGCTGGCCGGCATGACCGGATACAGCCCGTCGATCTGCGTCATGTAGCGATGCGTGTCGAGATCCGCGAACAGCGCGGCCTCCGACGTCAGCCGCGGCTCGCTGCCGAGCTTGCACCGCTGCACGAGCCCCATTGCGATCGCGCGCACGGCTGCCGTGTTGCGCCAGATCTGCACGTCGACTTGCGGCAGCGGCGGTGCGAACGCGTCGACGAACAGCATGTCGCGCCCGGTCATCAGGCGATCCAGCGCGACGGGTTCGATGATCGCCGCGTCTTCGCTGAGCAGCAGCACGAGTTCGTCGGGCTGCGCGCCGCGCAGCACATGGAGCAGCGATTCGTAGCGATGCAGCGGCCGCAATGGCAGCGCCTGCGGCATCGCGGACGCGTCGACGAACTCGTGACGATACCCGTGCGTGTGCGCGTACTGCCGGTGATTCTCGAGGCTGGCGGGCGCGTCGTGACTGAAATGGCTGAGGACGATCATCGTGCGCTCCGACGCTCGGGACGTGGGCGACGACGCGTGATACACGGGGTGTTTTTCAGCGCCGAATCGCGGCCGGGCACGCTTTTCCGTGCGTGCCGCCTCGGTTCGTCATGGATTGCCCGGAAGGCTTGCGCGGCGTCGCGTTCCATTCTGTCAGCCTCTTTTCCAATAGCGTTGCGGCGAGGTCGTGTCTTGTCCGTTTGAGTGCCGGTACCCCCGACAACTCCGGTGGTGCGGCTGGTCGCCGGAGTATCGCATAACCGTTTCGCGGATTTGCGTGTTCCCAGTACTTTCCAAAACCGGTCTAACCGTCCATGACAGTGTGCCTGCCGGCGATTCGCTAGAATGCCCGATTGCCGCCGCCGCTTGACGCGGGCGGCGCTTCGCGCGCTACACTGCGTTCATTCCATTCCCATCCAACCTCCCATCCCGCCGACGATGACGTCTCCTGTCCTGAACGGCCTGCGCATCGGTATCACGATCGGATTGCGTGCCCCCGACGAAAGCCTGTGGATCAACGGCATCAAGCAGAACGCGCTGTTTCTCGCGAAGCTGCTGATGGCGTCGCCGCACGGCTACCGCGTGACGCTGGTCAACACGACCGACGTGCCGCTTACCGACGCGCTGCCGTGGGATCGCGCCGTGTACGATACCCGCGCGTTCGCCGACATGAAGGATTCGCTCGACGTGGTGATCGAGCTCGGCGGGCAGATCGACGGCGAGCAGACGGCCTACCTGAAAGCGCGCGGTGCGAAGCTCGTCAGCTATTGCTGCGGCGTCGAGTACATCAACGCGATGGAGTCGATGCTGTTCGGCCGCCGGCTGTGGGATTCGCTCTTCATCAATCGCGGCTACGACGAGGTGTGGGCGATTCCGCAGATCGCGCCGTCGTCGCTGCCGTTCCTGCAGTCGCTGCGCCGCTGCCCGGGGCGCGTCGTGCCGTTCGTGTGGGATCCGATGTTCCTGAGCGCACGCGCGCAATCGCTGCCGGAGCACGGCGAATACCGGCCGCGCAGCGAGCCAGGCAAGCGACTGACGGTAATGGAGCCGAACCACAACGTCGTGAAGTTCTGCGTGTATCCGATGCTGATCATCGACGAGGCGTATCGCCGCGACCCCGATGCGATCTGCTTCACGCACGTGACGAACGCCGATCGCCTCGCGCACGACAGCCCCGAGTTCGTGATGCTGATGAACTACCTGGACATCGTGCGCGCGGGCAAGGCAAGCTTCGTCGGGCGCTTCGATACGCCGCTGTTCCTGGCCGACCTGACCGATATCGTCGTGTCGCATCAATGGTCGAACCCGCTCAACTATTTCTATTTCGACGTGTGCTGGCAGGGCTATCCGCTCGTGCACAATGCGAGCCTCGCGCCCGATCTCGGCTACTACTATCCGGACAACGACGTACAGCAGGGCGCCGATGCGCTGCTGCGCGCGCTGCATACGCATGACGACGACTGGGAAGCGTACACGCGGCGCCAGCGCGACATCCTCGGCCGCTACACGTCGGCGAATCCCGCGCTCGTCGCCGAATACGACGTGCTGCTCGCGAACCTGATCGGGGCGACGGCCGCATAACGCCCGTTTTTTCGAGGCGCTTGCCCGCTGCGCCGGCGGCCGCCATCGGGGTTGTCCCACCCTAATGTCTGACGAATTGATGCCGTTAAAAAAGAAACCGTCGAACCCGTTCGGGTCGACGGTTTTTGAAGGCACGAATTTGACGGCTCCGAGGGAAGTCCGTCGAAAACAAGTTTATAGATTAACAAGTCGGAAAGATTGTTAAATTAGGTTCGATCGATGATCATCATATAATTAAAGTTGATATTATTGATTCGAGGTGGTTTTATTATATTTTGAGGTTAAATAATTTCGTTTGAAAACGGGAAATTGCATGCTGCGGCGATCGAATGATCGCGCGGCGGCAGGTTTTCTGCGGATAATGGCCCGGGCAACCGGCCACGGCGGTGGGCTTGGCATCGAGTGCGGGCGGCGCTTCATGCACCGGCATTTATCTGATCAATTGAGAAATTCCCGATTTTGGATGCTGGCATATCGCGGAAAACCGATTCGGATGAAGTTGTTTAGACGAAAAAGACAAACGGTTTCCGGATTGGGTTTCCGTAATTCGCGTTGTGTAACCTGTCGCACTGTCGGTGTCGTGCGTGCATGGTGTATTCCCAGTAGTTGAATATCGTCGAAAATATCGAATTTGACGGCGCGCCGAAGCGATAAGTACGCTCCCGGAAAAGATCGACATAACAGGATGGGCCGGGTAGGCGGCGGAGCGCGTCATGGTCGGTTCGCTCCGCATGTTTGTTGAGGTCGAGCCGTCTTCGGCGGCTCGCCATTTGCCGGAGCGCCGGATGAATGCGGTCGAAGCTCGCCTGGAGGCGAATCGGGAAGCGAATCGTGACGAAATCGATCTCGTGTTCGGTGCCCCCGACGATCATCCCGACCTCGCGTCGGTACGCAGTTTCGTGGAGAGCCGGCTCGGGTTCGCGCACGAGCCGGTGTGCCGATCCGACCTGTCGGGCGGCGTGCTGTACCAGGAATGCCTGGCGCGGTTGCGCTGGGGCGAGCGCGACGTGCTGCCGCCGGTCGCGTTCCTGCCGCGCCTCGAGGCGCTCGGGCTGATGCGCTGGTTCGACCGGCTCGTGGTGAGCCGGACGATCGACGGGCTGCGCGCCGATCCGGGCGCCGTCTACGGGTGCAACGTCGCGGCGGCGAGTGCGGTCGTCGACGATGCGTGGCTCGCGATTTTCAGGCGGCTCGAGCGCGAACCGTCGGTCGCGGCGCGTCTGGTGGTCGAGATCACGGAGACGGGGCCGCTGAATCCCGTCGCGGGCCGGTCGTTCGTGAACCGCTTCCGGCAGGCCGGATGCCGGATCGCGATCGACGATTTCGGCGTCGGCTTCAGCGCCTTGAACAATCTGGTGGTCGGCAATCCCGACATCGTGAAGCTCGACCGGTCGGTCCTGTCGATGATCAAGCGCAACGCGATCGGGCGCTACCAGTTCCGCAGGCTGATCGCGTTTGCCCATGAAGGCGCGCGGCACGTCGTCGTCGAAGGCGTGGAGAACGAGATCGACCGGCAGATCATCGTGGATGCCGGCGTCGCATGGGCGCAGGGCATCCGTTTTACATGGCGGCCGCCGGCCGCCGCGTGACGGCGCGGGAACAGGCGGGCGGCATGCGTGATGCGCGCCGGAGTCGGTTGGGGCCGGCGCGTGGCCGGGATGAATCGCAAAAGGGGCGTGGGCATGGCGGAGACGAAGACCGGAGGCGGAACGGGCACGCAGGCGACCGATGCGTGCGACCTGGTCGCGCTCGCCGAGCTGGCCGACATGCTGTGGCAACTGGGTGCCGAATCGACCGATGTGCCGATCGACGTTGCACCGTATCTCGACGGCCTGAAGGCCGTCGCGCGCCGCATTCAGCGGATGACGCCGCTCGACGCCAACGGCCGCGAGCTGGCGGCGTGGCACTATTACGCCGGCGTCATCGCGGGCGCGTGCGGCGACGATTCGGCGATCGCGCGCGGCGTGTCCGACAGCCTCGTGAAGCAATCCGGCGGCGCAAGCCGGCCGGCGGCTCGTTGCTTCGCCATGCTCGCGCGCACGGGGCGGCGGCATGGCCGCGCATTCGCCGCGCAAAGCGGCGACCGGATGCTGGTGTAGCGCATCCGGAGTGCGTACGGGCCGGCATGCGGCCGGCTTCGACTTCGTCCGGGCGCGATCAGCCTGCCGCCCGGACGCTCAACAAATCGATCGATCCATTCCGACGCCGCCGAGCACGAGCGCCATCGCGCGGTCGATCGCGTCATATGGGCAGGGGCGTGTGCGAATGCGGTCAGCCGAGCGCGCGGCCGGCGAACAGCTGCTGGATCTGCGCGGAATACGCGCGGACGTTGTGTTCGGCGAGCGTGTCGACCTGGTGCAGGCAGCGGCGAGCGGCCGCCGCATAGTCGTCGAGCCGCGCGTCGTGCGTTTGCGCGGCGGTCGCGATCGCGCGCGCCGCGTCGAAGATCTCGAAGTCCGGGTAGTAGTAGCCGACGTCGCGCAGGAACGGCGAGTTGTGCACGAGCGGGTAGTTGCCGTACAGCGCGTCGTACAGCAGGTAGTTGAGGCCGTTTTCCCAGTGGTGCGACACGACGATGTCGGTGTGATGCGCGGCCCACGCGACGAACGGCGCGCGCACGTCGGCCGTCGCCTTGCCGTCGCGCACCATCTCGAGCCCGAGCGCGAGATGCTTGAAGGCGACGTTCTCCTTCTTGTCGAACGTGTTGGTCATGTACACGTGCTCGACGAGCTCCGGATGCTCGACGTAGCACGCGTTCGCGGCGAGCATCGGCACGATCGAACTCTTCACGACGTTCAGGTTCGGCTCGAAGAACGCGATGCGCTTTGCCGGGCCGTGATTCCGGTAGCCGAAGCGGGCCTTCAGTTCGGGGTCGGCGTCGAGGCTGCGCTCGATGAAATACGGAGACCAGATATGCGGCAGCTCGATCACCGGCGCGCGATACACGGCCTGGAAATAGGCCGCGCAAGTATGCATGTGCTGCGGGTTGGTCCAGATCTCGTCGAACTGCACGCGGTGCGGGTTCGGCCGCCAGTCGTTCTTCTCGAAGTTGATCGTCTCGACCGCGATCACGTAGTCGTTGCCGAAGCGGTACGACACGCACTTGCCGCCGCGACGGCGCACGACGTCCGTGTGCGACGGGTCGACGAACGCGTTCATCTCGATCAACAGGTCGGTCTGGTGGACGACTGACGACAGCGGCCGCAGCGCGTCGCCGAACGCATCCATCATCAGCGCCTGCGGATAGTCGGTGACGCCGTCGTCGTGCGCGAGCCACACCTCGCCGATCAGTGGCGACTGCTTCAGCAGCATGTACAGGTACACGCAATGCTGGTTCGCGCCGTTGTACCAGATCGACTGCGTCGCGTCGCGCTGCACGTTCATCGTTATCGCGACATTGAGTTTCATGGCGGCTCCGTGAGGCGGGCGGTGCGCGGCTTACTGCACGGCGCCTTGCGACTGGCGCGGCACGTAGCCCGTCAGACGCCAGCGGCCGTCGTCGTCGAGGCGAAAGCTCAGCTTCTCGAACACGGTCGCGCCGTTCGTCAGCGTGGTTGCATAGTCGACGTTCGCGTAGAGCCCGTCGGGCATCGCCGATGCGTTCGTGTAACGGATGCGCGTGATCTGCGCCCAGCCGCGATGGCTGACCGTACCGACGGACTGGCGCGCATGCTGCATGTCGGCCGCGAACTGGTCCTGCTTGATGCGCGCCTTCACGAACGCGGCGGCGTCGCTCCACACCGCGCCGTACTGGCCGGCGTCGAGCTGCTTGAACACTGCATCCGAATCTCGAAGCAGCGTGTCGGCCGATTCGCCGGCGGATTGCGCGTGCGCGCCGATCGCGATCGAAGCGACGGCGCAGCCGATCATCCATTTGGCCCGGGTGAGGGGCGTGCGTGCGTTCATGTCGGGGTCCGGAAAGGGCGGCGCGTCACGCGTCGCGATAGAGGGTGGCGATCGCGTCCGTATAGGCGGCGACGTTCGCGGGGTTGTAGATGCTGACCGAGCTGAGCACGTGCTTCGACTGCTCGCGGTACGCTTCCAGGTTCGCGTCGTGTTCGGCGAACGCCTGCAGCAGCGCGCGACCGCCGGCCTGGCAGTCGAAGTCCGGATAGAAATACCCGGCCTTGCCGAGGAACGGCGAGTTGTGGATCAGCGGATAGTCGCCGTACAGCAGCTCGTAATACAGGTAGTTCTGCGCGTTTTCCCACGTGTGCGACACCACCGCATCGCCGTACGCGGCCATGAACTCGTACACCGCATAGCGGCTTTCGAACGTCGTGATGCCATGATTCACGATGTCGAGGCTCTTCGCGAAGTGGACGAAGGTTGCGTGCTCCTTGATGTGGATCGTGTTGCACACGCGCACGAATTCAAGGAATTTCGGATCGGCGCGGTATGCCTCTTCCGTGACCAGCATTGGGATGATGCTCGTCTTCACCATGCAGATGTTCGGCTCGAACATCGTCACGCGCCAGCGCGGCTTGCCGGGCCGATAGCCGTACGACAAACCGGCGCCGAGCGTCGCGCGCGCCTTGTCGAACAGCATCGGGTGCCAGATGTGCGGGACGATCGTGACCGGTGCACGCAGCCCCGTCTGGTAATAGTGCAGGCACGAGCGCTCGAATTCGGGAATCGTCCACACCGCGTCGTACGGCGCGCCCGAGAACAGGAAGCCCGACGGCTTGTTGAACATCGCGCGTTCGATGTCGATCACGTAGTCGTTGCCGACCCGCATCGTGACGACCTTGCCGCCGCGCTCGCGGAACGCGCGCAGGTAGTCCGCGCCGAACTGCGCGCTCATTTCGATCAGCACGTCGCAGCGTTGCAGCGCTTCGTCCATCGACAGCAGCGGCACGTCCCATTCGCCGAGCATCATCTGCGGATCGGCGACCTGTTCGCCGCCGTTTACCATCACGGCTTCCGCGACGAGCGGCGACTGGCGCAGCAGCAGGATCAGCAGCAGGCAGTTCTGGAAGATGCCGTTTTCCCACAGCGACTGGCCGGCGCCGCGGACGAACAGCGACACGCCGACGACGAGACGCTTGCCCTCGCCGGGCGCTTGACGGGCATTGGAGTCCGACATGCGTATGCTCCGGTTCAGGCGACCAGACGCGAGACGAACGCGTCGAGGTTCGCGGGGTTGTCGATCGAGACCGACTGCAGCAGCCGGTCGGCCTTCGCACGGTAGTCGTCGAGGCGTTCGTCGTGATGCAGCCACGCTTCGAGCAGCGCGCGGCCGCCCGCGGCCGAGTCGAAGTCCGGGTAGTAATAGCCGGCGTCGCCGAGCAGCGTCGAGTTGTGGATCAGCGGATAACCGCCGTGCAGCACGTCGTAGTACAGGTAGTTCTGCCCGTTTTCCCAGTGGTGCGACACGACCGCGTCTGCATGGCGCGCCATGAAGCCCGGCAGGTCGATGCGCGGTTCGAAGGTCGCCTTGTGCTGGCGCACGAGATCGAGGCTGTTCGCGAAGTGCACGAAGGTCGGATGCTCCTTCATGTGCATCGCATTGACGACGAACATGTGTTGCACCGCGTCCGGCCGCGCGCGATAGAACTCGTCGCACGCGAGCATCGGGTAGTGGCAGGACTTGACGACCGAGATGTTCGGCTCGAGCATCGCCAGGCGCCACGGGCGGCTGCCGGGCCGATAGCCGAACGTCGCGCCTTCGCTCGCCAGCGCGGCGATGCGGCGATCGAGGAAGTACGGCGACCAGATGTGCGGCATCAGGTGCACCGGCGCGCGCAGGATGGTCTGCAGCATCGGCGCCGCGGTCTTGTCGTATTGCGGCAGCAGCCACACTTCGTCGAACGGCGCGCCGTTGAAGATATGCCCCGACGGTTTTTCGAAGATCGGGGTTTCGCACAGGCCGGCATACACATGCCCGCAGAAGAACGCGGCGATTTTCTTGCCGAGCGCCTTCATGTGCCTGATCCATTCGACCGGCAACTGCGCGCCCATTTCGATCACGACGTCGAGTTCGTGCGTGACGTCGGCGGGATTCACGAGCGGGATGTCGAGGCCGTCGAGTTCGAGGCCGGCCGGCAGTGCGTTGGCGTCGCCGCCGTTCAGGAAATAGACGGGGCCGACGCGATCCGAGCGCTTGAGCATCGTCGCGAGGAACGCGATGTTCTGGTGAATGCCGTTTTCCCAGATCGCCTGGCCGTCCCTCGCAAACAGCGAGATGCCGACCGCCGGCCGTTGCTTGCGGGTGCCGCCCGAGGCGGCTTCATTGATGTCCGTCACCGGTTGGTTTCCTCTGCGGCGTCGTGCGTCCGGGCATGGCGTCGAGCGTCTGGCCCGGAAGCGGCGCGCCGTGGATTGTCATGGTTGCATTCGCGCCGGTGCGCCGCGGCACGCGAATCGGGCGACGTGGTTCGCGAGGGCGGCAGCCGGATTCCGGCGTGTCGTCGGGCACGCCTGGCACGGCGTGCGATTCGGGCAGGCTGCCCCTGCGACTGTCTGCGGCGATTGTGGCACGGAAATCGCCGGTTTGTGGAGGGACGTGACGAACTTTGACATAGCCGGCGGCCAGCGGAAACGGGGCGCCGACGCAGCGGCACCCGCGTCGATCGGCGGATGTCCGGCGCGGCGCTGGCGGCCTGCCGGATCGGCCGCCGGGCGCGGCGGTCGCCCGCTCAGTGCTGCAGCGTGATTTCGACGCGGCGGTTGCTGGCACGGCCTTCGGGCGTCGCGTTGGACGCGACCGGATCGGCCTTGCCGCGGCCCGTGACCGTCAGCGTGTCGGCCTTCAGCCCGTGCGCCTTCAGATAGGCGGCGACGGATTCGGCACGGCGCTTCGACAGCGCAAGGTTGTAGTCGTCGCTGCCCACCGTATCCGTAAAGCCGGTGATCGTCACCTGCGAGTACGTGCGGTCCGCGCGCTCGCTCAGCAGCCGGTCGAGCGATTCGCGTGCGGTCGGTGCGAGCGTCGCGTGGTCGGTCGCGAACAGCGCGTCGCCCGACAGGTTCACGTGTTCGACGGTGGCAGGCGCCGGTTCGGCGGCCGAGGCCGCAGCCGCTTCGGCCGGCGCGGCGCCGCACTGGAAGACCAGCGTCGCAGGATCGGATTTGTCGCGCAGCGCGCGGGCCGAGTCGACGGCACGCACCGGCTGGTCGCCGCAGATCTTGCGGGCGGCCTTCATGCAGGTCTGCGGGCCGGACAGCAGGCCGTGGCAGTCCACCTGGAACGTGCGCATGCCGTCGCGCGGTTGCAGTTCGGAGGCGCTGAAGGTCGGGCCGGATGCGGTCGAGCACGCGGCGAGGGCCATTGCGGAAAGCGCGAGCGCAAAAGCGAGTTTGTTCACGGTTACGTCCTCAAAGCTTGGGTTGACAGAAGCCGGCCGCGGGCTGCGCGGCCGGCTCGTCCTGCCGTCGGGGCCGCCGCGGGCCGGCCGGCTGGCGAGCCGGGCGACCTGGCGGCGCGACGCGTTACTTCCACTGGTACAGCATGCCGGCGCCGATCACCTTCTGACCGCCGCTGAAGCCGCCGTTGATCGACGCCTTCAGGTTCTCCGTGATGCGGGCCTGCATGTTGACCGCCATCGCCTTCTGGCCGAGGAAGGTCGACGTGCCGATACCCATGCCGAAGTTGGCGTCGCGATCGAGCTGCGGGATCGACGCCATCGCGCCGACGGCCGCGATACCCTGCTTCGCCATCTGGTCGGTCTGCTGCAGTTGCGAACCCAGCGAGTTGATCTGCGCCTGCTGGCCCGACAGTGCCGTCGACAGCGTCGTCTGCACCTGCGTCAGCTGGTTCACGTTCACTGCGTCGGTGCCTTGCGTACCCGGCGCGACGTTCACGATCTGGCGCTGCTGCGTGTCGCTGCCGACCGAGACGACGTTCTGGCGGCCGCCATCCGTCGAATTCGCGCCGATCGCCACCGAGTTCGAGCCGGCGGTGACGGTCGGGTGATCGCTGCCGGTGCCGTTCATGTCGGCGGCGACGCCGTTGGTATTGATCGCGCGCGTCGTGTTGTTGTTGAGCGTCGTCGACAACTGGTTCAGCGTGTTGTTGATGTTCGTCACGCCGGTCGACAGCGAGGCGACCGTGCTGTTCGTCGAGCTCAGTCCGGTGGACAGCGAACCGATGCCGGTCGAGGTCGACGTGGACAGCGACGACACGTTGCTGTTCGTCGCGCTGAGGCCCGTCGACAGCGAGCTGATCGCGGTCGAGGTCGACGTGGACAGCGACGTGAGGTTGCTGTTCGTCGAGCTGAGACCCGTGGACAGCGAGTTGATGCCGGTCGACAGCGACGCGACGTTCGACGCGGTGGACGTCGACAGCGCGGTGACCGCGTTGTTCGTCGCGTTGAGCTGGCTGCCGTTGATCGCGTCCGTGCTGCTGGCCGAGATCCGGCCGGCGGCGACGTTCGTGATCTGGCGTTCCTGGCCCGGCGCGCCGACGCTCACCACGCCTGCCGGCGAGCTGCCCGCGAAGAGGTACGTGACACCGCCGATCGTGGCGCTCGACGTCGGGTTCGCGGCACTCGTGACCGAGTTCGCACCGAGCGCGATCGAGTTGGCGACGTTGGCTTGCGCGTTCGTGCCGAAGGCGAGCGCGTCGGCGGCCGTGGCTTTGGCTGCCGAGCCGTAGGCTTGTGCGCCGGTGGCGCTGGCCGTGGACTGGCTGCCCAGCGCGATCGTGTTGTCCGCGGTGGCTTGGTTCGAGCTGCCGAGGGCGAGCGCGCTGGCGCCGTTTGCCGTGTTTGCGTTGCCGAGCGCCACTGCGCCGTTGCCGGTCGCCGTGTCGTTCGCGCCCATCGCTACCGCGCCGGTACCCGTCGCGACGCTCGGATCGCCGATCGCTACCGCGCCGTCGCCGCTCGCGGTGTTGCCGGAGCCGATCGACACGGCCTTGCCGCCCGTTGCCGATGCGTTCTGGCCGATCGCGACCGCGCCTGCCGACTGCGCGTTCGAGCCGTCGCCGACCGCGACGCTGCTTGCGCCTGCCGCACTTGCGTTGACGCCTGCCGCGAGGGCGTTGGCGCCCGTTGCGCCGTCGTTGGCGTAGTTGCTTTGCTGCGTGCCGTTGTCGTTGACGCTGTAGTAGTGCGTCTTCGCGGCGTTGATCGCGGTCGAGGTGGAAGTCGACAGCGACGACACCGAGCTGTTCGTCGAGCTCAGGCCGGTGGACAGCGAGTTGATGCCGGTCGAGGTCGAGGTCGACAGCGACAGGATCGTGCTGTCGGTCGAGCTCAGGCCGGTCGACAGCGAGTTGATGCCGGTCGAGGTCGAAGTCGACAGCGAAGTGATGGAGCTGTTAGCCGACGACAGACCGGTCGAGGTCGAGGTCGACAGCGA
>NZ_FPJP01000009.1:0-260646 GCF_900119325.1 Burkholderia sp. NFPP32 | reverse complement strand
GGCCCCCGTCTCCCGAGCGAACCAGGCAGCCGCGTGAGAGAGTATGTCGCGCTCCATCTCGAGTTGGCGGACTTTACGGCGTAGCCGCGTTAATTCCTGCCTCTCGGCCGTGGTCAGTCCGTCCTGGCGCATTCCCGAGTCGCGATCGGCCTGAGCGACCCAGTTGATGATGCTCTGCGCCGTCGGCTCGAACTCGCGCGCCAATTCCTCAGGCGTACGTCCTGCCTTCACCAGCTCTACCATCTGCGCCCGGAACTCCGCCGGGTACGGCTTCCGATGCTTGCCCATGACGGCACCTCCTCTTCAAAAAGAATAGGTGTCCGTTGAAGCGGGTCAACTTCAGACACAAACACCGACGTTGCAGTCGGGCCGCTTGTGCAACAGGTCATAGGCCGTTTATTCAGTCCCACCTTTGAAGCTGGCGAGGCCACCTGGGCCGCCGCTGAAGTGATTGCCGCATCGCTTGCGCCGGGGAATGCGCTGCGCAATCTGGTCTGGCAAGTGACCGGCAAGGTGACGCGTGCCAAGGCGTTACTCGCTTCGATGGTCGGGGGTGACCTTGCAGGCGTCCACGCGGTCGGCGTAGCAATACACAATGTCGTAAAAGGCCTGAATCAAATGCGTGGTCTTTATCTCGACGCCGCGGTGCGGCAGACACTCACGCCCGAGATGGCTAGCCGTCGCTGCCTTTTCGCCCCGGCCGTGGTCCTTCGTCAAGCGACAGAGGGGGGAACGGTCGGTGGCTGCCCCTACTCTGCGGGTACGCTTCTGCTGTTGGAACTAGAGAAGGCTCGGCAGACGGGTGGTGACGAATCGATGATTTTTCTTGCCGACACCTGGAGTCGCTGCCCGGCCGAGCAATGGGTGCCTGCGATGCTGGAGGGCGTATGGAGACGAGCCACAAGCGCTCACGAACAGTAAGATCCGCTTCGTTTGCGCCGTAGCCGGTGTGTACACGTCGAGCAAGCATATCGGCGGTCGAGATATCCTCCTGGTCATTTGGTCGTTGGTTTCCTGAAGAACAAGCGCTGCCCCAAAACCAAGGGGAGACTGCGGCGGCTCAACATCGGGGGGCTGGTTCATGGCAAACAAGGGTCATCGGCGCGAACGATGCCAAGGGCCGCTCGGGGTCGGGTTGAGCCAGTCGCAGTCCGCCGGGACTGCGGCCGGCCGAGTCCGGCGGCGGATTCAACCGGTCGATGCAACACACTAGACGCTGCGTAAGCAGTGGAGGTGTTGCAAATGAAGCAGCGGCGCAGGATCTACTACACTGAGACTCAAAAGGCACTGATGTGGGAGCGGTGGCGCAAAGGTGACACGCTCCATCAGATTGCCCAACTGTTCGATCGCCACCATTCCTCTATTCAGGGGATTCTTGCCAGAACTGGCGGAATACAGCCAGCGCCTCGACACCGCTCCCAGCTTGCCTTGACGCTTGCCGAGCGCGAGGAAATCTCGCGCGCAGTCGTCGCCGGCCAGTCGATTCGATCGATAGCGGCGCGATTAGGACGTGCACCATCTACGATCAGCCGCGAGGTGCAGCGAAATGGCGGAAGGCAGGACTATCGGGCGAGCCAGGCCGACGCGCTCGCCTGGGACCGCGCACGGCGCCCAAAGACATGTAAGCTGGTCAGGAATCGGACACTCGCCCAGGTTGTGGCAAGCAAGCTCCGATTGCAGTGGTCGCCGGAGCAGATTGCGGGTTGGCTCAAGCACGTGTATGCGGTCAACAAGGACTATCAGGTGTCGCACGAGACTATCTATCGGAGCCTCTATATCCAGGCCCGTGGTGCGCTGAAAAGAGAGCTGCTGGAACACCTGCGCCGTTCTCGGGCCAAGCGTCGATCGCGTCTACACACACTGAAGACCGAGGATCGTACGAACATCCGCGATGCCATATCAATCAGTGAACGCCCGGGCACTGCCGAGGACCGAGCAATACCCGGGCACTGGGAAGGCGATCTGCTGTTCGGCAACGCCAACAGTCAGATTGCAACACTCGTCGAACGCCAGACCCGGTTCGTGATGCTGGTAAAGATTTCCAGCAAGGACTCTGAGGCTGTCGTCAATGCTCTGATAAGACACGCCGGCAAGCTACCACAGGAATTGTATAAATCGCTGACGTGGGATCGGGGCACGGAGATGGCTGGCCACAAGCGCTTCACTGTCGCGATGGACATCAAGGTCTACTTCTGCGATCCCCAGCATCCCTGCCGACACGGTTGCCGGTGCGCAGGCCAGCGCCAATCTCTACTCGCTCGTCGAAACCTGCAAGGCGAACGGCATCGAACCGTATCGCTACCTCGTCTGGCTGTTCACGAAGCTGCCTCTCGCTGCAACCGCCGACGACTACGCGGCCCTCATGCTATGGAGCATGCCTGCCACTCCAAACCTCTGATGGGCGTCGTTAAAAGACCGCATACGCTTCACCTATACGCCCGGACGAGGTACCAAGCTCGCTGACAAACTGTTCGCCGGCATCCGCAAGGGCGCGGTCCTGATGACGGACGGCTACGAACCCTACAACGACATCGCGCAGCGTTACGAGCTCGAACACCTCGGATGCTGGGAGCACGTGAAACGCTACTTCGTCAAGGCGGAGGACAGCGTGCCGAAAGCCGCGCGCACATCGGATCTACTCGCGTCGCGCTTCATCAAGCTGATTGGCAGGCTGTTCGCCGCGGAAGCGCGCACCGAAACGTGGGAGGTCGAGCGCCGACAGCGTTTGCGACGGCGATACAGCGTCCGTGTACTCGATGCCATCCATGCGCTTGCACTCGAGCAATCGCCGGGCGTCATGCCGAAAAGCTTGCTCGGCAAGGGGCTGACCTATCTGCGTGAGCAATGGCCGAAGCTGATCCGCTACGTCGAGAACGGCAACTGGCCCATCAGCAACAATCCCTGCGAGAACTCGATTCGCCCGTTCTGCGTTGGACGCCGCTCGTGGTTGTTCGCCGACACCGTTCATGGCGTCGAGGCGAGCGCGAACCTTTACTCGTTGGTCGAGACGTGCCGCGCGAATCGCATTGATCCCTACCGCTACCTCACTTGGCTGTTCCAGTGTCTGCCGCTGGCAAAGAGCGTCGACGACTACGACGCGCTGTTGCCCTGGATGATGCCCGCCGATCTCCGCTGACCCACGTTCCTGCCACATCTCACGCGCCTCGCCATCTCACTCTGAGGGGCGTCGCTGATGGATCGCATACGATTGAATTCATAAAATTCCCGGCAATGCATCTAATATTTTTTTTGCTTTACCTAAATTTGTTTACCTGCAAGCATTACTCCGCGGTTCGAGAAGAACTGCATGGATTCCGAACATTTCTTTCTGATCTCCTTAATTTTCCATACATGGAGCTTCAGATGAAGATCGAAAACAAGATGATCATGAAAGGTGCACAAAGCAAAATCGTCCACGCGATTACCACTGCCCTGAAGTGACGGCAGCGTAGTGAATTGTCGACGGCGGATCCCGGGATCCGCCATATCGGACCGAGGCGACCGATGAGCCCCATCGAACAGAACGGCGACCTGCTTCAGATGTTCAATCCAGACGGCGTCCGGCTGGCCAACGAGACCGTTCGGCCGGTATTTCCCGATCTCGTCGATAAACTGGCTTCCGACATTTACGGATACGCGTATCGCTGACCCGGCCTTGATCTGAAGACACGGCACCTCGTCACGCTCGGGGTAATCAGCGCCATGGGCGGCTGCGAGAATCAGTTGCGTTTTCAACTTGGCGCCGCCCTGCACCTCGGCATACCGATCGAACAAATTCGCGAGGTATTCATTCAGGTGCAGGTTTTTGCCGGGAACGCACGGGCGTTCAACGCGGCAGCCATTTTCAAATCCGTTGCCGACGAGTTTCAGAAGAGCGAATAGCATGATGCCCTCGACCCGATGGCAACTGATCGTGACTTATGTGTTCGCCGACGCGGCCGTGACGGTTTCGTCGCGCATCCTGCAGTTCTATGCCACGTGGCTTTTGCTGAAGGACATCGCAAGCCCGTCGGCGCTCACGCTGACGCTGATCGCGACGTGGGCGACGACCTTGCTGTTCCTTCCATTCGTGGGCGTTGTCGCCGAGCGAATCCGCAAGAGTACCGTGTTGCTGGGTGCATCGCTGCTCGCACTTGCATCGGTGATCCCGGTCGTCGGCGGCGCACGTACGCTTCACGCCACCCACGCGAATTGGCTTGTCGTCGTTATCGTCATCGCCAGCGTGACCTCGAGCATCGCCGTGGCGGCCCTGATGCCGCTGAGCACCCCGCTGATACCCGAGATTTCGCCCGATGCCGACGAGGTTCGCAGCGGCTTGCGCCTGAAGGCATCGGGTTTCATCCTGAACATCCTGTTCGGCCCGACGCTGGCGGGCTTCATGATCGGGGTGTTCGGAGGCGAGTCCGCGCTCTGGCTGAGTGCCGCGAGCAGTTGTCTCGGCGTCGTGGCCTCGCTCGTCTTCCACATGTCGTTCAGTGCGGTGCAGCCCGTGCGAACGCGTGCCGGGCCGGCACCGTCGTTCTTCCGGGACCTGCGCCACGGGATGCAACGGGTACTCGGCATTCGAGCCGAGCGGGCGATCGCGGCGGCGTCGCTGCTCGCCAACATGCTGTTCGTCCCGTTCGTATTCTTCCTGTTGCCAGCCAAGGTTCTCGCGGAGGGCGGCACGATGCTGAACGTGGCCTGCATCGAGCTATCATTGGGCGCGGGCGTATTGGGGGCTTCTGCCTTGCTGATCCAGCAAGCCCGGCGCATCGCTTCCGATCATGCAATTTCGAGCGTCGGCATCGGAATGATCGGCGCCTCCATTTTTGCGTTCGGTTGCACGCACCATCTCGTCACCTGGTGCGTGCTGGGTTTCGCATTGGGTGTCGGGTTGACGACGTTCAACGTTACCGTCAATTCGAAGCGGGCGATGGCGATTCCGGAAGGGCACCGCACCGGCATGGAATCGAGCCTGATGTTTCTTTGCACCGCTGCCGCTCCTTTCGGCATCTGGATATCGGGCGTGGCCCTCAAGACACTGTCGCCCGACGCCGTCATCATCTACGGCAGCGAACTTTTCGTGCTTGCACTCCTCTGCATCGTCTTTTCCAGGCCGTTGAGGCTCATGCTCAATTCCGGAGATAGTGGCTTGCCCCACTATCTCCAAACCAATCGAGAACTGTTCGACCTTCAATCACTGTCATGACCTATCCCTTTCTTCCGCTGGCGGGTGTGGCTTCGTCGCTGTCGACGGGGTTCAAATCCCAACTGAAGTCCGCGTACGAGGATCTGCTCGAACAGCTCACGGCCCACGCGCCGGCGCTGTTTCCCGACAGCGTCCACGCGCACTTCGCAGCCTTGCAGCCCGCCGGATTCAATGGATTTCACAGCTTCGCTTACCACTATGTGATCCGCTTGGCGGAGCTGAACAAGTTGCCGGAAGCGTCGCGCCTGCTCATGGTCATGGCGCGCGACCGATACGAGACGCTGCCTCGATTCACGCCGGCGTCGCGCATCGATCGCGAGTTGCTGCGTGAGGTGCTGGACGAAATCTCGGGCGGCACCTCCTATACGGAGATTGTCTTGCGGCCTCTGCCCCGGGAAAAGGAGCAACTCGCGGAAGCGGCCATGACACACGGCGTTCGGGTGCTTGAAGCCGCTTATGCGGAACTCGCCGCGGAGATCGAGATCCTCGTCGGCTCGATCGTCTTTTTTGAATCCGCCGGTGCGACCAGCGAGCGTGCGTTATCGCTAACGGGTGACAAGCTTCAATCGATGATTCTCGTGAACGGGGAGATCGACCTGAGCTGGATCTTCCTGCTCGACAAGCTGGTTCACGAGGTGGCGCATACCTACCTATATGGCATCAATCTGCGCGAGGAACTCGTTCACAACAGCCCGGAAACAAAGTATGCGTCTCCGCTGCGTCGGGATGCCCGCGACATGCTTGCGATCTATCACGCGACGTTTGTCATACAACGCCTATTGGTTGCGTTTACGCGCATTCTTGAGCGTGCGGTGCTATCTGACGCCGATCGGGCCACGATCAAGGAGATGCTCGGGCTGTATCATGCCCGGCTCGATGCCGGCTTCTCGACGATCGAGCGTCATGGCGTTTTGTCCGACGTCGCGCGGGAATTGATTCATGAGGGGCAGGATTGTGCGAAATCGCTGGCGTCCTGCTGATTGAGGCTGCGTGCCAAAGCGCCCAAGCTGCTCGACCGCAAATCAGGGCTGTTGCGGGAAGGCAAAGACGCTACTGCAAAGTCACGGTGGATTTGCGCGCATCGGGACAGACGTGCAGTCGCCACCGCGTGCTCCGGTTGATGCGGTCGGTTAACGACCGAGGATTCAACGCTCCCCCGGTTTCGCCACTGCAAGACTAACCAGACGCAAAAACTCATCTTTCTCGGCCCTCGAATTCATCGGGAATCGCTCGAACGATTCGGTCCGGCGCAAATCGGCGTAGAGCCCGGTCGGATCTTCGTGAAAATGAAGGAATGCTTTACTGCTGCAATAAAATACTCCTCGTGACCTTTCAGTCAGTTTCGGTATCTCGCGCAATCGACGCAACACACTTTCGAGTCGATCAAGCGCGTCGGGGCCAGCGTGTTTCATATCGCATCCTTTACCAGTATGCATCTGGCGCAATGATACCGATGTCCGCCATGCAGTGCGGAAACGGACATTCCGCTGGCCCAAAAGATCGCGGCCCTCTCGCTTCCCGGCCCATGCAATCACCGGTTTACAGTGTTCTTAGGCCGTTGAATCCCAGGAGTCGAACGACTGAATTCGGGCGTCGAATCGAACTTGGCGAAAGAGCAGATTGGGCGTGAGTGTGCGTTGCCGACGAGCAGTGTCGGACGGCGGCTTCCTGGCAAGCTACCTTGCATCCGCGACCGGCAGCTCCGGGTCGATTGCGGATTCAACCGGGGCCGTTATCCAAGATTGAAATGGCCCGAAGAAATCAGGCAGGTCAGGGAAATAGATGGCAAATTCTAGACTGACGATACGTCCTCCTCGCGCCCGAGTACTGAGGCTGGCACATTTCAGCCTTCAGAAGATACGGGGATGCCGCGTCGCCATCGGCGCTTCGGGCATGTGCACTTCGAGGTTACGCCTTGAAGGATCGCGGTAGCGCCAATCCGTGCTTCCGGAACAGGCGGGCGAGATAGGACGGTGAATCGAGACCGACCGCTGCCGCCGCCATAACGACCGTCATGCCGGGTGATTGCAATAGCTGCGTGGCGTGATGCACACGCTGCCGCGATTGATAGTCGACGATGGATTCGCCAGTGACGTCGCGAAACAGGCGCGTCAACGTGCGCCGTGACAGACCGAACTCGTAGGCAATGCGATCGAGCCCCATCGATTGATCGAGTGTCGCGTCGAGAAATCCCCGAATGTCTTTCACGAGTTCACGGCGCGCGTCGATGGGTGTCAACGGCAGATGGCCCGCGATCAGTCCCGCTTCGACGCACGTGGCCGCCAACGTCTTGTTAGTCAGTTCCCGCCGATAGGCCGCGAGTTCGCCGACGTTGTGCTGACCGGTGTCGGTGGCGAGACGCACCGCGTTGAGCAGCGCCAACGGCGCGGACCGGATGGCAATCTTCGCGCACGACAGGCTTCTTTGCGCCTTGCGCTCGCAGAACGCGACGAAATCACTCGCCACATAGACGGCGACGTGTTCCTGCTCCTTCCGATAGCCGTGCGTATCGTGCAGGCGCTGCGGCGGCACCACGACAAACGACTTGGGCGCCAGGCGCAAGGGCGAGGCGTTCGATTCGACGTTCAGGATCAGTTGGCCGGTGCGCGGCAGCAAGAACATGTACTCGTCATGTTCGTGGGGCTGCGTGCGGTAATCGCCGATCGAAACCTGCCGAACATCGGCAATGCGATTTTCGGACAAGTGGGTATTGGCGGTCGGATAGTGCTTCACGAATTTACCCTTGGGCGCTCCATGCGGTGGGTAGCGACTGGCCATAGCGGGTCTTGTGGACCGGTGTATCAATGGGATGTCCCAGTATAGCGGTACAACCTTCCGTGCACGTAGCCGGGCACTCACGCAGCCAGCCAAGCCCGGTTCTCAGGGAAAACACGGGTGTGCGCGGACTCCCGCGCGGTGGGCCGGACGCCCGATTGGCCCGGTTGTGTGCTTGTCGTGGCCCAATAGGCGGCGAAACTTTGGTTCCCGTTCGGCATGCTGGCGTCACTTACACGCTGGAGCCAGTTCATGTCGGTCGAGAATGTCCCGTCCTTGTTGCCTCATTCCCCCAATGCCACATCCCGGTTACCCCCGCACGGTGGCATGCATTTCGTGCGCGTCTTTCCCGCAGGGCAGGGCGGCGGCAACCCCGCGCCCGTCGTACTGGATGCGGATTCGCTGTCGGCGGACGAGATGATGGCGATCGCCGCGCGCTACGGTCACGAAAGCGCATTCGTGTGCGCACCGCGTGATACGGGCAGCACGTATCGTCTGCGCTTCTTCGTCCCCCGGCACGAGATGGAGATGTGCGGTCATGCGACGCTCGGCGCATTGTGGCTTCTGCGGCGGCTTGGCCGCTGGACATCCCGCGTCGCGACGCTCGAGACGTTGAGCGGCATCGTCGACGCTCGCTTTGACGAAAGCACGCAATCCATCGAAGTGAGCCAGCCCAAAGGCATCGTGCAATCGATCGAAGACGCGCGGCTGCACGCCGCGATATGCGATGTGCTGCGCATCGATGCTGACGATCTGGATGCTCTCGGCATCGTCAACGCCACGACGAGCCGGACCAAGACGCTGATACCGATTCGCTCGGTGCAGCGACTTCATGCACTGACGCCGTCCTTCGAAAAGGTGCAGGCGCTATGTGACCAGCTCGAATCGACGGGCCTTTATCCGTTTGCGGTCGAGCGTACACAACCTCTCGAGGTGCACGCGCGTCAGTTTCCGCGCTCGTCCGGGTATCCGGAAGATGCGGCGACGGGTATCGCCGCGGCCGCGACCCTCTACGGTGCGTTGCACTACGGCCTGCTCGCGCACGGCGCGTCGGGCATGACCGTGCATCAAGGGTACGCGATGGGCAAGCCGTCCAGCATCCGGGTCGAAATGCGAGACCCCGACAACGCCGACGCGGGCTGCTGGATCAGCGGCGCAGTCGAAAGCATGATGCTGGAGCCGCAGCAATGAAGATCTTTACCAACGACCAGATCGCGGCAGTGCTCGACGTCCGCCTCGCATCGGACGCCATTCGCGATGCCTATCTCGACCTGCAGAACGGCACAGCGGCCGTTCAGCCTCGCGCACGCATCGGCTTGTCCGACGTGAAGTTCAGCGCAATGAGCGCAATGCTGGGCCTGGCCAAGGTCGCGGCGATAAAGATGTACACGACGATCGACGGCCAGTTCCGCTTTTACATCGCGCTGTTTTCGCTCGTCGATGGCGGGCTCCTCGCGATGCTCGAGGGCGATGCGATCACGGGCGTGCGCACGGCCGCGACCACCGCGCTTGCGGCCCGACATCTGGCGCGTCCGGGGAGCCGACGCCTCGGACTGTTCGGCAGTGGCGTGCAGGCGCGGGCTCATGCCGAGGCCTTGGCCGGACGAGCCGGATTGCGCGCAGTGATGATTCACAGCCGCGATGCCGTATCCGCGCATGCACTTGCCGACAGCCTCGGGCATCGGTTCGGTCTCAACGTATCGGTGGTCGATGCCGAAGCGTGCGCCGCCGCCGACATCGTTGTCGTCGCAACGCGTGCATCCGAACCGGTCATACGCGGCGAGTGGCTACGACCGGGTGCATTCGTCGCGAGTATCGGCGCGACGCGTCCCGATCAACGCGAACTCGACGACGCGTCGTTGCTCGCGGCCTCGCGCATCGTCGTGGACTGGATGCAGCAGACGCCGTTCGAAACGGGTGACCTGCTGCGCCCGTCGCGTGCCGTGATCGACAGCAGGACGATGGTGGACCTTTCGACCGTCATCGGCGCCGACGAGCAGCGCGCACGGGACGCCCCCGACATCGTGATCTACAAGGCAGTCGGCATCGCCCTGCAGGACGCGGCCGTCGCGCATATGGCTTACCTGCGGCTTGGCGCGTGACGCCTCTCGTCAATGTCGTTTGTCAAAGATACGCTTGGAGACACTCATGAAATTTCCTCTTGCTGCACGCATTGTTGTCGGGATGGTGCTCGGCATCGCAACCGGCGTTGCCTGTCACGCGATGCTGCCCAACGCGGATGCAGCCAACCAGGTCGGCGGCTATTTCTCGCTTCTCGCCGACGTGTTTCTGCGCCTGGTCAAGATGATCATCGCGCCGCTCGTGTTCTGCTCACTCGTCATCGGTGTGACGAAGATCGGCGATGTGCGCGCGGTGGGCCGCATCGGGATCAGGACGCTGGGCTGGTTTCTCTTCGCGTCGTTCATCTCGCTCGCGCTGGGCGCGCTGATCGCCAACTGGTTGAAGCCCGGCAGCGCGCTCAACCTGCCGTTGCCCGCGATCAACGCCTCGACCGGGTTGAGCACGAGCGGGCTGTCGCCCAAGGAATTCGTGGTGCATCTAGTGCCCAGCAGCATTGTGGGGGCGATGGCGAACAACGAAATCCTGCAGATCGTGGTGTTCGCCGCCTTCTTCAGCGTCGGGCTTACGACGCTGGGTGACAAGGCGCAACTCGTCGTTCGCATGCTCGACCAGGTCGCTCACGTCATGCTGAAAGTGACCGGCTATGTGATGGCGCTCGCGCCTTTCGCGGTGTTCGGTGCGATCGCGAACGTCGTGACGACGCGCGGCGTGTCGGTTCTCGTAACCTTTGGCCGGTTCATGGGCGAATTCTACGGAAGCCTGATCGTGCTATGGCTTCTGATGGTATTGGCCGGTGGCGTGTTGTTCGGGCGCAGGGTATTTTCGCTTGTGCGTTTCATGCGCGTGCCGATGCTGATCGGCTTCAGTACGGCCAGCAGCGAGTCCGTTTATCCGAAGATGCTGGAACAACTGGTCCGTTTCGGTGTCCCCGAACGTATCGCGAGCTTCGTTTTGCCGATCGGTTATTCGTTCAATCTCGACGGCACGATGATGTACTGCACATTTGCCACGCTGTTCATTGCGCAGGCGTATGGCGTTCATCTGTCGTTCGTGCAGCAGTTGTCGATGCTTGCCATCCTGATGCTGACCAGCAAAGGCATGGCCGGGGTGCCGCGCGCCTCCTTGGTCGTCATCGCCGCGACACTGGGCCAGTTCAATATCCCCGAGGCCGGGCTGCTCCTTATCATCGGCGTTGATCATTTCCTGGACATGGGGCGCACGGCGACCAATGTGCTGGGTAATGCGGTCGCCTCGGCCGCCGTCGCGAAATGGGAAAACGTGCTCGCGCCGTCGTCCGCGGATGTTTCGGTCGATGATGCCGGCGGACATCACAAGGACGGGACTCGCTCGGACGACGAAGGGGCTATTGCGGGAGTGTGAGGTGCTGCTCCAACCACTCTATAAGCGTAGGCTGCCGAAAAGGCTGCGTTGTGATCTGCTGTGACGCTCGCCTTCCGCAGTGGCTAGAGCGTTGATTTTCACCGAGTCTTAACCCACCGGGGATGCGGACAAAATCGTGGACTACTTTGGAGGTAGTCCATGTATTCATACCAAGAACGCGTTCGGGCGGTCGAGTTGTATCTGCAACTCGGGGGGCGAAGCAAGGCGACCATTCGCCCGTTGGGTTATTTGACGAAGAATTCTCTGAAGGCGTGGTGTAACGAACTCGAGAAGAGCGGTGATCTGCAGCGGGGGTATGTTCGCGTAATGCCGATGTACTCCGAAGAATGAAAGTAGCACTCGGGCATTACGTCAACCACGGGCGCTGCTTCGCCTTCATCCTCAGGAGATTGGGCTATCCCTGTCGCCAGAAACTGTCGAAGTGGGTTCGCGAGCGCTATCCGGAGGCCAGGAAATGCGTGGTTGGCAAGGCCGGCCGACCAGCTGCTTCATTGGTGTCCGAGCAGGCTGCGGCATGCCGGGAAGCCGGACAAGTGGCGGAAGCCCTGACGCATTTGATGATGGCTCCCGTCAATGCTAGTCCCGCCGACTAGAGTTGTGAGCGGAGGTGGCGTGGGAGGCCACTTCCGCTATAGTGCTCGACCTATCTTGACGAAAATCGATCGATAGACCGCCACATCTTGGGAAGAATCAAGCCTATTAGCGAGTGCTCGTATTTCGTGTCAATTCAGCGGATTTTGCTCAACTTGTATGGCAAAATGAAGCGAGCAATCATGGCAGAATGTTTTGCAAGCCATTGATTTTATTTGCATATGCCGCTCAACTTTATTGACAAACGATACACGATCAAGACGAAGCCTTTGCGATTTCAGGCGTGGTTGATAGCGCAGGATATTCGCAGGACGCCTATCTGGCCAACTCGGTCAGGCGAGCGGCGGGTGCGGCTTGGAAGCGGTCGTTGCGGTAGAGGGAGCCTGAACGGCTGTTGAGGGTGGCGGATTCAACCGGGCCGTTGGAAGGTCATTCGAGAGTCCGTTTTCACGCCGGTCGCAGACGCTATAGGGGACGCGTTGCGGCGCCTATGCCGAGGATGGTCCGACGACGTTCTGTCAAAATACCCGCTTACTCCTCCTGACCGATCGCGGAATGGAACTCAGACAACTACGCTATTTTCTCAGCGCCGTGGAACACGGAAGCATGGGCAAGGCAGCGCTGGAACTCGGCGTGGTGACCTCGGCATTGAGTCAGCAGATCAGTCGTCTCGAAGGTGAACTGTCCACACGTCTGCTGCAACGCACCTCGGGCGGCGTCGTTCCAACCGACGCAGGTTTGGCGTTCTGGCGTCAGGCGCAACTCGCGCTGCGTCATATCGACGATGCCGCGCTCGCTGCACGCTCAGCCCGTCTGTCGGGCCATGTCAGCGTCGGCATGGCGCCGAGCACGGCGAGCGTGCTAGGTGTCGCATTCATGCAGGCCATGCGCTCGCGCTATCCCGATGTGCGGCTGCACATGGTCGAAAGTCTCTCCGGCTATCTTGCATCCATGCTCAGCGCGCGTCAGATCGATCTCGCCGTGCTGTTCCGCGAGGAGCCCGCACAACGCTGGAGCGTGCTGCCGCTGCTGGATGAGCGGCTGTTCCTGATCGGCGCGGGCGATCTCGATGGCATGCCGACGAGCGCATCCGTCCGGCTGAAAAATCTCGGCAGGCTTCCGCTCGTTCTTCCCAGCGGCACGCATGGGCTGCGTTCGCTGCTGTTATCAGCGTTCAGGCGCGCCGAATACGAGCCGAACATCGTCGCCGAAGTCGACGGCCTTGCACTCCTGATGGACTTCGTCCGCACCGGCATCGGCGCGACCATACAGCCTGGCGCGGCGCTCGCAAGGCCCGAGAACGTGATACTGACGAGCGTGCCCGTCGCGGATAAATACGCCACACGGCACAACATGCTCGCCAGCATCTCCGACGACGAACTGTCTCCCGCCGGTCTCGCTGCGCGCGTGGTGCTCGCCGATGTCGCCCGTCAACTGGTGCAGGAGGGGCGCTGGCCCGGTGCGCGGCTGCGGGAGCCTCGGCCTTCACATAAAGTGAAGACCCCTTGACGGCTGGCTGGTAGCGACGCGGGCACGAGACCTTTACGATTTGTCCAAAAGGAGACAAGTCTGATGGTCGATGTGCTCGTAATCGGAGGAGGCAATGCCGCGCTGTGTGCCGCATTGATGGCGCGCGAAGCGGGCGCCTCGGTCCTGCTTCTCGAATCCGCGCCGCGCGAATGGCGCGGCGGCAACTCGCAACACACGCGCAATCTGCGCTGCATGCACGATGCGCCGCAGGACGTTCTCGTCGATGCCTATCCGGAAGAGGAATTTTGGCAGGACCTGTTGAAAGTCACCGGCGGCATCACGAATGAGCATCTCGCGCGGCTGACGATCCGCGCGTCGTCGTCGTGCCGGCCGTGGATGCAGAAGCACGGCGTACGCTTCCAGCCGCCGCTGTCCGGCGCGCTGCACGTGGCCCGCACCAACGCGTTCTTCATGGGTGGCGGCAAGGCGCTCGTCAACGCGTATTACCGCAGCGCCGAAGCGCTCGGCGTCGATATCCGCTATGAAACACCCGTCGATTCGCTTGAACTTGACGGCAGCCTCTTTATCGCGGCGCGCAGCGGCAGCCGGCGCTTCGAGGCGCGCGCCTGCGTGCTGGCGGCAGGCGGTTTTGAATCAAATCGCGAATGGCTGCGCGAAGCGTGGGGGCAAAACGAGCGCGGCGAATGGCCCGCCGACAACTTCCTGATTCGCGGCACGCGCTTCAACAAGGGCGTGCTCATCAAGCATATGACCGACGCCGGTGCGGACATGACCGGCGACCCGTCGCAGTCACACTGCGTCGCCATCGATGCACGCGCGCCGCTGTATGACGGCGGCATCTGCACGCGCATCGACTGCGTGTCTCTGGGCGTCGTGGTGAATCGTGACGCCGAACGCTTTTACGACGAAGGCGAGGATTTCTGGCCGAAGCGCTATGCAATCTGGGGACGGCTCGTTGCGCATCAACCGGGGCAGATCGGCTATTCGATCATCGACTCGAAAGCAATCGGCCGCTTCATGCCGCCGGTGTTTCCGGGCGAAAAGGCCGATACGCTGCCGGAACTCGCGCGCAAGCTCGGGCTGCCGGAAGCGCGCTTCATGGAAACGCTCGCGCGCTATAACGACTCATGCCGCGACGGTACCTTCGACCACACCGCGCTCGACGACTGCCACACCGAAGGTCTCGCGCCGCCCAAGACGCACTGGGCGCGCCGCATCGAGACGCCGCCGTTTTACGGTTATGCGTTGCGGCCAGGCATCACGTTCACGTATCTCGGACTAAAGACCAATGACCGTGCGCAGGTTCACTTTGGCGGCAAAGCCAGTGAGAACCTGTTCGTGGCCGGCGAAATGATGGCCGGCAACGTGCTCGGTAAGGGCTATACAGCGGGCGTCGGCATGTCGATCGGCACGGCCTTCGGGCGCATCGCCGGGACGCAGGCCGCGCGCGCCGCACTCAAAACGACGGAGGCAACCAGTGCAGCAGTCTGACCCGCTCGCGCCCGAACGCATGCGCACGGCGTTATCGGTCGATACGAAAAAAACGTCGCACGGCAGCACGGCGCGCGTGATCCCCATTGTGCCGATGAGCGCCGGCGAAACCGAAGTGGCACGACAGATGCAGATCTGCAACGCCTGCCGCTACTGCGAAGGCTTCTGCGCCGTGTTCCCGGCCATGACGCGCCGCCTGGAATTCGGCAAGTCGGACGTCAACTATCTGGCGAATCTCTGCCACAACTGCGGCGCGTGCTATCACGCGTGCCAATACGCGCCGCCGCACGAATTCGGCGTGAACGTGCCGAAAGCGATGGCCGAAGTCCGGCTCGAAACCTACACCGAATACGCGTTTCCCGCGTCGTTCGGCGCGCTGTACAAACGCAACGGCCTGACTCTGTCGGTGGCACTGGCGGCCGGACTCGCGCTGTTTCTGCTGCTCGGTACGGCATTACACGGCGGCTTGTCGGGCGATGTCGCGCCAGCGAACTTCTACGCGATCTTCCCGCACAACCTGCTCGCGGCGATGTTTGGCATCGTTTTCCTGTTCGCCATTCTCGCGCTCGGCGTGGGCGTCACGCGTTTCTGGCGCGACGTGTCGGCAGGAACGGCGAGCGCGCCAGCCGTCGCGGAAGCGGCCAAGAACGCGCTGACGCTCAAGTACCTGGACGGCGGCCACGGCGACGGCTGCAACGAAGAGAGCGATGCCTTCACACTGGCGCGGCGTCGTTTCCATCACCTGACGTTCTACGGCTTCATGCTGTGCTTTGCAGCAACCGCAGTTGCGACGCTCTATCACTATGCATTCGGTCTGGAAGCGCCGTATCCGTTTCTGAGCGTGCCGGTGCTGCTGGGAACCGCGGGCGGCATTGGGCTGATTGCGGGGGCGGCGGGACTGCTGTGGCTGAACCTGAAACGCGTTCCGGAGCGGGGCGATGCCCGTCAGCGTCCGATGGACCGCGGCTTCATCGCGCTCCTGCTTCTGACGAGCGCATCCGGTCTCGCGCTGCTCGCGCTCCGCACGACCTCGGCGATGCCGTCGCTGCTCGCGATTCATCTTGGCATCGTGATGGCGCTGTTCGCCACGCTGCCTTACGGCAAGTTCGCGCACGGCATCTTCCGCTCGGCGGCGTTGCTCAAATCGTCGATAGAGAAGCGGCAACGCAACACACTGAGCCTCAGTTCGGATTAGCAGTCACTAGGGCGCCTTGGGCGCCCGTCACTATAGATAAGAAGCAGGAGACGCAATGAACCGCACAGAATCGATCGCCGCTACGTCCGGCGTTTCGCCCATGACGAGGGCCGCCGCCGTGTTGCGCGTGACCAGCGGCAATTTCATCGAACAGTTCGATTTCTTTCTGTTCGGCTTCTACGCGACATCGATCTCGAAGATCTTTTTCCCGTCCACCAGCGAGTTCGCCTCGCTGATGCTCGCCTTCGCGGTGTTCGGCGCGGGCTTTCTGATGCGTCCGCTCGGTGCGATCTTTCTCGGCGCGTATATCGACAAGGTCGGACGGCGCACCGGGCTGATCGTTACGCTGTCGATCATGGCGAGCGGCACCATTCTGATTGCCTGCGTGCCTGGGTACGCGACGATCGGCTTGCTCGCGCCGGCGCTCGTGCTGCTCGGGCGTCTGTTGCAGGGCTTCTCTGCGGGCGCGGAACTGGGCGGCGTGTCTGTCTATCTCGCGGAAATGGCGACGCCCGATAACAAGGGCTTTTACACGAGTTGGCAGTCGGCGAGCCAGCAGGTCGCCATCGTCCTGGCGGCGGCCATCGGTTACGGGCTGAACCAGTGGCTGTCCGCGCAGCAGATCGGTGCATGGGGCTGGCGCGTGCCGTTTTTCATCGGCTGCGCGATCGTGCCGTTCCTGTTCATGCTGCGCCGTTCGCTGCAGGAGACCGCAGCGTTCGAAGCGCGGCGGCATCATCCGCAGGCGCGCGAGATTTTTGCGATACTGCTCGGCAACTGGCGCACCGTCATCGGCGGCATGCTGCTGACGGCGATGACCACCACCACCTTCTATCTCATCACCGTCTATACGCCGACCTTCGGGAAGTCGGTGCTGAAGCTGTCCACCTCCGACAGCCTGATGGTCACGCTGCTTGTGGCTGCATCGAATTTCGTCTGGCTGCCGATCGGTGGTATGATTTCCGACCGCATCGGCCGCAAGCCGCTGCTGCTCGCCATTTCCATGCTGGCGATCTTCACGTCTTATCCGGCGCTGTCCTGGCTCTCCGATGCACCGAGCTTCGCGCGCATGCTGATCGTTCTGCTGTGGTTCTCGTTCTTCTTCGGCATGTATAACGGCGCGATGGTCGCCGCGCTCACCGAAGTGATGCCGGTCGAAGTGCGCGTCGCGGGCTTCTCGCTGGCGTTCAGTCTCGCGACGGCGCTGTTCGGCGGCTTTACGCCGGCGGTATCGACGTATCTGATTCAGGTCCTGCATGACAAGGCCGCACCAGGCTACTGGCTGAGCTTCGCTGCGCTCTGCAGCTTGTGTGCGACGCTCAGGCTGTACCGTCGCCGCGCGGGCAGCAACGCGTCGGCGGCATCGTCGGCCTGATAGCGATTGCATCGGCCCGTTTACGTAACCCCGGCGTTGCACCGGGCTTTCGCGTTCTCAGCGGCGACAAGAAGGGTCAGCTTGCGCAGCAACGCAGGCCACTCCATCTTGCCGTAAGAGCGGCGCGTCTGTGGTTGATTGCTCATGTGCCCGGCACGCAGATTATGGGCTGACAGCCTATTCGACTGACCAACGAGTGGGCTTGCCGGGAATTTTTCATCTGCATGTCGGCAAACGATCATCGGAACGTGCGGCTGGCATTGGCCGCATATATCGATCACCTGTTGACGGACTGATTTTACCGGCTCACATGCCAATGGCTGAGCGATTCCATCAAGCTGTTGCATCGACCGGTTGAATCCGCCGTCGGCAACAGCCATATATCAAACATCTGCTTTGGATTCGTTGCTTGCCTCGATTCAAGGGTTGCCGCACCGAGTTACGTTGATTGATGGCACATCACTTTCGCTACGATGCGCTTCATATTCTCCTCAGTAAAACTACATGAAAAATCGTGCCATTGAGACGTGCGCAATGCTCATTGCTGTTTTCGCTGGCGCGGCCGTTTCCCTCGTCGCCAGAGCAGCTCCTCCTCGGGAAGTCGGCGCACCCAGCTACGACACCTATAAGTCATGGTTGGTCGCCTGCGACAACGCCTTGACCTGCGAGGCGAAGGGTTTCGCAGACGGTGGCGAATCCAGCGCAGACTTGCGCTTCATTCGCGCGGCCGGGCCAAGCAGTTCGCTCGAAGCACGGCTAAATGTCGTAACCAACGACAGCATCGATCTCGGTGACCTGCGTGTTGATGGAGAGCCGCTGCGGCTGGACGAGTCGGCCTGGCGTGTCGACTACGCCAACAATGTGGCGACTTTGTCGGCAACGCGGCCGGCGGCCGTGGCAGCCTTCGTATCCCGGCTTCGCAATGGCACAAAGCTTCAGTTCGGTTCGGAGGCAAGCGCTTATATTCCTCTCGATGGCATGGTCGCCGCGCTGTTGCGCATCGATGATCGACAGGGACGAATCGGGGGTGTTACCGCACTGATCCGCAAGGGCCCTGCACCGGCCTCCCGAGTCACACTCGCACCGTCACTACCGGTCGTACCGACACGGAAGATCGTTTCGCAGTTGCCCGATCAAGAGGAAAAGAGCCTGATCACGCGCACGAAACATATCCGGGACGCCAGTAGTTGCGAGAACAATGCGTCAAAGTATCTCGAAGAAGCGGCGTATGCGCTCAACACACAGAAGGCGTTGGTTTTTCTCCCATGCATTCAGGGAGCCTACCAAGGATCATCGGACGTGTTCATCACGCCGCGCATTGGTGGAGGAGCACCGGAGCCCATCAAGCTGAGAGATCCTGCGGGGGAAGTTTTAGACTCCTCACTGTTCGAACCGAGCTTTGACCCTGCTACCGGCGTCCTATCGACTTTTGCCAAGGGTCGCGGGCTGGCTGATTGCGGTTTTCGAGCCGAATGGATCTGGGATGGTCAGGCATTTCAGATTTCGGCTGCGTCGCAGCAGAATACCTGTGGTGGTGTTGGGCCCGGTGACTGGCCCACACTCTATCGGTCGCGAAAGAGGTAAAGAAACACCTATGTTCCCGCAGGCGCCTTCGATCTCGGTTGCGAGCGCGGCGCGTATGTCCGCGCCACGATCTGGCCTCAGTGAGGCATCAGCGGCAGGAACGGCTGATGGCCCTCTGGCGTACTTTCTCCATGAACATGGGCATATCAAAGACCGGGAGATCGTCATCGAACAGGAGCGGTTGATGCAACCACCGTCTCCAGACGTCATCAAAGTGTGCTCGACATTGACGACGGCAAAGTTTCGCGATTGATGACCGGATATGGCGCTAAGGTCGCGCGGTCGATGGATCTGGAAGTTTGACGAGAAGGGCCGCTCCGAGTCGCGAGCGCCCAGCCGCGACCCGCCGCCAGCGCGGCGCCGGTCCTCCTCGAAATGTCGCGTCAGCGCGAAGCCTCGCCGTCGCGGCGCGATGATCCTCGACCGCCGACGGAGTTCAGGCTGCCGCCGCCTTATGAATCGAGTCGTGCTGATCGCCACCCAAGATATCGACGAGACTGGTCAGCATCCGCCCCAATTCACCCGTCATCAGCGTGACATCCGAGTCGAAGCGTTCATCGTCGTTCTGCGCGGTGGGGTCCGTCGCCTCCTTGATCACGTCGAGCGGCGTGACACGCTTGATCGTCAGCGACGGTGTCAGCACGAAGGAGATCCGGTCATCCCAGGTCATCGCGAAGCGCATGCATTGTTTGCCGGCCTCGATGTGCCGGCGCATGTCGTTCGCTTCCAGCGCGTGGCCGACGTATCGCACCGTGGCGCCGCCTTCGCCGCTCGAGCGCAACTCGGCGTCCTGGTCCACGGTGAATCCGCCCGGCGCCTCGCCGGACAGCAGCCAATCCGTCATCGCGGCGACCGGCGAAAGCGCCACATGAACGCCGGCGAGCGGCAACTGATCGATCGATTTGACGAGCAGGCCGCGAACGTCGTCGGCAAGAGCCTGTGCAGCCGCATCGATGACGAGCCAGCCGTTCACCGTATCGATCCACACGCGGGTATCGCGGCGAATGGTGAACGCGCGCGGCAGCAGTTCGTCGGTAACCTGCTCCTTGAGTTCGCGCAGCTGTTTTCGCCCCACCTTGAAGCCCTGCTGCTCCTCGACTTCAAGCGCCCGGGCCTTGGTCACCTGATTGACGACCGACGCCGGGAGCAGCTTCTTTTCGGCACGAAACAGCAGCAGCATCTGCCGGTTGATCGAATACACAAGCGCGCCGTCGTCACGCGGCGACGCCCATCCGAAGGTCTGCATCTCGACACTGCTGCCCGGTTGAAACGCGTGGGGCGCCAGCCATTTTTCCATCTGATCGGGGGTAACGGCCCAAGGCGCCGGAAGACGATGAAGCTGAAGATTTTTGAACCACATAGGAGTACGGGCAAAGCGCACCATTCTATATGACGATGACGCATCCAGGCCATGAAGCGCCATTCATCCAGGCCGCCGCGTGGATATTCGTGCGACCGCTCCGCCCCTGTGAACCGCCGTTCGACCGTGAACGATGTGCGTCGCGTCGTCGGCCATAACGGACGTTCGGCTGTCGCCGTGCGCGAGGCTCACGTGCTTTGCCCGCAACTTCGGGGCATGGCGGTAGCCAGACAGCCCGTCGATCCGTCCCCCCAATGCCTTCGGCCCGATAAAGCATAGCGTTCCCAGGGGGCGCGACATCCCGTCCAGCGCGGACAAGAATGCCTTGACAATTGAAGCATATGCTCCTATCTTGGTTGCAAGAGAGCATATGCTCTTATTTCCAAATGGAGCCAAACCATGAACCAGGCCGAAATACTTGTGAGCGGTGCAACCGGACGGACCGGAGGTATCGCTATCGACGAATTGCTCAAGATGGGCAGGCGCGTGCGCGCATATGTGCGCACGGACGACGATCGGGCGGCCGCCCTGAGGCAGCGCGGAGTCGATATCGCCGTTGGAGACTTCACCGACATCAATGACATCCGTGCAGCGATGGAAGGAATCCGATCGGCCTATTTTCTCCATCCGATCGCGCCGGGAATCATCGGGGCTGCTGCTTATTTCGCGCAGGCCGCAAAGGAGGCGGACGTCAAGGCGATCGTCAACATGTCGCAGATTTCCGCGCGCCGGGAGTCGAAAAGCCACGCGGCCCAGGATCACTGGGTTTCCGAGCGGGTCTTCGATTGGTCGGGCGTTCCGACTACCCATCTGCGCCCCACGTTCTTTGCCGATTGGCTCGTCTATCCGCATTTTGCGAAGGAGATCTGGGCCCGGAAAAAGATTGAATTTCCCTTTGGCAATGGCCGTCACGCACCCATCGCCACTGATGATCAGGGGCGGGTTATCGCCCATGTCCTGGCCAACCCCGAAGGCCACGAGGGCAAGATCTATACGCTCCATGGTCCCGTCGAGATGAACCATACCGAGATCGCCGCGGCGATGAGTGAGGCTCTCGGAGCCCGGATCGAATACGAGCCAAGTTCCATCGAGGAGTTTCGGATCAAGATGGAAAATCTCTACAAATTTCCACCGTTCCTCACGCAGCATCTGGTCGAGGTTGCTCAGAACTACCGTGACGGCGTATTCGCGGGTACCAACGATGTCATCGAGAAAATTACCGGAAAGCCGCCACTCTCGGTCCAGCAGTTCATTACTCGGAATCGAGCCGTATTCGCGTGAGCACGACCCCAAACGAGTCGAGGTTTGAAAATGGCACACACTCAAGACGAGCGTCACCCGTTTCTGGACGATCTAACAACTGATGCAGAGTTGGTCAGCTCGGTGTTGCGTGGCCCCGTATCAGGGCGCGACGAAATCCGGCTGGCAGTCAACGCCGTCGGAACGTTCTACGCCTCGCAGACGCCCACATTTGTTCAGGCTGTCGGTTCACGGCTCTTTCTCGAGTACGAGGCCGTTCTGACGAGCGGCGAGAACCTGAGTGCGGTCGTCGTCGTCGACCACAACTCCGACGGATCAGTGCCGCGCGTTAGCGTGCGGATGAGCCCGCTTGACGCTGTGCTGACTCTCGCTGCCCATCTGCGGGTGGCACTTTCAAAGCAGCTTCCGGAAAACCTTTTTCTTTGAACCAGGCGCCCGCAGGCCTGCGGAGGAAGATGCATCTCCGCGGAGCGCGGGGCTTTAAAAAAGGAGCTTGTCATGGAAATCAAGAACGCCACCGTCTTTATCACCGGCGCCAATCGCGGCCTGGGCCTGGCTTTTGCTCGAGAGGCACGTCGTCGCGGGGCGACGAAAGTGTACGCGGGCATGCGCAACACGAATGGCTTTGAAGAGCCGGGCATTGTGCCGGTCAAGATCGATGTTACGGATACGGCGTCGATCGCTGCAGCCGCGAAACAGGCGGCGGATACGACTCTGCTGATCAACAACGCGGGCATAGCTGCGCTGATCGACGGGCCCATGGCGGCCGACGTCGAAGCGCAATCCACTCGCATGTTCGATACCAACTACTACGGCGTAGTGCGCGTCACGCAGGCCTTCGAGCAGATATTGGCGGCCAAGCGGCATGCGGCGATCATCAACGTGCTTTCCGACATCGTGTGGCTTCCGCGGCCGTATCTGACGCCGTATGCGGCGTCAAAGGCTGCAGCATGGAGTTATACGAACCAGCTTCGGTTTCATCTGCATGAGCGTGGCATCCAGGTTCTCGGCCTGCACGTCGGATTCGTGGATACCGACCTGACCAATGGCATTGACGTGCCTAAAGCCAGCCCCGAGGATGTTGTGCGGCAGACCTATGACGCTCTCGCCGCCGGCAAGAGCGAGGTTATGGCCGACGAGGGTACAGCGGTGCTAAAGAGTACGCTGTCGGCTGACGTGCCGGGCTATATTACTCCGCCGGAAGGGCTTTAAACGCCGCAGATGACGAGAGTCGGCTACCGGGGCGAGACTTGAGGCGCGCAGATTACCGGGGCGCCAACGTTTTCAGTGTCGACTTTCATCGAAAGATACCGCCGTACTTCGCGCGTGCGCGTAGCATTCCGGCAATCAAAAGAAATGAGGAGTGGAACCAGATGTTGCCGTTCGACCAGCCGCTTGGAATCGATCAATGCAACTGCTTCGCAGTGAGGAAGGCGAGCAGGCAGATATCCCGCCTCTACGATAGCCATCTCGAGCCGGCGGGCCTGCGCATTACGCAATTCCTCACCCTGGCCGCACTGGACGAGGTGGGAAGTGCCGCGGTCAACGCCCTTGCCGAACGGCTCGATATCGAACGGACGGCGATGGGGAAGATGGTTGGCTTCCTTGAGCGCGACGGCTTCGTCGCGATCAAGCCCTCGCCCACGGACGGTCGAAGCCGCGTTGTTGAGCTCACCGAAGAAGGGCGGCGCCTGCACAAAAAAGCGGTCCCGCTATGGCGGGAAGCGCAGCGGGAGTTCGAGCAGTTGAACGGCGTAGAGAATGTCGCGGCGCTACGGGAGGGGCTTAGAGGAGTGGTCGTCGGCGATGTGACGGTACGCCCCCCCGGGGACTGACGGTCCACAAGAATTGCCACAAACGCACGAGACCGCTGCTGCCCGGGACGATAGGAAGTGACGAGGCGTCGACAAACACGAATGCGGCATGGACGGATTGAATCCGCACTTGCTTGCAGCCGCTGATTTCGGGTCGAGAGTCCGGAGTGGGGCGGAGGTCGCCTCTCGCAGACGTCGGCAGCCGGCGGCGGTACCGGCCGACCCCCAGAAGGGTGAGCTCAGGTCCTGGCGTAGGTTTGTGCGCCGAGCCTTGTCAGAGAGGCCGCAGGTACTGCCACATTACTCGCGAGTGGCTTGCAGTGTATCGGGTAACAGGATAGTCATCGGTCAGACGTAAAGCTGCTTTGGCTTCCCGAGTTTATCTGCGGCTCTGATCCGGTCCATCGGCGCAGATCGGATAAAAGAAAGGCCCGCGTTTGTGCGGGCCTCGCATCAGCAATTACCTTTCTTCGCTTGTCCGGGCGGGCAGAAACCGTTCCCCGGACCGCCTTGCGGCGCGACCACTACCGGCGGACCGGGAACGTAAGCCACGCACCCGCTGAGTGCACCGATCATGCTCGCCGCAGCAAGCAACGCGATAACCCCTTTTTTCACTTCGTTCTCCCGTTTGAGGGGAAAGGGCTGTTCGGCCCTTTCCGTTATGCCGTTGAACCGTCAGAAATTGAAATTGACGTTCGTTTGGCTAGTCGTTGCATTGACGTTCGTCGATTGCGTTGCGCCCGACGCTGCGTCCGCTTCGATCGTATATTGGCCCGCCGACGCCGGCGCCGCAGCCAGCGTGACCGGCAGCGAACCGGAGTACGTGCCGACGATCGGCGCGGCCGTCGGCACCGACAGCGCGTACGCGCCCGTGTCCAGGTTTGCGTTGATCGACGTGATCTCGTATGCGTTTGCATCGATCGTCTGCAGTGCGCGCACCAGCGCGTTCGCGCTCGCCGTCACCGTGCCGCTGACCGTGCTCATCGTCGAAGCAGGCAGCGTGATCGGCAGGTTCGACGTCGACACGGCCGTGCTCGTGTTCACGACAACCGGCACCGAGCGGACGACACCCGACGCGACGTTGTTCTGCACGATCACGACGTCGTAATTGCCCTGCGTCGAGCTCTGGATCAGCGGCGACAGCACGAACTTGCCGCTGCTATCGGCCACCGTGCCGCGCACGACCTTGCCACGCTGCTCGGCATAGACCGTTGCGCCCGCTTCGGCCTGTGCGACGTAGCCGGAAATCGCGCCGCTCACGACCGTCGGCGTTGCCGTCACGACCGGCTTGAGTGCATAGGTGCCGTTGCCGCGCTGCACGATCGATTTGCACGCGTTGAAATCGAGCACGAGGTCGACGAGCGTGTTCGGTTGGACCGTGAACGGCGAGATGATCTTGTAGCCGCTTTGCGTCGCGCTCGGCGTCGCGAGCGCCTGCTCGCTGCCGCCCGTCGGAACGACCGAGTTCGCGAGCGTGTTGCCCTGGTTCTGCGCGAGCACGAGGCGTACCTGCTGGTACTGGCCGGCCGGCAGCGCGGTCTGGCCGAGATCGGCGAGTGCGCCGTTGGTCAGCGACAGCAGGTCGATCTTTTGCGGCGCCGGCAGCGTGATCGTCGACCAGCCTCCGTCGTTGTCGCCCGCGTTCGAACTGGCGTTCACGCGCACCTGCGACACGGTGACGAACACATGATCGAAGCCGCACGACGGTGCGTCGGTCATCGCGACATGCAGCGTGCCGTTCTGCACGCTGCCGCCGTCGTCTCCGCCGCCGCAGCCGGCAAGAACGAACGGCACGAGCGCAGCGCAAAAGGCACTTTTAAAGAGCTTATTCATTGTCACCCCCCATGGGTGTTATTGTGAGTAACCGAAGAATAGCGTCGCTTCAGCCTACTATTTGGGCATCTTTGAAACGAACGGTAACTTTTGGTTCTATCGGTAAATCGTCCGCGAGATTGATGTCGCGTCAGGGGAGTGAAGCGGAACAGGGCGGCGATTATCGAGGGAGCGTGCGCAATGCAGGCGGCACGGGACAAAGCGATTGCGACGCGGAAGTAGTTAGTACCGCGGTGCTTAAATCAACGGTTGTCCGCACGCCACTGACGAGGTGTGACACCGGTCAGGCGCATGAATGTCCTCGTGAAATGGCTCTGGTCCGCAAAGCCGCACAAATCCGAGATCATGTTCAGAGGCATGGGGGACGTGCGCATGTACTTTTTTGCCAGTTCTACGCGTTGATTGATCAGCCAGCGATGCGGAGGCAGTCCCGTGGTCTGATGAAAGGCCTTGACGAAATGACTGCGAGACAGACCGCAGGCCTTCGCCACATCGACAAGCGAAATTTTTCCGTTGAGGTGTTCGAACAGGAGTCCTTTTGCCTGACGCTCCTGCCACGGCGTGAGTTTGCCGGTCTGCCTTTCCCGCTGCTCGCCGATACCGCCGTACTGACGTGCGATATGCGTCTGGAAAGCGAGCGCGACTTGGTCGATGAAGAGTTGCGACGCATGCTCGGGCTGCGCCAACGCGGGCAGCAATGATTGTCCGAGGTGATGGACGATCGGGTCGGTTGCGCTCAAGTGCGGCGGCAAATAAAGCTGCGGTCGTCGCCGGCCGCCGATTTCATCGGCCGTTTCCTCCAGCGTTCGGCGAGGCAGATGGAAGTGGAGGCAGTCGAACGCCCCCTTCAGATCCGCCACCCACCTGCGGTCGAGGTCGTGAATCGTCACGGTCCCTGCGTTGTAGGGGACGAAGCGAGCCGCACGTCCGTCAAGCCACAATTCCTGTTCGCCGAAAGCGCGCAATTGCAACACGATGAGATCGGCGTCTTCGAGGTCATAGGGCGCAGTCCGACCCATATTTCTTCGTGCCGTCTTCAGCCGACTGATACCGATCTGCGCGGACGGCAATGTTTGGGTGACGACGGTTTGCCTCACGTCGGCCGGAATGAACTCGGAGGAGGCGTTGTCCGACGGTGCAGTAGCCATAAAATCGGTGAGAAGGTCAAGGACGAGACCCTGCAGTCTACCCAATCGAAATTACGGTTGTTTGGCCGGACGGCCGCCGCGATTGCGCATCAGAGGCCGAGATTCCGTTCGCTCATCCACTTCACGATCGCCGGATCGCGATGGGAGAAGAGGCTGCATTAATCAGACAATTAGAAGTCGAAGACGGCCAGGTTTTCCAGCATCCGCTCCTTTCGCACGGACTTCGCCAGAACGACGATTCCACGCTGTACCAGCCAGCGCTGCACGCCACCCGGCCGTCTACGGCCATCGACCCGCACTTTCGGACTGCCATTCAAACGTCGCTTCCGCCCGGACCGCGGACTTTCGTGTGCGGATTTCGTCAGTCATGTAGTCGACCGTTGATTACATCCCTGCTTCATTCCCGGCCGCAGACGGCACCTGCGGCACGGCGTGCGGGCGACGCACGCGGAACGTCGTGAATTTCGATGCGTTACCGCGAATTCATTGCACGCGACCTATACTTTCAAAATCATTTCGTCCGCGACAAGGAGGCGCAATCGTGCCTATATGCTTCGCGCGGCATCCCGCGCGGTCATCCACGCAAGACCCATGACTACTGTCGTATGAGGAAGGACATCATGACGCGCAAATACATCGATTGCCGGGAATTCCCGAGCGAAATGAATTGTTCCGTTGCGCTATCCGCGGATTCCGAAAACGAATTGCTCGAGGCGGCCGTACAGCATGCGGTCGCGGTTCACAAGCATGCCGATTCGCCGGAGCTGCGTTCACAGCTGAAAGCGCTATTTCATGACGGCACACCACCCGTTGAAACACCGCGTCAAGCGTAACGCCGGCGCGACGGATCGAAGAGCGGCGACCACCTCGCGACGGCCATCTGCCAACCACGTATTGGCATTGACCGTAGCTGCGCATCTTGCCGAAATCTTCTTCTGAATGTGGTCCATGGGGCGGCTATCGGAGTTCGGCTGTCGTGCGAATACCTCGCTGCCGGGCCGAACTCGTACTTCCGCGTTCGGCCATTTTCTGCCCCGTCGAGCCGCTACACGTGACGGTTAATCGAAATACGGCTCCAATACCCCCTCGATCCAATCCATGAAAGCCCGGACGCGTGGCGACAGGTTGCGCCGATGGGCCACGACGAGCGACGCGGTGAGCGGCTCGGGACGCAAGTCGGGCAGAACCTCCACCAGCGCGCCGCTTTCGATGTGATGCGCGAGCGCCGAATATCCCGCCTGGATCAACCCGATGCCCGCAAGCCCGGCGGCATGATAGGTCTGCACACTGTTGACCTGCATCGCGCTCGGCAACGGAAGCGACGCATACCCGTCGCCGTCCGGGTATTCCCATCCGGCATGCCGGGCGCCGAGTGTCAGCGTGTAGTGAACCATCCGGTGCCCCTGGCTGCGCAGATCGTCGAGCGTATGCGGCATGCCGTACCGTGCCAGATAGCTCGGGCTCGCCGCATTGGTCATGCGCAGCTTGCCCAGCGGTCGGGCAATCAGCGTCTCGTCGACGATCGGACCCAGACGGATCACGCAATCGAACCCTTCCTGGACGAGATCGACACGCCGATCGGTGCTGGAAAGTTCCAGTTCCAACTCCGGATGTGCCGCCATCAGTTGCGGCAGGGCGGGAACCACGACGCTTCGTGCCAACTCGGTGGGCATGTCGACGCGCAACCTTCCCCGCAGCGGTGTGCCATGACCCGAGAACATCGATTGCAACTCCTGTACTTCGGCCAGCAGGTCCCGTGCGCGCAGATAAAAGACGCGTCCGTCTTCAGTAAGCTGCACGCTGCGCGTGGTCCGATGCAACAGCGCCACGCCGACATCCCGCTCGAGTCCGCGGATCACCATCGACACACGCCCCTTCTGAATTCCGAGGCTTTCGGCCGCACGCGTGAAGCTCGTCATTTCGGCGACACGGGCAAAGATCAAAAGCGCGTCGAGGTTTTGCATTGTTCACCCAGGGAGTAACGAAACGTTCAATTTGTCATCATTTATAACTCAGTTGCGACTCAGTAGAGTGGCTTCCCATGTCGTCCACGGCGGACAACTTGAACGAAAGGGAGCAACCATGACACAACATACCTCTGCGATCAAAACGGTCGTTGTCTACCACTCCGGCTATGGGCATACCGAGCGTATGGCAACGGCCGTCGCCGAAGGCGCCGGCGCCGTACTCGTCGCAATCGACACCGACGGAAACCTTGCCGAGGATGCGTGGGATACGCTGGCCGGCGCGGATGCGATCCTGTTCGGCTCGCCGACCTACATGGGCGGCCCCAGCTGGCAGTTCAAGAAATTCGCGGACGCATCCTCGAAAGCCTGGTTCGAAGGCGGGTGGAAAAACAAGATTTTCGGCGGCTTCACCAACAGCGCGAGTATCAACGGCGACAAGCTCAATACGCTCGAATACTTTTTTCTGCTTGCCGGGCAGCACGGCGGCATCTGGGGCAGCATGGATATCAAGCCGGCGAACGTGAAAGCTTCGATGCGTGACGACCTGAATCGCATGGGCTCCTATATCGCGCCGATGGCGCAGACGCCTGCCGATGCGTCGCCTGACGAGATGTCGCCTGGGGATCTCGAAACGGCGCGCCGCTACGGCGCACGCGTCGCGATGATCGCCGGACAGTTTCGGTCCGGACACGCTCAACGCAACTGAAATCCTGGCGCGCGACGCGACGGAACGGACGCCGCCACCTGTTTATCCAGCCACTCTTGAAAGGAATGGCCATGAAATACAAGCAACTCGGCCGCACCGGCCTGTATGTCTCGGAGCTGTGCCTCGGCACGATGACGCTGGGTGGCAATGCCGACGCGGGCATGTGGAAGGCGATCGGCGCAGTCGGTCAGGACGATGCGAACCGGTTGATTGCCCGCGCACTTGCCGAGGGAATCAATTTCATCGACACCGCCGACATTTATTCCTTTGGCCAGTCCGAACGACTCGTCGGACAGGCACTGAAAGACATCGGAGTACCACGCAACGAAATCGTGCTGGCGACGAAGACCGCCGGCGTGATGGGCGCGAAACCCAACGATCAGGGGGCGTCGCGCGGTCACATCATGGATTCGGTGCAGAGAAGCCTGGAACGGCTCCAGGTCGACCATATAGATCTTTACCAGATACACGCCAGCGATTCTGTCACGCCGATCGAAGAAACGCTGCGGGCCCTGGACGACCTTACGCGGCAGGGGCTGGTTCGTTATGTCGGCGTGTCGAATTGGCGCGCAGGCAAGATCGGTAAAGCGCTCGGACTGAGTGCCGCGCTTCATGCCACGCGCTTCGAAACGCTGCAGGCCTACTATTCGATCGCAGGACGCGACGTGGAGCGCGAACTGGTGCCGCTCGTTATCGACGAGCAGATGGGGCTGCTTGTCTGGTCGCCCCTCGCGGGCGGCTTGCTTTCCGGGAAGTTCGGTCCCGGGGCACCAACCGAAGACGGTTCGCGGCGCAGCCATTTCGATTTTCCGCCGGTTGATCTTGATCGGGCCTGGCCGTGCGTTGCGGAGATGCGCGCCATCTCCGACGCGCGCGGTATCTCGGTCGCCCGGATAGCGCTCGCCTGGCTGCTCGCCAGGCCGCATGTCACGAGCGTCATTATCGGCGTCAAACGGGTCGAACAGCTCGAAGACAATCTCGGCGCGGTCGATGTCGTTCTCACCGACGACGAGCTTGCGCGTCTTGAAGCCGTGAGTGCGCTGCCTAGTTGTTATCCCGGCTGGATGATCGATCGCCAGGACGCGAGCAGGCGTCCGTTGCCGTTCAGGCCCGTTGCGTCGAATTAGAACCGGTTACCGCACACCCATAGGGCGGTTGTCCGAATGCGCCCACTGAAAGAGAGATAAGCATGCCAAAAGGTTATCTGGCGTTGCTATCGACGAGGCGAATCACCTGCACGCCCGGTTTCGCCGAACCATCGCGAGATGGCATGGGCGGCTTCTTCATGGTCGGGATCGGCTTCGCATGCCCACGCGACGATCCCGTCCGGACGCACCAATATAGCGCGCACACCTAACCGATCCTTGGCGTCGGCTGCGACATAGGCGAGGCGCTCGCGCCAACGGTTCGCAAGCGCCTGAAGCGATGCGCCTGAATCGAAGTCCAGCAGGAGTCCCCGCCCGTCGCGCAACAGGCGGCCTGCCTTCGTTCCGTCGACCAGTTCGAAATCGGGTACGCTGCGGCCCACCAGCGGATGAGGGCTGCCAAGATCGTAGCGGAGCGAAACACCCCAGACGCGCTCGGCGAAATACGTTGCGCCATCCCGGGTCTCGATGAGATCGCGAACGATCGCTTCCAGCGCGCGCGTGCCGGGGGTAGGTCGCATAAGAGCGACTTGCGCACGCGACCAATCGAGAACGCGTGCCCCTATCGGATGCCGCTCTTGTTGATAGCTGTCGAGCAGACCGGCCGGCGCATCGCCACGGATGGTGGCTGCCAGTTTCCAGCCGAGGTTCATCGCGTCTCCGAGTCCAAGATTGAGCCCTTGACCGCCCAAAGGGGAGTGGATGTGCGCCGCATCGCCCGCGAGCAGCACTCGTCCGTTCCGATAGGTCGTTGCCTGGAAGGCACGATCCGTCCACGTGGTAGCCAGCCTGAGCCTGGTCAGCGTGATTTCAGTGCCGGACACGCGGCGCAGCACCGCCTGCACATGCTCCAGCGTGACGGGGTGAAGGCGGTGAAACGCGCCGCCGTCGAATTCCACCATCGCAATCGTGCCGGGCCGCGCATAGGTGTACATGCCCGTCGATGTGTAGTGTCGGCCGGGGGGAAGTGCGTCCGGCTCAGCCATGTCGACTTCGACGGAGTAGCCGGTGAACTCCGGACCAGTACCGACGAAATCAAAGCAGCCGGCTTTGCGGATCGCACTGCGGCCGCCGTCGCAGCCGATGAGCCAGCGCCCGCGAAAAGTGTTCCCACCCGCATGAACGGTCACCGCTCCATCCGACTCGTGGAATGCGTCGGCGCTCAGGCCTCGCCGGATCTCGCATCCCGTCGCGCCGGCTCGACGAGCCAGGACCGTTTCGAGCGTCTCCACTGCGACTGCCATGCTGGTGTCGGCCGAGCCTGACAGGCGATACGGCCACTTCGAGGTATCGATGTCGTCGTGATGGAACGGAATGCCGGCGAAATGACCGGCGGGCCGGCGCGGCTGCCGCATCCAGTGCGCGATCGTCGCAGTCTTGTCCGCGATGGGGTCGGCACGCCCGGCCTCGATTACCTCGTCCAGCAGCCCGCGCCTGTCAAGCGTTTCGAGGGTGGGGGCCGAAAGGCCGCGCATGCCGAACGGCAGGCACTTCAACGGAGAGTGCGGTGTTTCGGCGCGCTCGAGCACGAGGACCGACAGCTTGAACAGGCGAAGCTCGCAGGCGAGAAACAGACCGACGGGGCCAGCCCCGGCAATCACGACGTCGTAAATATCCTGATGGTGCTCGTGCATGAACCACTCCTGTGTCGATGTTCGACCGGAGCGTTTCTCAGGTTGAGCGCCACACGGACGAACGTTTGGACGCCTGATCGGCGTCGGATGTTCGTCGTGGGGGTCTCATGCACGGGGCAAAGACCAGAGCTTTCGCCAACGAAAGGACTTGGGCTTACCAAACCAAGTCTGCCTTTTCCGACACCGCGTTATAACACCGCAGCGACGACGCGTAAATGGCGGCGATGGTTCGCCCACCGCAGTGCGATGGTGCGCCGGCGTGTTACGTCGACCATGCGCGAAACGCATGGTTGGCAAGAACCGGATTATGTATTTGACGTTCTTCATTCGCGTTCACGAAAGGACGTATTAGCGTTTCCCCCGATATAGGAAAGCGCCGTACAAGCCGATGTTGCAGAGAGATATGGTGTGAATAATCGATCCGGGGCAATTATGACGACATCTGCAACAAACGGGCCGAACGAGGCATTGCCTGAAACGCCCGAAGCGGCAACGGCATCCGACGACGCGTGTCGCGCACCGTCGATCCTGCTGGTCGACGACGAGCCGAACGTGCTGTCGGCGCTCAAGCGCGTGTTCCGGCCCGCGGGCTACGACATCCTGACCGCCGACAGCGGCGAGGCCGCGCTCGAGATACTGGCGTCGACCGAGGTCGACCTGATCGTGTCCGACATGCGGATGCCGCGCATGAGCGGTGCGGAATTTCTGGCCCGCGCGCGGGCGCTGTTCCCGGACACGATGCGTATCCTGCTGACCGGCTATGCGGATATCGCATCGGTCGTGCAGGCCGTCAACGAAGGCGGCGTGTATCGCTACCTGAACAAGCCGTGGGACGATCACGATCTGTTGATGACCATCGAACAGGCGCTGGAGCAGCGGCGCTTGCGCCACGAAGCGGCCCGGCTGACCGCGCTGACGGAAGCGCAGAACGAGGCGCTGCGCCGTTTCAACACGGAACTCGAAACGCAGGTGCGTGCACGCACCGAGGAACTCGGCCAGACCGTGATGTTCCTCGAAGCGGCGCAGCGCGACCTGAAAAGCAGTTTCACGGCAATGGTCCAGGTCTGCGCGAGCATGATCGAGCTGCGTTGCGGGACCGCCGGCGGACACGCGATGCGCGTGGGCGAGATCGCGCGCCGGCTCGCGCTGGCGTCGGGGATGAGCGAGCTGCACGCGCAGGACGTCTATTTCGCGGGGCTGCTGCACGGCATCGGCAAGTTGTCGCTGCCCGACGAATTGCTGCACAAGCCGCTGGCGCGAATGACGACGGACGAACACCGGCTGTTCCAGCAGCATCCGCTGCGCGCGCAGATGGTGCTGACGCCGGTCGCGCAATTGCACAAGGTCGCGTCGATCGTGCTGCACCAGTACGAGCGCTTCAACGGACGCGGCACGCCGGACGGGCTGACCGGCGACGCGATTCCGCTCGGCTCGCGGATCGTTGCGATCGCACGCGATTTCGAAGGGCTGCGCAACGGCGAAATCGGTGTGCCGCATTCGGTCGAACAGGCGCTCGATGCGTTGCGCTCGCAGGCCAGCGTGCGATACGACCCGCAGATCGTCGAACGTTGCATCGAGCTGATGCGTGACCCGGCGAGTCTCGGTATCGCGGCGTCCGTCACGGAGATCAAGTCCGCGCAGCTGCGCGAAGGGATGCAGCTCGCCGACGATCTGCGCACGCATCGCGGCGTGCTGTTGATGACGAAGGGCAGCGTGATGTCGGCGCACCAGATCGAGCTCGTGCGCCGTTTCGAGACGCGGGAAGGGACGCCGTTCGACATCCTCGTTCTGGCCGGCTCGGCCGCATCGATGCCGGCGCACAACGCGGGTGCGCCTCCCGGCTGACGAAGAACACATGGCCTGATGGCCGCCGCGCGCGCTCGGCCGCATGCGGCGACAATGCATTCACATCGATCGGGGCGCTCGATCATGCACGGCACCTATGACATCCCGCTCGTCCTGCTGTCGCTCGCCATCGCGACGCTGGCGTCCTATACGACGCTCGACCTGGCCGCGTTCATTTCGCTGCTCGACAACCCGAAGCTCAAGCGTGCGTGGCTGAGCGGCGGCGCGGCCGCGATGGGAACCGGGATCTGGTCGATGCATTTCGTCGGCATGCTCGCGTTTTCACTGCCGATCCCGCTCGGTTATGCACTGCCGGATACCGGCGCGTCGCTGGCGATCGCCGTGCTCGTGTCGTATTTCGCGCTGAACGTCGTCACACGAGCACGGCTGGGCTGGCGGCGGCTGTTCGCGGGCGGTGCGCTGATGGGCGGCGGGATTGCCGGCATGCATTACACGGGGATGGCCGCGATGCACATGCAGCCCGGCATTCGCTACGATCCCGCACTGTTCGCCGCGTCGATCGGCATCGCGGTGATCGCGTCGACTGCCGCGCTATGGATCGCGCAGGCGCTGCGCGTGCGGCAGGCGCGTCATGCGACCGCGCAACGCGTCGGCGCGGCCTTCATCATGGGCATCGCCATTACCGGCATGCACTATACGGGGATGGCGGCGGCCCATTTCGTGCCGGACGCGCGATGCGGCACCGCGAACGGGATCGACGCGCCGTGGCTCGCGACGACCGTCGCGCTGTTTACGATGGCGACGCTGATCGTCACGCTGCTGCTCAGCCGCTTCGATGCGCGCACAACCTTTCTGCGCGGGATGGCCGACACGCTCGAGCGGCTCGTGCGAATGCGCACCGCGGAACTCGAACGTGCGTTGCACCGCTACGAGCAGACGACGGAGATGTTGCAGCGCACGCGCGAGAACATGGCGACCGAGATCGACGAGCGCAAGGCCGCGCAGGCACGGCTCGAACAGGAGAAGGAAGAGCAGCGGCGCCTTCTGCATGTGCTCGAGGAAACCCACGTGCAGTTGCTGCAGTCGGAAAAGCTCGCGTCGATCGGCCAGCTCGCGGCGGGCGTCGCGCACGAGATCAACAATCCGATCGGCTTCGTCAGTGCGAACCTCAATACGTTGAGGACATGGGTGCGAAGCCTGCTCGATGTGGTCGCGGCGCATGAAGCGGCGCTGCCGCAGCTCGACCCGGCCGCGCGCGATGCGCTGACGGCGATGGGCCGCGCCGCGGATCTGGACTACGTCCGCGACGAGATCTTGACGCTGATCGACGAATCGATCGATGGCGCGGTGCGGGTGCGGCGCATCGTGCAGGACCTGCGCGATTTCTCGCGCCCGGTCAGCGACGAGTGGAGCGTGGTCGATCTCCATGCGGGCCTCGAGAGCACGCTCAACGTCGTCCATAACGAACTGAAATACAAGGCCGACATCGTGCGCGATTACGGCGACCTGCCGCAGGTCGAATGCCTGCCGTCGCAGTTGAACCAGGTGTTCATGAACCTGCTGGTCAACGCGGCGCAGGCGATTCCCGAGCGCGGCGTGATCACGATCCGCACGTCGAGCGATGGCGAGCAGGTGTCGATCGCGATCAGCGATACCGGAACGGGCATGACGCCCGACGTCGTCCGGCGGATCTTCGATCCGTTCTTCACGACGAAACCGGTCGGGCAGGGAACCGGGCTTGGCTTGTCGGTATCGCACGGCATCGTCGAGCGCCATCGCGGCACAATCGACGTGACGAGCGAACCCGGGCGCGGCACGACGTTCTGCGTGCGGCTGCCGGTCCGGCGGGCTCGCGACAACGCGGACGCGGCGGAGCTGGAGCAACGGGCGTGAGGATGCGATCGTGACTACCGTGCGTGTGCGGGAAGCGCGTACGCGATTCGGCATGAATTCGATGCTCGCGTACCAGGTGTCGCTGCGCGGCAACGCGAAGCTCATCGGTGCCGTTGGCGACGGCTGGCCGCGCACCTGAGCGCGGTACGGCGCGCGTGTGAACGCGACGCCGCTCAGGTGATCGGCCACTGAAGAATGACGATCCCGTCGTTGTAGTCGCGGTCGGCGCCGTCCTCGGCGCCGAGCCAGCCGAGCCACACTTGATCGCCCGCGGACAGCGGCGCGAGGCGCGCATCGGTCGCGGACTTCCTGCCGTTGGCCGATGCGTCGATCCGGATCTTGCCGCCTTTCGAGTTCAGCGTGAACTGCCTGACGCCGTCGTTGCCGTTGCCGGCGAACGACGCGGCCGGTTCGGGCGCATCGTCGATGAACAGCTTCAGGTCCTGCCGGTCGGCGGCATTCGCGTAGAAGATCGCCTTGAAATCGGTATTCGGCGGCAGGTTGAAGTTGCCGTCGCGGTCCGACGACGGCTGGAAACCGGGCTGTTTCGTATTCGGCCGGCTGCCGGCGATCTCGACCGTCGTTTCCCAGCGGAAATAGCCCGACACGGCACCGTCGCGATCGAGCACGGCGAAGTCGGCCGTGCACGTGGTGGTGCCCGCGGCCAGCACGTCGCTGCGCCAGTAGTGGTCTTTCATCGGCCGGCACGGCGGATGAAGCAGGTCGTCGGCATCCGGCACCGGCGTCGCGGCGTCGCGCACTTCCGGTTCGATCGGCGCGACGATGCCGGCGTCCTTCAATGCGAACCGGATGAACAGCACGCTCACCTCGGCGCGCAGCGCGAGCGCGGTTTCGCGCAGGCGAAGCTGGTCGCCCGGCGACAGGCCGGCGAAGAGCCGGCTGTCGTTGTGGCCGAGCTGCCCGTTGTCGCCGGGGCTCACCACATAGATGTGCCGGCCGTCGATCACGGTCGGCGCGTCGGCGTTCCGGCTCGCATCGGGGTAGGTCGACAGCAGCGTGACGGCGTCGACGATCGCGAGCACATCGCAACGAAGACCAGACATGAGCGCTTCCTCCGCAACAAGGGAATGACGCGGGCGACCGCCGCGCGGCCGCCCGCCTGCCGCGATCAGTTGTGGATCGAGATGAACGGATCCCACTGATAGCAGCCCAGCGACTGGCAGTTGCGGTCGATGATCTGGAAGTAGAAGTGGTAGGTGACGCGCCCTTCCGACAGCGTTTCCGACGACCAGTAATAGTTGTCGATCTTCTGGCAGGTCGGCGTCGACGGCGAGCTCGGGTTCGGAATCGGAACCGATGCGGTGGCCTTGCGCGGCGTGGGCGTCGAAATCAGGTCCTTGCCCTGGTTGGCGATGAAGCCGTAGAAGACCACCTGTTTCTCGAAGCCCAGCGACAGGCTCGTTTCGCGCCAGCGGATCAGGTCGCCGACCTGCGCCTTCAGGTCGAGTTCGCCGCCCGCCTGCCCGGAAACCACGTTGTCCTGGTTGGTGACCATGTACACGTGCTTCCAGTCGATCAGCGTCGGGCTTTTCGGATCCCTGCTGGGATTCGGATAATTTTTGAGAATGGTTTCGGTATCGATCGAGACGAGCACATCGGTAACGCGTGACATAGAAGCTCCCGTTTGAAGTAATGGGACTCATCGTTGCGCGAATTGCTTCGTGCATCTGCCATCGCCTTTCCCTGTAAGGCTTTGTTCGATGTCTGGCACGTGCGGGTGCGATGGCGAATGCAGATTATCCCGTTCGGTTAATTCTGGAAGCTGTAAGAGTAAACAGGGTTATAAAAATGATTATAGTGAATTAATTTGAAAATCGGATTCAATCGGATGGATGCGTTACATAAATAGAAGAAAATTGAATCTGTTAATCGATTTACCGATTATTTTTGACCGGAGAAAGGGGTGGATAGCCGGCGCGATCGCGAGCGACCGTCGCCGTGGCGGCATGACGATTCGGGAGCGGAAAGGAGTGATTCGCGGCAGGTAGCCGCTGGCCGGGCGGCAGGCGATCGCGCGCTTACCGGTAGGTCCAGAGCCGATGCAGCACGAACGTCGTCGGCGGGATCAGCAGTGCGATCGCGACGATGCTCATCGCGCGCGACACGTCGAGCATTTCGGCGGCACGCGCGAGCAGCAGCGTTTCGACGAAGCCGGCCAGCGTGACGACGAGAAAACGCAGCGCGTTGCGCGTGTGTACCGTCGACGAGAAGCTCCACAGCGTATTCGCGAGATACGAGAACGCCGTCGCGCACAGGAATGCGGCCGCGTTCGCGGCGACCAGCGTCGCATCGAACAGCGCGAACAGCGCGGACGCGACCAGCGTATGGAGCGCGGTCGAACCGAGCCCGGACAAACCGAAGCGCACGAGCCGCGTGCGCTCGGCATGGAGCAGGTCGATCATGGCCGTCTGCGCGCGTTCAGCGTACGTCGATCCGCGCACGGCCCGGCAACTGCACGCGCCGACGTGCGATCTGGCGGCGCGCATCGCGCGCGACCGGAAGTTCGATCACCTTGCCGTGTGCCTGGTAGCGGCGGCGGATCAGGTAGACGGGCCGTTGTTTCGACTCGTCGTAGATCCGCCCGATGTATTCGCCGACGACACCGATCCCGATCAGTTCGATGCCGCCGATGAACAGCGTGACCGAGATCAGCGACGCGTAACCGAGCACCGGATTGCCGAACAGCAGCGTGCGGAAGATGATGAACGAGCCGTACAGGAACGCGAGCGCGGCGATGCCGACGCCGATGTAGGTCCAGCTGCGCAGCGGCACCGTGCTGAAGCTGGTGATCCCTTCCAGCGCGAAATTCCACAGCTTCCAGCCGGAGAACTTCGAGTGCCCGGCACTGCGCGGGTCGCGCTGGTATTCGACGATCACGGTCTTGAAGCCGACCCACGCGAACAGCCCCTTCATGAAGCGATGCCGCTCGGGCAGGTTGCGCAGCGCGTTCACGACCTTGCGGTCCATCAGCCGGAAATCGCCGACGTTCTCCGGCAGCTTCACGTCCGACAGCAGGTTGTGCACGCGGTAGTAGATCGCGGCCGCGGTGCGCTTCGCGAACGAATCGCACGCGCGGTTGCTGCGCTTCGCCGCCACGACTTCCGCGCCGGCGCGCCAGTGTTCGATCATCACCGGAATCAGGCTCGGCGGATCCTGCAGGTCGGCGTCGAGCGGGATCACCGCGTCGCCGGTGGCTTCGTCGAGGCCGGCCGTCAGCGCCGCTTCCTTGCCGAAGTTGCGGGTGAGATCGATCACGCGCACGCGCCGCTCGCCGGTGCTGATCCGGATCAGGCGTTCGAGCGTGTCGTCGCGGCTGCCGTCGTTCACGCAGACGATCTCGAAGCGGATCGCGTCGATGGCCGTCAGCAACGGAATCACGACGTCGAAGAAGCGCTCGACGGCCTCGCCTTCGTTATAGAACGGCACGACCAGCGAAACGAGCGGCGTGTAGAGTGGTTCCCGCATGATGATTCCCCTTGTGATGTCGCTTCACCGGCCTGCGCCGAGCGTCGGGCGGCCGGTGCGGCGCATTCCGTGCGCCGGGCGGTGGTGCGGTCGGACCGGATGTGCGAAGCCGGTCTCGGTCGAGTCGTCGCGCGCGTCGGGCATCGACGGCACGTCGTGTCTTTCCTGCGCGATCCGGCTGACGAGCAGCGCGAGCGATGCCAGCGTCACGAGCGGCATGAACTGGAACGACAGATGCGAGACGACCGCGAGGCCCGCGAGCGGCATCGCCCACAGCAGCATCAGCCATTCGCGATCGAAGCGCCGCCAGCCGTGCGTCCACGCATAACGCGCGTACCACGCGATCACGATGCCGTACCAGGTCAGGTCGTAGTCGTACAGATAAGGGCTGACGAGCAGGCATGCGCATGCGAGGGTCGCGGCGCGCAGCGCGTAGGAACACGCGCCGCGCCACGCGTAGACGACGGCGACCGCGGCGGCCGCGGCCGACAGCAGCTGAAGGCCGCGCGCGACGATCGCGGGCCAGCCGGCCATCGTCGCAAGTGCGAACATGGTTGGCATGCGCGCGAGCTTGGCGTGACCGGTGCCGACGATCGCGTAGACGTTGCCGATCACATGCACGAACGTGACCCACGGGCCGACACCGAACGCGAGTGTCGCGAGCGCGGCGCTGCCGGCGATCGTCGCGGCCCACGCGGCCAGCGCGCGCCACTGGCCCGCGCACAGCAGCGCGAGCGGGAACAGCACCGCGAGCTGCGGCTTCATCGTCAGCAAGCCGAAGCAGATCCCGGCGCATACCGGGCGGCGGTTCAGCGCGAGCAGGCCGACGCCGGCGAGTGTCGTGGTAAGCAGGCTGGTCTGGCCGACGATCACGGTGAGGAACGCGCCGGGGAACGCGAGCGCGCACAGCCATGCGGCATCGCGCTGCACGGTCGCGCGGATCGTCGAGGCGAACAACACGTAGGTGACTCCGAGGCACAGCACGAGCGCGACCATGTACGGCAGCCAGCCGAGCGGCAACACGAACAGCAGCGTGGTGGGCGGATAGAGCCACGGCAGCGTGCCGTCCGCGATGCTTATCGTCGGGATCGCGAGCTGCTGGATCGCGAACAGCGCGGGGAAACGCCATGCATCGGCGCCTTGCCCGTGCGCGGCGAGCCATGCGGCGCTCCAGATCGGCGAGAAATCCTGCGACAGCGGCTCCGGTACACCGTTGTGCGACAAGAACACGCGGATCACGTAGATGCCGATGAACAGCAGCTCGGCCAGCAGCGCGGCGGCCGCATAGAGACGCACGCGATCGCGATTGAGCCAGTGCGGATAGCGGCGCGGGCCCGCGATCGGGAGTTCCGGATGCAGATCGACGGCGGAATGCGCATGTCGGGCGAACGAAGGCGCTTTCATTGCGTGCTCCGTGACATGAGTGCCGTGCGGCGCACGACGACGAACAGCACCGCGAGCAGCACGACCGGCCCGATCTGCGGCAGCTTCATCAGCCGGTTGAACATCTCGAAGATCGGCAGCAGCCACGCTAGCACGAGGACACCCTGGTCGCCGGGCAGCCAGCCCTCGTCGAGACCATGCGCGATCAGGCAGAAGATCGCGATGCCGAGCCAGGTCAGTTCGTAGTGCCACAGATACGGTGTCGTCAGCAGCGTGGCGACTGCCAGCACCGCGGCGCGCAGGCGCATGTCGCGCGTGCGGCGCCATACGTCGACGGCCGCGGCGATCGCCAGTAGCGCGATCGCCGCTTGCGCGGCCAGCGCGGCCGCCACCGGCGCACCCGCGAGCCGCAACGCGGCGAACGGTGTCGGCGACGCGAGCCAGTACGACGCGAGCATGAAATGCTGGTCGCGTACCGTCTGCATGGCGTGGCTCAACCCGTGCAGCGCGCCGGGGCCAGCCAGCGCAAACCCGGCGGCGGCGAACAGCGTTGCGCTGATCGCCGCCGCCGCGAACGTGCGCCACGCCCGTGCCGAGATCAGCACGAACGGAAACACGACGGCGAGTTGCGGCTTGATCGCGAGCAGCCCGATCAGCACGCCGGCCGCGACCGGGCGCTTGCCGAGCAGATGCAGTGCGAGCGCGGCGAGGCCGGCGGTCAGGACGCTGTTCTGACCGAACAGTGCGGACATGCACACCGCCGAATACGCGGCCACGACGAGCGCCGCGGCACGCGGGTGCGGAAGATGCGCGCGCAATCCCGACAACCGCGAGACGGCGAACGCGTAGCATAAAAGACTGCCCGCGAAAAAAAGGAAATATGCGGGCAGGAAAGGCACAAGGGCAACCGGCGCGATGAACAGCAACATCGTCGGCGGATAGAGCCAGGGAAGCGGCTGGTGTTGCAGGTACGCACCGAAGTCCGCGAACTCGGCCTGCAGGAATGACGAAGTGTCGTAGGCCGCTGCGGCATGGCCTTGCAACACCAGATGCGATGCGGTCCAGAAGACCGAGAAGTCGGTGCCCGGGCGGGCGGTGGCATTCAACGTGAAGCCGTCCGTCACGACGCCCCAGACGGCCAGCAGCGCGGTGAAGAGCATCAGCATGATGCAGCTGTACGGAACGATCCGGTCGGCTGTCAGCCATTGAACCCGGCGTATGGCGCGATCGCGCGTTCCACGATTGGCTGTGTACATGATGCCCCGTTTGTGGTGAAGGCTGCTTGGTCTGTCGCAGCCGTTTCATGTTGTCGTGCCGCCGGATCGAGTCGCTCTGAATGGCGTTGTCCGGTGAATGCATTGTTGAAGAAAAAATCGCGTGTTGCAAACCGAGCACTGGAAGCCGGGATCCCGATTAATCAGTGACAGGCGTGAAAGCCGCGTTTTTAGGTATGAGAAAACGACCCGGCCGGGTTTCATGTTGCTGGCTTGAAACATTCCGCGGTTTCGAGCGGTGTCGCGTCCCGCCGATGCTGTGAAATGCAACCGGCTGCCCGCGTCCGGGAAAATCCCGAGAAAATTTTTTGGACCCTTTGTGCGGCGCGGCGGCGAGCGTTCCGGCGTAACTCGCTCGCGGGAATGCATATATCAAAGTTGAAACATTTCGTTCGTCGCACCATTGACCCGGGAACTCTGGGATCGCCGGAACCCTTGATGCGCATGGATTTCGCTCGAGGTGGCCTGCTCTTTGCGTCAGCGTTGGCACGGCAGTCGACGACGTGACGACCGGGCGGTTCCGGGAACAGACAGACGGAACCTGCTTCGGAATCACCTGCGGAGAAGAGGGCCGGAGCGCGTCGGGGAACACGCAGCTCCAGGTCGATGAACCGCGAGAATCGTCGTCGATCGACCGATGAGACCCGATAGCGTCAGGGCAACAAGAAGATCGGCATCGCAGCACATGGGGAATAAAAATGAAAGACCACAGCACATCGCGGCCGGCTGGCCGCGTTGAAAACGAATTACCGCATCGCCGGGAGTTTGTCTCTCGTTCAACTGGATTCCATGCGCCGAACGGCAGTCGCGCCGTTCCGGTCGATCGGCCTGCCTGGTTTATCCGGCTGGTCGAACCGTACGCGCATCTCTCGTGTTCCCTCTCTCTGAAATCCGTTCACGCGGACAGGTGTGCGCATCCCTGTCTTCGCAGCTGAGCGTCACGTTTCGATTTTCTCGTAGTGCCGGTGGTGCCCGTCCCCGACGTCATGATCGACGAAGGGAATTTAATAGCAGTCCGAAAGGAGAATGCTAATGTCAAGAATCATCGAAAGGATCGCCTGGTTCACTCGGGATCAGCGCGGCGTGACGGCCATTGAATATGGCCTGATCGCCGCGCTGATCGCGGTCGGCATCGTCGCCGCGTTGGCGACGGTCGGTGCGGATCTCCAGACCGTATTCAACACGGTCGCGGACGATATGCAATCGGTAGTAGCAGGCATTTGATGGACGGTACGGGGAACGGCTCATCCGAATCGTTCGTCGTCACCACACGGCATTAACAACTTTCCTCGACGTATCGACGCCAGGTCAATCGATCCAGCCGACACGCGAGGGCTTTGAAAGTCACCAGCAAGGAGATAACCATGTCCAAGTTCATTCAACAAGCCAGCCGTTTCGTCCGCGATGAAGACGGCGTTACCGCAATCGAATACGGCCTGATCGCCGCACTGATCGCCGTCGGCATCATCGCCGCGCTGTCGACGGTCGGCAAGGATCTGCAGACCGTGTTCAACACGATCGCTGACGATCTGAACTCTGCCATTTGACGCCTTTGAGAAGCAGAGCGCGGACGGCTCGGCCGGTGCAGTGTACGAGCCGTCCCGCTCATCTGATCAACCGGAACCGGAGACCAACATGCAAGCCAGGGTGCGTGCCGTATGTCGCCGCTGGATCGGCGACGAGCAGGGCGTGACGTCGATCGAGTATGCGTTGCTCGGGGCGATGTTCGCCGTCGCGGTGCTGGGCAGCGTCGTCACGCTGAAAGGCTCGCTGGACGATACATACGAGGTGATCGCAACGGCCGTGACGGCTGCCGTGACCACCGCGCTGGCCATGGTTTCCTGATTCATCGATTCGCTCTGCGAGGTTCGCCATGTTACCTGTTGCGCCGCCTTACCCGGTTCCGTTGTGCGTGACACTGCTCGCGGTCGCCGCGGCCAGCACGGACATCGCGGCCCGCCGCATCCCGAACCGCCTCGTCGCGGTCGGCCTTGCCGGCGCGCTGGTCGCCCAGTGCATGCTGCACGGCGTCCTGGCAGGCGCACTCGGATGGCTCGCGGGAGCAGCGACCGGCTTCGGCCTGCTGCTGCCGTTCTACCTGTTGCGCGGGATGGCGGCCGGCGACGTGAAGCTGATGCTCGCGATCGGCGCATGGGTCGGCGCGGAAATGACGTTTTACATCGTGCTGGCGACCTTCGTGGCCGGCGGGATCGGTGCCATCGCGTTCGCGCTGTTGCGCGGGCGGATGCGCCAGATGTGGGCGAACGTCCGCGCGCTGATCGTGCGCCGTTCGCAAGGGGCGCGCGCAGGGGCAGCCGACGGCCCCGCGGAGATCGCGTCGGTCGGCACGCTGCCGTACGGCGTGGCAATCGCGGCCGGCACGCTGGGCATGCTGTTCGCGACGTGCGCATAGCGCGACGAGCCCGCAACGAGGACGAAACGAACATGAACACGAACCACACCGAACCGAGACGCGACGCGCAGGTATCCAAACTGCCCGATCCGTTGCCGTCGCGGGAGGCCAATACGAAGCCGGGCGCGCAGTTGCCGGCGGCGCCGCGCTCGCTCGGCGAAACCGGGCTGAGCATGACGTTCGTCGCCGGGCTCGTGCTGAAGTCGACGCTGATGCTCGGCCGCCCGTCATACGGCGACCTGGTCGAGCGGCATTGCCTGCCGCTCGCGGTGCTCGACGATGTCTTCGCGTTCCTGGTGCGGGAGCATCTCGTCGAGCTCACCCATCGGGGCGCGACCGATCTCGACGTGACGTTCCGCCTGACGGACGCGGGCCGCGTGCTCGCGTTCGAGGAACGCGCGCGCAGCGGCTACAGCGGGCCCGCGCCGGTCACGCTCGACGCGTATCTCGAATGCGTGAGCGCGCATTCGGTACGCAAGCTGCATATCGGCCAGAGCGATGTGTGGGCCGCGTTCGAAGGCTTCGTGATCGACACGTCGGTCCTCGACGCGGCGGCCGCGGCGCTGAACGCGGGCCGTCCGCTGCTGATCTACGGCCCGGCCGGCAGCGGCAAGACGTTTCTCGCCGAGCGGCTCGGCGCGCTGATGCACGGCCGCGTGCCGGTGCCGCACGCGATCTGCGCGGCCGGTGAAGTGATCCAGATCTACGACCCGCTCGTGCATGTCGACGCGGAACCGCAATCCGGCGGCCAGTCGGTCGATCGCCGCTGGCGCCTGTGCAAGCGGCCGGTCGTGATGTCCGGCGGCGAGCTGACGCTCGACGAGCTCGACCTGCGCCGCGACGATGCGGCCGGCTTCTATCAGGCGCCGCCGCACATGAAGGCGAACATGGGCATGTATGTCGTCGACGATCTTGGCCGCCAGCGCGTCGAGCCGCGCGACCTGCTCAATCGCTGGCTGCGCCCGCTCGATCGCGGCGTCGATTTCCTGACGCTCGAATCCGGCAACCGCTTCGTGCTGCCGTTCGACGTGTGGCCGGTGTTCTCGAGCAACCTGGCGCCGGAGCAGTTCTGCGACGACGCGTTCATGCGCCGCCTCGGCTCGAAGCTTCACGTGGGGGCGCTGTCGATCGACGACTACCGCTCGGTGTACGACGCGGCCTGCGAATCGCTCGGCCTCGTATCGGCGCACGATGCCTTCGAGTTCCTGCTGCACCGGCTGCATCTGCCGACCGGCAAGGCGTTTCTCGCGTGTTTTCCGGCGGACCTGCTGCGCCTTGTCGCCGCCGGCGCGCGTTATCGCGGCGATCCGCTCGAGGTGACGCACGACGCGCTGTACGACGCGTGGGCGAGCTATTTCGGCGCAGCGCCCGAACGGGACGGCAGCCATACGCCGCCCATCGAGCGAGGCGGACGTACGTTCATCACCGGTTGAACCGTTTTTTTTCACGAATCGTCGAGGAGCATTGCCATGAAAAACAGTCGAGCGCTCATGATGCTGGCCGTCGCGATGGTCGCGGGTCTTGCCGCGGTCGTGTTCGCGTCCCACTGGCTGGTGCAGACATCCGCGAACTCGGTCACGCCCGTCGCGGTGGCGGCCGCCGACCTGAACCTGGGCGAGCCGCTCGGGCAGAACCAGATCCACATGGTGAGCTGGCCGTCGAGCAGCGTGCCGCCCGGCGCGTTCACCGATACGAAGGTGCTCGAAGGGCGGGTGGTGCGCACCAGCCTGGCGCGCGGCGAGCCGGTGATCGAGTCGAAGCTGGCGCCGCTCGGCACGAAGGGCGGGCTGTCCGCGGTGATCGCCGACGGCAGCCGCGCGATCACGGTGCGCGTGAACGACGTGGTCGGCGTCGCGGGCTTCGCGCTGCCGGGCACCTACGTCGACGTGATCGTCAACACGCAGGAGCAGCAGGGCAAGACCGACGGCCAGAGCATCTCCAAGATCGTGCTCGAGCACATCCTCGTGCTCGCCGTCGCGCAGCAGGTCAGCCGCGACGACACCGCACCGAAGGTCGTCAACGCGGTCACGCTGGAAGTCACGCCCGACCAGGCCGAACGGCTCGACCTCGCGCGCAGCGTCGGCACGCTGTCGCTCGTGCTGCGTAACCAGGTCGACCAGAAGACGCTGAACACGGATGGCGCGACCAAGATGACGCTGCTCGGCAAGCCGCCCGTACCCGATTTGCCGCCGCTTCCCGCTCCCGCACAAGTGCGGACGGTGCGCGTGCACGTCGCGTCGCACGCGGCGCCGGCAGCGCGGCGCGACTGCGTCGGCGTGCTCGCGGGCGTGAAGGGCAGCGTCGAATGTTTCTGAAGCAGATCAACACAGCCAGATAAACAGATCGGCCGCCAGCAGCGTACGGCGGCCTCGGAAGTCGACAACCGGCACGGCGCCGGTATCTCGGGGGATCAGACAAAATGAAGCTCAAACCGCAACGTACAGGTACCGGCCCACTGCGGACGCGCGTCGCACGGGGCACGATGATGGCCGCGATCCTCTGTTCAGGATGGCTGACCGTTTATGGCGCACTGGCCCAGGAAGGCATCGAGGCGGGCGTGCTGACGAAGGGCGGCGCCAGCGCGCCGGCCGCGGTCGGCAAGGGGCCCGTGCAGATGACGATCAGCATGGCGCCGGCGCCGGCCGCCGCGGCCGCCGCAACGGCCGGGCCGCTGCGCGGGCCGAACTGCATCGGTGCCGTGCGCGAGTCCACCAGCGTCAGCGTGCCGCTCGGCAAGTCGCTGCTGGTGCCGATGCCGGAGCCGGTCCGCAATCGGACGATCGGCAACCCGGCCGTCGCGCAGGCGACGATGGTGTCGCCGCAGACGCTGTACATCCTCGGGCTGTCGGTCGGCACGACGAACATGATCGTGCAGGGCAAGAGCGGCGCATGCCGCGTGATCGACGTCGCGGTCGGCGCGGATGCCGCCGGCCTGCAGGTATCGCTGCAGCAACTGCTGCCGGGAGAACGCGACATCCATGTGTCGACCGCCGCAGGCACGATCGTGCTGGCGGGCAGCGTGTCGAACTCGCAGGCCGCGCAGCAGGCCATGCAGATCGCACGCGCGTACGGCGACAGCGCCGGCGATGTCGCCGGGGGCGGCAAGCAGGGCGGCGGCGTGCTGAACATGCTGAGCGTCACGTCGCCGCAGCAGGTGATGCTCGAGGTGAAGGTGGCCGAGGTGTCGAAGACGCTGATCAACCAGATGGGCAGCGCGCTCAACATCCAGGGCGGGTTCGGCTCGTGGAGCGGCGCGCTGGTCAGCAGCCTGCTCGCGGGCGTCTCGAGCGCGGTCGCCTTCAGCAAGGCGAACAACAAGCCGTTCAACATCGCGGCCGATGCGCAGAACACCGACAACCTCGTCAAGATCCTCGCGGAGCCGAATCTCGTGACGATCAGCGGCCAGGAAGCGACGTTCCTCGCCGGCGGCAAGATCTTCATCCCGATCCCGCAAAGCAGCGGCAACGGCATCTCGTCGATCACGCTGCAGGAAGAAGAGTTCGGCGTCGCGCTGAAGTTCACGCCGACGGTGCTGGCGAACGGCCGGATCAGCCTGAAGGTCGCACCGGAAGTGTCGGAGCTGTCGCAGACGGGCGTCACGCTGAGTGCGTCCAACATCGGCGGCACGTCGATCCTGCCGCTGATCACGACGCGGCGTGCGTCGACGACGGTCCAGATGAGCGACGGCGAATCGTTCGCGATCGGCGGGCTGATCAAGGACAACGCGAGCGGCGCGCTGAAGGCGATCCCGGGTGTGGGCGAAGTGCCGGTGCTCGGCGCGCTGTTCCGCAGCACGTCGTTCCAGCAGGACCGCACCGAGCTGATCTTCCTGATCACGCCGCACCTCGTGAAGCCGCTGCAGACCGCGGACGTGCCGCTGCCGACCGACAGCTTCTCGAAGCCGAACGAACTCGACGTGTACGCGACGGGCAACATGGAAGGTCGCCGCGGGGTCCGCAAGCCGGGCGCACAACCGTCGAACGGCGCCGCGGCTGCACCGCAGGAAGCACCGGCCCAGGCGCCGGCCCAGACTCCGGCACCGGCACCGGCACCGCAATCGGAAGCGCCAGCCGCTGCGGCCGCCGCACTGCCCGCGCCGCGCGCGCCGCAGGGCACGGACGCACAGCCGCCGGTGCCGGCCGAGCAGCAGAAGACGCCCGCGCCGGTAGCGGCCACCGCGCCGCAGCCAGACGCGGCAAACGCGGCCCGCGTCGCGCGTATCGAAGCCGCCGCCGCGCGCCTCGCGGCAGCCGGCCCCGGCACGCCGGCCCAGCCGGCGGCGCGACCGAAGCAACGGGTGCCCGCGGTTGCCCGGGCGCAGGTTGCGCGCTCGGAACCCCATTCCACCGATCGTTGAAGCTATCCAAGGGGAAGCTCCATGAAATCCGCCTACCTCGTATTCGTGCGCCGCGCGGCGCTCGCCGCACCGCTCGCGTTCGCGCTTGCCGGCTGCATGTCGTCGACCCCGGTGTGGGACAGCCGCTTCGGCGATTCGGTCCGCACCGTGATGCAGGCCCAGATCATCGACCCGCATGCCGCCGAACACGCGGCATCGGCGGCGTCGGGCATCGACGGCGCCGCCGCCGCGGCCGCGCTCGACAACTACGACAAGTCGTTCAAGCAGATCCAGCCGCCTGCCAATGCGTTCGTGATCGGCATCGGCAAGTCCGCGCAATAACGACAGCACGCTCAGGGAGAACGCCATGTCCAGCGCAGCTCGCTATCCGAAAGTCACGCGTCGCGGCCTCCATCGCCAGCGCGGCGCCGTCGCGATCATCGTCGGTCTCGCACTGGCGGTGATGATCGGGTTCGTCGGTCTCGCGCTGGACCTCGGCAAGCTGTACGTCACGCGCAGCGAACTGCAGAACAGCGCCGATGCGTGCGCGCTGTCCGCCGCGCGCGACCTGACTTCGGCCATCAGCCTGTCCGTCGCCGAGGCCGACGGCATCGCCGCCGGCCACCTGAATTTCGTGTTCTTCCAGAACAAGTCGGTGCAGATGCTGACGAATTCGAACGTCACGTTCAGCGATTCGCTGTCCAATCCGTTCCTGACGAAGAACTCGGTCACGACGCCGGCGAACATGAAGTACGTGAAGTGCTTCGCGTCGCTGAGCAACATCGCGCACTGGTTCATCGAGGTGCTGAACGTGCTGCCGGGCACCACGGTCGCGAACGCGGCCCAAGTGTCGGCGAGCGCGATCGCGACGGTCGGCGGCGGGCAGACCACCTGCGCGATCCCGGTGTTCGTGTGCCGCGCGACGGGAGCGCCGCCCTACAAGGTCGGCGACTGGCTCACGTCGCCGTCCGGTTCGACCTACGGGCCCGGCAACTTCGGCTGGGCGGCGCTCGACGGCTCGACGAACGAACCGACCATCGCGGGCGAACTGTCGGGCAACACCTGCAATATCAAGAGCCCGCCCGACCTCGGCAGCACCGGCCTGAAGTCGGCGTCGCTGCGCGCCTGGAATACGCGCTTCGGCGTTTATACGAACGGCGCGAACGGCTCGAGCGGCCAGCCCGACTTCACCGGCTACGCGTATGTCGGCCCGAACTACGGGCCGCCCGGAACGCCGGGCATCAAGGGCGACGCGTACACGCAGTTCGTGATCGACCGCGCGAACTTCAAGCCCTATCAGGGCGACGGCACGCCGCCGGCGGGCAGCGGGATATCCACCAACGGCACCTCGACGGCGAGCAACTACCAGACCTATGGCAGCGACCGCCGTGTCGCGCTCGCGCCGGAAGGCGACTGCTCCACGCTGAGCGGAAGCAGCGGCAAGGTGCACGTCACGCAATGGGATTGCGTGCTGATGCTCGATCCGTTGCCGTTCAGCCCCGGCAGCGGCGGTGTCGTGGCGCACCTCGAATACCTCGGCTCGTCGGTCTCCGGCAACAATCCGTGCGCGACGCACGGCTTGCCCGGCAGCGGCAGCGCGTCCGGGGTCCAGGTACCGATGCTGGTTCAATAGAGAGAGGCGATCATGAAAAGGCCCCCGTTTCGCCGTTCCCGCACCCGTGGCGTCGCCGCCGTCGAGTTCGCGCTCGTGCTGATGCCGATGATCGTGCTCGCGACCGGCGTGGCCGAGTTCGGCCGCGCGATCTACCAGTACGAGACGCTGACCAAGGCAACGCGCGACGCCGCGCGCTACCTGTCGGTCTGGCTGCCGACCGACAGCGCGTATCCGGTGGCGGCGGCGCAGTGCCTCGTCGTATACGGCAGCACGAACTGCGGCTCGGCCGGCACCGAGCTGGTGCCGGGGCTCACCACGTCGATGGTGACCATCTGCGATGCGTCGCACACGACCGGCTGCGGCGACGCGTCCGACCCCGCGCAGTTTTCGAACCTGCCGACCTACGACGCGGACAACAACGCGGCGAGCGGCACGGCGACGGGCAGCATCAACGTCGTCGAAGTGAAGATCAAGGGCTACCAGTACCAGCCGATCCCCGCGTACCCGGGGCTGACGTCGATCACCTTCGGCAACATCGTCACCGTGATGAGGCAAGTGTCATGAGCGCGCGCCATCTACCCCTGTCGCGCCGACGCGGCGAGCGAGGCTCGACGATCGTCGAGTTCGCGCTCATCGCGTCGGTGCTGATCATGCTGCTGATCGGTATCTTCGAATTCGGCCGCGTGCTGTTCTACTGGAACACCGCGAGCGAGGCCGTGCGTCTCGGCGCGCGTACGGCGGTGGTCTGCGACGTGAATGCCGCCGGCGTCGCGAAGCGCGTGACGGCGCTGCTGCCGCTGCTGTCGAGCGCGAACGTGTCGGTGAACTACTCGCCGGCGAGCTGCGACGTGAACACCTGCTCGTTCGTGACCGTGAGCGTGACGAACGTCACGGTCAAGACGATGATCCCTTTCGTGAACGTCACGGTCAGGATGCCGCCGTTCACGACAACGCTGCCGCGCGAAAGCCTGACCTCCGCGACCGGCGGCACTGCCTGCAATTAATCGAACAGACGAGGCACACGACATGATCAACATCCTCGTAGCTTCCGACGACACCGCGCGGCTCACGCAGATCGCGCGACTCGTCACCGACTGCGGACGCTATCGCGCGACGCGCGCAACCGGCCGCCCTTCGCAGATCGAGCACCGCACCGACGGGCTCGACGCGTTCGACATCCTGCTGATCGACGGCACCTCGACCGATCCGTCGGAGCTGTCGGCGATCGAGCGGATCTGCCGCGCGCACGCGGGCCTGACCTGCATCCTCGTGACCGCGGATGCATCGCCGCACGTGCTGCTGGATGCGATGCGCGCGGGCGCGCGCGACGTGCTGCAGTGGCCGCTCGATCGGCAGGCGCTCGGCAACGCGCTCGAGCGTGCCGCGGCGCAAAGCACGCGGAGCGACACCGACGATACGCGGATCGTGTCGTTCATGTCGTGCAAGGGTGGCGCCGGCACGAGCTTCGTCGCCAGCAACGTCGCGTTCGAGATCGCGGAGGGCTTCAAGCGCCGCGTGCTGCTGATCGACCTGAACCAGCAGTTCGCCGACGCGGCGTTCCTCGTCAGCGACGAAACCCCGCCGTCGACGCTGCCGCAGCTCTGCGCGCAGATCGAGCGGCTCGACAGCGCGTTTCTCGACGCGAGCGTCGCGCACGTGACCGAGAACTTCCACGTGCTCGCGGGCGCCGGCGACCCGGTCAAGGCCGCCGAGATGCGCGAGGATGCGCTCGAATGGATCCTCGGCGTCGCCGCGCCGCGCTACGACTTCGTGATCTTCGACATCGGCGTCGGCATCAATCCGCTGTCGATGGTCGCGCTCGATCGCAGCGACCAGATCCAGATCGTGCTGCAGCCCGCGATGCCGCACGTGCGAGCGGGGCGCCGGCTGCTCGAGATCCTCGTGTCGCTCGGCTACTCGACCGACCAGATGCGTCTGATCGTGAACCGCGCGACGCGCGCGAGCGACCGGACCCGCACCGCGCTCGAGGAAGTGCTCGGCCTGCAGGCCGCCTGCATGATTCCCGACGACGCCGACACCGTGCTCGAAGCGATCAACCAGGGGCATCCGGTATCACGGCTCGGGCGCGGCACTGCGGTCGCGCGGGCATTGCAGGGTTGCGCGAAACATCTCGTCGACGGAGAAGTGCGCGTCGGACGCAGCGCGACGCGCAGCGAACCGCTGATGTCCCGGCTGTTCGGCCGCAAGGCCACGCCGAAGCTCAAGTCCATGTAAATCTTTCGGGGAACCATCATGTCATTGCGCGAACAGATGTCCTTGCACCGGGCCCAGCCGCTGGCGGCGGGCAGCGAACCGGCCGGCCCGGCGCATTCGTCGGTACGCGACGCATACCAGAAGCTGCGCCGCGAAATTCACCAGGCCGTGCTCGAACGCGTCGAGCTGGAGCACCTGTCGCGGATGCCGCAGGAGCAGGTCCGCCAGGAAATCTCCGCGCTGATCTCGCGCATCCTCGACGACGAGCGAACGCCCGCGAACGACATCGAGCGGCGGCAGCTCGCGATCGACGTGTACGACGAGATGTTCGGCTTCGGCCCGCTCGAAGCGCTGCTGCGTGACCCCGGCATCTCCGACATCCTCGTGAACACGTGCCGGCAGGTCTATGTCGAACGCTGCGGCCAGCTCGAACTGACCGACGTGACGTTCTACGACGACGCGCACCTGATGAAGGTGATCGAGAAGATCGTGTCGCGCGTCGGGCGACGCATCGACGAATCGAGCCCGATGGTCGATGCGCGGCTGCCGGACGGTTCGCGCGTGAACGCGATCATCCCGCCGTCGGCGATCGACGGGCCGCTGATGTCAATCCGGCGCTTCGCGGTCAGCCCGCTGAAGATTGACGACCTGGTGCGCTACCAGAGCCTGACGCCGCCGATGGCCGAGCTGCTCGATGCGCTGTCGCGCGCGAAGGTGAACGTGCTCGTGTCGGGCGGCACGGGCAGCGGCAAGACGACGCTGCTCAACATCCTGTCCGGCTTCATCCCGCGCAACGAGCGGATCGTGACGATCGAGGACGCCGCCGAGCTGCAACTCCAGCAGCCGCACGTGCTGCGGCTCGAAACGCGCCCGCCGAACATCGAGGGCAAGGGCGAGATCACGCAGCGCACGCTGGTGCGCAACGCGCTGCGGATGCGGCCGGACCGGATCATCCTCGGCGAAGTGCGCGGCGCTGAAGCCCTCGACATGCTCAACGCGATGAACACCGGCCACGAAGGCTCGCTCGCGACGATCCACGCGAACACGCCGCGCGATGCGCTGACGCGGCTCGAGAACATGATCAGCGTCTCCGGCCTGTCGCTGCCGCCGAAGACGATGCGCCAGCAGATCGCGTCGGCGATCTCGGTGGTCGTGCAGGCGGCGCGGCTGACGGACGGCAAGCGCAAGATCGTCAGCATCCAGGAGCTGACCGGGATGGAAGGCGACATCATCAACATGCAGGAGATCTTCACGTTCAAGCGCACGGGCGTGGATCGCGACGGCACGGTACGCGGCCACTTCTGCGCGACCGGCGTACGGCCGAAGTTCGTCGAGCGGCTGCAGGCATTCGGCATCAACCTGCCGGATTCGCTGTACGACCCGTCCCAGCGTTACGAGACGAACTGACGACATGGCGCCGTTTGCTGCCGGGGAGGCTTCATGAACACGATCTTTTACGGTTTTGTGATTCTCACCTTCGTCGCGGTCGTGCTCGCGATCGAAGGTGCCTATCAATGGTGGAACGCGCGGCACGGTGCCGCCGCGCGCCGGATCGAATCGCGCATTCGCGCGATGTCGGCCGGCGGCAACGTGCAGCAGGAGCGGCTGTCGATCCTGAAGAAGCGGATGCTCGACGATTCGAAGCCGTTCGACCGGCTGCTGTTGAGCTTGCCGCGCGTGCACTCGCTCGATCTCCTGATCCAGCAATCGGGCCTCGACTGGACGCTGCCGAAGCTGATCGTGCTCAGCGTGGTGTTCGCGGCGTTCACGTGGCTCGCGCTGAGCCTCGCCACGTTGCCGCAACTGGCCGCGCTGCCGGGCGCGCTGTTTGCCGCGTGCTTGCCGACGATGTACGTGATGCGCCGCCGTGCGCGCCGGATGCTCAAGCTCGAGCGGCAGCTGCCGGACATCTGCGACATGATCGCGCGCGCGCTGCGCTCCGGTCATTCGTTCACGGGCACGCTCGGGATGGTCGGCGAAGAGTTTCCCGATCCGATGGGCGGCGAGTTCCGGATCACGTTCGACGAAGTCAACTACGGCGTGTCGCTGCACGACGCGCTGATGAACCTCGCGACGCGCGTGCCGGTGCAGGACCTGCGCTACTTCGTGATCGCGGTGCTGATCCAGCGCGAGACGGGCGGCAACCTGGCCGAGCTGCTCGACAGCATCGCCGCGCTGATCCGCGAGCGCTTCAAGCTGTTCGACAAGGTGCGCGTGCTGTCGGCGGAAGGGCGGCTGTCGGCGTGGATTCTCGGGCTGCTGCCGTTCGGTACCGCCGCGGCGATGGCGCTGCTGAACCGCGAGTTCCTGTCGGTGCTCTGGGAGGATCCGGCAGGGATCAAGATGGTCGGCGGGATGCTGGTGTCGATGCTCTTCGGCCTGTTCTGGATCCGTCGCATTGTCCGCATTCGCGTCTGACGCGCGAGTCGAATAACGAACCGTTGCGAGGCTGTCATGCAAAATCTGAACGTGGTCCAGGCCGTGATGCTGGGCGGCTTGTTCGTCTTCGTGGTCGGCGGCGTGCTCGTCGCGATGCTGCTGTTCGCGCCGCGCAGTATCCAGCGCCGGCTCCAGCAGGCCGGTGGCGCCGATGCGGGTGCCGCCGCGGGCCCGGGCGACGACCTGGCGTCGCGCTGGGTCGCGAAGCTGGTCGAGCTGTCCACCCCGATCTCGAAGCTGTCGGTGCCGAAAGAGGGCTGGGAGAATTCGCCGCTGCGCATCCGGCTCATGAATGCCGGATGGCGCAACCAGAGCGCTGCCGCACTCTATTTCACCGCGAAGACGTTGCTCGCGCTCGCGTTGCCGTGCGCGGCGCTGCTGGGGCTGATCACGACCAAGCTCGGCGACGAGCGCGCGCTGTTGTCGGTCATCCTCGTGGCGCTTGCCGGGATCGGCTACTACATTCCGAACGTCGTGCTGTCGAAGCGGATCAAGGTGCGCCAGCAGAAGATCTTCGAGGATTTTCCGGACGCGCTCGACCTGCTGACGGTGTGCGTCGAAGCGGGGCTCGGGCTCGACGCGGGGCTGATGAGGGTGAGCGAGGAGCTGCGGTTCCGCAGCGAGGTGGTCGCGAGCGAACTCGACCTGCTGCTGCTCGAGATGCGCTCCGGCTTCACGAAGGAGACGGCGCTGCGCAATCTCGCGCTGCGCACCGGTGTCGAGGACATCGAATCGTTCTGCGCGATGCTGATCCAGGCCGATCGCTTCGGCACGAGCATCAGCGAATCGCTGCGCGTGCTGTCGGACATGCTGCGCACGCGGCGGCGGATGCGCGCGGAAGAGCGCGCGGCGAAGATCGCGCTGAAGCTGCTGTTCCCGCTGATCTTCTGCATCTTTCCCGCGCTGATGCTGGTGCTGCTCGGGCCGGCGATGATTCACGTCTATCGCGTGCTGCTGCCGACGTTCGTCACCATCGCGCCGTGAGCGCCGTGAGCGCCGTGAGCGGCGGGCACGCGCGGCTTCGAGCGTAGCGCCCCAAAGGTTTTGCGTGCCGGCCCCGACACACGCGCCGGCCGGCACGGCAACAGGCTTCATGGAGGCTCCCTCCCCAGGCGGCGCCGCGAGACAGGTCGACCATAGCGGCGTCAACGCATCCTGGACCCATGGTCGGCCATGGAGCAAGCCGTAGTCCACCGCCTTCGTCGGCTGCCCCCTACTGCTACCCCTGAAGGCCGTTGCCGGCCACCCGGCCGGTGCGCGGGCCGAACGAATCGCGCCGCTCGCGCAAGCCGGTTTGCGTGCCCGCCGCGCCACCGCATCACTGGAAGTGATGCACATAACGCAGCACCATCCGCGTCCCCTGCGGCCGGTTTCGCGCTTGGAACTCGAAGTACGTATTGAACAGCAGGTGATCGTGCGGCGAGAAGCTGACCATGGCGCCCGGGCCGATTGCCAGCACGGCCTCGCGCGTACCGGGCACGTCCTGCCCGTTTTCCTTCATGTCGGTGGTCTGGCGCAGCCAGTAGCCGTTGAGTCCCAGCCGCAGGCCCGGGCGCACTTCATACTCGGTCGCGAAGTTCGCATGGATCGCCTGGCCGGCCCGGGTCGACGTCACGTCGGGGCCGAGCGACGCGGCCGGCTGATGGTTGGTCGCGTTCCACAGATAGTGCAGGCGCCATGACACGGTCCATTTCGGCGTCAGCCACAGCGTCGCCGCCCAGTACGGGTCGAACGACCAGAAATGGCTGCCCGGGTTGATCGCGCGCGACGGATCATACGCGCCGGTCGGCGCGATGAACTGGAATTCCACGCGCTGCGCGAAGCGCGGGCCCTGCGCGCCCATCACCGGGTCGAACTGGATGAACGGGCCGATCAGCAGATCGCCGAACCCGGCCCGCGAATTCAGCGCGACGTTGCCGATGCCGTCGTCGGTACGCGCCGATGCAATCCACGGCAGGATCACGTCGAGGCCCGGATGCATGCCGGCGAACGTCAGCGGCGATTGATAGACGAGCTGGCTCAGGCCCGCGAACAGGTCGATGTCCTGCTTCGGCAGGCCGACCTTGTTGCCGGCATTGTCGTTGATGCGGCCGGCCGTGTAGTACTGCAGGTACTGCGTGCCGTACCAGCCGGAGCCAGCCGGCGGCATCCCGTCGAGAAAACTGGTCATGCCGAGGTTGACCGGCGGCAGGTCGGCCGCGTTGGCCGACGCCTGGCCGGCCAGGCCGGAGATCGCGAGGCCTGCGGCGACGAGCAAGCGAGAGCCGAGTTTCATGTTCATCACCTCCTGGATATTTATTTGTATAACTAATCAAACGGCGTGTGAAAGATCGGGGTGGTCGGCAATCGCACGATACTGGCCGGCATGGAACACGAGCGGTGCCTTGCCGAACGCGTCGAACTGCTCGATCTGGCCGATGAAGAGCAGGTGATCGCCGCCTTCGTAATGGCCGACGTTGCGGCACACGAAGCGCGCGCTCGCACCGTCGAGGCAGGGCACGCCGCCGCTGTCCGAATCCACGTGAAGCACGCCGTCGAACTTGTCGGCACTGGGCGTCGCGAAGCGGCGCGACAGGTCGATCTGGTCGTGCGCGAGGATGTTGATCGCGAAGTGGGTGGCCGCGACGAAATCGGGCCGGCTCGGCGCGACCTTGCGAAGGCTCCACAGCACGAGCGGCGGATCCAGCGACAGCGACGAGAACGAATTGGCGGTGAGGCCCACCTTGCGTCCGTCGGCCGCGCACGTGGTGATCACGGTGACGCCGGTCGGGAACTGCCCGAACGCGGCACGCAATTGCATCGGGTCGACGCTTGGGCTGCAGTTAACGGTCGTTTCCATGTCGGTTACTCCGAACGGGTACTGTGTTCGCGGATCAGCGCCGCGCACGCCGACGGCTCGAACCACCACGGGGAGAACCGGCGCGGATCGTCGAAGCCGTCGACGATCGCCGCGGCGAGCGACGGCAACTGGCCGGCCGCGCCGAGCAGTTCGAGAATGTGCGGCGGCGGCGGCGTGAGCAGCGAGTTGGTCCAGCGCACGACATGCTGCGCGTAGGCCCAGTAGCCTTCGAACGTCTGCTGCATCCAGTCCTCGCCGAACGGCGCGGCATCGCGCGCGACGATCGCGTCGAAATAGGCGTTCGCGCATTTCGCGGCGTTGTTCGATCCTTGGCCTGTGATCGGATCGTTGACCACCACCGCATCGGCCATCCCGAACACCGTGCGGCCCGACGGCAGCCGGAAGAACGGTTTGCGCACCGTCGGCGCAAAGCGCCCGGACAGCGTGCCGTTCGGATCGGTCAGCTCGACGTCGCGGCAGCGCTCGAATTCCCACGGCACATACTGCCGCAGGAACGACAGGCTTCGATCGAGGTGCTGCTCGGGTGTCTTCACGTCGGCCCAGCAGTCGAGCGGGCCGCCCGGAATGCCCTCGAACACCATGATTTCGCACGGGCCCGTCGTGGTCAGCGCGGGGAACACGAAGTACTCGCCGATGCCGGGCAGCAGGTTGAAGCGCACCCGCGAATACGGCTGGCTCGGCGCCATCCCTTTCACGTAGGTGAGGGCGAGCGCGCGTTGCGGGCGGTCGAACGCGCTGCGCGCGTCGTCGCGGCCGAGCAGGTTGACGATTTCGCCCTTGCCGGCGGCGAGCAGCACGAGATCGTGGCTGCGCGCCAGTTCCTCGAGTTCGGGCACGCCGACGTCGCAGATACGCACGTCCGCGCCGCGGCGCCGAACGCCGTCGAGCCAGTCGGCCATCTTCAGGCGCTGGTCGACGGACTGTGCATAGCGGGTCAGCCGCGACGACCACTCGATCGCCTTGCGGCCGTTGCCGTCCGGGTGCGGCACCGCGATGCCGATGCCTTCGACGGACGGGCACGCTTCCTCCCAGGTGTTCAGGCCGAGATCGCGCTCGATCTGCAGCGCGGTATGGAACATGCACTGGCTCGACATGACCTTGCCGGCGCGGATCTGGTCCGCGTCGCGATTGGTCGCGAGCGTGACGTGGTAGCCCTGGTCGAGCAGGGCGAAGGCGAGTTGCAGGCCGGACTGGCCGGCGCCGACGATAGCGATGCGTCTCATGAGAATGTCCTTGGATGGCCGGATGCCGGCCGGAATGGATGCGGGGAGCGGCGGCGGGCGGTCATTCCGCCAGGCGCGGAATGGCCGGCACCGCCTGTTCGGGGCCCATCGCGGAATAACCGCCGTCCACCGCGTAGTCGGCGCCCGTCACGAAGCTCGCCGCATCGCTGCACAGGAACGTCACGACCTGCGCGACCTCCGACGGATCGCCGACCCGGCCGAGCAGGTGAAACGGCGCGGCGACGCGATCGGTCTTCGCACGGTCGCCGCGCGTCATCTCGTCCATCACGCGCGACCATGTCCATCCCGGCGACACCGAGTTGACGCGAATCCGGTCGGGCGCGAGATCCATCGCCATGCTGCGCGTGAGCTGGCGGATCGCCGCCTTGGAGGTCGGATACAGCCAGCGGCCGGTTTGCGCGCACTGGGCCGAGATCGAGCTGAAGTTCACGATCGCGCCGCCGCCGCGCCGGACCATGTGCGGATGAACGGCCTTCGCCAGCATCGCCGCCGACACGACGTTCACGTCCATCGCGGCGAGCCAGTCGTTGCGGGTCGCCTGGATGCCGTTGTCGACATAGCTGCACGCGAGGTTGACGAGCATGTCGATCGCGCCGAACCGTTCGGCGATGGCCGACACCGCGCGCTCGATCGCACGGTCGTCGGTGATGTCGATCGCGACGAACATCGCGCGTTCGCCGAGCGAATCGGCGACGCGCGAGCCGTTCTCGGTATCGAGATCGAGTATCGCGACGCACGCGCCGCCACGGGTCAGGTCCTGCGCGACCGCGGCGCCGATCAGCGTGGCGCCGCCGGTGACGATCGCGACTTTGCCAGCAAGGGTAGTCATGGGGTATCTCCCGGAATCGAAGGGTGACGGAAGGGCCGCGTCAACGCGCGTCCGGCGACGGTTCGCTGTCCTGCCAGCGGCGCATCAGGCCGTTAGACGGCTCGGTTTCGTCGAGCAGCTTGCGCGCCGTTTCGACGCCCGCGACCGGCAGGCCGGCCGGATCGAGCAGGCCGACCTGCACGAGCACGCTCGCCTGATCCCAGTAGATGTGTTCGTGATAGAGCTTGTCGCCGCGAAACTTCACGATCGCGACGAGCGGGATCTCGACGCGTCTGCCGGTCGGCGCGACGCCCGGCAGCATCCAGTCGATCTCGGTGGTGTGCGTGAAGCAGAACAGCAGTTCGTCGACGATCTGGCTCGCGCCGATCGTGCGCGAGATCGGCGTGATCGTGGTGTCGGGCGGATTCACATGCACGAAGTGATGCGTGTAGAAACGCTTGAGCTCGTCGTAGCCGACGCCGCCCGTCAGCGTCGGAATATGGTTGACGTACGGCTCGGCCACCATCGTGGCCATCGTCGCGTCGACGTTGCGCGTGTCGAACTCGTGCAGGAGATGCGCTTCCCACAGCGCGGAGAGGTCGTAGCGCGGCCCGAGCGCGGCGCGGAACGCGGCGATCGAGCGCTGATGCGCCATGATCGCGGCGGCCTTGTCGAAATGGTCGCCGCCGATGCGGGCGAACGCGTGATCGACGCCCGGATAGACATACACCTCGACACCTTCGCGCCCCGACAGAGCTTCGGCGATGCGCTGCTGCGCGTCGGGCGGGCAGAAGCGGTCCTGCGCCGCGATCTGCAGCACGAGCCGCCCGCGCAGGTGCGCGGCCTCGTCCAGCGCGTGCTCGATGCCGACGCCGTAGTAGCTGACCGCGGCGGCCACGCCCGGCAGCCGGCATGCGGCGAGATACGCGAGCTTGCCGCCTAGGCAGTAGCCGAGCACGCCGGCTTCGCCCGTGCATTCCGGCCGTTGCGTGAGCACGCGCAGCGCGGCGCCGACGTCCTCGACGCCCTTGTTCTCGTCGTACTCGCGATAAAGCGCCATCGCGCGCTCGAAATCGGCAGGGGAATCTCCGAGCTCGATCCCCGGCGACTGGCGCCAGAACAGGTCGGGCACGAGCACTGCGTAGCCTTCCTCCGCGTAGTAGTCGGCCGTTTCCCGCATCGTCGCGTTCGCGCCGAAGATCTCGTGACACAGCACGATGCCCGGCCCGCTGCCGCAGGCCGGCGTGCTCAGGTATGCGCGAAACGTCCCGCCTTCCGGCGACGGAATCTCGATGTAACGTCCTTTCATGTGTCCCTCCATGCTGTTCGTTTCAGTGACGGGCCCAGTATTGGCGGACGAAACGCGCGCTTCTATCCGCTTTCTTCGGCCGGTATCCGTGAACTCCGGAAACCTGACGATCCGGCCGCCGCGCCAGGGCGGGCGCGCGGCCGACTGCGGGTATGTGCGGATACGGAAGCCCCGCACAGTTTTCTACGATGCGCGAACGGTCCGATTCTTGCGTCGTTTGCGCGGGAGTTGCGGGTTCGGATGGCCGGACTGTCCGGATACTCCGGGCGCTATCCGGATCGTGCAGCGGGATTCCCCAATACCGGGAACACATGCACGGCGCGAGTGCGATCGAGCATGACGGGAGAACTTCGATGGCGCAAATTTGCGAAACCGGCTGGCTTGCCGACGCCGCCTGTTTCAATCACGACAACCTGCTGCTGCAGTCGGACGATGTCGACGAGGTGCGCGCACGCGTCGCCGATGTGTTCAAGCCGCACCGCCTCACGCCTATCGGCCAGTCGCGCGCGTTGCACAGCTGCATGCACCATGCGCGCTGGGGCAACCTGTCGTTGAACCTGCTCGATTACGGCGGCGGCGTCAGCATCGAGCCGGGGCCGCTCGAACACTTCTTCCTGTTGCAGATCCCGCTGCGCGGCGACGCCGAGATCGAGTGCGGCTCGACGCGCTTCGTGTCGTCGCCGGGCACCGCGTCGCTGATCTCGCCGACGCTGCCGCTCAAGATGCGGTGGGGCGATGCATGCCCGCAAGTCATCCTGCGCATCGAGCGCGAGGTGATGGAGCGCCACGCGCAGCGGCATTTCGGCGACGATCGGCGCGCGCCGGTCGAATTCGAACCTGAATTCAGCCTGTCGTCGCAGCAGGGGACGTGTCTGGCCCAGATGCTGCCGATCCTCGCCGGTGCGATCGCGACTGATACGCATCCGCTGCGTCACCCGCTCGCGTTCGAGCAGCTCGAATCGACGTTGCTCAACCTGCTGCTGCACGGCCACCCGAACAGCGCGCGCAACGGCACGCGGCACGTGCCGATGGCGCTCGCGCCGTTCTACGTGCGGCGCGTCGAGGAATACATCCGTGCGCATCTCGACGAGCCGCTGACGATCGAACGGCTCGCCGAGCTCGCCGGTGTCAGCCCGAGCACGTTGTTCGCCGGTTTCCGCAATCGCCACGGGATCACGCCGATGGGCTTCGTGCGGCAGTTGCGGCTGCAGCATGTGCGCGAGGCGCTGCTGGCCGACGACACGCCGGGGCTCGCGTCGGTCACCGACATCGCGCTGAAATGGGGATTCGCGCACCTCGGGCGCTTCGCGATCGAGTACAAGCGGGCGTTCGGCGAGTCGCCGTCGGCAACGCTCAGGTTGCGGCGCGTGCGGAATTGAACCCGTAGTGAACTGCCGGCGCGCACGCGCCGTGCGGCTCCCCGGACGTTACCGGGTCGCCTGACGACAAGTTGCCCCCGGCACGGTGCGCAGCCGGCCGGCACGACCGCCAGAACGCGATGCAGCGCGGTCGGCCCCCGAACCTTCTCCCTTCACCGCTTTAGCGAAGCCTGCGCGTCCGAGGCCGGTATCCGTTGCGTCGGCCTGCTGCCGAACGGCGGACGATCCGTCACGCGTCGGCGTTTCCTCGCCTGCCCCCCAACGCGTCGAACCCGTGATTCGCCTGGAAGCGCATTTTTTTTTAAAGACCGCGCCACGTTCGACCGGTATGATCGCTGCGCTCGCGAATTGCGCCATCGGCCAGTGCCGGCCAGTGCAGGGCGACTCGCGCGCGACCGACATCACCAGCACGACCATCAAGACAGCGCAGGACGGACGCCGGCGGCGCACCGTGCCTCGATCCGGCCGAACGGGCCAAGACAGCACGACGGAGTATTGAACGATGTTGACGGAGACAGGGGCGGCGCGACGCGCATGGGCGATCGCTGCCGGGGGAGCGTTGTGCGTGGCCGCAGCGGGCGGCGCGCACGCGCAGGCGTCGAACGCAGCGGCGCCGCAGCAGGCCGGCGCAGCGGCGGTGGCCGTGCTACCGCCGATCGACGTGAAAGGAACGGCCGGTGGAACGGCCGGCGGATCGTCCGTCGGGCTCGTCGGGCTGCGCACCACGGCCGGCACGAAGACCGACACGCCGGTGGCCGAGATCCCGCAGACGACCAACATCGTGACCGCGCAGCAGATCGAGATGACCGGCGCGGCCGACCTGAACCAGGCGCTGCGCTACGTGCCGGGTTTCGCGACGTTCGGCGCCGACAGCCGGACCGACTGGTATGCGGCGCTGCGCGGCTTCACGCCGACGCTGTACGTCGACGGCGTGCCGACGCCGAATACGGCCGTGATCGCGAACTGGCGCGTCGACCCGTACACGATCGACTCGATCGCGGTGCTGCGCGGGCCGACGTCGGTGCTGTACGGCGCGGGCGAGCCCGGCGCGATCGTCGACGCGCACACGAAACTCGCCGACGGCGAGCGCGTGCGCGAAGCCGGCGTGCAGATCGGCAACGATGCGCGCAAGCAGTTCATGTTCGACGTCGGCGACCGGCTCGACCCGGACGGCCGGTATGCGTATCGCTTCGTCGGCGTTGCGCGCGACGGCAATGCGGTGACCGGCCCGAACGGCGACCGGCGCGTCGCGCTGGCGCCGTCGTTCCGATGGCGGCCGAACGCCGATACGTCGCTGACGTTTTCCGCGTCGTTCCTGCAGGACGGCGGCGACATCTCGTCGAACTTCCTGCCCGCGTCGGGCACGGTGCTGCCGAACCCGAACGGCCGCCTGTCGCAGGACATCTACATGGGCGACCCTGCGTTCAACGACTACCGGAAGAAGCAATGGTCGCTCGGCTACGCGCTGGAGCATCGCGTGAATGCGATCTGGACGCTGCACCAGGACGTGCGCTGGTCGCACCTGTCGCTCGACGACGCGACTGTGTTCGGCATCGGCCTGGCGCCCCGCAGCACGACCAACATGATGCGTTTCGCGGGGCTGTTCCAGCTCAACTACAGCCGGCTCGATATCGACAACCGCGCGCAGGCGCGCTTCGGCACGGGGCCGTTCGAACACACGCTGCTGTTCGGCCTGCAGTTCGACCGGCAGACGACGACCAACAGCGTGTGGCTCGCGCTGGCGCCGTCGCTGAACCTGTACCACCCCGTCTATCGGCCCGTGACGGCCGCGATCTTCTCCGGCCCGACGTCGCTCGGCCACGTCGACCAGTACACGGCGATGAACGCGGTCGGCGTGTACGCGCAGGACCAGATTCGCTGGCAGCGCTGGACGCTGACGCTCGGCGGCCGCGAGGACCGCGTGAATGCGCGGTTCGACGACCGGACGGCCGGCACGCAGACGCGGCAGGACGTCAGTGCGTTCTCCGGGCGCGTCGGGCTCACCTATCAGGGTGATGCGGGGCTGTCGCCGTATGTGGGTTATTCGACGTCGTTCGATCCGGTCATCGGCGTGCGGATGGCCGGCGGCGGTTTGCCGAAGCCGACGCGCGGCACGCAGACGGAAGCCGGGCTGCGCTGGCAACCGCCCGGCCAGAACCTGATGCTGAACGCGGCCATTTACCAGATCGACCAGACCAACGTCGTGACCCCGGCACCGGTGAATCTCGATCCCACCGGCACGACATCCGTGCAGACCGGCAAGGTGCGCTCGCGCGGCATCGAACTGAGCGCGGTCGGCAAGGTGACACGCGAGCTGTCGGTCGTCGCGTCGTATATGTATCAGGACGTCAAGAACGTGCGGGCGAACGACGCGTCGCTGAACCACTGGCCGGTGTCCGTGCCGCTGCCGCGGCAGATGGCGTCGATGTGGGCCGACTGGACCTGGCATACGGGCGCGCTGTCGGGCCTCGGGATCGGCGCCGGCGTGCGCTACCAGAGCGCGTCGGCCGGTGCACCCGACAACTCGCTGACGGTGCCGAGCACGACGCTGTACGACCTGGCGATGCACTACGAGATGCGCCACTGGCGGTTCGCGCTGAACGTCGCGAACCTGTTCGACCGGCGTTACGTCAGCGGCTGCACGTCGTACACGGTGTGCGTGTTCGGCAACGAGCGGACCGTGCTGGCCAGCGCGAAATACAACTGGTAATCGCGCTCGCGCCGCCCCGGCCTATGCGCCGCGTTGCGGTTCGCGGGTCGCGGCGCGCCGGCCCGCGTGGCGCTGGCGCCGCCATTCGGTCGGTGTGATGCCGAAACGTTCGCGGAAGGCGGTCGCGAAGTTCGCCGGCGTGGCAAAGCCGATTTCCTTCGCGATGCTGGCGATGCTGAGCGACGTCGAATCCAGCAGATTCTGCGCGATCCGCAGCCGCTCGTGCCGCAGATATTCGAACACCGTCTGGCCGAGATTGTCGCGAAACGCGCGTGACAGCCGCTTTTCATGCGTGCCGACCGCGCGCGCCAGTTGCTCGACCGTCGGCGGATCGTTCAATGTACGCGACAGGTGGCGAATGGCCGCGCGCACGATGATGTCGTCGTCCTTGCCGTCCGGTAACGGACTCTCCGTGTCGACAGGCCGCTCACGCCGGGTCCGTGCGAGCTGCACGCGAATTCGCGCGAGCACTTCGGCAGGCTCGAACGGCTTCACCACATAGTCGACGCCGCCAATCTCCAGCCCCTCGAGGCGTTCGTGCAATTCGCCGGCCACGGTCAGGAAGATGACCGGAATCGCGCTCGTCAGCGGATCGGCGGCCAGCAGCCGGCACGCGGTAAAACCGTCCATGCGCGGCATGCGGACATCCATCAGGATCAGGTCGGGTATCAGCGCCTGCGCGCGCTCGCACGCCTGCGCCCCGTCGAATGCGATGCTGATCCGGCAGCCGGTGCTGCGCAGGATGTCGATCAGCAAACGCAGCTGGTCGGGCTGATCGTCGACGATCAGGAGATGGGCGTCGCTCAATGCGGAGATCGATGGGGGCATCGTGCACCTGTTCTGGAAAGGCGGCTGGCTGTGATCCCGCGGGTGGCCTGCCCGGTGCGGGGAATCGTCGGAAGCCGCTCTATGACGACGCGCAAAACGCATCGCACGCTCGCATCGACAATCGGAATGGGCCGGACTGCGCGGCAGGCAACCGCTCGGCGCAATACCCGGCGTTCGTTGTTTTGATCGCTGAGCCGGTAAAGGCGCGGAGGATTGCCGTGGTCGCGTCGTGAATGGTCGCGGCTGCCGGTATCGATGCGAGCGGAATTGTAGGAGCATATTTCGAATCCCGCCAGATGGCTTGTCGATATTCGCGTCATGTCGTTTTACGCATTTTCAGGATGTGATGTGGTTTTTGCCTGCAGTGTCGCCATGTTGATGTTCGTCAAAGCGCGCTGACTCCATGTGTGTCCGGCACGCAATGGTTCGGTCGAGTCGACTCCGTGGTCGCGAGTCGTTCGATTGCATTTAATTCAAATCCGCTTCGGCAAAGTATTTATCTGCTGCAAAAAACATTCCCATTAATCGCAATGGCACGCAATCGTTTGCGAAGCGGAAATATTTTAAGTAACTCATTGAATATATTGGATTTTGCAATCTATAAACAATGTCGCCTTTGATAATCATCGTTCGTGTCTCATAATTCGTCCGAACTTTGGGCGCCGGATGGCACGGAACAACCGAAGGCTCGGCGAACCGCGATGGACGTTGCGCGATTCAAGTCCGAAGCATCGGTCGATGCATGTCCGAGCGAATGTCCGGGCATCGAAGCGGAAATCCGGTTACCGGGAATGAAATAAAAGAGACGAGGTTGGTCGCGGTCGGCGCGACGTCGGATTCGGGGTAGTTATAAAGACGGGTTGAATCTCCGGATTCAGTCGGGGGAGAGCTCGTCCATAAATAACACTCCGTATTCCTAATGTACGTAACGAATTAACGGAACGGGCCGCAAAGAGACGGCGTGCCCGGGCTATCGGACGCCCTGTCGATTTGCGCGGTCGGTGCGTGTCGCGTTCGACACGCCCGGGCCGGGCATCGGGAACAGGTTCCGCACTGAAGTCGCAATCGCAGTCGAAGTCGAAGCTGTCAATAAAAGTAAGTAGTCCGTATTCAAACCAGACGCTACAAAACGGAGCAGAACAGCATGAAGAGGAATCAGATTTCGGCGCTTGCCGCCGCCATGTTCACGGGTGCAGGTGTGCTGATCGCGGGAGTCGCGCACGCGGACAATTTCGTCGACCGCGGCAACCCGGACAACGCGCTGAACGGCCAGTGCATCGACGGGACCAACCCGCTCTGCGTGGCAACGAAGAGCGGGAGCTACGTGGCGGTGAGCACCTCGAACGTGACGCAGGGAACGAATGCCAGGGCCGGCACCAGCGGTATCGCGATCGGCGATCAGTCGAATGCAAGCAGCAAGGGCGGCACCAGCAGCGGCGGCGCGATTGCGATCGGCGTCGGCTCGCAGGCGCTGGCGAACTCGGCCACGGCGATCGGCACGGTGGCGGTCGCGCAAGGCAATACGTCGCTCGCGGTCGGCCGCCAGTCGGCCGCGGTCGGCGATTTCTCGATGGCGCTCGGCAACGTCGCGGATGCGCACGGCACGAGCTCGATCGCGCTCGGCCACTCGGCGCTGGCCAGCGGCGATCGCTCGATCGCGATCGGCGGCGCCAACCCGACGTCGAGCGACGGCGTATCGAACGGCGCCGCGTACGACGCGGCGACGCAGACGCGCGCCGGCGGCACGCAATCCGTGGCGATCGGCGCGGGCGCGCAGACGAACGACAACAACCAGGTGGCGATCGGCTCGGGCAGCGTCGGCGCGAACAACGGCGGCACGCCGGTATTCGGCGGCACGGCCGCGCCGGTCGGCGGCGCGGTGTCGTTCGGCGCGCTCGGCAACGAACGCCAGCTCAGGAACGTCGCGGCCGGTGCGGCCGATACGGACGCCGTCAACGTCCAGCAGTTGAAGAACGTGAACAGTACCCTCAGCACGGGCATCGGCAACGTCGACGCGCGCGTGACGTCGGTCGGCAATTCGTTGTCGACGTCGATCACGAACGTCGACCAGCGTGTGACCAATGTGGGCAACAGCCTCAGCACGAGCATCGTGTCGGCAACGCAGAACGTCGTGAAATACACGGACGATTCGCATGCGGCGATCGCGCTCGACGGCAGCAAAGGCACCACGATCGGCGGCGTCGCGGCCGGCGTGGCCGATACCGACGCGGTGAACGTCGGCCAGTTGAAGGGCAGCGTCGCGCCGCTGCAAACGTCCATCTCGACGGCGGCTTCGAACATCGCGAACCTGCAGAACAGCGTCTCCGGCATCAACACGTCGCTGAGCACGGCGGCCTCGGACATCGGCAACCTGCAGGCGGCCGATACGCGCAACGTGAAGTACGACGGCGCGAGCGGGTTCGACTCGGTGACGTTCGCCGGCACCAACGGGACCACGCTGCACAACGTCGCGGACGGCAAGGACGTGCATGACGCGGTCAACGTCGGGCAACTGAACGGCGGCCTCGCATCGCTCAGCACGAGCGTGACGAACAACCTCAGCACGACGCTCGGCAACCTGAGCACGTCGATCACCAGCCAGATCGGCGCTGCGACGAAGAACGCCGTGCAGTACGACGACGACGCGCACGGCGGCGTCACGCTCGGCGGCCAGGGCGCGCAGGCGCCGGTCGGCCTGCACAACGTCGCGGACGGTATTGCCGCGGGCGACGCGGTGAACGTCGGCCAGCTCGGCAAGGCGACCGACACGCTCAATCAGTCGATCGCGACCGTCGGCAACCAGGTGACGACGAACACGGGCAACATCGCCGCGCTCCAGCAGGATGCGCTCCAGTGGAACGCGGGCCTCGGCGCGTACGATGCGAGCCACGGCGGCAACGGCCCGCAACTCATCAGCAACGTCGCGGCCGGCAAGAACGGAACCGACGCGGTCAACGTCGATCAGTTGACCGCGGCGATTCACGACGGCACGAGCCAGCTCGATGCGCTGGCCGTGAAGTACGACGATGCGAGCAAGCGGCAGGTTTCGCTCGGCGCGGGCAACGGCGGCAGCCCGGTGCGCGTGACCAACGTCGCGGAAGGCAACGTGGCGTCCGGCAGCACGGACGCGGTGAACGGCGCGCAGTTGCGCCGCGCGATCGACGGCACCGCGGCCGCGCTAGGCGGCGGCGCGACGGCGAATCCGGACGGCTCGATCGGCGCGCCGGCTTACAAGGTCGGCGGCGGCTCGTTCAACAACGTCGGCGACGCGCTGACGAACCTCGACGGCCGCGTCGGCAGCAACACGACGACGCTCGAGAATCACGAAACGCGCCTCGGCAATGCCGAAACCAACATCGCCGGCAATACGGCCGCGATCGCCGGGCTGCAGCAGGACGCACTGCAGTTCGACCCGAAACTCGGCGCCTACAGCGCGGCGCGCGCCGGCGCGCCGACGAAGCTGACGAACGTGGCCGACGGCAACGTCGCCTCGGGCAGCACGGACGCGGTGAACGGCGGCCAGCTGTCGGGCGTGAAATCCGCTCTCGAACAGCAGATCACGCAGGTGTCCAGTCAGACCGGCGAGGCGGTGAAGAACGTCGTCAAATACGATGTCGACGCGAACGGCAACCGGTTGAATTCGGTTTCGCTCGTCGGCGGCGACACGAACTCGGCCGTCGTGCTCAAGAACGTCGCGGCGGGCACCAGCGATACCGACGCGGTGAACGTGAAGCAACTGAAGGACGTGCAGTCGAATCTGAACCAGCTCGGCGCACTCGCGGTGCAGTACGACGACAGCTCGAAGAGCACGATCACGCTCGGCGGCGCCGGCGGCACGCGCATCACCAACGTGCAGGCCGGCACCCTCAGCGCCACCAGCACGGACGCGGTGAACGGCTCGCAGCTCTACGCGACCAACCAGCAGGTGTCGAAGAACACGACCGACATCTCGAACCTGCAGGGCAGCGTGACCAACATCGCGAACGGCAAGGCCGGCCTCGTGCAGCAGCAGGACCCGAACGGCGCGATCACGGTCGGGAAGGACACGGGCGGCACCAGCGTGAATTTCTCGGGCACGGCGGGCGACCGCACGCTGACCGGTGTCGCGGCGGGCGTGAACGACAACGACGCGGTCAACGTCGGCCAGTTCAACAACGCGATGAAGAGCGTGGCGGCCAACGACAGGATCCGCACGGCGGCGACCGATGCGAACACGACGTGGATCGCGCGTGCCGATGCGGGTTCGATCGGATCGACGGCGACCGCGACCGGCAAGAACGCGGTGGCGGTCGGCCAGGGCTCCGTCGCCGATCGCGACAATTCGTTCTCGGTCGGCGCGAAGGGCAGCGAGCGCCAGATCACGAACGTCGCGGCCGGGACTGCGCCGACCGACGCGGTGAACGTGCAGCAGCTGAACGACAACCTCACGGCCGCTTCGACGCAGGCGAAGAGCTACACCGACCAGCGCATCGGGCAGGTGTACAACTCGTTCAACGACCTGAAGAAGGACATGTACGGCGGCGTCGCGTCGGCGATGGCGGTGGCCGGCCTGCCGCAGCCGACGGGCGCGGGCCGCTCGATGGTGTCGGCGGCGACCTCGAACTATCACGGTCAGCAGGGGTTTGCCGCCGGTTACTCGTACGTGACGGAGAGCAATCGCTGGGTCGTCAAGGCGTCGGTGACGGGCAACAGCCGGTCGGATTTCGGCGCGGTGGTGGGCGCGGGGTATCAGTTCTGACGCAGGTCGCGCAGCGTCGAATGGCCGGGGGGGCCGGGCAGCGATTGTGATGCCTGGTACCAGCGGGAAATCCTTGGCCCGGGGTCAGTCGGCTGACCTCGGGCCATCGATGTTCGACGTGGTGCTTAAAATCAAGGCATCGGGAAATACCGAATCTCCTCAACGGATACACACGGGCGGAAGACCAACGACCCGTCGTGGCGTGGAGGTTTATTCGGCCCGACACCGCCTAGATTCTCGCGAGCGTGCTGTGATCGGCCTCACCGCCGAAATATTTCTCGAGCGCCTCCACGAACACCGCGTTATCGGCAGTCGCATGCGCGAACAACGTGACCGACGACCGGAATTTCAGGTAATCCGGATACCCGAAAATCGTCTGGATCGAACTGCCTTCGACCTGATTGACCAGCCGCGTGCATTCCCGCAGCCTTTCGCCGAGCAGCGGATGCTGAAGATACGCGACGGCTTCGGCCAGTGTCGTGATCGCATACCGTTGCGCCATCGCGCTGTCGCCAAGCCCTTCGATCTGCGGAAACACGAACCACATCCAGTGGCTTCGCTTGTGTCCGTTCTTCAGCTCGTCACATACCTGCGCATACACCGGATCCTGTGCGTCGACAAAGCGCTGAAGATCATGGGGATCGTCCATTTCGCCCTCCGTCCGTTCCGGAGCGGCAAGCCGCCCGAGCGCTCATTGTGAGCGTGACCCGGATGGTGTGCAAACGCCCCGTTGACCGTGTGCTCACCCGGCTTCGCATCGCGTCCCGCGAGTGGGAGCGATCGGATTTGCTGCAGTGCAGTGCACTGCGATCGATCGCCCGCAAGTGACGTCGCGCATGCCGTTGGATGGCGACGTGCCGGCAACCGGCGTAGCATTCAGACATGCGGCCGGCCGCGATCCCGACCGACGGATCGGCGGCACACCCCGATCCGGCCGCAGCCGGCCTCGCATGACGGCCCGGCAAAGGAGCCTCGATGCGCTCGCAAGCAACGTCCGTCTCGCGCCTGAGGCGCTATGGGATCATGGCTGCGGTCGTCGTCGCGTGCCTGATCGTCATCGGGCGCATCACCGGTATCCTGGTCGACTGGCTCTGGTTCTCGTCGATCGGCTATGCCGGCGTCTTCTGGACGATCCTGTCCGCGAGGGTGCTGCTGTTTGTCGCGGTGCTCGCCGTGTCGGCGGCCGCGATCGGCGCGTCGGGGTTGCTCGCGCATCGTTTTGCAAGGTCCGTCGATGTCTGGCAGGTAGAGGAAGCTTCGTCGACGCGTGCGGAGGATGTCCTTCGAGCGCTCGCAGCGGAGGTCGCATCGCGCGTTCCATGGCGCGCGGTCATCGCCGCGGGTGCCGTCTTCCTCGGGCTTGCGATCGCCGCCGGTGCGATGTCGAGTTGGGATGTCGCGCTGCGCTTTCTGCATCGGGTGCCGTTCGGCGCGCGCGATCCGATCTTCGGCAAGGACATCGGCTTCTATCTGTTCGCGCTGCCCGTCTGGATCGGGCTGAAGAACCTGCTGCTGCAAGTGGTCGTCTGCTGCGCGATCGTCGCGGCCAGCGTCTACTGGCTGCGCGGCGACATCATGCTGCGCCCGCGGAAGGGGCTTTCGTCGGCTGCCGCCGTTCACGGTTCGGCGCTGCTGGCGCTGTTCTTCCTGCTGAAAGCCTGGTCCTGGTGGCTCGAACGCTTTCTGCTGCTCTACGACAACAACGGTGTCGTGGTTGGCGCCGGCTATACGGATGTCCACGTGATGCTGCCGGTGCTGTGGCTGCTCGTCGGCCTCGCCGTTGCGTCGGCCGTTGCGATGCTGGTCAACCTGCGCCGGCCCGGCTATCGGCTGCCGGCCGCTGCGGTGCTGCTGGTGTTCGGCACTTCGTTTGCGCTCGGTATCGTCTATCCCGCGCTGTTCCAGCGCTTCTACGTCAAGCCGAGCGAGCTGCAGCTCGAGACGCCCTATATCCAGCACAACATCGCGTTGACGAGGCAGGCTTACGGTCTCGCGCAGATCGAGGTCAAGCCGTTTGCGGCGGGGCAGGGCCTGAATCTCGCGGCGCTGCAGGCCAATCGCGCGACCGTCGACAACATCCGCCTGTGGGATGTGCAGCCGCTGATGGATACCTATGCGCAGTTGCAGGAGATCAGGACTTACTACAAGTTCTTCTCCGTGGATATCGATCGCTACCGGCTCGACTCCGGCTACCGGCAGGTCATGCTGTCGGCGCGCGAACTGGAGCAGACGATGCTGCCGGAGAACGCCCGAACGTGGGTGAACCTGCATCTGCTGTTTACCCACGGCAACGGCGTCGTGATGTCGCCGGTCACCGAGAAATCCACGGAAGGCCTGCCGTCGCTGTATCTGCGCGACATTCCGCCTGCCGCGGACGGCGGGCCGGCGATCCACGAACCGCGCATCTACTTCGGCGAAGGCGGGCAGGGTTATGTGATCGTGAAGGGCAGCGTGCCCGAATTCGACTACCCGAAGGGCGACAGCAACGTCTACACGTCCTACAGCGGGCGCGACGGTGTCGCGATCGGCGGCGCGGCGCGGCGCAGCCTCTTCGCATGGCAGTTCGGCGATCCCAACATCCTGCTGACGCACTACATCACGGACGACAGCAGGATCCTGTTTCACCGCAACATCCGGGACCGGATACGCACGATTGCGCCGTTTCTCGCGCTCGACCACGACCCGTATGTCGTGGCAAGCAACGGACGCCTGTTCTGGATGCAGGACGCCTATACGACCAGCCGCTGGTTTCCGTATGCGCCGCCCGGTGTCGGCGACGGCGCCAACTACATTCGCAACGCGGTCAAGGTGGTGGTCGACGCGTACAACGGCACGGTCGACTTCTACGTCAGCGATCCTTCCGATCCGCTGGTTCGGACTTACGCGCGCATCTTCCCCGGCATGTTCAAGCCGCTCGACGCGATGCCGCCGGATCTTCGACGGCATATCCGCTACCCCGAGGATCTGTTCCTGATCCAGGCGAACCTCTACCGCGCTTATCACATGGATGCGCCGGAAGTGTTCTATAACCGCGAGGACCTCTGGCAGTTTCCTCGCGCGCTGGGCGATATCGACGGGGGCGACGCAGCGAACGCGCAGATGGCGCCGTACTACACGATCATGAGACTGCCCGGCGATGCGCAGGCCGGCTTCGTACTGATGCTGCCGATGGTGCCGAGCCAGCGCGAGAACATGATCGCGTGGCTGGCCGCGCGTTGCGATCCGCCCGGGTACGGCAAGCTGATCGTCTACGCGTTCCCCAAGGACAAGCTGATCTACGGGCCGTACCAGATCGAGGCGCGCATCCAGCAGAGCACGGACATCTCGCAGCAGATCTCGCTGTGGAACCAGATGGGCTCGCGCGTGATCCGCGGCCATCTCGTGGTCGTGCCGATCGAGAACTCGATACTTTACGTGTCGCCGCTTTATCTGCGCGCGGCGTCGGGTCAATTGCCGGAGCTGAAGCGGGTGATCGCGGCCTACGGCGATCGCGTCGTGATGGAGGAAAACCTGAGCGAAGCACTCGCAGCGCTCTTCAAGGAGACGGGGCCGGGGCCGGTGGCGGCGCCGGCCCGCGGCGCGGCGGATGCGCGCGCCCGCGAAGCGCTGGCCCATTACGACCGCGCGATCGAGCGGATGAAGGCGGGGGACTGGGCCGGCTTCGGCGCGGAACTCGATGCGCTCCGGCCGTTGCTCGAAGCGCTGGGCGCCGTTCGCGCGGACAACAAGAAGTGATTGGCGCGCGGCCGAGCCGTCAGGTCACCGGCGGCGCGTGCCCATGATCCCCCAGATCCCGCGCCTCGTCGTATTCCCGCGAAATATCCTTGTTCGTGTAGTCCCCGAGCTTCGATGCGGCGACCAGGCTCAGCACCGCACATACCAGCACGTACACCGCGATCGCATACCCCGAGTGGTAGTAGGCAAACAGCGCCGTCGCGATCAGCGGTGCCGGGCCGCCTGCGATGACCGAAGCGAGCTGATAACCCATCGACGCACCGCTGTATCGCAACCGCCCGGTAAACGACTCGGCAATCAACGCAGCCTGCGGCCCGTACATCATCGAATGCGGGACCAGCGACAGCACGATGGCCGCGAAGATCCATACCGGATTCCGGCTGTCGACCATCGCGAAGTAGAGGAATCCGAACACACCGACGGCAGCCGCACCGATCATGTACATCCGCCGCCGCCCGATCAGATCCGACACGTGCCCGAACAGCGGGATGGTGACGAATTCGACCACGGATGCAACCAGCACCGCCGTCAGCAGCAGTTCGCGCGTGACGCCGAGTGCCGTGATCCCGTAAGTGAACACGAACGCCGTAAAGATATAGAACGGCGCCTGCTCGGCCATCCGCGCAAACGCCGACAGCACGATATCCCTCGGCTGCTTGCGCAGCACTTCGAGCATCGGCGTCTTCTCGATCCGGCGCTCGGCCAGCAGCTTCGCGAAGATCGGCGTCTCGAGAATATTCAGGCGGATATAGAGCCCGATCGCGACCAGCAGGATGCTGAGGAAAAACGGCACGCGCCAGCCCCACGCGAGGAAACTGCTGCCGGACAACCAGCTCATGGCGAGCACGGCGAGGTTGGCGAGGAACAATCCCGCCGGCACGCCGAACTGCGGCCACGACGCGACGAAGCCGCGATGCGCATTGGTGCGCGCCCACTCCATCGACATCAGGACCGAGCCGCCCCATTCGCCGCCGACGCCGACGCCCTGAATGAAGCGCAGCACCGTGAGGAGAACGGCGCCCCAGATGCCGATCGTCGCGTAGGTCGGGACGAAGGCCACGGCGAACGTGGCGAGCCCCATCAGCAGCAGGGTCACGATCAGGGTGGCCTTGCGTCCGATGCGGTCGCCGTAGTGGCCGAAGATCGCGGCGCCGACCGGTCGCGCGACAAAGCCGACGGCATAGATCAGGAACGCCTGCAGCGTGCCGACGAGAGGATGGGACTGCGGGAAATACAGCTTTGCGAAGACCAGGCCGGTGACCGTGCTGTAGAGGAAAAAGTCATACCATTCGATCGTGGTGCCGATCGTGCTGGCTATGACGGCGCGGCGCAACTGGCGCCGGGCTTCCTCGTCGGAGAGGGGCGTGGCCGCGGATTGCATGGCAGCCATTTTGATATCTCCCGGAAAAGGGCGACAGAGAAATAAACCATACGCCCCGCGATAGGTTCCGGCAAGTCGCTCTGCATCTTGCCAATCCGAAGGATTGCGAACTTATGCCGGACGTTGGCGACCCGCATGGACAGCACGAGCGCGACGAGGACCGCGTCGATGACGCGTTGGGGCCGCGAGACACAGGCAGCCCCACGCGCCGACGGAGAATGCCGCGAGGATGAGCGCGGCAGATCGAACGAGTGTGACGGGATTCACGGTGACGCTCCGCTTCGATGGAGCGCGCCGCATCCGGGGCGTCCCGGGCGTGCTGGCAACGGACGAGGCCGGCGCGCCTGATGCGAGCAACGTGCTCGATCGCCGTGCAAATCATCGGTACGGTGCCGTACGTGGATCGGGCGTGTTGCGCTTGCCACGCGCGGATCGCGCGGCATCCGGCGACCCGGTGCGTGCGCGGCGGGCAAGTCACCACGAAACCTGCCCCGAAGACTGTTCTTCAGCGTACCGACTCATCGGGCCGTCGCGATGCACGATGACGTTCGGCGCATTCTTCTGTCTGGAGCGGTCCATGAAATATCCGATCTATATCACGCGGCACGGGAATCCCCGCTATCGCGGCGCGCTTCAGGATTTTCCCGAAGTCGATGTGGAGGGCGACTCGTATGGCGAGTTGCAGGCGGCCGTCGCGCAACGGGTCATGGCCCTTTATGACCGGTCCGCGCGTCTCGTTCCGCCGCCGACCACGGACATGTCCGTATTGCAGGCGTCGGCGGTCGATGCCGGCGACGGGATCTGGCGCTTCTTCGACATCGACCTGACCCGGATGACGTCGAGTTCCGTGCGGATCGAGCTGTGCCTGCCGAAGCGCATCGTGCACGACATCGATCGGACGGCGGGCGCGCTGCATACGACACGCGATGCGTTCGTGTCGATGGCGTGCGAGCACGCCGCCGACCGGTCCGCGCAGCACGGCGGGTTGCGTGGCGAACCCGTCGCGACATCGCTGTCGGAAGCGGTTTGACGGCCCGGGCGCGCGTGGCCGAGCGGTGCGGCCATCTGGGAGGACGTCTCTTGAAGATTCATGTTGCGCGCGTTTCGCGACGCCGGACCTCGCCATGGAGCAATGCCCGGCCGATTCGCGAGGAGTTCTTCGGCGACGAGCGACTCGCGCAGCATGCGGGCAGCCTGGCTCGCGCGCAGAAGGTGTTGACCGGTGCGGCGTCGGGCCCCTCGCTGGCCGCACGGCTGAAGGACAACGCGGATCATCTGCTGAAGGCCTACCGGAACACGGTGGCCGCGGACGCGCGCGGAGAAGAAATCACGCCCGCGGCGGAGTGGCTGCTCGACAACTACTATCTTGTCGCGGAACAGGTGCGGCAGATCCGCGACGATCTTTCCCCTCGCTATTACCGGCAACTGCCCAAACTGAGCAACGGCCCGTTCGCCGGTTATCCGCGCGTGTTCGGGATCAACTGGTCATTCGTCGCCCATACCGACAGCCGTTTCGATCCCGATGCGCTATGCCGTTTCATGCTTGCCTATCAGGCCGTGGAACCGCTGACGATCGGCGAACTGTGGGCGGTGGCGATCACGCTGCGGATCGTGCTGATCGAAAACCTGCGGCGGCTCGCGGATCAGATCATCGACGACCGGCGCGCGCGGCTCGACGCCGACGCGCTCGCGGATCGCCTGCTCGGCGAAGGCGGGCAGGCGCGGGTGGAGACGGCGCCGCTCGTCGCCCGTTATGAGCAGGCCGTATTGCACGATACGTTCGCGGTGCAGCTGATTCAGCGGCTGCATGATCCCGATCCGGCCGTCGCGCCGGCACTGGCGTGGCTGCATCGGCACCTGGCGGCGCGCGGCGCGACGCCGGACCAGATCGTTGCGTCCGTCAACCATCAGCAGGGCGCCGCCAGCCTGACCGTGCGCAACGTGATCACCAGCATGCGGCTGATTTCGGAGGTGGACTGGACCGATCTGTTCGAGCGCATCAGTCTGGTCGATCAGGTGCTGCGCAGCCACCCGGGCTTCGCGGAGATGGATTTCCCCACGCGCAACCTGTATCGCGACGCGGTCGAAGCGCTTGCCCGCGGCGCGCCGGTCAGCGAGCTCGAGATTGCGCGGCGCGTCGTCGCCGATGCGGCAGCCCGCGCACCGGCCGCCGGCGCGGTACCGGGCCGCGAGACCGACCCCGGTTACTACCTGCTGGCCGACGGCCGCGCCGCGCTCGAAGCGGAGATCGGCTATCGGCCGCCTGTTGCGCTGTGGTTGCGGCGCCTGACCCGCCACGCCGGTCTCGGCGGTTATCTCGGCCGTACCGGGCTGATCGCCGCACTGCTGCTGGCAGGCATGATGGCGTGGCTCGCGCGCGTCGAACCGCCCGGCCACTGGCTGATCTGGCTCGGCCTGGCCGGCCTGCTGCCCGCGCTCGATGCCGCGCTCGCGCTCGTCAATCGCAGCGTGATGCGCGATGTCGGCGCGAACATCCTGCCCGGCCTCGCGTTGCTCGACGGCATCCCGCCGGGCCTGCGCACGATGGTCGCCGTGCCGGTGCTGCTGACGACGGAAGCGGCGCTCGCCGAGCAGATCGAGCAACTGGAAATTCATCATCTGGCGAGCCCCAACGGCGCGCTGTACTTCGCATTGCTCTCCGACTGGGTGGACGCGCCCACTCCGCACGCCGACAGCGACGACGGGCTGCTGGCATCCGCGGCGGCGGGCATCGACCGGTTGAATGGCCTCTATCCGGCGGCGCCGGGCGAAGGCGAGCGTTTTCTGCTGCTGCACCGCAAGCGCGTGTGGAACGACGGCGAACGGTGCTGGATGGGCTGGGAGCGCAAGCGCGGCAAGCTGCACGAGCTGAACCGGTTGCTGCGCGGGGCGTCCGACACGTCGTTCATCGCGCCGGAAGGCCGGCCGCCGCACGTGCCGCCGGACGTGCGCTACGTGATCACGCTCGATGCCGATACGCGGCTGCTGCGCGATACCGTGCGCCGCCTGGTCGGCAAGATGGCGCACCCGCTCAACCGGCCGGTATTCGACTCGGCGAGCCGTCGCATCGTCGAGGGCTACGGCGTGCTCCAGCCGCGCGTGACGTCGTCCCTCGCGAGCGGCGACGAGGGCTCGCTGTTCCAGCGCGTGTCGTCGAGCGCGCACGGCATCGATCCTTACGTGTCGGCCGTATCGGATGTCTATCAGGACCTGTTCGACGAAGGCTCGTATGCGGGCAAGGGCATCTACGACGTCGATGCGTTCGAGGCGGTGCTCGCCGGCCGCGTGCCGGAGAACACGGTGCTCAGTCACGATCTGTTCGAAGGCATATTCGCGCGGGCCGGGCTGGCGTCGGATATCGAGGTCGTCGAAGCATCGCCGTCCCGCTACGACGTCGCGGCGGGACGCCTGCACCGATGGGCGCGCGGCGACTGGCAACTCCTGCCGTGGTTGATTTTCGGCCGCGAACCGCTGACGGCGGTCGGCCGCTGGAAGATGCTGGACAACCTGCGCCGCACGCTCACAGCGCCCGCCATGCTGGTCGCGCTGCTGGCCGGATGGATGCTGCCGCTGCCCGTGTCGCTCGCGTGGAGCGCGTTCGTGCTGGTGACGATCGCGCTGCCGTTCCTGTTGCCCGTCTTGAGCGGGCTGGTGCCGCGCTGGCGGCGCACGCACGTCAAGATGACCACGCGCAGCGTGCTCCATGCGTGGTCGACGGAGCTGCAGTTCGCGTTGACGCGGTTCGGCCTGTCGATCGTCATGCTGCCGCAGCAGGCATGGTCGATGGGCGACGCGATCGCGCGCACGCTGTTTCGCGTGGGGATCAGCCGTCGCCATCTGCTCGAATGGACCACGGCGGCCGAAGCCGGCGCGCGCGACCGGCGGACCCTGGCGCTCACCTATCTGCAAATGCGCGGCGGCGTGACGCTCGCGCTGCTTGCCGCGGCCGCCAACCTGCTGGCGGGCTGGCGCTTCGATCGTCATGCGGGCTGGCTGGCCGCTCCGTTCGCGCTGGTCTGGTTCGCGGCGCCCGCGATCGCCTACTGGCTGAGTCGCGCGCCGCGGCCGGCGGGCGAGCTGGCGGTGGCGCCGCACGATGCGCGCCAGCTGCGGCGCGACGCGCGCCGGACCTGGCGCTATTTCGAGACCTTCGTGACGGCCGACGATCAGATGCTGCCGCTGGACAATTTCCAGGAGGACCCGAAGCCCGTTGGCGCGCACCGGACTTCGCCCACCAATATCGGGCTGTACCTGCTGTCCGCCGTCAGCGCCCGCGAGTTCGGCTGGCTCGGCACGCTGGACGCGGTGTCGCGGCTGGAGGCGACCCTCGCGACGATGCGGCTGATGTCGCGCTATCGCGGCCATTTCTATAACTGGTACGACACCCGCGACCTGCGGCCGCTCGAGCCGCGGTACGTGTCGTCGGTCGACAGCGGCAATCTCGCCGGCCACCTGATCGCGCTCGGCAACGGTTGCCGCGCGTGGGCGAATCAGCCCGCCGGCGTGGGGCGGCAGGCCGCGCACGAAGGAGTCGGCGATACGCTGGCGCTGTTGCGCAGGGCCGTGTGTCGGGATGGCGACGCCCGGACGGCCTTGCACGGCGAATTCGAGCGGGCCGCGACCGAGCTGGAGGAGACGCTCGCCGCACCGGCCGGAGACGACGGTGCAGCGGACGGCCGCGCCGCGACGGAATGGCCTGCGATCACGATCCTCGCCGCGACGGTCGCCGATGTCGCGCGCGCGCTGATGGACGAGGTCGGCCGGGTGCGGGGCGGCGACGTCGACGACGTGCTGTTCTGGGCGCAGGCGCTGGAGCACGCGGTGCAAGGGCATTGCCGCGACGCGACGCGCACGCCGGACGAAGCGGACGTGCTGAACAAGCGTCTTCATGCGCTGGCCGATACCGCGTTGCAGATGGCCTATGCGATGGAGTTCGGCTTTCTGCTCGACCCGGTGCGGAATCTGCTGTCGATCGGCTATGCGGTGGCCGACGGACGGCTCGATCCGGGCAACTACGATCTGCTGGCGTCGGAGGCCCGCCTGGCGAGTTTCGTCGCGATCGCGAAGGGCGATGTCCCGGCGCGGCACTGGTTCCGGCTCGGCCGCCTGGCGACGCCGATCGGGCACGGCGCGGCGCTGATCTCGTGGTCGGGATCGATGTTCGAATACCTGATGCCGTCGCTGGTGATGCGCGCGCCGGACAGCAGCCTGCTCGCGCGTACCAATCACCTGGTGGTGCGTCGGCAGATCGCCTATGGCGACGGGCTGCGCCTGCCGTGGGGCATGTCGGAATCGGCGTACAACACGCGCGATATCGAGCTGACCTATCAGTATTCGAGCTTCGGCGTACCGGAGTTGGGGCTCAAGCGCGATCTCGACCAGAATCTGGTGGTCGCGCCCTATGCGACCGCGCTCGCGGCGATGGTCGCGCCGGACGCCGCCGCGAGCAACTTCGAGCGGCTGCGCGCGGCCGGCGCGTGCGGGCGCTTCGGCTTCTACGAAGCGCTCGACTACACGCCCGCGCGCGTGCCGGAAGGCATGCCGGTGGCCATCGTGCGGGCGTTCATGGCGCATCACCAGGGCATGTCGATCGTGTCGATCGCCAATGCGCTGCTGGGCGGGCGCATTCGCGCGTTCTTCCACGGCGAGCCGGCCGTCCGCGCCACCGAGCTGCTGTTGCAGGAGCGGGTACCGGGCCGGGTCGCGGCCGGGCGGCCGCGGGCCGACGCGAGCCCGGCCGGCAGGATGCACGGCATCGATGCCGGCGTCGCGCGGCGCGTGCTGTCGGCGGACGATCCCGCGCCCGTCACGCATCTGCTGTCCAACGGCCGCTACGCCGTGATGCTCACGGCCGCGGGTTCCGGCTACAGCCGCCGCGACGATCTGGCCGTCACGCGTTGGCGGGAAGACGCGACGCGCGACGATTGGGGCAGCTACCTGTATCTGCGCGACGTCGACAGCGGCGACGTCTGGTCGGCCGCATGGCAGCCCACCGGCGTGGTGCCGGACAGCTACGAAGTGACGTTTACCGAGGATCGCGCCGAGTTCGTTCGTCGCGACGGCACCTTGACGACGTCGCTCGAGGTGGTGGTGTCCGCCGAGGACGACGCGGAGGTGCGGCGGGTGTCGGTGGCCAATGCGGGCGCCCGGGCCCGCGTGATCGAATTCACGTCCTACGCGGAAATCGTGCTCGCGCCGCCCGCCGCCGATCACGCCCATCCCGCGTTCTCGAAACTGTTCATCGAGACCGAGTACGTGCCGGCGTCCGGCGCGATTCTGGCGACGCGGCGCAAGCGCGCGCCGAACGAGGCGGAGGTCTGGGCCGCCCATCTGGCGGTGACTTCCGGCGAAACCGTCGGCGCGGAAGAATTCGACACCGATCGATTGCGCTTCATCGGGCGCGGACGCGGCGTTCGACTGCCGCTTGCGCTGACCGAACGGCGTGCGCTGGGCGCTTGCGAAGGCGCGGTGCTGGACGCGGCGTTCACGTTGCGGCGGCGTCTGCGCATCGAGCCGGGCGCGAAGGCGAGCGTCGTCTACTGGACCATCGTCGCGGATTCGCGCGCGCAGCTGCTCGACCTGGTCGACAAGCATCGCGACGGCGAATCGTTCGCGCGTGCGGCGATGCTCGCGTGGACCCAGGCGCAGGTGCAATTGCGGCATAGCGCGGTGAGCCTCGACGAGGCCGCGTTGTTCCAGCAGCTGGCCGGATACATGCTCTACAGCGATGCGTCGATGCGGCCGGGTTCCGCCGCACTGCTGCGCCATGCGGCGGCGGTGTCGGCGGCGGGCGGCGTGGGCGCGTCGCCGCTATGGACGCATGGCGTATCGGGGGATCTGCCGATCCTGCTGGTGCGGATCGACGACATCGAGCACATCGCCATGGTGCGGCAGCTGATCCGCGCGCACGAGTATTGGCGGACGAAGCGGCTCGAGGTCGACCTGGTCATCGTCAACCAGCGCGCGTCGTCGTATGTTCAGGATTTGCAGGCGGCGCTCGAGGGGTTGGTGCGGGCCCGGCAGCAGCCGGGCGAAGCCGGGCGCGGCAGTATTTTCGTGCTGCGCGACGACCTGATGGCGGCGGCGGCGCGCGCGCTGTTTCCGTCGGTCGCGCGAGCCGTGCTCGCCGCGCGCAACGGCCGGCTGGTGGACCAGTTGCGACGGCTCGCGGGTTCACCGCTGCCCGCCCGCGCGGATGCCGCGCGCCCGTCGCTGCCGCCGCCCGCGTTACTGCCGCCGAAGGGGGCGCAGGCCGGCGCCGGTCTCGAATACTTCAACGGCATCGGCGGTTTCGCGCGCGGCGGGCGCGAATACGTCGTGATCCTGCAGCCCGGTCAATGCACGCCGATGCCGTGGGTCAACGTCGTCGCGAACCCGTCGTGCGGCTTCCTGAGCTCGGCGGAAGGGGGCGGCTATACCTGGGTGACGAACAGCCGCGAGCATCCGCTGACGCCGTGGTCGAACGACCCGGTCACCGATCCGCCCGGCGAGGTGTTCTATGTCCGCGACGACGAAACCGGCATGCGCTGGGGGCCGCAGGCGAACTCGATCGGCGACGATGTGCCGGGTGCGACCCCGTTCGTGGCGAGTCACGGCCAGGGCTACAGCCGGTTTGCGCATACCGCCGCCGAGGTCGCCGTCGAATTGCTGCAGTTCGTGCCGCTGGCCGATCCCGTCAAGATTTCCCGCCTGACCTTGCGCAACCTGTCGGACCGGCCCCGCCGGCTGTCTGTCGCGACCTATGCGGAGTGGGCGCTGGGCGCGTCGCGCAGCGTCGCGGCGCCGCACACCGCGAGCGAGATCGATCCGCCCACCGGCGCGCTGTTTGCCCGCAACGACTGGAGCCAGGCGTATCGCGGCAGGGTGGCGTTCGCCGATCTGTGCGGCCTGCAAACTTCCTGGAGCGCGGACCGGCGCGAGTTCATCGGCCGCAATGGCGTCCTGGGCGATCCCGCCGGTTTCCCGGGCCGCGTCGGCGCGTCGCCGCTGTCGGGCCGCGTCGGCGCCGGGCTCGACCCGTGTGCCGCGTTGCAGACCACGGTCGATCTCGAACCCGGCGATAGCGTCGAAATCGTCTTGCTGCTCGGCGAAGGCGCCGATGCTGCGGCGGCGCGACAGTTGATCGAGCATTACCGTCAGGCGGATCTCGATGCGATATTCGCTGCCGTGACGGCGTTCTGGGACGAGACGCTCGGCGCGCTCCAGGTCGAGACGCCGGACCGCGCGATGGATCTGATGCTGAACCGCTGGCTGCTGTACCAGACGCTGTCGAGCCGGATCTGGGCGCGCGCGGGCTTCTATCAGGCCAGCGGCGCGTACGGCTTTCGCGACCAGCTGCAGGACGGCATGGCGCTCGCGGCCGCCCGTCCGGCGCTGACGCGCGAGCATCTGCTGCGGGCGGCGGCGCGCCAGTTTCCGGACGGCGACATGCAGCACTGGTGGCTGCCGGAAAGCGGCAGCGGCGTACGCACGCGGATCTCCGACGATCGCGTCTGGCTCGCCCATGCGGTCGCGCACTACGTCGACGTCAGCGGCGACCGGGCGATTCTCGATGCGTCGATCCCGTTCATCGACGGGCGACCGCTGGCCGCCGACGAGCAGGACGCGTTCTTCGTCCCGCGCATCTCGGAAACGAGCGCGTCGCTGTTCGAGCATTGCGCGCGCGGGCTGGAGTCCAGCCTCGCGCATGTCGGCGAGCATGGCCTGCCGTTGATCGGCACGGGAGACTGGAACGACGGCATGAACCGGGTCGGCGAGGCCGGGCGGGGCGAAAGCGTCTGGCTCGGGTGGTTCCTGCATGCAACGCTCACGGCGTTCGCCCCGCTCGCCACGGCGCGCGGCTTGGGCGAACTGGCGGCGCGCTGGCTGACGCGCGCCGGCGCGTTGCGCGATGCGCTCGCCGATGCGGGATGGGATGGCGAGTGGTATCGGCGCGGCTACTTCGACGACGGTACGCCGCTCGGCTCGGCCGGCAGCGCCGAATGTTCGATCGACGCGATCGCGCAGTCGTGGAGCGTGCTGTCGGGCGCGGCGGACCCGGCGCGCGCCGCGCAGGCGATGGACGCGCTGGAAGCGCGGCTGATCCGCCGCGACGATGGCCTGGCGTTGCTGTTCGCGCCGCCGTTCGATCGTTCGCCGGTCGATCCCGGCTATATCAAGGGCTATCCGCCGGGCATCCGGGAAAACGGCGGCCAGTACACGCATGCCGCCACGTGGTCGGTGCTTGCGTTCGCGCAAATGGGCGACGGCGATCGCGCCGCGAATCTGTTCGCGATGCTCAATCCGGTCAATCGCAGCCGCACGCGCAGCGGCGCGAATCGCTATCGGGTGGAGCCGTACGTGGCCGCCGCGGACGTCTATTCGGTCGCGCCGCATGTCGGTCGCGGCGGATGGACCTGGTACACCGGTTCGGCAGGCTGGCTGTATCGCGCGGGCGTCGAAGGCCTGCTCGGCCTGCGCAGGCATGGCGACAGGCTATCCATTCAACCGTGCATCCCGCGATCCTGGCCGGGCTTCAGGGCAACGTTGCGCCATGGGGCGTCGCACTACGACATCGTCGTCGAGAATCCGGGCAACGTCAGCAGCGGCGTGTCCCGTCTCGTCGTGGATGGCGCGCGGCTCGCCGCCGGCGAAGCGGCAGTGCGGCTCGTGGACGACGGTCGGCGTCACAGCGTGGTCGTGACGCTGGGGGCCGCACAGGCGGTGCTGCTGTGAGGCGGCAGGTTGGCGCTCGGGCCGGTACGTTAGCGGACGGACTGCGCGCGAATTACGTCCGATCATGAACCGATGTTTCGAATTCCATCGAGACGTCAGCGCATGGGCTTCCATGCGTCGGGCCGGATCGGACGGCGCAGCGGCAACCCGAGGAGATGATCATGAGAAAGCTACATTCAGTGGCAGTCGAGATGGCGATAGTCACGATGGCGATTGTCGTGCTGGCAGGTTGCGGCGGTATGTCTCGCCGCGGAACGGATACGGTGATCGGGGCGGGTGTCGGCGGCGTCGCCGGTGCGGTCCTGACGGGCGGCAGTGCGTTGGGCACGGTTGGCGGCGCGGCCGTCGGCGGGGTGGTCGGCAATCAGGTCGGGAAATAGGCCGGCCGAAGGGCAGGGAATCGGCACGCGCACGCGCCGTCACGACGAAGCGCGTGCGGATACGAGCGTGACCCGGGAGTGCGACCGGTATGTCGGCATTTCTCCTGAACGGTGAGCTGAGGCTGTCCTGGTGGCAGCTTGCGTGGGTCGTGCTCGCGCTCACGCATGTCACCATCATCAGCGTGACCGTGTACCTGCACCGCTGTCAGGCGCACCGGGCGCTCGATCTGCACCCGGGCGTCAGTCACTTCTTCCGGTTCTGGCTGTGGTTGACGACCGGCATGCTGACCACGCAGTGGGTCGCGGTGCATCGCAAGCATCACGCGAGGAGCGAGACCCCGGAAGATCCGCATAGCCCGCGAACCCGTGGCCTCGCGACCGTGCTGCTTCGCGGCGCGGAACTGTACCGTGCGGAAGTGCGGAACGAGGAAACGCTGCGCCGATACGGATCGGGCACGCCGGACGACTGGCTGGAACGCCATGTCTATGCCCGCTATCCGAATCTCGGCGTCGGGCTGCTGGCCGTGATCGACGTCGCGCTGTTCGGGTTGCCCGGCGTCGCGGCGTGGGCGATCCAGATGATATGGATTCCGTTCTGGGCCGGCGGCGTGGTCAATGGTTGCGGCCATTTCAGCGGTTATCGGAATTTCGCGACGTCCGATGCGAGCACCAACCTGTTCCCGCTGGGCATCCTGATCGGCGGAGAAGAGCTGCATAACAATCACCACGCATACGTGACGTCCGCCAGGCTGTCGAACCGCTGGTTCGAGTTCGACATCGGCTGGCTGTACATCCTCCTTCTGGCGGCGTTGAGACTGGCGACGATTCGGCGAGTCGCGACGAAGCCGCGGCTGCTCCCGAACAAGGCAGTGCCCGACGACGCCACGCTGCAAGCGGTCATCCGCAACCGGCATGCGGTGATGGCCGCCTATGCGCGCATGCTCGAACCCGCCTGCCGGCGGGAGCTGCGCCGCATCAAGGACATGAGCCGCGATGACAAGCGCGCGTTTGCGCTCGGCATGAAACGCTGGCTGCGCCAGGCCTGGGGCCATCGGGACAAGCCCGATCTGCGTGCGCTGACGAGCACCAGTGCCAACCGGCGAATACGCGTGTACGTGGATATGTACGAGACATTGCTCGAGCTATGGACGTGGTCGCACGCATCGCACGAGCAATTGCTGGTTCAGTTGCAGGATTGGTGCCGTTGCGCGGAGCAGAGCGGCATCAAGGCGATCGCCGATTTCTCGATGCGCCTGCGCCGGTATGCGTGATCCCGGCACGCCGGTGGCCTGCCATGCGCGACCGACGTGCAACAGTGCGCGGTGCGCATCTGCCGCTCATCTCGCCCGATTGTCGGGACGCGAATAACGCCACTTGCTCGCGTTGGAATTGATGCCGGCATTCTGGCGGATGCGCTTCTCGGCGCGTTCGACGTCGGCACGGGCCAGATCGTCCCGCTGCTTTTGCCGGGTCGCGTCATCGCGCCGATCGATCGAGGTGCCTGAATGATATTTCATGGATCCTCCGGAGTGAGGTGTGCTAGGTGTGCTCGCGTCGCGAGACGCGGCGTCGAGCCGGATGCGGCGGACGAATCAGATCGCTGCGGGAGCGATCTTGCCATCCACGATGTCCTTGCCGAATTGCATCGCCAGGTCGAGTGCCAGCCCCGCCGTCTGCGGAGCGCCATGCTCGAAAATGGTCGAGTAACGCGGCGCCGTTGCCGAGGTCGCCGGGATCGTATCGATGCGCACGATCGAACCGAAGCGCTTCGGACCGGGGGCGTGGGGATCGCCGAACGGCGGGAACAGGATTTGCGAATAGACACGGAGTTCACGTCCGCGATATTCGAGAGTGGGGATGGTCATGATGTGCTCCTGACAGAGCAATCGTTGGCGCCGAAGGATTCAAGGGCGCCGATGCTTCGAAAAAAACGGGCATGTATCTGTAGTGTGCGCGTCCGATACCGGTTACGCAATAAAAACATCGGATACCGAATCATATTTGCGATGCGGGAAAATCGCCCGGCTGCAATGCGGTTTCTGAAGAGTGCGACTTCCAAATAGTCGATACCGTACAGACCCGCGCGTGTCGTCCGGTTCAAGATGAACTCGATACCGAGGAGGCCGCCATGTGCATCCCACTTTCACCCGAGGTCGTCGAGACCCTCAAATCGCTTGATCGAATTCCGGATTCCCAAGCCGATATACCACGCGCCATAGCCAATGAACTGTTGAATCACGGGCTCGCATACGAGTCGCGCACCGGCGGTTCGATCAATATGACGGCCGCAGGCCGGCTGTGGCTGAATCGGTGCGCCGATTATTAAGAAGCGCGCGCGTCGACCGGACGAGACGGGAGTTTTGTCGCGTACAACGCTCCATGGACAAGTGAGGCAATGATGAAAATCCAATCTACACGATGGTTTACGCTGAACCGATATGCGCCTGTTCGCGACGGATGGTATGAGGTGCGGCTGGTGAGCGGAGACACGGCATTTGCGAAGTTTGGCGCCGGCGAATGGACGGAAAAGCCGGTGCTCACCTTTACGCATTGGCGAGGCTTGCGCTCCGATCCGGCCAAGTCGGGCGACCAGGAGACGATTGCCGCGGATGCGACCGCAGCGAAAGGTGTCCGAGATGCGTGGGATGCGTTCTTTCCCGGCGTGGGAGCAGAGCAGCACAAACCACTTGCCGCCGCGCACAGCGACGATACCCGACCCACTGAAGGATCGTGACGGTCGGCTGGGAAACGGATCTCGCCGGATGCGTACGTGCGTCATCGACACCCGGCGAGTCCGCGGCACCTTGCTCGATCGAGCGGCGCTTCGGAGCGGTTCGCGCCAACACCCTACGGCCGCTTCTTGAATTGCTCTTTCGCGTCGCCGAACGACGCTTGTGTCTTTCCGACGACCTGCTGGACCTTGCCCTGCATTCTGGTCACTCGATTTCCCATGACCTTGCCGACCACTTCCCTCAGTTTGCCTTTTGCTTCCGCGATGCGGCCTCTCACCTGATCCCTGTTCATGACACTGCTCCTTGACATTGGTCGCCTGTTTCACCGGTACGAAACCCGGAACCATCGAAGCTTCGTATCGGGCGCTTTAGCGCCGGAGAAGCAGGGTGCCCGAAGACACCCTGCGCGCCATCGTGACGGAAGTCGGTACGATGCCGTACGCGAATCGCCGCGAAGATGGGTTGTCCATATTGTCTTTTTTACACGCTTGGTACGCTTTCGTCCCGTATTCGCCTATGTACGGCATCAGGGTATTCACGAGCCACCCGGGGCGAATCATGGTGTGACGAATATTTCTATGGGATGTACGCCGGGATCGTTCCTGGCTATCGGTCTGACCGGCGACGCATCCGACGCTCGTGGCCACCAGATCGACAAACGTCGCACCATTGATGCAGGCGTCGCATCGACCCTTGCTCGCCTTACACGACAGCCAAAGACTCGTGCGAACTCGCCGGCAAGGCACGCAACGTGCTGGTATTCCCATCAGTCATCGCAGCCGGTTTTTTCGTCGGCGGCCGGTAGGGTGAAGGCTCGCTGCGCGTCGGCGGCAGTACCGTGGGGTAAGACAGCACCACGACCGGTTCGATCGGGCTGACGCACAACGGGTGAATGGCCGGCGTGACGCTCGAAGGCACGAAGGTCACCCGGCTCAGGTCGCTGTAATCAGCGGCGGAGGCCGGGCGGTTTTGTATTCGTGTGTTGTTTTCAATCTTGCGGAGGGCGTATGAACATTCTCACGAGCGCGGGCCCGCTGGTTTCGCTGATTGCCGGCATTCTGATTCTGGTGGTGCCACGTCTGTTGAATTACATCGTTGCGATCTACCTGATCGTCATCGGGTTGCTCGGGCTGTTCGGAGGACATCTCCACTGAACCGGGCCCCTCACGAAAAAGCAGGGTGGCGAACATTGCACGCAGCACCCGCGATCATCGGCCCGTTGACAGGTCGAGTGGCGGGCGGCAACGTGCTGCACAACGTGACGAGCTAGCCCACTGGCCACGCACGGTTCGCGATATGGCGGCTGAACGCCGGCCTGGCCTCGTGGAGGCCGTGAGGCGCGTTGCGCGCGCCGCTTATCTCGCCCGATTGTCGGGACGCGAATAACGCCACTTGCTCGCGTTGGAGTTGATGCCGGCGGCATCGCGGGTGCGCTTTTCGGACCGTTCGATGTCGGCGCGGGCGAGATCTTCCCGCTGCTTTTGCCGGGTAGCCTGATCGCGTTGATCAAGTGTCGTGCCTGAATGATGTTTCATAGATCCTCCTGACTGGAGCGTACTGCGTATCGATATCGACCAATGCCGCGAATGCGTGCCGACACAGAATGGGCGAGCGAAAGGGGGAAGTCGGTACGATGCCGTGCAGTGGCGGTTGGCGTCACTCCAGATCGGCAGGCAGGAGATTTGCGGCGATGTCCGCGCGGGCCCGCGTGCGTCCGGTACGTTGGCGGACAGACTCCACGCCCGCGTCCGTCCTTGGTATTGGTCGTGTTGCTCATCCTGATGCTGCTGGGCAGGCGGTGACGCGGGACATCATCGATGCTGCAGGTTCATGGAAAGACGGCCGCCCGGCACCTTGCGTGTCGGGGGGGCATCGCGCCAAACCGTTCGACCGAGGCACGCATCGTGCCACTGCGCCCGCGATGGATCTCACGCATAACGACGCATGAGCGGCGCTGCCGAAATGCCGTGCAGCACGATCGACACGGCGATGATGGCCAGTACCCACGAAACCAGCGGCAACAGTTCCGCACGCGGCCCTTGCTCGAGCGCCAGCATCAGGTAATACAGGGAACCCACGCCGCGAATGCCGAACCAGCTGATCAGCCGGCGCTGGCGGTGCGACGCGCGGGAGCCGATCAGCGCGAGCTGGATGGCTGCCGGCCGGATGACGAACAGCAGTGTCGCGACCACGGCCGCGCCCGTCCAGGTGAGCATATCGGCCCAATAGCGGGAGACGAGCGCGCCGATCAGCAGGATCAGCACGGCTTCGGCGATGTGTTCCAGCTCGGCCGTGAACCCCATGACCGATTCCGCGACGAAGGCATGGGCTTTGTCGGGATCGGTGGCGGTGGCCTCGACATCCTCGCTGTCCACGACGCCGACCGTCTCCTTCGGCGTCTTCCGGCCGCTCGTTCGATGTTCGACGCGCCGCATCGCGACGCCCGCGGCGAATACGGCCAGGAACCCGTAGCCATGAATGGCGAGCGTCACGCCGTACGACAGCATGATCAGACCCAGCGCGAAGAACCCTTCGAAGCCGAGGGCCTGTCCGTGATGACTGCGCAGGAATGCGACGAGCCGGGCTGTGACGAAGCCGAACAGCCAGCCGGTGCCCACGCCGGATGCGATGCCCCATGCAATGCCGCCGACCATGCTCCAGTGAAGCTCCGACGTCGTGCCGGAGCCGCACAAAAGCAGGCCGAGCACCGCGCACGGGTAGGCCGTGCCGTCGTTGATCCCCCCTTCGCCGGACAACGAAAAACGCACCAGCTCGACATCGCCCGCGTCGCGCACGCCGACGTCATGAGCAAGTACCGGGTCCGTCGGCGCGATCATCGCGCCCAACAGTACCGCGACGCCGAGACTCAAATGCAACACCAGCACGCCGAGCACGGCGATCGACGCGACGGTGAAGATCATCGCGACGACGCCGAGCCGCAGCGGCAGCATCCAGCGGGGATCGGCGGGCGGGACACGCAGCTTCAGGCCGATCGCGAACAGCGAGATCAGCAAGCCGATTTCGGCGGCGATGCGCAAGTGCGTGACGTCATCCGGCGATGTCATCGACAGGAAACCGGTACCGGCCGGTCCGATCAGAAAGCCGATCCCGAGATACACCATGGCCGCGCTCAGCGGCAGGCGCTTGAGCGACGATCCGATGAGTCCCATGAAAATCAGCAGGGCTCCGAAGATGAGGCATCCGATGGTTTCGGTCACGTTGTATCCCTTGCATGGATAACGTCGCGCTCGCCGCGTGTCGAGCGCAGGTCGCCATGTGGCGTCGACACGCCCCCGCATTCATCGCCTAGTATCGCGCCGATCGTCCCTGGCAGGGGTGCGTGCCGGCGGCGACCCGAGCGCCTGATATGCGCACCGGCCGCCCGCGGATCACGCGTGCAGTTTCAGCGCGCGGTCGCAGACGTTCTCGACGGTGAAGCCGAAGTCGCGCATCAGCTCGGCGCCCGGGGACGACGCACCGAAGCATGCGACGCCGAGCATGTCGCCACGATCGCCGACATAGCGGTGCCAGCCCTGCGACACGCCCGCTTCGATCGCCAGCCGCGCACCGACCGACGGCGGCAGCACGGCATCCTGATACGGCTGCGGCTGAGCGTCGAATAATCTCCAGCAGGGCAGCGACACGACCCGAACCGCCACGCCGCGCGCGAGCAGCTCGGCGTGCGCCGCCAGCGCGAGCCCGACTTCCGAGCCCGTCGCGATCAGGATCAGCGTGGGGCGTCCATCGGGGGCATCGGCCAGCACGTAGCCGCCGCGCTGCAAGCCTTCGGCCGGCGCGAACCGGAGGCGATCGATGGTCGGCACGTCCTGGCGAGTCAGGACCAGCGCCGTCGGCCGCTCGCGGGCTTCGAGCGCCACACGCCACGCGACGGCCGTCTCGTTGGCATCCGCCGGTCGAATCACCAGCAGGCCCGGGATTGCGCGCAGGCCGGCGAGCTGCTCTACCGGCTGATGCGTCGCACCGTCCTCGCCGACCGCGAGGCTGTCGTGCGTGAACACATAGATCACCTGCAGGCGCATCAACGCGGCAAGCCGGATCGGCGGACGCATGTAGTCGGAAAAGATCAGGAAGGTCGCGCCGAACGGCAGGATGCCGCCGTGGGTTGCCAGGCCGTTCAGGATCGCGCCCATCGCATGCTCGCGCGCGCCGAAATGCAGATTGCGGCCGCTGCGGCTCCAGCCTCCGCCTTCGGAGCCTTGCCGATCAAGCGCGTTCATGCCGGCGGCCTCGAAATCGCCGAGCCCGATCAGTGCGGTGAAAGTGGATGGATTCAGATCGGCTGATCCGCCGACCAGCGAAGGTACGCGGGAGGCGAGGGCATTCAGCACCTTGCCGGATGCGACCCGTGTCGCCATGCCTTTCGGATCGGCCGGAAAGACCGGGATATCGCGGTCCCACCTGTCGGGCAGCGTGCCGCGCGCCTTATTCAGCAGCATCTCCGCCAGCTCGGGAAACGCGCGCGCATAGGCTGCGAACCGCGCGTTCCAGTGCTCTTCCCGTACTCGTCCCTCCGTCAGCGCGCGACGAAAATGCGCGAGCGCCGGTGCGGGGATATGAAACGCGGGGTCGGGCGGCCAGCCGAGGTTGTGCTTGGTCAGGCGCACCTCGGCGTCGCCGAGCGGCGATCCGTGTGCCTGGTACGTGTCTTGCCGGTTGGGCGAGCCATAGCCGAGATGCGTGCGCACGAGGATCAACGATGGACGCAACTGCTCGGCACGTGCGTTGACCAGCGCCGCGTCGATGGCGGCCAGGTCGTTGCCGTCGTCGACCGTTTCGGTATGCCAGCCGTAGGCGTCGAACCGCCGCGCGCGATCTTCGGTAAAGGTGATCGCGGTGCCGGCGGACAGCGTGACCCGATTGTCGTCGTACAGGCAGATCAGCTTGCCGAGCTGCAGATGGCCGGCAAGCGATGCCGCCTCCGCCGCGACGCCTTCCATCAGGTCGCCATCGCTGACGAGTGCATAGGTGTGGTGATCCACGATCTCGAAGCCGGGACGGTTGTAGCGCGCGGCGAGTTGCGCTTCCGCTATCGCCATGCCGACGGCGTTGGCGAAGCCCTGGCCGAGCGGGCCGGTCGTCGTCTCGACACCCGGCGTGAGGCCGCGGTCCGGATGACCGGGCGTGAGGCTGCCCGATTGTCGGAAGTGCTCGATCTGGTCGAGTGCCAGATCGTAGCCAGTCAGGTGAAGCAGGCTGTACAACAGCATCGAACCATGTCCGGCCGACAGGATGAAGCGATCGCGATCGAGCCATGCCGGATTGGCGGGGTGATGCTTGAGATGGCGCGTCCATAACGCATAGGCCATCGGCGCGGCGCCGAGCGGCAAGCCCGGATGGCCGCTCGCCGCTTTCTGCACGGCATCGATCGACAGGAAGCGCAGCGTATTGACACAGAGCGCATCGAGTGTCGAATCTTCGGTCGACGGGAAACAGGTTGAGGTCATGCGGATGCTCCTTGGCGTCCGGTCACGCCATATCCCGCACGGGATCGGGTTGCGTTGGCTGCCGATTGCGCGGGGCTGCGTTATCGGTTTCCGTTATCGGTTTCCGTTATCGGTCTCCGTTCCAATATCCGTGCTTGCCGTAGAACTCGTGCAACTCGATTTCGTAGCTTCGATGAACGAGCTGCGAGTCGTCGTATAGAGGGCTCCGGCGGATTGCATCGCGCGCGAGCGTGGTCGATACCGTTTTCGTCGACCAGTCCACCTGGTCGAGCCAGTGAGTCGCGATCAGCACTTCCTTGCCGGTCGACCACCAGCTCGACGTGTCGATCGCCAGATAGCGGATCACCCATGCTTCATCGTCGTAAATGAAGTCGGACACGTGACCGATATGCCCGTCCGTGGCTTCGAGCCGATATCCGTCGACCTCGCCGGTGCTGCGCAGATGCGTATCCGCCGGTGCGCTGGCCGGCGCGGTGTGCGAGAAAAGCGGGTCGCCTGCTTCAGGGTCCTGCGACGGCCCCGCGGGATCGAAAGCCGGGTACGCGCCCATCCCCCAAAGGTTCGGGCCGCCCCAGTAAGTCGGGTAGTTGTAGTACCGCAGATACTCGATCTCGTGCTGGCGCGATACCGGCTTGTGCGTGTCCAGATTCGGGCTGTCCCTCACCTGCTGTTGCGTGAGGCTGACGTATAGCGTGCGCGTTTCGGGATCGGCATGCGTGACGGAATACGGCGAGATCAGTACCTGCCTGTCGTGCAGCCAGTCCCCCGTCTCGACGACGAGGTAACGGATGCACCAGTTGTCGTCGTCGAAGTAAGCCTGATGGATGCGCCCGATATCGCCGTCCTTCGCTCGAACCGTGTCTCCATGCAACCTTCGGATGCTTCGCAACATGATGTCCTCGCCAGATCCATGCCCGGCACGTCGGTGATTCTGCTGACATGCCTGCCGTGCGGTGGCATCCAGCCGTTCGTCCGCCGATGCGGAACGATTCCTGCCGATCGCGTCCCCTCGGACGGCCGGCATGTTTGAGACGCTACACGCGACGAACGGCCGATGCGGTACGAAACCGTACAAAGCGCGCAAGGGGGCGATCGGGCGGCCCCCCTCCCGGCATGTCGCGAGACATCCTCCCGAGCATCGTCATCAGGATCGCGAAGCAGTGTGGACCGCCCCTGTCGACGGGCTGCCGGGTACACGGGGCGGCCGGATTCGGTTCGCGCCTCAATGCAGTCGCAGTGGTATGAACGGCGACAGGCCCGGCACCGGTGCCGGCGCGTACACCATCGGAGGCGCGCCATAGGCATCCTCCTCGCCACCGCAATAGCCGTTGCTTCCATACCGGTAATGGTCGTAGTGGCGACCGCCCTGATGCGTCATGCGCGCGGGATTGCCCTGGTCCCGACCTTGATTTCGACGTCATCGGCGTGCTCGTCGCGCGATGTCCGGCGTTTTGCGGCGAATCACGCTCGTGCCCGGCGGGATGTCCGAATCGGGTCTATGCTGGTCGTGACCGACGGCCTTATACGCTGGCGTGCCGTACACACGCCGGACAGTCGAATCCGGGCCAGTCCGGTCTGATCTTCAGCTCCATGGAGGCGGTTATGCGCAGCAGGTATCGGGAGCAGCATACGAACGGCGGCAAGAGCGAGCGCAATGTCGACGACGCGGTGGAGGGGACGTTCCCCGCCAGCGATCCGCCGTCGATCGGCGGTGTCACCAGGATGATTTCCAGACCGGCCCACCGAAAGCATCACCGGAGGTCGTCGCACATCAAGCACCGTTAGCGCAGGTTGCGCGGCGCGGGTCAGTGCCCTGAGTGACCGCGATCCATCGAGTCTTCGCCGGTATTCGGCGATATCGCTGAACGCCGGGGTATCGATCGGAGCGAAGGCAAGACGATATTTCCGACGTGCCCAGGTATGGAACCGCACCGATTTCCAATGCCGGTGCGCGCAGCGTTTTATCGTGCGCCGAGGACCGTTTTCGATGTCGAGACCGTGCACGAGATGGATATTCCCGGATCTTGTCCAAGGAGAAACTCATCCGCCGTTGACGGCTCGTTCTTTGTAGGCCCGACTACCTGTCAGATCGAGTGCCGGCCAATACATGTCGACCCGCCGCTTGCACGCCTTCGCAGGCGTCAAGGGCATCTGCGGCAAAGGCCGGTACGATGCGGCGCGGTAGCGGCTAGAGCCGCTTCAGATCGGGAAGCAGGCGATCGAATTCACGTTTGACCACGCTGTAGCATTCGCACACGCGTTTTTCGAGCCCCGGCCGATCCAGCACCTCGATATGGCCGTAGTTGTAGCGGATGAGGCCCGCGTCCTGCAGCTTTAATGCCGCTTCCGTCACGCCCGATCGGCGCACGCCCAGCATGTTGGCGATCAGCTCCTGCGTCATGCGCAGCTGGTTCGAAGGCAGGCGGTCGAGGCTGAGCAGCAGCCAGCGGCACAGTTGCTGATCGATCGAGTGATGCCGGTTGCACACCGCGGTCTGAGCCATCTGCGTGATCAGCGCCTGGGTATAGCGCAACAACAGGCGCTGCATCGCGTTGCCGCGCCGGAATTCCTCTTTCAGGATGCTCGCGTCGAGCCGATAGGCATGCCCCGCGCTTTGCACGACGGCCCGACTCGGTGTCGTCTCGCCGCCCATGAACAGCGATACGCCGATCATGCCTTCATGCCCGACGATCGCGATTTCGGCGGACGAGCCGTCCTCCATCACATAAAGCAGGGAAACGATCGACGTGGTCGGAAAATAGACGTGATGAAGCTGGCCGCCCGACTCGTACAGCACTTTTCCCAGCGGCATCTCGACGAGCGTCAGGTGCGCAGCGACGTGCGCGCGCTCGTTTTCCGGCAGCGCGGCAAGCAGGTGATTTTCGGTAAGGGGCGGGTTGTCCTGCATGCATGGCTCCTACGCTTGCGCTCGGCTGACGATGGAGAATTCGGCCGATGTGGGCGCAGCGGGAATCGGCGGAATGGGCAACCATCATACCTTACCGATCCGACGACCGGACGGAAGGGGGGCGGCAATATGTCCCTTTTTCCCAATGACTTCGGAATGACCGTTCGAATGCGAATCATCCTTCAAAAATTATAGTGCCGGCACATGTCTCATCAAGGTGTGCGCAATCGCGCGCGCTCGATACGGAGCCGATATCTCACGGCGCTATTGACGGGAAATCGAGGTGGCCAGGCCTGCGCGGCGTCGACCACTGAATGATGCGAAGCGATGATTCGCGTGCGTTCGGTACGTTGGCGGACAAGCGCCGGGCACGGGCACGCCGACGTGCGGATCAGGCGAGTTTAGTTCAGATCCGCCACCGCGCCGTCGGATCGCCGCGTTGGCCGACTTGCTCGCCCGGCCGGCTTCGAGCACTACAGCGTCGTCAGCTTCGTGATCTTCGTTCCTTCAAGCGTCACACCCGCCATCAACCCGCTGTTCGTCAGCACGAACGCTTCGATCGGCGCGGTCGCGGTGCTGGTGTCGACATTGCCGTTCGCGCCCACTTTCAGTACTGCCACCGATGCATCGCCGCCCACCGACCAGCCTTCGCTGCTACGGAACCGGTCAAGCGCGTCCTGGGTCATGAACAGGAAAATGATGGCTTTCGATTGCGCGCCGATCTGCAGCCCGATCGAGCCGGTCGTGGTGCTGTAGTACCCGACCGTGTTGCCGGCAACGCGTAGCGAGCCTTCGCCGTATTGGCCGCCAATCCAGAAGCCGGCCGCGATGACCGACGGGAACACCAGCACGCCGCGCGCCTTGCCGACGAGTTCACGCGAGCCGTTGGCGCTGGAGTAAAGACGCGCGAGGGTCGAGTCGACACCTGCGTCGATAGTGTGGCGCTTGTCGATCTGGTGGCCGCTGGCATCGGATGTTCCGGTCATCGTGCAACCTGAAACCGCGAGGGAAATGGCAAGGATGGATCCCGGCGTCCCCCACAGAAATGTTCTTCGCAGCATCATCGTCTCCTGGTTGTTCGTGGAGCTTTCGAAGCTACGCCAGGCCGGCCGCGGACGCGGTACGACAGCGTACAAAGACGCGACATCAGCCCTCGGCCCGTGTCTCGCTCAGCTTCGCTGCACGTGCGTCTTGTATGGGTTGCGGACTCAACCCGTCGATGCCACGCAGCCGGTCCGACAACGTATGCAAAATCAAATTGCAGAGATTCACGATGGCGACCAGGATCCTGCACCTGTCCGCTTCGACAACCGTCTTTCACCGTACAGACACGCAATCTCGTTGAAACGAGCATGTCTCCTGCAACCATCCAGTTGTGCGTGATCTTTTCACGAACATCGATGTGGTTTACATCAGTGGTGAATGATTCCGTCATTCGTCTCCGGTCGATCGAACGAAGCACCGCACTCGAATGCGACTGGCAAGGAGAGCAACATGCGTGCGTCTATTTATGTCTGTCTTGCGGCTATTGCGACCGTGCTTGCCGGATGCCTTTGGGTGCCCGGCGACGGCTATCGTGGTGATCGAAACGGGGGGTATGGCGGCGCGTATGGCGGTGGTCACGAAAGCGGATGGAATCGAGACGACACGTCCCGTGATCACATGAATCGTTCCTGGCATCCCGATGACCAGGGGGCGCATAGGCCGGGGCAACGGGAAGGATGGTAAGTCGGCTGCGGTCATCACATGAAAATGTCCGGTCAGCGTCCTTCCGGCACACGTCATCGTGATTCGATCGCGTCGTTTCGCGAAGCTGGCGACCCTGATGCCCCGTCGCTTACGTCCTGCCAGACTCGAGCAGGTTCTTCAGCGCCGCCATCTGTTCCTTCTGCATGTTCAGCAATTCATTCCATTGCTCCTCGCGCAACCCGTCCAGCTTTTCATGGAGCAACATGATTTCGAGTTCGGCCTTCAGATTGATTTCGTAGTCGTGCTCGGCAGAGACCCGATCCTTGTATGACTGCCGGTTCTGCGCCATCAGGATAATGGGTGCCTGGATAGCTGCCAGCATCGAGAGAAACAGGTTGAGCAAGATATACGGGTAAGGATCAAAGGCTTTGCTGTACGTTGCCAGAATCAGCGAATTCAGGCTGACCCAGACGACCATGATGACAATGAAGCACGTGATGAATATCCACGACCCGCCGAAGGCGGCAACGGCATCTGCTGCGCGCTGGCCGCGCGTCGCCGCCGCATCCAGCTCTTTCGTGGCGTCTCTCGCTATGTGCTTTCGTTCCGAGACGAGACGTGCAACCTTCTTCGTGCGCTCGTCCAATGATTCATAGGGTATGCCAAAGAATTTTTCGGCAAGCTCCGCAGGTTTATGCATGCTGCCCTCCGCGCGCGGTCGCACAATCAGAACAGAATAGAACCTCGGTAAGGTCATGAAAAAAGCTGGTTGCGCAACAATCGCGAAGCAACGAAACCGAAACAGCCCGAACAGCGGCCTCTCCCGGTTTCGTTGCCATCCAACCCAGCGGACAAAGCCCCGTGCGATCTCGCACCCTATCGGAACTGAAGCGGTATGAACAGGTTGATGCCTGGCGTCGACTGAGGAGCATAGACCACGGGTGGTGGCGCATACACATAGTCCTGATTGTCGTAGTAGTCGCCGCGACGGTAGTCATTGCCCGGATGTCGATAAGCCTGCCGATTGCCGTGATCCCACTGATGCCTGTGGTTCTGCAGATAGCCGTTACCCATGCGATGTTGCTGTGGATAGCTTTCGTAAGGCCGATAGCCATCGTTCGCGCCATGCTGCTGTTGGCTCTCGTAATTGCCGTAGTCTGCGCCGAAAGCCGGCGCCATGGACATGCCGCCGATAGCCAAGGCCAAGCTGACCATCGTCGTGATGCTGGTCATTATCGAGCCTATGAACGCGGCGCGTACTTCTGGGGTTTTCATGATGTTCTCCTGTCCGAGATCCGGGACCTGCGTGCGGCACCGGTCTGCTTTCTGCCGCGGGTGTCTCGAGATCACCCCTTCTTTGCGGAGTGGTGATGGTCAGTCCGGAAAATCAGATCGGCATTCTTCTTCTGGGCGTCGGACATGCTGTCGTACAGCGTCTGAAACGCAGGAGTGAGCTTTCTGATGCCGTCCGCATGAGCGTCGGCGACCTGGCCGTAGGACTTGAGATCATCGACGGCGCTCATGCTGTTTGCATGACTGGTTCGCGCCTGTCTGAGCGAGTCCATCGAGGCCGCATTGTCGCGCATGACTTGCGCGACCTTGTGCCAAAGTCCTTCCTGCGCAGCGGTGATCTGAAGCCTGTCGTGAAGGTTGTTGATGCGCGTCTCGATCGGGTCGTGGGTCGCAACGGTCATCGCGCTTGCAGGTGCTCGAGTCTGCGCGGGGGAGGCAGCGCTCGCAGGATTGGCGAGTGCCGTTATCGCGAGAAAAACCGCTATCGCGAGTGCCGGTGCAACTCGCGGTCGGGATGGAGGGGCAATGCGTCTCATGATCGATCTCCAAAGGAATTCGACGGACTCACGAGGGGATTGCCGTCATTGCGGCCGAGTTCGATCGAATGGATCATCTGTGCGCTGACTCCCGATCGACGTCTGTCCGGTGCCGGACGCTTGCGCGCGGGCGTTGCACTACTGAATCGAGGGAGCAGCAAGTGACCCAACTCGAGGACGGTGCCCGTGCTGCAAATGCAAGCACCCGCACGTCCTTGTCGCCGTATGCCCGTTACGCTGAAACGGCGTCAGGCTTCGGCTCAGGGCCGAACGCGCTTGCCGTGCCGGTCGAGACAATGCATGCGTTGACCATGTCCCTGATCGAAGTGGCATAGTGATCGGCGCCGATCGCACTCTGGAGATCTTTGCCCCACTGATCGGTATCGCCTGCCGGCCAGAGGCCGACGACGATCAACGCGTCCGGCAAGCGTTGCCGCACGCGTCGCAAAAGGTAACGCAGGTGGGACGGGATTCCATTGATGCGTAGATAAAAAATGCACACCGTTGTCACTGCGGTGACGTCCAGACCGTCGATCCGGACGCGCGAGGCCGCGTCATGGTTGACCACCCGGCAATCGAGATCGTGCTTGCCGAGAAGCTGGACGAGAATGGCCGATGCCAGCTCGTCGAGGGGCCCTCGGCCTGCTATGCAAAGGACCTGATTGTCAGCACGCCGAACCGGGGGTGTTTCGATGCTGGGCGAAGAAGCATTCGAAGCCGATTGGCTCGATGCTTTTTGTCCGGCAGCACTCGGAGCCAGTGCGCCCCAGTCGGGCGCTGCTGCGTCGACAGCCGGATCGGTATCCGCGAAGCCATCCAGGCCCTCGATGAGGTCGTTGACCGTGGTCTCGATTCGCGTCAGTTGTGCGGGCGTTACGCCACCGCGCAAGACGTCGTCGGCCGCAAGCTGCAAGCCCTTGAGGACGATTTCATCGTAATACGAGGAGAGCGGCCGGTCGCGAAGCAGTACCCCGGCTTGCTCTACTGCGTCGTCGGGGTCGCCGGCGAGCGCTCGCTGATAAAAGTTTTCGACTGGCGTCAGCGCGGGCTGGTCGCCAAGCAGCACGTCGAGAAATTCGAGCCGCGTAACGTGGCGACCGAGGACCAGCAGGCAAAGTGTCAGCGGAGTGGACAGGATGAGCCCGATCGGCCCCCATATCCAGCTCCAGAAAATCGCGGCGACGACGACCGAAAACGGGGAAAGGCCGGTGCTATGGCCGTATAGGAGTGGCTCGACGGCCTGACCGGCCAGCAGCTCGACGGTCACGAAAAGCACCAGCGACCAGACCGCCATCGACCATTCCGGACTGACGGCTGCGGCGAGCGCGGTAGCCAGAATGGCAGAGATCCAGATTCCGACATAGGGGACAAGGCGCAACAGCGCGGCCAGAATTCCCCACAGCACCGGGCTGGGTACGCCGATGATGAACAACCCGGTCCCGATCACGATGCCCACGCCGGCGTTTACGCCGAGTTGCGAAACGAAATATCGACTGAGGCGCCGCGCGGCTTCGTCCATTGCGGTGGTGGTCCGATGGAGATCTCGCGAACCAAACAACCGGATAGCGCGGTCCCGAAGATCATCGCGCTGCAACAGAATGACGATGGTGACGACAAATACGATGAAAGCCGTCTCGAGCGGACGGACGACGGGAGATAGTATGCGCCGTGCAAGCTGGAATGGTGTCTGGGATGGCTCGCGCACCTTGACGGGAAGCACCGCGGGCTGTTGGACGCCGGACGCGGATGGCGCCGATTCGCGCGTCGCTTGCGGCTGATCCACGATGGCTCGTTGAAGCGCCTGGCCAGCGGCACCCGCCAGCCGGTTCAATTTTTCAATCGTGAATCCATGCACGGCAGAGATCTTGTTGTCGATACTCGCCTGATAGCGCGGGATGCCAACGGCGAGATCCGTGATTTGGGCGGCGATCACTCCCCCAAGGACGACGATCACCGAGAGCGACATCGTCACCGCAAGGAGAACCGAGACCACATGGCCGAGCTTGATGCGGCCAAGAAGATTGGCCAGCGGAGCGACCAGGAAGCTGAGCAGAATCGCGAGCGTGACCGGGATCAGGATCTCGCGCGCAAAATAGAGGGCCGCGACGACCGTGACGCCAACGGCAAGCGTAATCAAACCCTGCACGCCGGGTGTTTCAGGAGGCTCGATGCGCGCCGCTGGTCTCGCGGGGCGCGATTCCTTGAAATCGAACATGACGGCTAATGCCCGCGATATCGTCCATTCTGGTGGGTGCTTCGGACCGGTGCGGATGCGTCCCATGCAAGCCGAAAAACTCGACGTGCCGACCCCATTGGCGATCAGCCGGTCGATTCAGGTACTGCGACGGGCAATCGGCGCGTTGTGTCAGCGATTGCTCCCGTGCATGTCATGCGGCGCGGCGGGAACGATGAAAGTAAAACGGGACGATCCGTATCGAACGCGCTAAAGCAGACATTTCGAGCGTGCGGCCTACGTTGCTCGCCGTCTGGATTGAAGTCGGTACGGTGCCGTACCCGGCTTCGCAAAGTTCCCCTTTTCGTCAGCGCGGCGGCGGCCTGACCTGCGATTCAAATCAAGCTGCGCCAACGACACAGGCATGCCAAGGGCACGCTGACGACGCGAGGAGTCGAGTTCGCTCTGCGGCGCTCCAGATCTCGGGGCGGCAAAACGGATATCTCGATGTCCTCCACCGTACCGACTGCGTGGCTGATCAATGTCAATTTCACTTTGCCGGGCAGGTTTCTCACACACATTGCAGATGTCCAACGACATCAAGTTGAACTGTGCGGCGATACCTCGCGCAAGGCCCGGAAGGTTCCGGGTCCCAAGCGCGGGCGGCGACGGGTTCGTTGAAACACTCAGTCGAAAGGAGAAGGTCCATGTTGGGAACAATACTGATTGTCGTGCTGGTGCTCGTATTGATCGGTGCGATACCGACCTGGCCGCACAGCCGTTCGTGGGGCTATATGCCCAGCGGCTTGCTGGGCGTGGTGCTGATCGTCGTAGTTGTGCTCCTCCTCCTGGGGCGGATATAGGCTCGAGAATCCTGTCAGGAAAGGCCCCTTCGTGGATCATCGTTGCCGTACCGTTGCATCTCGAAACGGGCGACCGGCGCGCATCCGTGAGACCGGGTAGGCGCGCTTCAGCTGCGGGCGATGAACATTGCCCATGAAACGACGAAGGCGCGCGGCGCGACGATCCTGATCCCGAGGTCGAAGGTGGAGAACCTGAATCCGGCGCTCGCGCTTGCGGTTGCCTGGTATGACGCGGCAAGCGCCGCCTTGCGCAGATCGCCCGCAATCGATTCCGATGCAAGGCGGCCGGGCAGGTGGTACGGGTAACGAGCATGGCGGACTTATCAGGTCCGCGCAAACTGACATGAGAAAAACCCTCCTCAATATGCTGGCCGCATTCTTCGCAGGCGGAGTCGGGCTTGCCCCCGCGCCGAGCCACGCCTATGCGCTGGACGCGCAGTTCGACTGCAAAACCGATGCGCACGCGTTCATCGTGCGCCTGTTCAATCACGGCTATATCGATCGCGATCCGATGCGGGTCGAACAGAATTCGGTCAACGCGTTCCGGCCTACCCGCAACGCCGCGCTCACGGTGTTTGGCTTCAACGTCTATGCCGTGTTCGCCTATGCGCAGTATGACGCGCTGTTCAGGCCGGGGACCGGCCAACCTTTGCCGGGCTCGATTTACGGCGTCGTCGTCAAGGCGCCGATCGATTCGGTCGAAGCCCATTCTCGGTTAGCGGGCAGCAAGGCCGTCGCGCATCAGGTCATTCCGTTCATCCTCACTGCCGTCGTCTGTGCAAGGCCCTGAGACTGGCCGGCCCGAGCGAGTACGGAGGCCGCTCCGGTTCCGCGTGCCACGCGCGCGAGCAAACCGTCCGGCATCGGACAGACTGAGCCCGTACATCCCGTGCATAACTACCCGACCGGGCCGAGATTGGCGGGCAATGATGCGATTCTGTCGTCAGGAGATTCGCGAAGATTTCGTCGCCCACCAACGGGCCGCGGCATCGTTGCACATCGGATGCCGATTGAACCATACGTTTCGATACCGGGATCGCGCACGTTGTTCAGATCAAGTCGTTCATACGACGCATTGGAGAAAGCGAATGAAAAGAATCTTGTCGAGTCATACGTCGATTCGCACCGCACTGATTGCGATCGGGCTGGTGGCCGGGTTGGGCATCGGCACGACCTGCTTCGCCACAGGCGACAGTTCGATATCCAAAACTGCCAGCAACGTCGGCACCACGATCGATGACACCGCTATCACGGCGAAGGTTAAAGCCAAGCTGATGGGTGAAGAGGGTCTCGGAAAATCCGATATCAGCGTCACCACCGCCGACGGCGTGGTCACACTCGACGGGGTGGTAAGCAGCTTGCATGCGAAGTCGGTGGCCGAATCGGCGGCCCGGTCGGTCGACGGGGTTCAGCGTGTCAGTGACAACCTCGAGGTGCCGACGGGTGCTGGCACACCGGTCAAACATGGCGCCGTCGCGAAGACGGAGCGCGCGGTGTCCGATAGCTGGATCACCACCAAGGTGAAATCGAGGATTCTTTCGGACAGCGTCAGCAAGGGCTTCGATGTGAGCGTGATGACGACACACGGCGTGGTGACGCTGAAAGGCTCGTTGGCGAGCCAGCATGCGATCGATCATGTCAGGAATATTGCCCGAAGCGTGAAGGGCGTCAGACATGTGAATACCGGAGAACTCTTTGTCGCGGGGAAATAGGCCTCCGGAGCAAGTTCGCTCTCCATCTTCAATGTCCTGAATCTCCCGCGTGAACGGCGGGCGCGCAACGGATAAGCGGCGAGATGCGATGCCTGTACGACACGTAACCGTCGGCATTATGTGTACCCGACGCCATCACGGCCGCGGCAGCTGGCGAATTCTGATGCCGTCGTCAACGACAGGTCTGCGAACCGGGCGGAGGGCAACGACTGCTCCGGTAGCGCGTGCCGCTGCGGAAAGGCTGCTTGAACGTAACACTCGACTTTGCCCGTGTAGTGGCGGGCATTTGGCGGGCGACGCGAACGGCGGTCATGCGATGCATATCGCGTGACCGGTGTATGTGCCGTCCATCACGGCGAGCCGGCGATCCGCGCCGGCGTCCCGAGAAACGAACCAGGAGGGAATCATGACGATACCAGACCAGACCCATCGGCCATCGACCAGCGATACAGGTGCCTCGATCGTCGGCAGCGGGACCGGCGAGGGACCAGGCCCCAACGTGATGGAGGCCGATACGCTCAAGGGCAATAAGCTCTTCACGTCTGACCGGGTGGACATCGGGAAGATTTCAGAGATCATGCTGGACGTACGCAGCGGTCGGATCGCCTATGCCGTGCTGTCAAGCGGGGGCTTTCTCGGCATTGGCGGCAAACTTTACGCCATCCCGTGGAGTGCGCTGACCCTGGATACGGACGAAAAATGCTTCCGGCTCGACGTTACCGCGGACCACGTAAAAAATGCCCCCGCGTTCGACAAGGACCATTGGCCCTCGATGGCGGATGAGCAGTGGGGGTCGTCGCTTCACCAGTTCTACAATCGGCAGCCGTACTGGCTGGCGACGCGCGACGTTGTCACGAATCGTCCGCCGGAACACTGAAGCGCACTCGCCAAGCCGGGCGAACGATCTGAACAACAGAGGATTTTCATCAAATACCGATCCATCGGTCGGACCGTGTCATCACCTGACGGCAAAAGATCGCTGCGTCATCCACGAACCAGTTACGTATTGGAGCTCTACCATGAACAAGGATCAAGTCAAGGGAACTGCGGAGAAGGTAAAAGGCAAGGTGAATGAAGCCATTGGCCGGGCCACGCACAACACGAAACAGGAAGTCAAAGGCGATCTCCAGCAAGCGGCCGGCCAGGCCCGAAAGAGTCTTGGCGACGCGAAGGAATCTGTCAAAAAAACCTGATTGAACACGGAGGCTTCACGGGGGGCCATTCCCCCTCGCACCGTGCTTCATGCAACGGGTTACATCTAACTGACATGGGGTCGGCGGTGTGCGATCGGACATCGCGACGCGAATCGGAAGAATAAAAATGGAAGCCCTGGCACGGCAACGGCAGCGGGACCAGGCATCCCTCGCGAATGTGCCTCGTCGACGAGCGCCGCATGCTCTATTGACGCAGCCGGCCGGCGGTCACGGCCACTTGGATTCGTATACCTAGCGACGGATGCCCTCAAGCGGAGTTGGCGAATGCATATCGCACGGAACGCATCGGGACCTCACTTCGGCTACTACCGTACAGACATGCGCTGCCGCATGCGAGAACGTGACGGCGTGTCCTTCGCGCACCGGGATTCCCGGATCTCGGTCGCGAGGCGCGCATTCGAACCGATAACTGGCGCGACCGAGCAAGCCTTTGTTGCGGCAGAACGCCGGGTTTCGCTGCAAGTTCCGTCCGTGTGGCCCAGTGGCCCACCGGTCGCGCAACTGAGCAGGTCAGTGTCTCGCTTGAGGAGAGTTGTCATGTACAACATAGTCTGGCTCGTTGGAGCCGTGGTCATCGTTCTGTTCGTCCTCGGCTATTTCGGATTGAGATAGGGCGTCTCGTTCACGTGCTGGTCACGCGATGGCTGGTCAACGACGCTGATCTCATCCGCGGCAGTGAAGCCGCAAGATGATCCGGATCGCGACAGCCATCGCTTATGGCAGGAGGCGAAATGAAGACGCTCAGGATCATCGGCTACGCCGGCCTTATGGCAATCGCGATCATGTTGTTCGTCGCGATGTGCGCGGTCGTGGAGGACGGCATGATTTCTCGCGATGTGCATCGACAGGGGCTGACTGGCAACACGATTTCCAGCCCCGGATCGCTGAATCGCTTCAGTTAAGTCACCGATTTACCGTTCCCGACATATTTGGAGAGACTCCGGCATTCGACGGGCAGAGGTGTGTTCGCCATTCTCGATGCCCGCATGCTTCGAAAATCGGCTTGCCATTTGCAATCGACGCTTGAGGTCGCGACAGCGCCCGCCACAGGCGGCCGCGATCGCCTCACAGCCGCTCCCGCATGGGTACGGCAGCGTACCGACTTCAGGGCTGGTCGCGCATAGGGTTGGTTGACCTGACAGGAACGCATGTCGCGCCCGTTCGGAAGTGCCCTCCTGCCTCATGCGCGCTATGCGAACAGAGCACGCATCGGCGCCGAGCCCCCTCGGCAGGGCACCTCGACGAGCATCGTTGATGCGCCGCGCTTCCAATGTCATCGCCTCGACAGCAACGGATACCGCGGCCGCGAAACGATGGCGCTCAAAGCGATGCTCAGGCAGTGAGCATGTCACGGCAACCCGCGCGCATGCCGGCACGAAACACTCGAATCGAGCATGTCTTTCGGCCCGCATGACGGCGGGCGATTGCAGGCGAAGCGCGCGGCGCGCTGGCTCGAAACAGAGCCGGATCGGCGCGAGCGTCGCACCGTCACGCTAGCCGGCGCCGCGCGCCGGCATTTCGGTCAATGAACACAGGAGCAGGTCATGACACTCGTTTCTCCCAGCAATCAGCCGCCGAGCAACAGCAGCGGCGCCCGGATCATCGGTCACGCAACCAGCACAGGCGGGGCCGGCCCCAACGTCATGGCGGCCACCACGCTGACTGGCGACAAGGTTCTATCGTCCGATGGCAAGGAGATCGGAAAGGTTATCGACATCATGCTGGACGTATGCAGCGGCCGGATTGCGTACGTCGTGCTGTCGTGTGGCGGCTTTCTCGGGATGGGCGACAAACTTTTTGCCGTGCCTTGGGGAGCGTTCACCTTGGATACCGACGAGAAATGCTTCCGGCTCGACGCCACGGAAGAGCGGATGAAGAGCGCCTCCGGATTCGACAAGGACCATTGGCCTGCGATGGCGGATTCGCAATGGGGGTGGGCGCTTCATTCGGGTAACACGCCGCCGATGTAGTGACACGTCAGCAGGAGGCTCGGCCGGCTTTCCGCCATGCACGCGTCAGCGTGACTGCGGTATGCGGTGAGCGATTGCTGCTTTTTCAGATTCTGCCGTATCGCGTGCATCGGTCAACGCGCCGATCTCGACGGGCGGCAGGTTATCCAGCCAGCAGGTGTGACCGGAGCATTCATCATGAACAAGGATCAAGTCAAGGGTGTCGCGAAAAAGGCAAAGGGCAAGGTCAACGAGGTGATTGGCCGGGCCACGGGTAACGTGAAGCAGGAAATCAAAGGCGATGCCCAGCAGGTAGCCGGCGAAGTACAGAAGAAATACGGTGACGCCAAGGAAGCGGTCAGGAAGCAGGCGAAGAAGGGGCATTGATCGCCGCGTCAGTCTCGACAGAGGGATGCCGCGACGGTGCGGCATCCGATCGCGGCGCAATTGCCGCTGTCCATCGTTACCCGTATCGCAGATATTCAATCCGGTGAATCCGTTGTCGACGCGCAAGCATTGGGCGTTGAATCGTCGCGACAAGCGTGTCTTCATTCGGCCGGAAGCCGCGTTCAAGCGTGAACACCGCCTTCACGCTTGCGCCGGGATCCTCGGCATCTTTCGAACCCCGGCGGCTGTCGCTCGATATCGACAAACGACATCGTTCCGGGCGGGTCCCGCCCGCCGCCGTCAGTGCGATTCGACGAGACGCGGATCGATATATGCGTCGATATCCTGCGACTGCTTGTAGACCGCGTTGCGCACGTTGAATGCGTTCGCGTTGCGGGTCGATCCGTAGATCGAGTCGAGCCCGTCGCCCTTGCGGAACGCCTGCTTCGCTGCAGCGGCATCGAGCAGGTGCGTGCCCTTCAGCAGCGGCAGATATTGCGCCGGCGTGAGGCCCACGCGAGCGGACATGATCTTCACCGCGTCGGCCTGCGTCTTCGGATCGTTGATGTAGGCCACGCAGCGATACCAGACCTTGACGACCTTCGCCCAGTCGGCCCGGCGCGCGGCGAGGCTGGTCGGCGTCACCGTGATCGCGTCGTAGATCAGCCCCGGCGCATCCGCCGACGTGAAGATCGCGCGCGCACCCGGCGCGCGTTTCAGAGCCTCGCCGGCGTTCGGCTGCCACGCCGCGACCGCCGCGATGTCGGACGACGCGCCGAGCACCTGCGGCAGTTCGTTGGTCTTCGCGTTGACGAGCGTGACGTCGCCGTCCTTCAGTCCGTGCTTCTGCAGCGCGGTTTCGAGCAGCAGGTGATCGACGAGCCCGAGCTCGACGCCGACCTTCCTGCCCTTCAGGCCTTCGACGGTCCGCAGCGGCGGTTTCGCGATGATCATGTCGTTGCCCGCCGAATAGTCGGTGAGCAGGATCATCACGTTCTTCGCGCCGGATGCGCCCGTGACGAGCGCATCGCCGTTGGTGACCGCGACTGCATCGAGCTTGCCGGCGGAGAACGCGTCGAGCGACGCCGAGTAATCGAACCATTCGAAATCGACGTCGACGCCGGCTTCCTTGAACCAGCCCTTGTCGAGCGCGACCTGGAACGCGACCCAGCCGGGCCAGTCGCTGTAGCCGATTTTCAGCGGCGGGGCCGCATGCGCGGCGGGCGCGGCGAACAGCGACGTCGTGACGGCGACGGCGGCGAGCGCATGGCGGACGGAACGGAGGTGCCGGGAGGACAGCAGGCGGCGGAACGGCGAGGCGAGGCGGGTCATCGTTTTCTCCAGGAGACCGGGATCGGGATCGTCGGCACGGGTCGCGCCCATGCGCGATCCGGCCGCGTGACCGGTTCCTGCGGATGCGGGACGAACGACCGGCCACGGAGAGGCGCGACGGCCGTCGCCATCGCCAATCTCCCGGGCTTTTGTCCCGCCGTGTAGCGCCATGCGCGCGCGGTCCGACGACCGTACGCCCCGACGCCGGGCTGCTCTCGGACCAGACGTTCGACGAACCGGAACCCTAGCATCCCTAAGATGCGACACCGCCGCACCTCTCGGCACCGGAGCGAGCGAGAAGCATGCCAGCGGTGTGATCCGGCGGCTGACGTGTGTCGGAAACGCACCCCTCAGCGACGGCGCGCGGCACGCTGCAGTTCGATGAAACGCGCTGAGAAGAGCGCGGCCAGCGCGCGCCGAAGCAGGTCGAGTTTGTTCATGAGCGATCGGTGGACAGAGTGACGGTGTGCGTATTCAGCAATGGCCGTGCCATTGCGATCGCACGCGGTGCGCGTGCGTATCGCTGCCCCGCGCTGGTGCCGGCCGCGTTCGAGTGGTGCGCAGGCTGCCCAACGGGAGGGCGGGCCGAAGCGCGTGCATGGCGTGCCGTTCGCCGTCCCATGCCCCGCCGAACGGGGCCGCGCGTGCCCGGATGCACGCGCTGGCATGCAACTCGCTTATTCACCGTCCGAGAGGTGCGAAGCAATTTGCATCATCTTCAGGATCGCTAGGGTTCCGGTCGCGCGGCGTCACACGCCGTGCGATGCCTGGTCCGAGAGCAATCCGGTCTTGCCGCCTGCCTTGTTGCGAGGATCCGGCGAGGCTCCACGGAGGGACAAAAGCCCGGGAGGTCGCGATGTCGTTCGGTCGCCCTCTCACGCCTTTTGTCCAACCGATCCGAGGAGCCGCCATGTCGCCGAGCCCCCAAGCCCCGCTTGCCCCGTTGCCGCACGTCGTGTGGGAAACGGTCGTTCCCGCCGGAACCCACTGGTCCGGCATCCTGCGCCGCGGCCTCGCGCTGCGCATCGTCGATCTCGACGGCGGCGCGAACCTGTCCGCCGTGTTTCATCGTCACGAAGATCCGCTCGAACGCTACAACATGGCCGATACGCTGAAGGCGCAGCACACCGCGCACCTGACGCGGGGCCACGCGCTGTATACGGACATGGGCCGCGTGATCGCATCGATCACGGCCGATACGCTCGGCTGGCACGATCCGCTCGGCGGCATCGGCGATGCGCGGCTGTTCGCGCGCAAGTACGGCCCGTCGTCGTATCAGGCCGATCGCAACGCGATGATCCGCAACGGCCGCGACAGCCTCGTGCTCGAACTCGCGAAATACGGGCTGTCCGCGCGCGATCTCGTCGCGAACGTCAATTTCTTCAGCAAGCTCGCGCCGCGCGACGATGGGTCGCTCGACTTCGTCGCGGGCCACTCGCCGGCCGGCAGTGCGTTCGACCTGCGCTTCGAGATGAACACGCTCGCCGCGTTTTCGACCGCGCCGCATCCGCTCGATCCGCAGCCGGCCTATGCGCCGAAACCCGTGAAGCTGATCGCATACCGCGCGTATCCCGCCGACGGCGCCGCGCCGGACGACGATCCGTGCCGCACCGCGTGCGCGGAGAACACGCGCGGCTTCGTCAACACCGACCGACTGTTCGCGTAAGGAGCCCGACATGCCGATCATCGAAAGCCGCCTCGACCCGCGGCACGCGATCTACGACACCACGCTGAACGCCGGCGAACCATGGCTGCACGACGTGAAGCGCGGGCAGGTGCTGCGCATCCTCGATCTCGAAGGCAACCAGGCCGTCGATACGCTGTTCTATCGCACCGACGCGCCCGACGAGCGCTATAGCGCGCAGGACACGATCCGCGAGCAGCGCAACCTGTACCTGAGCGCGGGCAGCGTGCTGCTGTCCAGTCTCGGCAACCCGATGGTGACGATCGTTGCGGACACCTGCGGCCGCCACGACACGCTCGGCGGCGCGTGCGCGGCCGAGAGCAACACGGTGCGCTACGCGCTCGACAAGCGCCACATGCACAACTGCCGCGACAGCTTCCTCAACGCGATCGCGCATTGCGCATGCGGCACCGGCGCGCGGCTGACCAAGCGCGATCTCGTCGGCAACGTCAATTTCTTCATGAACGTGCCGGTCACGCCGCTCGGCGGGCTGACGTTCGAGGACGGCATTTCCGCGCCCGGCAAGTATGTCGAGATGCGCGCGGAGATGGACGTCACGGTGCTGATCTCGAACTGCCCGCAGCTCAACAACCCGTGCAACGGCTATAACCCGACGCCGGTGCGGCTGACGATCTGGGGACCGCAATGAGATTCGCAAAAGTCCTCGTCGCGAACCGCGGCGAAATCGCCTGCCGCGTGATCCGCACGCTGAAGCGGCTCGGCATCGCGTCGGTCGCGATCTACTCGGATGCCGATCGCGATGCGCGCCACGTGACGCTCGCCGACGAAGCCGTCTGCGTCGGCGCCGCGCCGGCGGCCGACAGCTACCTGAACGTCGCCGCGATCCTCGCCGCGGCGCGCGCGACCGGTGCGCAGGCGGTGCATCCCGGCTACGGCTTCCTGTCGGAGAACGCCGAGTTTGCCGACGCATGCGAGGCCGCCGGCCTGCGCTTCATCGGGCCGAGCGGCGCGCAGATGCGCGCGTTCGGCCTCAAGCATACCGCGCGCGAACTGGCACGCGAGCACGACGTCGCGCTGCTGCCGGGCACCGGGCTGCTCGCGGACGTCTCGACGGCGCTCGCCGAAGCCGATGCGATCGGCTATCCGGTGATGCTGAAGAGCACGGCGGGCGGCGGCGGCATCGGCATGTCGCTGTGCCGCGACGCCGCGCAGCTCGCGGCGGCGTTCGAATCCGTCGTGCGGCTCGGCAGCGCGAACTTCGCGCATGCGGGCGTCTATCTCGAGAAGTTCGTCGAGCAGGCGCGGCACATCGAGGTGCAGATCTTCGGCGACGGGCGCGGCGGCGTGATTGCGCTCGGCGAGCGCGACTGCTCGGTGCAGCGGCGCAACCAGAAGGTGATCGAGGAAACGCCCGCGCCGGATCTCGCCGACGGCGAGCGCGCCGCGCTGCACGCGAGCGCGGTGCGGCTCGCGCGCGCGGTCGCCTATGCGTCGGCCGGCACGGTCGAGTTCGTGTTCGATGCGCGCGAGCGCCGCTGCTATTTTCTCGAGGTGAATACGCGGCTGCAGGTCGAGCATTGCGTGACGGAAGCCGTGACCGGCATCGATCTCGTCGAATGGATGATCCTGCAGGCCGAAGGCGACCTGCCGCCGCTCGATACGCTCGCCGTCGCGCCGCGCGGCGCGAGCATCCAGGTGCGGCTCTATGCGGAAGACCCGCACCAGCAGTTCCGGCCCAGCGCGGGCGTGCTCACGCATGTCGCGTTTCCGGACGCGGTGCGCGTCGATACGTGGATCGATGCGGGCACCGAGGTCAGCGCGTATTACGATCCGCTGCTCGCGAAACTGATCGTGCGCGGCGACACGCGCCGCGACGCGCTCGCGGCACTGCGCGACGCGCTGGCCGCCACCGAGTTGTACGGGATCGAGACCAATCTCGACTACCTGCGCGCGATCGCCGGTTCCGACACGTTCGCGCGCGGTGCGCAGACCACCGCGTTCCTGTCGCGTTTCGCGTTCGCGCCGCACACGATCGACGTGCTCGACGGCGGCGTGCAGACGACCGTGCAGCAGACGCCGGGCCGTGTCGGCTACTGGGCCGTCGGCGTGCCGCCGTCCGGTCCGATGGACGACCGCGCGTTTGATCTCGCGAATGCGCTGCTCGGCAATCCGCGCGACGCCGCCGGCCTCGAGTTCACGATGGTCGGCGCGACGCTGCGCTTCAATGCCGACACGCTGTTCGTGCTCGGCGGCGCGCCGCTCGCGGCGACGCTCGACGGCGCACCCGCGCCGTTCTGGCAGGTGCTGCGCGCGGCGCCCGGCGCGGTGCTGAAGCTGGGCGGCGTGACGGGCGCCGGCGTGCGCGCGTGTCTCGCGGTGAAGGGCGGGCTGCAGGTGCCCGACTATCTGGGCAGCAAGGCGACCTTCACGCTCGGCCAGTTCGGCGGCCACGCGGGCCGCGCGCTGCGCAAGGGCGACGTGCTGCACCTTCATGCGGACGCGGGGCGCGGTGAAGCCGGCAAGACGCTGGCCGAAGCCGACCGGCCCGCGCTGACGCACGCGTGGACGCTCGGCGTGCTCGACGGTCCGCACGGCGCGCCGGATTTCTTCACGGCGGACGACATCGCGATGCTGTACGACACGCGCTGGACGGTCCATTACAACTCGAGCCGCACGGGCGTGCGGCTGATCGGCCCGAAGCCGCAATGGGCGCGCGCGGACGGCGGCGAGGCGGGCCTGCATCCGTCGAACATCCACGACAACGCGTATGCGATCGGCGCGGTCGATTTCACCGGCGACATGCCGGTGATACTCGGGCCCGACGGGCCGAGCCTCGGCGGCTTCGTGTGCCCGGTGACGGTCGTGCGCGACGAGCTGTGGAAGCTCGGGCAGTTGCGGCCGGGCGACACCGTGCAGTTCGCGCGCGTGGTTGCATCGCCGGCGCACACATTGCCGTCAACGGTTGCGTCGTCGAACGCGGCTGCGCCGGACGACTGCGTGCTGTACCGCGATCCGGCGGCCGGCAACGGCATCGGCGTCGTCTACCGGCGTTCGGGCGACCGCAACGTGCTGATCGAATACGGCCCGCTCGTGCTCGACCTGAATCTGCGTTTTCGCGTGCACGCGCTGATGTGCTGGCTCGATGCGCACCGGCTGCCCGGCATGCTCGACCTCACGCCCGGCATTCGTTCGCTGCAGGTGCATTTCGATGCGCACACGCTGCCGCTCGATGTGCTGCTCGCGCATCTGCAGGCAGCCGAGCGCGAGCTGCCCGACGTCGCCGACATGCGCGTGCCGAACCGGATCGTGCATCTGCCGTTGTCGTGGGACGACCCGTCGACGCGCGTCGCGATCGAGCGCTACATGCAGTCGGTGCGGCCGGACGCGCCGTGGTGCCCGAGCAATATCGAGTTCATCCGCCGGATCAACGGCCTCGACAGCATCGACGACGTGAAGCGCATCGTGTTCGACGCGCGTTATCTGGTGATGGGGCTCGGCGACGTCTATCTCGGCGCGCCCGTCGCGACGCCGCTCGATCCTCGGCACCGGCTCGTGACGACCAAGTACAACCCGGCGCGCACGTGGACGCCGGAGAACGCGGTCGGCATCGGCGGCGCGTACCTGTGCGTGTACGGAATGGAGGGGCCCGGCGGCTATCAGTTCGTCGGCCGCACGGTGCAGATGTGGAGCCGTCACCGGACGACGCGCGCGTTCGAGCCCGGCAAGCCGTGGCTGCTGCGCTTCTTCGACGAAATCCGTTTCTACGAGGTCGGCGAAGCCGAGCTGGCCGAACTGCGCGCGGATTTCATCGCGGGCCGTGCCGAACTGAAGATCGAGGAATCCGTGTTCGATCTCGGCGCGTACAACCGCTTCCTGCGCGACGAGGCCGAATCGATCGCCGCGTTCAAGACGATGCAGCAGGCCGCGTTCGATGACGAGCGCGAGCGCTGGCGGGCCGCCGGCCACGCCGAGTATGCGGGCGAAGCCGGGCAGGGCGATGCCGGTACGCCGCCGGCCGGCGACACGCTCGCCGACGTACAGCGCGGCATTACCGCCGACGTGTCGGGCAGCGTATGGAAGGTGCTGGTCGAAGCCGGCGCGCGGGTGACCGAGGGGCAGGTCGTCGCGATTCTCGAATCGATGAAGATGGAGGTGTCCGTGGTGGCGATGGAAGACGGCGTGATCGAGACGGTCGATTGCGTGCCGGGCGCGGCGGTTGTCGCCGGGCAGCGGCTGATGGTGATGAAGGCCGGCGCGGCCGAGGAGGTCGCATGAAGCCCTTCGATCGTCATCCGCTACCCGACCTGCGCTCGATCGCCGCGCTGCGCGCGCGGTACGAGGCCGGCGGCCTGACGCCGCATGCGCTCGTCGATGCGATCGCCGCGCACTTCGACGCGGGCGATCCGCACCATGCGTGGATCCGGCCGCTGACGCACGACGAAATGACGCGCTACGCGGATGCGCTGGCTGGACGCGACATCGCCGCGTTGCCGCTGTATGGCGTGCCGTTCGCGATCAAGGACAACATCGACCTGGCCGGCATCCCGACGACGGCGGCGTGTCCTGCTTACGCGTATGTGCCGTCGCGCAGCGCGCCGGTCGTCGAGCGATTGATCGCCGCCGGCGCGATCCCGATCGGCAAGACCAATCTCGACCAGTTCGCGACGGGGCTGTCCGGGCAGCGCTCGCCGTACGGCGCGTGCCGCAATGCGCTCGACCCGCGTTATGCGTCGGGCGGATCGAGTTCGGGATCGGCCGTGGCCGTCGCGCTCGGCGTCGCCGCGTTCGCACTCGGCACCGACACGGCCGGATCGGGCCGCGTGCCGGCCGCGTTTCACGGGCTCGTCGGGCTCAAGCCGACCAAGGGCGTGCTGAGCACGCTCGGCGTGGTGCCGGCCTGCCGGTCGCTCGACTGCGTGTCGCTGTTCGCGCATGCGCCGGGCGACGCGCGCGCGGTGTTCGCCGTTGCGCACGGCGTGACGGACGGCGATCCGTACGGACGCGCGTGGCAGCCGTTGCTCGACGCGGACGGCAGCCATGCGCGGCACGCTCGGCCGCTCGCCGGCATGCGCTTCGGCATGCCGCGCGCCGATCAGCTCGAGTTCTTCGGCGACGCGTCGTATCGGGCCGCGTGGCAGACGGCCATCGAACGCCTGCGGGCGACCGGCGCACGAATCGTCGAGATCGATTTCAATGCATTCCTCGCGACCGCGCGGCTGCTGTACGAAGGGCCGTGGGTCGCCGAGCGGCTCGCTGCGATCGGCGCGTTCTTCGCGGAGCGGCCCGACGCGCTGCATCCGGTGATACGCGAGATCGTCGGCGGCGCGGCGCGGTTCAGCGCCGCCGACGCGTTCGCGGCGTTCGACCGGCTCGCCGCGCTGCGCGTCGACGCGGCCCGCGCCTGGGACGATATCGACGCGATCGTGATGCCGACGTCGGCGACGACCGCGACCGTCGACGAACTGGAAGCCGATCCGATCGGCGTCAACGCGCGATTCGGCTATTACACGAACTTCGTGAACCTGCTCGACCTGTCCGCGATCGCGGTGCCGGCGGGCGTCTGCGAAACCGGGCCGCATGCGGGTTTGCCGTTCGGCATCACGTTCGTCGGCCGCGCGCACGACGACGCGATGCTGCTCGATCTGGCCGACGCGTGGGGTGCTGCGCAGGCTGGCGAGGGCGACGTCACCACCACGCTCCCGCTCGCCGCGCCGGCGGGCGTCGTGCGCGTGGCCGTGGTCGGCGCGCATCTGCGTGGCGAACCGCTGAACGGGCAGCTCACGCAGCGCGGCGCGCGCTTCGTCGCCGCGACGACCACCGCGCCCGCCTATCGCCTCTACGCGCTGAGCGCGGCCGTGTCGGGCGGCGTCGCGAAGCCGGGCCTCGTGCGCGTGCCGGAAGACGGCGCGGCGATCGCGGTCGAGATCTGGGAGATGCCGGTCGCGGCCTACGGCAGCTTCGTCGCCGGCATCGGCGCGCCGCTCGGCATCGGCACGCTGACGCTCGCGGACGGCGCGCAGGTGCAGGGCTTTCTCTGCGAACCCGCTGCGCTCGACGGCGCCGTGGACATCACGCGCTTCGGCGGCTGGCGTGCCTACCGTGCGAACGGCGCGCCGCGCTGAACGCCCGGTCGCCCGCGACCGGCAAGCAACACGATACGGAGATTCACCATGTCAGTGACCCGCAATACGACCGACTGGCTCGCGGTGCGCCGCGAGCTGTCGACCCGCGGCAAGTGGACGCTCGGCGTCGCGTCCTTCCTGCTGCCGCTCGCCGTCTGGTGCGTGCTCAGCTACGTGCCGTTCGTCTGGCATCCGCAGGTGCGCATCACGAACCCCGGCAGCGTCGATTATTTCCAGCCCGGCATGCAGATCGACCGCGACGTGTTCGACGACGAACTCGCGCACGCGCGCGCGACGCATGCGGCCGTGCCCGAAGGCGAGCGCGCGAACCCTGTGTACCTGCCCGCGCCGCATCAGGTGCTGCGCGCGTTCTACACGGCGTTCACGACGCCGCCGGCTTCGCGCGACGGCGTATGGCTTCACGAAAGCCTGTGGCACAGCATCCGCATCATCTTCTGGGGCTTCGTGATTTCGTCGGCGATCGGCGTGCCGATCGGCATCGTGTGCGGCACTTTCAGCGCGCTCGCGCGGCTACAGGAGCCGTTCTTCGAGTTCTTCCGCTATCTGCCCGCACCGGCATTCGGCGCGCTGATGGTGGCGATTCTCGGCATCTACGATGCGCCGAAGATCGCGATCATCGTGATCGGGACGTTCTTCCAGCAGGTGCTGATCGTCGCGAACACCACGCGCAAGCTCGAGTACGGGCTGTTCGAGGCGGCGCTGACGCTCGGTACGAAGAAGCCGGGGCTGATCGCGCACGTCGTCGTGCCGGGCATCCTGCCCGACCTGTATCGCGACCAGCGGATCCTGCTCGGCTGGGCGTGGACCTACCTGATCGTCGCCGAGCTGGTCGGCACCAGTTCGGGCATCACGTGGTACATCAGCCAGCAGGCGCGCTACCAGCATTTCGACAACGTCTATGCAGCGATCCTGATGATCGGGATCATCGGCCTCGGGACCGACATCGTGCTCGCGCTGCTCGGCCGCAGGCTGTTTCCATGGGACCGCACGCTGAAGGCGTGACGGCTGAAGACGATGACCTACCGCATCCTTTCGGAAGAAACGATCATGCAGAATCCGCACAGCCTTCCCGACTACCTGCTCCAGTCAGACGCCGTGAGCGAACGCTTCGCACGCCTGAAGGCGCGCGACGTGATCCTCGACGTGCGCCATCTCGGCAAGCGCTTCCGGTCGCCGCAGGGCGAAGTGGTCGCGCTCGACGACATCAGCTTCCGCACTCACCGGCGCGAGTTCGTCTGCGTGATCGGGCCGTCCGGTTGCGGCAAGTCGACGCTGATCCGCATCCTGGCCGGGCTCGAGTCGCAGACGAGCGGCGACGTGCTGCTCGACGGCGAGCCCGTGCAGGGCCCCGGCGCCGATCGCGGGATGGTGTTCCAGGGCTATACGCTGTTTCCGTGGCTGACCGTGAAGAAGAACGTGATGTTCGGCCTGAAGCGCAACGGCAGCAGCAGCGGCGAGGCGGAGCGCGAGGCGCTGCAGTGGCTCGATCTCGTCGGGCTCACGCGTTTCGCGGACGTGTATCCGCACCAGTTGTCGGGCGGCATGAAGCAGCGCGTCGCGATTGCCCGCGCGCTCGCGAACCGGCCGCGCATCCTGCTGATGGACGAACCGTTCGGCGCGCTCGATGCGCAGACCCGCGCGAAGATGCAGGCGCACCTGCTCGACATCTGGCGCAACATCGACGTGACGGTGCTGTTCATCACGCACGATCTCGACGAGGCGATTTTGCTCGCGGACCGGATTCTCGTGCTGAAGGCCAATCCGGGCAAAGTGCAGGAGCTGATCGAGGTGCCGGTGCCGCGCCCGCGTGGTTATTCGCAGTTCAACACGCCGGAATTCATCGCGACCAAGGCGCGGCTCGAAGCGCTGATCCATCCGGAGCCGACGGACGAGGCGCCGGACGAAGACGCGGTGCGCCCGCACATGATCCGGATGACGGACGTCGCGGACAACGTCGAATGACGTCCGCCGCCCCGCTGCGCGACGAACGCAGCGGGGCGGCCTGTCACGGGTTGCCGCGGGGCCGTGGGTGGATCAGGCCTTGCGCGCGACGACGCCTACCGGCGAAGCGGGCACGCGTTTCGGCGCGGTCTTGTAGTGCGTGCTGTACAGCGCGGCGCCGACGAACAGCAGCCCGCCGACCAGGTTGCCGAGCACCGTCGGGATCTCGTTCCACAGCAGATAGTCGACGATCGTGAAGTGGGCGCCGAGCATCAGGCCGGACGGGAACAGGAACATGTTCACGACCGAGTGCTCGAAGCCCATGTAGAAGAACACGAGGATCGGCATCCACATCGCGATCACCTTGCCGGGAACGGACGTCGACATCATCGCGGCGACCACGCCGGTCGATACCATCCAGTTGCACATCACGCCGCGCACGAACAGCGTGAGCATGCCGGCGGCGCCATGCGCCGCATAGCCGAGCGTGCGCGCTTCGCCGATGCCGCCGATCTTCTGTCCGATCGCGTTCGGCGCTTCCGAAAAACCGAACGTGAAGATGATCGCCATGAACAGCGCGACCGTCAGCGCGCCCGCGAAATTGCCGAAGAACACCAGCGTCCAGTTGCGGAACACGCCGCCCCAGGTCGCGCCGGGCCGGCGGTCGATCACCGCGAGCGGCGCGAGCGTGAAGACGCCGGTAAGCAGGTCGAAGCCGAGCAGGTACAGCATGCAGAATCCGACCGGAAACAGCAGCGAACCGACCAGCGCGTTGCCGGTGTTGATCGTGATGCTGACCGCGAATGCGGCCGCGAGCGCGAGGATCGCGCCCGCCATGTACGCGCGGATCAGCGTATCGCGGGTCGACATCGACAGTTTCGATTCGCCGGCGTCGACCATCTTGGTGACGAACTCGTTGGGCGTGAGGTAGGCCATGGTGTGCGCTCGTAAGGTTGGGCGGGCAAAAAAAAACCGCGCCGGGCACTCGCTCGACATGCGAGTGCCCGGCGCGGACGCTGTTATCCACGGGATCGTCCGCCATGGTTCGACATGGCGCGACCGTCAGGCCGCCATTAGCCCGACGAACGTGTTGTTCGCAACTTTCATACCAGTGGCGGGGAAATCGCGATGCAGGCAGGCGGGGCGCGACATGCCGGGGGCGGCGCTCGCGAGCCGATCGCCGCGAATCGCACTCGCGCGGTGCAATTCGCGCCTCCTGCACGCGCCGTGGGCGCTACCGCGGTGCGTGGCGCGGCGCGCGCTCCGGACAGGTCAGGTCGTGCCGTCGTCGCGCGGTGCCTTCGGCGCGCTTCGCTGCGCACGTCGCCGCGCGGCGGGCTGCGCGTGCTCGTCGACGAATCGCTCGGGCGACGTCAGCGCGTCTTCCGCGATATCGGCAAGCGGCCGGTTGCGGTCCATCGACGCTTTCTGCAGCATCCGGTACGCCTCGTCCTCCCGCAGCTTGAAGCGTGTCATCAGCGTGTTTTTCGCGCGCTGCACGAGGTTGCGTTCGTATAGTGCGCGACGTGCGGCGTCGAGTTCGACCTCCGCGCCGGCCAGTCGCGCCGATTGCGATTCCAGCAGGGATTTGAGGCTGGCGAGCGTCGACGGATCGGCGCCGGAGAGGCGCTCCGGCAGTTCGTGAACCGCCGCGCGCGCCGACAGCGGATCGCCGGCGAAGAAATGGGCGAGCGCCTGGATATGCGGCGGCGGGTTGTTCCGCAATTGCGCCATCAGGCGCTCGGAGTCGCGCAGCGTCCGATGCGCGTCGTCGATCCGCGCGTCGCACGTTTCCTGCACCTGCAGCGTCAGCGCGATCTGAAGGTGCCAGAGATCGTCGATGCGGGCGCTTGCGGCGTCGAACCAGGCTTCGCTCAGGCCCGCATCGAGCGTGTCGCCGGCCTGCGCCGTGCACAGTATGCGTCGCAGCTTCTCGAGCGCCGCCACGTGCGGCCCCGTCATGCGCGTCTCCCGCCATGCGTTTTGCTCGGCGCTCGCGAAATTCGCAAAGACTTCGAGACTGCGCTCCTGCGCCGCGATCAGATACAGCAGGCGCTGCTGCTGGTCCGCCGAAAACGCGCCCGCCGCGAACATGTGCGCGCCGACGGCGCGTTCCTGCCCCGCTTCCTCCTTGCCTTCGACGACGTGGACGAGCGCGATCAGCATGCGCGATACCGACGGATCCGCCGCGCTGTCGGCGAGCTGGAAAATCAGCTCCACCAGGCCGCCGATCACGGTGCTGAACGCCTGGACGGAGTCCGGCGCGGACAGCGCGATGCGGTCGATCCGTTCCCGCAGCGCATCCAGCGATTCCAGGTCGAGCAGCACCCATGCGATCAGCGACAGCAGGCGCGACGTCGAGCCGCGCGCGGGCGCGAGTTCCAGATCCAGGCGCTCGCGCAGCTGCGCGACGAGCGGTGCGGATTCGTCGCGTGCCGCCGCGCGTTCCGCGACAAAACGCTTGCCGAGCGACGCCAGATAGATGCTGGTCGCGCCGCGCTCGCGCTGCAGCGCGTGGATCAGGCGGCCGAGCAGGTCGATCAGCTCGATCTGTTCGGCCACGCGGCGCAGCGACGCGATTTCCTGCTGCTTGGCGAGCAGCGCGAATTGCAGGGCGGTGGCGGACATGGCGGCGTTGAACGGCGGCAGGGGCTAAGTGCAGTGTAGTGCGGACAATAAATGTTGGTGTCGCAGGAGGGCGGAGTCGCTGTGCCGGGCTCCACCGACGCGTTTCGGTTCCGCATCGGGCGTCGCCTAGTCGTCGCCCTTTTCGAGGACGCTCTGCGTGAGCGTGACCGACGGAATCGTCGGTTTGAGCGACGCACGGCGCGCGCGGCCGCTTAACCACTTCCAGCCGGCGACGAGCAGCAGTGCGACCAGCGGAATCGACGCGATCGTCCACGTGCCGTTCGGGTAGTCGAATGCCATCAATACCAGCACGCCGAGCAGGAACAGCAGCGTGAGCCACGACGTCACCGGCGCGCCGGGCATCCTGAACGGCACGTCGTCCACTTCGCCGCGTTTGACGGCTGCCCGGAATTTCATCTGGCAGACGATGATGAACCCCCACGTGCTGATGATGCCGAGCGATGCGATGTTCAGCACGATCTCGAACACGCTCGACGGCACGAGATAGTTGAGCAGCACGCCGATCACGTAGATCGCGACCGTCACGAGAATGCCCGCGTACGGCACGGATTGCGCGCTCATCCGCCCGAGGAACGCAGGCGCCGAGCCGCCCATCGACAGCGAACGCAGCACGCGCCCGGTCGAATACAGCCCCGAGTTGAGACTCGACAGCGCCGCCGTCAAAACCACCAGATTCATCACCGAGCCGATACCGGGAACGCCGAGCGCACCGAAGAACGTGACGAACGGGCTTTGCCCTGCCTTGTACGCGCTCCAGGGCAGCAGGCAGACGAGCAGGACGACCGACGCGACGTAAAAGATCGCAATGCGCCAAATCACGCTGTTGATCGCGCGCGGCAGCACCTTGCGCGCATCCTTGCATTCGCCTGCGGCCGTGCCGACCAGTTCGACGCCCGCGAACGCGAACACCACGCCCTGCACCAGCACGAGCGCCGGCATCAGTCCGTGCGGGAAGAAACCGCCGTTGTCGGTGATCAGGTGCATGCCCGTGTCATGGCCCGCGACGTGTCCGCCGGTGCCCAGGATCACGGAGCCGATGCCGAGAAACAGCACGATCGCGGCGACCTTGATCAACGCAAACCAGAACTCCATTTCGGCGAACCACTTCACGCCGATCAGATTCATGGTGGCGACGATGCAGAGCGCGATCAACGCGAAGATCCATTGCGGAATACCGGCGAACGGCGTCCAGTAATGCATGTAGAGCGCGACCGCGGTGATGTCGACGATGCCGGTCATTGCCCAGTTCAGGAAATACATCCAGCCCGCGACGAAAGACGCTTTCTCGCCGAGGAATTCGCGTGCGTACGACACGAAGCTGCCGCTGCTCGGCCGGTGCATCACCAGCTCGCCGAGCGCACGCAGGATCAGGAACGAAAACACGCCGCACACCAGGTAGACGATGGCGAGCGACGGCCCCGCAGCCTGCAGTCGCGCGCCGGCCCCGAGGAAAAGCCCCGTGCCGATCGCACCGCCGATCGCGATCATCTGTACCTGTCGATTGCCGAGCGTCTTGTGATAGCCGGCCTCGTGGGATTCGAGCCAGCTGCGGTTGTTGGTTTCGCCGGTCGGCGACGGTTCAGGAATCGATGCCATGGCTGCACCCTCTTGCATTTGCGTGATCGCTTTCATCCGGATCGCGTGACGATCAGGACCCACCGGCACCTGCGACCACGACGCGTGGAGACACGTCGGGCATCCTGGTCGCGGCTCGCCGGCAACGGCGAGGGGCACGGTCAGACACGAAAGTATTCAGCCGTAATTCCGCTCACAAACAGCATGCAAATTTGGACTGAACCTGTTCGAATCCGTGCATAGGGTTTGATGGAAAGCTTTTCGTTATATGGCTTCCCGTTTGGGGTGCGTTGCCTTCGACGGTGCACCGTTTCGGCTTGTGCGCCGAATTTCGTCAACCGCAGCTTCGATGGCGAGCGCGGCCGCGATCATGCAGATGATGCCGCTCGCGTTGCCGATCATCATCGGATGGCCGAACACGCGATCGGCGACGAGCGCAATCAGCGTCGGGCCGAGTCCGAAGCCGATCGGCCGCCTGCAATCGCAGGCGGCTGATCGACACGTGCCTTGCTCATGCCCGAGCGCCGCGTGAACTCGATCGGTTCGCTTTCCTCCGAAGCGAAGGACCGCCACGCGACCTTCCGGCGTTCAATACGCCCACCCAAGCGCGATCAATTCACCCCGACCGCACTCCATGCGCGCGCGACCGTTGCGCTCTCGGCCGAGTTCGCGCCATACAGGTCGTTCGCCGCCTGGATCGACGCGCGCCGCGCGCTCGGGTAGCTCGAGTTGGCGTTCAGGTACACGGTCAGCGTCCGGTACCAGATCTTGCCGGCCTTCTCGCGGCCCAGGCCGCTGAAGGTCGTGTCGCCGTTGCAGACCAGTTGCGTCCTCGACAGGCCGGTGTCGGTCGACGGCACCGCCGGGCCTTCCGACAGCAGGTAGAAGAAGCGGTTGCCCACGCCCGACGTGAAGTGCGGATCGTGACGCGGATTCGACCACGAGAAACCGCCGGACGGATAGCAGCTGAACGAGCGGCCATCGAGATCCTGCTTGTACATCTTGCGCAGGCCGCCGCTCACCACGCGCGCGCCGATCACGTAGTTGCCGGGATCGTTCGGATTGTTCGCGTAGAACTTCACGAGCGTGCCGAAGATGTCGGACGTCGATTCGTTCAGGCCGCCCGCGTCGCTCGAATAGTTCAGGTTGGCGGTGGCCTCGGTCACGCCGTGGCTCATCTCGTGCCCGGCCACGTCGACCGATACGACCGGCTTCGGCAGGCTCGTGCCCGACTGGCCGTCGCCGTACACCATGATGTGCGACGGCATCCATGCCGCGTTCGCGCCGGTCGTGCCGCTGCCGGTGTCGAACACCACGTGCGCGAAACTCTTCACGCCGCGCCCGTCGTTGAAGATGCCGTTACGGTTGTGCGTAGTCCTGTAGTAGTCCCAAGTCAACGCGAGGCCGTAGTCGATGTCGGCGGCGACGGTTTGCCGGTCGGTGGTCGAACTGTTGCCCCACACGTTCGTGCTGCTCGTGAAGATCGGCAGGTCGGTCGCTTGCTCGACGTCCTCCGCGATCAGCCCGCGGCCGTCGTAGACGGAGCCGCTGCCGCGGGTCGGATCGAGCATCCGGTACGCGTTCGTGCCGGTCTGGTCGGTGGTCAGCGTCAGGTTGCCGTAGTACAGCGAGCGGCCGGTGCCGGTCGCGGCGGCGGTCTTGATCAGGTCCTGCGCGTCGAGCACGGTGCCCGTGCGCGCGTCGACGTAGTACAGCACGGCGTCGCCGTGCGCGTCGGTCGCCTTGCCGTATACGCGCACCGCGTAGGCCAGCGTCGGCGTGACGTCGCGCGCGAACACGACGAGCTCCGCGTCATCGACTCGACGCACGTCCGAGTTGAAACGCGCGGCCGCGATGCGCTTGACCCTGGCGGCGCCCACGTCGGGCGCGTTGCGCACCACGAAGCGGTCGCCGACCTTGCCGATCTTGCCGGCGAGATCGATCGGCGCGGGCTGGGTCAGGCTCGCTTGCTTCAGCTGCCCCTGGTTCGAATGGACGACGACGTCGCCGCCGATCACGGGCAGACCCGCGTAGAAGCGGTCGAAGCGCACGTGTTCGGTGCCGTCGGGATCGACGATCACGTCGCGTACCTGGAACTGGTCGCCGTCCGTCGGCGCGCTCGCCTGCGGCGCCGCGAACTTCAAGGTGCGAGCGGCGCTGCCGGTAGCCAGGCTGAAGGCGGACGGGTTCTGCTGGATCAGTTGCAGCGCCCTGTCGACCGCGGCCGGCTGGTCGCCGGCTTGGGCAAAAGCGCTGAGACTGGCGAGGGTAATCGCGGTGATGGACAGCAGACGAGACAGTTTCTTCATGTAATCCCCCAGATTATGAATAAAAGCGTGATTTTCGAGGAATGCATCAAGGACAAACTTTGATATGAGACATGTCGCGAACCGCAGGGGCATGCTAGAAGGTCGTTTTTATAATTACAAGATATTTTCTGATGGATTAATTTTTTATTATTTCGATGTTAATCAAGCCGGGGTTTGGTGAGAAATATGAAATGATCTTGTCGGTCGATTGGGCGGTATCGGTGACATCGCGCTGGCGGAGTGCGCTTGGGGAGAGAGGGGGAACGGGGCGGAGCGCTGCTCGAGCGGAACGGGCGATGTGGAGCGGAGCGACAACGACGGCCATAATTTACTTTATTAAATATTCGATTTGATTGTTGCTGTCGTTTTTGTTGTAATGCCATTGATTAATGGCGATGTGTTTATCATTTGTGACGGCGAGTGTCTTTGGATGCGCAATGATCGATTCGTACGCTGGTGATGGCTTCCGGCCTGTGGATTCCGCGCCGGCAGCGTCCATCCAAGGTTTCCAGCCGAGGGCGCGCCGGGCGTGCCCGGGCGAGTTGAGCCAGATCGACTGGCAGCGATCATCGATGGTTCGAGGAACGGACGCCTGCCTGCACGCTGCTGGTGTATGTGGACGACACGACGATCCGACTGATGATGCTGCACTTCACGCAGACCGAATCGACCTTCAGCTACTTCGAGTGTTGCCGCGACCGCTAACCAAAAAAACCTCTGCAATCTGCGAAGCTTCGCATATTCATGAGCGCCTGCAGACGATCGCGGACACGCGCACTGGCAAGCGCACTGGCAAGCGCAACGCGGCTGCGCCTGCCTGCCGGGCGAGTATGCGGACAAGGAAACGAAGCTGACCGGGTAGCGCCATCGTGGCCACGTGTGGCAAGCCTGGCCGCGAAGCTGCCGATCTATGTCAATACGAGTGTGTTAACTAATCCTCACGCAGCTTGGCATTCGCCGGGACCGTGGCGTAACCTGTCGACCATCGAGATACCCACGCTAAAATGGGTCGAAGGGTAAAAACGCCGCTGGCTTCTAAAATCAATCGGCAACAACACTCGTCGGCCGAGGCAGAAGCTCTGCCGGTGCCGACTAATCAGCCGCGAGGGGCGTTTGTTGCGAGGTTTTGCTGATAGCATGCTGGCGAGGGAACTGCAGGAAGCCAGTATATTTGCCAATGCCTGAATTCTTCAAATTTCGACGAGGGGCGAATGGGGCTGAAGGCATATCAAAAACACAAATTTGGAGAGAGAAGCAGCATGCACGTTCAGCGCCGAAGCAATTCGCTGCAGCGCAGCATCCATAAGGCGTTTGAACCGGCATTGCGCAATATGCAATATGTCGAGGGGCGCCTGCGTCCGTTCGCGATCGTCGCCATTATCGGCTTCCCGCTCTATTACTACATCTGGCACGAAGTCTTTCCGCAACGCTACGAGAATCTATCGCTGCGGCTCATCGGATCGATACTCTTTCTGCCCGTCTTGTTTCATCACCGCTGGCCGGCTGTCGTGCGCGGGTTTCTGCCCTACTATTGGTACGCGATTATTCTCTATGCGCTACCATTTTTCTTCACGTTCATGTTGTTGAAAAATGATGGCTCGCAGGTTTGGGTCGAGAGCAGCTTGATCGCCGCGTTCGTGGCGGTGCTGCTGCTTGACTGGCTCATGCTGCTGCTTAGCTTCGTCGCGGGCGTCGGCTTGGCCGTCGTCGCCTATTGCCTAACTACGACGCCGGTTCATCTCGATACGCCATATTTCTCGCATCTCGCTATCCTTGCGTTCGCGATCCTCATCGGTGCCGTAGCCAACTACGACACGGCACGCATTCGATTCGAGCAAGAGCGCGCGATGGTCGCCACCGCGGGCAGCGTCGCGCATGAGCTTCGCACGCCGCTCCTGGCGATCCGTGCCGGCGCAGCGGGACTAAGCCGCTTTCTGCCTCAGCTGCTCGCCAGCTACGACCTCGCGCAGCGCAGCGGCCTTCACATTCCGAAAATCCGCTTCGCGCATCTGTCGTCGATGCACGGCGTGCTTGAACGGATCGAACAAGAGGCTTTGCTGTCGAATTCGGTGATCGACATGTTACTCGTCAATGCGCGTTTTACCGGCGGCTTCAATCAAGGGGCCGAGCGCTGCTCAATCGCGCGCTGTGTTGAAACGACCCTGCATCGCTACCCGTTCCGCGGAGTCGAGCGCGACCAAATCCGCTGTGATCTCGCTGACGACTTCGAATTTCACGGTTCGGAGACGCTGATCGTACACGTGCTGTTCAATCTCATCAAAAATGCGCTGCGCTCGTTGAGCGGCATCGACAATGGCAACATTTCGATTCGGCTCCACCGCTCGGAGCGAGCGAACCGTCTAGTGTTTCGCGATAACGGGTCGGGAATCGAGCCCGACGCGCTGCCCCACATCTTTACGCGTTTTTGCACCTCTTCGGTGATCAACGATGATGTCTCGCTCGGTGCCGGGATCGGATTGGCCTTCTGTCGTGATGTGATGCGGGCAATCGGCGGGACGATCGAGTGCACGTCGACAAAGAACGCGTACACACAGTTTGTACTGACCTTTCCGTTGCCCTAATGATCATGATCGAACCCTTCGCATTCCCGACCACGGTCGGCTTCATTGACGACAGTGCATCCTTTCTCGCCAATCTGAGCTTGCAGCTCGACACACAATTGGCATTTCGCTTCTTCCATTCGGCAAAGCGCGCGATCAGCGTTATCAACGACGAAGCGATCCAGCCGCTCGCCGCCGAAGACTTCCTCTGCCGCTATCACGATCGGATGGAACAGAGTGACGCCCACGAGGTGATCGCAATTCGGATCGACTCGATCCGACGCCAAATGCACAACGCGCGACGATTCGAGAGGACGTCGGTTGTCGTCGTCGACTATGACATGCCGGGCATGAACGGCCTGGAAGTCTGCCGGCGCATCGTCAATCCGGCCATCAAGAAGATCATTCTTACCGGGAAGGCCAATGAACAGCTGGCCGTCAAGAGCTTCAACGAAGGCCTCATCGACCGGTTCATTCGCAAACAGGATGTTCACGTCGTTCCCGTCCTCAATGAAGCGATCGACGAGCTGAAGCGCGCGTATCTGCACCAGACGCAACGCACGGTCATCGAAGCGCTCGGCTTGTCCGAGTACCGGTTTCTGGCTGATCCGGCATTCGCCGCGAAGGCGACGGAAATCTTTCGCGAGCTCGGCATTGTCGAGCATTACCTGTCAACGCGCCCGACGGGGCTCGTGATGCTCGATAGTGCAGGCACACCTTATCTGCTTCTCGTGCACACCGAGGATGCGCTGCGCGCGACCCGCGAAATCGCCGTCGAGCGCGGCGCGCCCGCCGCGTTTCTCGCCGAGCTCGACAATGGCCATCGTGCGCCTTACTTTCCGGATTCGGAAGGGTACTATCCGATCGGGTGCGCGTCGTGGCAGCCGTACATGCATTCCGCGACGGTCGTGCGAGGCCAGCAAGTCTATACGTGCAGCGTCATCAAGAATCCGCCTGGCCTCGAGCTGGGTTCCGTCGTTTCCTACGACGACTATCTCGACCGCCTTGATCGACATATGGATGAAAAAGGGGATTCACGGGCGTGAATCCCCCGCATCAATGTGATTGACGCTTAGGCGTTTATGTCGCTTACACTGCTTGCCTGACGGCCGCTATCCGGTCGATCGCGCGTGCGCTGGCGTACATCCGCTGTGTTGACGGCCAGTCATCGAGCTCGACCTCATCGCGAATCGCTTCGCAGACCTGGACGATCCGCCGCAACTCGTCGTGAGTAAGTGCCGCATGAACGGAGAGCCGGATTAGCGCGCGGTTTTTCGCCGTGGCAGGCGCGCAGAAGACCGAGCCGAAAATGCCATGCGACTCGAGCGCGTCGCGTAGTTTGATCGTCCGTTGTTCCGTGCCGGACTCGAGTGCGATGATTTGAGTTTCACTCCCATTAAGGTTATAACCGAGTCGCGTGAGTTGCTCGCGCAGGTACCGTGCATTTTCTGCGACCTGCGTGCGCCGCCACGCTTCCTTTTCGATCACGAGGATCGTGGCCTCCAGGGCGGCGGCTTCATGCGGAAGCAATGTCGAACTAAAGATCGCCGGACGCGATTCAAACTTGAAATACTCCTGAAATCGGCTCGAGCAACTGATCACGCCCGCGCGGCCAGCGAACGCTTTTGCGAGACTCGCCGTGCGGAAGTGCACACGATCGGTCAGCCCCAACTCGACGACGAGCCCTGCGCCATCCGGCCCATGCGTGCCGAGCGAATGTGATTCGTCGACGACTAGCACGCAGCCGGCCGTTGTCGCCACGTCGACGACGTCGGCCAACGGACAAACGCTGCCGTTCGTACTGTAGATCGAGTCGACGACTACGATGCCAGGTCCATGACGACGGATTTGCCGCGCGAGATGGTCAGCATCGTTGTGGGCAAAGGCGACAGCTTTCGCGCCTGAACTTTGCACGCCTTCCCATAGCGACATATGGGCCATCATGTCGAGGTATACGGGTGTTTCAGCGGAAGCGATTGACTGAAGCAAGCCGGTATTCGCTGCATAGCCGGATTGACAAAGTATGGCTGATTCCGAGCCCATGAAGCGGGCGAACCTGTCTTCGAGCTCAAGCAACGGACATGCCCCGTGCAGAAATATGCCGGACATCAGCATCCCATTGCCCTCCGACTTTATGCTTGCGCACATCGATTCGAGGATATCGGGGTGTCGGGCGATCGACAAATAATCGTTGCTCGACAAATGCAACGCGTCGGGGCCAGGCATACGCCCTCGCATAATATGGCCACCGTTCCAGTTCCCTTGAACGCGTTCGCGATAATAGCGTGTGACACGTTCGGCAACGAATGCCGGAAGCGAGACTTCGCCAACGCTCGACTTGGATTTCCCTTCGTAATGTTCGTACACTTTAAGCTCCTTATGGTCAACTGCACGGTTGTGCAGCGCTGCATAATGAGCCACCTGCTTGTTATAAAAAAATCGCGATACTCTTAAAAGAGAGGCGCCGTCTATCCTTTTCGTATCGTAAAATTTATACCATTAAAGGATTTTTCATTTATTTTTTGTAAGAAAGTGATGGGCTGGTAAATATCGTTCGCCGAGATATCTGGAATATCCATGTGAGGCAGTCAGGCCTGGCGATCGCCGCGCCGGATTCCGCGATAATTGCCGATGAGCGCTTGGCGTGGCGTTGCCCTTGCGAGTCCTGCTGTTACGGAATCCGTGTCGAAGTCGTCTGGCCGGACGTTGACGAGGTCGCGCCATGCCCTTTGTGGGAAGATGCGCGTGAGGCCGGGTTGTCGGTCGGCATCGCGCAGTCGAGCTGGGCCGCGCGCGGCGCGTTCGGCCTGCTGAGCATCGCGCGCCAAGCGGATCGCCTCACGCCTGCCGAAATCAACGTGCTCACGCTGCAGACCCACTGGCTCGCGAACCTGTCACATTCGCTGATGAGCGGCCTCATGGTGCCGAAGCTCGCGTCGGCGGCAAGCGTCGTGCTGACGGCGCGGGAACGCGAAGTGCTGTGCTGGACCGCCGAAGGCAAGACGGCATGCGAGTCTGTCATACCTGACGCCCGACCCGTTCAAGCAGCAGTATTGTTCAAGCAGATCACCCCCACGAGTTACAGCGCACGCAACCGACATTGCGCACAACAATAGACGAAATGAGCGATTTGAAAAGCGAAGCCTCTTTGGGGATCCAGCATCACCCCGATGCGTCCCGTCGCCGCTCGCTGGTGGCCGCATGCGTCGCGCACGCCGTACACGACGGATTGACGGACGTCATCTACGTGCTGCTGCCGATCTGGCAAGTGCAGTTCGCTATCAATTACGTGCAGATCGGCCTATTACGCGGGCTCTATTCCGGCGTGATGGCGGGTTTCCAGTTGCTCGCGAGTCGGGCAGCGCGGCGATGGGGGCGGGAGCGCATGCTGGTGGCGGGGACCGCGCTCGCAGGCGTTGCCTACCTGATCGCCGGTCAGGCCGCCGGGCTGGCGGTGCTGCTGGTCGCGCTGCTGCTGGGCGGACTGGGCGCGAGCACGCAGCACCCGCTCGCGTCCTCGATGGTCACCGATTCTTACGAGGCAGGCGGGGGCGTGAAGGAGGCGCTGGCCCAGTACAACTTCTCCGGCGACATCGGCAAGACGCTGATACCAGGCCTGATCGGCCTTCTGTTGACGGTCGTGACGTGGCGCACAGGCGCGACGCTGATCGGTGTGCTTGGCGTGGTTTCAGCAGGCCTGCTGTGGTGGCTGATTCCGTCGCGCGGCGCGCCGCATGCGGCGCGCGAGACGATACCGAAAGCGGCCATCGACAGCGGTTCGTCCGGCGGCTTGCGCGCGCTGCTCGCGACCGGCACCCTCGACAGTGCCGTGCGGATGGGCTTTCTGACGTTCCTGCCGTTCCTGCTGAAAAGCAAGGGTGCCGGCACCGCCGGTATCGGTCTCGCGCTGACGTTGCTGTTCGTGGGCGGTGCATTCGGAAAGCTGTTCTGCGGCTATCTGGGCGTGCGGATCGGGATGATGAAGACAGTGTGGCTCACGGAGTCCGCCACGTCGCTGCTGATCGTGGTCGCGGTGTTCTCGCCACTCTTCGCAATGATGGCGATTCTGCCGCTGCTGGGACTCGCGCTGAACGGGACGTCGTCGGTGCTCTACGGGGTCGTGCCTGAACTGGCGGGGGCCGGCAAGCGCGAGCAGGCGTTCGCGTTGTTCTATACGGGCACTATCGGCGGTGGCGCTCTGTCGCCGGTCCTGTTCGGCCGTCTGGGCGACATTGCGGGTGTCCCAACCGCGCTGCTCGCCTTGGCGTCAATCCTTCTGCTGACACTCCCGTTATCGCGCTACGTACAGAAGGGGCTGGACGCCTAGTGACCTGGCCCCGGCAAACAGGGCCAGCCGGAGTCGTCAAGGGAAAGCACCGAGCCCGCAGGTCAAAGGGGAGGCGGTCGCGGCGATTCGGGAGAAGGTCGACATCTCCGAGCGCCGCGCCGCCGGCCCGCCGGGCTTTCTCGCAGCGTATTGCACGACAACAAGCAGCCGGACCACGAGAACGAATTGCTGGCGCCGCGTCTGGTGGAGCCGGCGTACGAGCGTCGTCGGTACGGGTACCTCCGCCTGCACGCCCTGGTGGAACGCGAAGGCATGCACGCCGATCACAAACTCCATACACCTCGGACATCCGGGTTTCATCGAGTTTGTTGACTGGAAATCAAATGTGATTCGCTTCGACTTATGGTTATCAGCGGAACAAAGCCACACTATCGTAGCGGTTTGCGATTGGTGCCTGATTCTGTTCCCATGAAGACCACACTAGACGAAATGCTCGCGTTCGTGACGATCGCGGACATTGGTTCGCTGACAGGTGCAGCGGACCGATTGCATCAGCCGACCTCTGTGATGAGCCGCGTCCTGCGGCGCCTCGAAGATAAACTGGATACGACGCTGATCAGACGCACGACACGCCGGCTGGAATTGACGGAAGAGGGCAACGTTTTTCTCGACCATGCGCGAGACATCATTGCATCGGTCGAGTTTGCCGAGGACCAAATCGCGCGGCAGCACGAAATGCCGGCGGGCCGTCTGCGGATCAATGCTGCGATGCCATTCATGCAGCACGTGATCGCACCGATGATGCCGGGGTTTCGCGACGCGTATCCGGCGATCGAGGTTGAACTTCATACCAGCGACGAGATCATCGACCTGCTCGAACAGCGCACTGATGTCGCGATCCGGATCGGAGAGTTGCGCGATTCGACGCTGCACGCGCGGAAGCTCGGCGGCAGCCGGTTACGCATTCTCGCCAGCCCGGGCTATCTGGAGAAGGCCGGCGTGCCTGCCGGCGTGGCTGACCTCGCGAACCATACCGTGCTCGGTTTCGTGCAGCCGGAGGTGCTGAACCACTGGCCGTTGCGTAACGCGGACGGCAACGTGTATCGAGTTCAGCCGGCGTTGCAGGCATCGAGCGGAGAGACGCTGCTGACGCTGGCGCTTAATGGCACCGGTATCGTGTGCCTGGCAGACTACATGACCGGCGCCCATCGCCGCGACGGTAGCCTCGTCGAATTGCTCGCCGACGACACCATCGAATTCCGCCAGCCGATCCATGCAGTCTTCTATCGCAACGCGACGCTATCGTCGCGGATCGTCAGCTTTCTCGACTACGTCAGCGCGCAGTTGAAGGACGTCGGCGACATCGACTGAGCATGGCCCGTGCGTGATCGGTCACGCAGGAAACAAAGGGTGACGGGTTCGGCTTCGATCGAATCCGTCGCCCTTTGCGTATATCGGTCAATGTGCGGCATCGATCGATCCGGACGCATGCACTTATTGCCCCAGCGCGCTCATCAGCCTGACCTTGCTGAGCATTTCGTCGGTCCGTGCCTGCGCGAGCGCATCCTCGGCCGTGAGCAGCGAGCGCTGCACTTCCAGCGTATCGATGAACGCCGATTCACCGCTGCGCCACGACCGGTTGATCTGCGTATAAGCACCGCGCGCATTCGCCACCGCGCGTTCGAGGCGTTCGGTGCGACCGTGATTGCGGGCGGTCGCCGCGACGGACGTCTCGACGTCGCTGACTGCCGTCAGCACCGCCGTGCGATAGGCGGCGACCGCTTGATCGGCCTCTGCGCGGCGTAACGCGACCACGCTGCGCCGCCGCCCGCCGTCGAACAGCGGCGCGCTGGCGCCGGCGCCGGCCATCCATGCCAGCGAACGCGCGAGCGTGGCACCCGAGAAGCCATCGATTGCCGCACCGATCACGCCGATCAGCTGCAAGTGCGGTTTCAGGTCGGCCTCGGCCACGCCGATCCGCGCATAGGCCGCGACGACGCGCGCCTCGGCTGCGCGGACGTCCGGTCGCCGGCGCAGCAGGTCGGCTGGCGTGCCGATGCCCGGCGCGGGAGCCGACCATGTTGGCCATGGCGCGGGCGGATCGAGTTGCGCGTAGGTGTCCTGTACCGTCGATGCGCTGATGATCGACAGCCGGTGGATCGCTGCCTGTCGCTGCAGTTGCAGCGAGGGCAGTTCGGCCAGCGTCGTCTCCGTCTGCGCGGCGGCGCGGTCGACGTCGGCAATCGGTACGACGCCCGCGTCGAACAGGCGCCGCGTCGATTCCTCGGTGCTGCGCTGGCTCAGCGCGTTGGCCTCGACCAGTGCCAGGCGCTGCTCGAGGCCGCGCACCGTCACGTACGTACGCACGGTCTCGTCGATCGTCGCGATCCGCACGGCCGCCGCATCGTTCTGCGCGGACGCGATGTCCGCGTCGGCGGCCGACACACCCTGACGGATGCGCCCGAAGATATCGATGTCCCATGCAAGGCTTGCATTGAGATCGAACGCGTTGCCGATCGTCGGCGTATCGGTCGGGAACGCTTGCGATGCCGATTGCCGCTGGCGGCCGGCGCTCGCATTCAGGTCGAGTGACGGGAGCCACTGCGACGCCGCGCCGATCCGTACCGCGCGCGCCGCGTCAATGCGTGCGACCGCGACCTTCAGGTCAAGGTTGTTCGCGAGCGCCATGTCGACCAGCCGGTCGAGAATCGGATCGTGAAAACCGTGCCACCATGCGACGGTGTCGGCCGCCGGGCCGCCGGCCGACAGATCCGCATTCGCATACGTCGAAGCCAGCGGCGGCGGTGTGACGTCGGCGACCGGCGCGCTGGTGCACGCGGTCAGGACGGCCGCCGCGGACAGCACGGCCACTAGTCGAATGAACTTCATTGCACCACCTCCGTCGCGACGGCCGCGACAGCGGTCTTGCGCATCGCGAGCCGGCGAACCATTACATAGAAGACGGGCGTAAACAGCAGCCCGAAGAACGTCACGCCGATCATGCCGAAGAACACGGCCGCGCCGACCGCCTGCCGCATTTCTGCGCCGGCACCTTCGGAGATCACGAGCGGCAGGACGCCGAGAATGAACGCAAGCGACGTCATCACGATCGGGCGCAGCCGCTGCACGCACGCTTCGACGATGGCGTCGACGAGTTCGATGCCGTCGGCCTCCAGCTGCCGCGCGACCTCGACGATCAGGATTGCGTTCTTGGCGGCAAGCCCGACCAGCACGATGAAGCCGATCTGCGTGAGGATGTTCACGTCCTGGCCGAGCCCGCGCACGCCGAGCGATGCGGCAAGCAGGCACATCGGCACGATCAGCAGGATCGATGCGGGCAGGCTCCAGCTGCCGTACTGCGCGGCGAGCACCAGATACACGAGCAGCACGCACAGCGGAAACACGAGCAGCCCCGTGTTGCCGGCCGTGGTCTCCTGGTACGACAGATCGGTCCATTCGAACGAGATGCCGGGCGGCAGCACCTGTTTGGCGAGCGTCTCCATCGTCTTGATCGCGAAGCCGGAGCCGAGGCCCGGTGCCGTATCGCCATTGATTTCCGTGGCGGGGTACAGGTTGTAGCGCGGCGCGCGATCGACGCCGAGCATATCGTCGATGCGTGTCACGCTGCCGATCGGCACCATGTCACCGTCGCGGTTGCGCACCTTCAGCCGAGCGAGATCGGATGCGTCGACGCGGAACGGCAGGTCGGCCTGCGCGGTGACGCGATAGGTGCGCCCGACGATGTTGAAGTCGTTGACGTAGGTCGAGCCGAAATACGTTTCGACCGCGTCGTTGATTTCCTGGCTCGGCACGCCGAGCATCTCGGCCTTCTCGCGATCGAGTTCGACATGCACCTGCGGGCTCGTTGCGGAGTAGGGCGTATAGACGCCGACCATGCCGGGCGTGCGGTTGGCGGCGGCGACGAGCTCCTGCGTCGCCTTGGCGAGCGCGGCGGTGCCGAGGCCGTTGCGGTCTTCGAGTCGCATCGCGAAGCCGCCTGTGCTGCCGAGGCCCTGCACCGGCGGCGGCATCGCGACGACGATCGACGCTTCCGTGACGCTTGCCAGCCGTTGACGCATCTCGGCTGCAATCTTCTCGATCGTCAGTCCCTGCGTCTTGCGTTCCGGCCACGGCTTGAATACAGGGAACAACCCGGCACTGTTCGACGAATTCGTACCGGTCGCCGCATTGACGCCGGAAAAAACCGGCACGCGGGCGACCCCCGGCACTGACAGTGCGATGTCCTCGATCTTGCGCGCGACCGCGCTCGTGCGTTCGAGCGTCGCACCGTCGGGCATCCGCACGAGCACGACCAGGTAGCCGCGATCCTGAGCCGGAATGAAGCCCTTCGGGCTCGATACGAGCAGATAGCCGGTCGCGGCGATCAGTACGACGTACAGTGCGGCCATCGCAGGGATAATTCGCACAACTTTCCGGACCAGCCTGCCATACGCATCGGACAGGCGCTGGAACACGCGATTGAACGCGTTCGCGAAGCGCTGCACGACGCGCATGGCAGGCGCGAACAACGCGGCAATCCGCGACACGGGCGCGGCCGAATCGTGTTCGTCGGCATGCGCTTTCAGGATCATGGCCGATAGCGCAGGCGCGAGCGTCACCGATGTGAAGAACGAGATCGCTGTCGACACGGCAATCGTCACGCCGAACTGGCGGAAGAACTGGCCCGAGATGCCGGGAATGAACGAGGTCGGCACGAACACCGCGCAAAGCACGAGCGTGATCGCGAACAGGGCGCCGCCGACTTCCTTCATCGTCAACAACGTCGCGTCGCGCGGCCCTGCACCGGTCGACAGGTGTCGCTCGACGTTCTCGACGACGACGATCGCATTGTCGACGACGATCCCCACCGCGAGCACGAGGCCGAACAGCGTCAGGTTGTTGATCGAATAACCGAGCGCGGCCATTGCCGCGAATGTGCCGACGAGCGACACCGGAATCGACAGGATCGGGATGATGGACGGCCGCCAGCCCTGCAGGAACAGCAGCACGACGAATACGACGAGCACGACGGCCTCGTAGATGGTCTTGACCAGTTCGTGGATGCTGTCGCCGATGAACGCGGTCGGGTTGTAGCCGATGTTGTAGACGATGCCCTTGGGGAAGTCCTTGCTCAGTTCCGCCATCTTCTTCTCGACCGCGTCCATCGTCGCGACCGCGTTCGCGCCGGGCTGCTGCAGCACTTGCAGCGCGATCGTCGGGTGGCGCAGCATGTAGCTGTCGGTCGCGTATGCGAGTGCGCCGACTTCCACGCGCGCGACGTCCTTCAGCCGCACGAGCCGCCCGTCCTTGCCTTGTTTGACGACGATGCTGCTGAAGTCCTCGGGGCGCTTGAGCCGCCCTTCGAAGATCAGGTTCGGCTGGAATGCCTGGTTCGTGATCGGCGCCTGTGCGATCACGCCGCCCGCGAGTTGAGTGTTTTGCGCGCGCACCGCGGCGATCAGGTCGCTCGGGCTCAGGCCGAACGACGCGACGCGCTCGGGATCGAGCCAGATGCGCATCGAGTATTCGCGCGCGCCGAGCGGGTTGATGTCGCCGACGCCGTCGATACGCTTCAGCACGTCCGCGACGTTGCGGATTGCGTAGTTCGACACGTACAGCGGGTCGTAGCGCTGGTCCGGCGAGTACAGGAAGATCGTGCCGAGCTGCGTCGGCGACGATTTTCGCACCGACACGCCGCTACGCTGCACCGGCTCCGGCAGGCGCGGCGTCGCCAGCGCGACGCGGTTCTGCACGAGCACCTGCGCCTTGTCGACATCCGTGCCCGGCTTGAACGTCGCGGTGATGTTGAGGCTGCCGTCCGACGTTGCCTGACTGTACATGTACAGCATGTCCTCGACACCGTTCACTTCGAGCTCGATCGGTGTCGATACCGTTTGCGACACGGTTTCCGCAGACGCGCCAGGATAGGTTGCCTGGATGACGACGGTAGGCGGCGCGATGTCCGGGTACTCGGACACCGCGAGCGAGAAATAGGCCAACGCACCGGCGATCGTCACTACGATCGACAGGACGATCGCGAGCACCGGCTGCTGGACGGACAAGCGGCCGAGGTTCATTGCGCGCTCCCGGTCGTGCCGCTGGCCTTGTCGGTTGCCTGGGCCAACGTGGCCGTATTCGTTGCATCGATCGCGCGCGGCACGGCCTTGACCTTGTCGCCGGCCTGCACGCGCTGGAAACCGTCGACGATCACGCGGTCGCCGGCGTTCAGCCCGGCGTCGATTTCGCGCAGGTTGCCGTGCAGGCGGCCGGGGGTCACCGGGCGGATCGCGACCGTGCCCTTCGCGTCGACGAAATACAGCACGCGATGCGTCGCGTCGGTCGCGACGGCCGAATCGGGTACCAGCAGCGCATGATGCGCGACACGGCTCGACAGGTAGACGCGGCCGAACTGTCCGGGGCTCAGGCGCCGGTCCGGGTTCGAGACGCGCGCGCGTTGCCGCAGCGTGCCGGTCGAATTGTCGAGGCGGTTGTCGACGAAATCCATCGTGCCCGTCAGCGACGGTTGTGCGTCGCCCGGCAGCGCGATCGCAACTCGCCGCGACGACGCATTGCTACCGCTTTTCTGCGCTTCGCGCGTGTAGCGCAGGTAGCTTTGTTCATCGACGTCGAAGTAGATATCGATCGGATCCTGCGACACGATCGTCGTCAGCACGGTCGCGTCGCTGTCGCCGCCTTTCACGAGGTTGCCTTCGCTGACGAGCTTGCGGCTGATGCGGCCGGACATCGGTGCGACGATGCGCGTGAAGGACAGGTCGAGCCGTGCGCGCTCGAGCGCGCCTTGTGCGCTCGTTACCTCGGCCTGTGCGCTTTGCACGGCCTGGCGGCGTTGGTCGTAGAGGCTCTGTGCGATCGTGTCGGTCCTGATCAGGACGCTGGCCCGTTCGAAATCTTGCCGGCTCAGCTTCAGTTGCGACTGCGCGCGTTCGAGTGCGCCTTGCGCGGCCGTGACGGCCGTCTGATACGGGCGCGGATCGATGACGAACAGAAGGTCGCCCTTCCGAACGTTCGCACCGTCCTGGAACGCTACCTTGTCGAGATAGCCGCTCACCCGCGGGCGCACGTCGACGGTATCGACGGCTTCGAAGCGTCCGGTATAGACGTCGACGTCGTTGACGTCGCGGGCGACGGGCGGGCTGACGATCACGCTCGGCGTCGCGGCCGCCGCCTTGTCGTCCGACTGGCAGCCGGACAACGCGAGGAGCGCGGCCATCGGAACGGCGGCAAGCACGGCCCGTCGAGCGACGCGCTTCAATCCTGGGTATCGGTTCATATTCGTGCGAATTGTCGAGTGAGGCGCCACGCGCCGGATGGTGCGCAGTATCGTGTGTGGCGAGCGGCCGATAAACGGACAAAACGGCATAAGAACTTGTACTCCGCAGTCACGAATCGCCGTTTGTCGGCGGTGTGTGAGCGGGTTCGGCAGGAAATGGCGGTGCGCGGGGGCGTGCTGCTGCGACGAGCGGCCCGGATGCCTGCTCAGGCAATTCGGGCTGCCGGTTCGAAGGAAGTGGAGAAGAGGCGGCTGATGGTCCGCCTGCCGCGGGAAGGCGAAGACAGGTACGGAAAGAATCGGTGCAACCCCGGTAGGGGACGGAAACGATGCACCGACAGATACCTGAACCGGTCGAGAGGGGCTCGGAATCTTTCCGCCATGTTCAAAAGAGTTCTCGCGCGCGGCGCGCATGGCAGCGCGCCGCGCAGGCTTCCACCGGGATTGCTACGGCATCAGCCGATCGAGCAGCGGCGACCGGAAGATTCGGTGCGGGTCGTAGCGTTCGAGGGTCGCGCGCGCCGCATCCCAGCTGCTCGACGGCGGCTGGCCTTCACGATGCAGATTCGGGATCGTGGTGGCGAGCATGGTGCCATCCTGCCAGGCGGCCGTGTCGGTATAGCCCCAGCCCTTCGACCATTCGGGACGCAGCGTCGCATACGAACCGGTGTAGTTCGCGAGCATCCATTGCTCGATCTCGCGATAGAAGCGATCGGCGCCAGGCGTGCCCGGTAACGTCAGGATATCGAACCATACGGCGATTTCCCATTCCGGGTGATCGGGGCGCGGCTTGAGCGCGGACAGCGTGGGAACGACCGCGCCGGCGCCGGCATCGGCCGGCTTGTCGAGACCGGTGACCCGGATCTCGACGGGACCGTTGATCGGGTACTCGCCGCGTGCCTTGTATGCGTCGATGCGATTCTGATAGAACTGCACGAATTCGCTGATCACGCGTTGCACGTCGGCACGCCGCGCCAGTACCGCGTAGCCGTTCGCGGTGACGCGCAGCGTCGTCGGCCGAATGTACTGCAGTACGTTGCGCGACCAGCCCCAGATGTCCCCGCTGAGCGTGAGCGCGAGGCCGGCGGTCGTGATCGCCAGCTGCGTCTGGCCGAACAACGGCGTCAATGCGCCTTCGCCGTTGATCACGATCCGCTTGACGAGATCCGAGATGGACTGCGAGATCGAATCGGAGAACGGATAGTTGTACGGCTGCGTGACGGTGCGCGACAGGAACGGCTTGCCGGGCGTCGGCGTCCAGACCTTGAGCCACGGGCACGTCGTGAACGGGAACCAGATCGCTTCCATCCGGCCCGCTCGATCGAGAAACGACGCGATCGTTCGGCCGGGCGTGCCGGCCGGCGCAAATAGTTCGGAAGACGGAATGTCGACGAAGCTCTGGCAGCGCAGCCGCTGGTTCGGGCCTGCCGTCAGCGTCACTTCGACGACGAACGCCATCCCGATGTGCGCGAGGAACGCGCCGATCTCGGGATCGCTGCGCTCGAACCGGCGCAGCACGTATTGCTGCCGGGCCGGATCGAACACGATGGCGGTCAGCGCGACCACGAGATTGCTTAGCGAGCCGTAGGTGTGGCCCGGTTGCAAGGTTTCACCGGCCGCCGGTACGGCGGTGCCGTGCGCGTCGATCGCAAGCGCACCGCCGAGCGTGATGCCGCCCGGCGCAGGCACGGCGACCATGCCGAGGCCAGATTGCTCGAGCGTCGCGAGCAGCGACTCCAGCGAGACGCCCGTCTGCGCGGTGACGCGCGCCGGGCTCGCCGACGTGTCGACGGAGACGGCCGTCAACGACTTCGTCGTATCGAGCAGCACGAGGTTCGCGGCGCCGGCGCTTGGGTCCAGCGTCAGGGGCGACCAGTTGTGCATGTAGCCGCGCGGACGTACCCGATAGCCGTTCGCGCGGGCCCAGTTGACCGTCGCAACGACGTCGTCGGCGGAGCGTGGCGCGGCGGTCCATACGTCCTGCACGGCGATCTCGCCGCTCCAGTTCTGGAACGCCTGCTTGTAAAGCGGGATGTCGGCCGGGAAGCCGGGCGGTGTCGCGCCGGCCGTCAGCGCGTGCGCCGCAATCTGGTAGACCGGTGTCCAGCCGGTGACGACGCCGGCCGCCGCGAGTTTCGCCATGTTGGCCAGGAAGGCGCGACGCGGCGCAGGTTCGTCTCGAAAGTCGTGACTCATGGTGTGCTCCAATTTCTCGGAATGGTTTTACAGATTGGAAAGACGACAAATGACGTGTTGAAGCCAATGTGGTAATTCGAGCAGGCGTGACGCGCGGGAAGCATTGCGCGTTGGCGGGCCGGGATTGAAAAAAGGACGGTGCATTCGACAATGCGCGGCCGAGCGTCATCACGGACGTCTGGAAGAGAATCGAAAAACCGCCGGCGATTTTTGCAACTGGCCGTCGGCCTGTCCTGCCGGCAGGTGGATATGGAGATTCGGCTGAATGGCGTGTGACGAAGCGCTAGCCGCGACGATCGATAAAAGATGATTGCACGTGCATATTAATTTCCATGTTTCATTTTTTTAAATAAACCCGCTTGCCATTCAAAATCGGGTAGCGTTTTATCGTTTATTTCGCTGGAAAAGCGTAGCAATTTATTTTTCTGTCGGCAAGCGGTGGGGCGGGTAAATTGCGTGCGATTAAATATGGATATTTTGTGACGGACAATGATTTCGCCATTTGTTGATATTTTGCAACGCCCGTATCCACGGTGCTGCGTACGTTGATTGCGGCGATTTTTATCGCATGAAGGTGTAATCGACAGCGCTGCCTCAAGTAGACAGCAAAAAAATTATGCTTTTCCATCGCGCAGATTGAATCAATCGTTGATCGAATCGAAACAATGTTCGGAGAAAAGTGCTTTGGGCTGCGTGGTGAGCGGGAGCGATGTGATGAAATTCGCCGATTCTTCTCTCGAATAAGACCTCTTGGACGAAAATCCATGGTAGGCGGTTCCCGGATGACTATTACAAAATTTCGGGGTAAATAAATATCGATTTCTATTGATCTACCATAATTTTGCTCATGAGTGGCTTGCGAGTTGATCGATTTTTTGTCTGCAAGCGGCGGTGATTAAAAAACGAATGTCATGCTAACTGCGGATATTTTAAATCGTCGCTATCATACGCAGCTGGGGTATTCGTGGATCAAATTCAATGGAAGGGATTATCTCGGTTTTTGTTCATGATTTTTCGTTGAATCCGCCGGGAACGCACCCGCTCCGGGCCGGCGCAGGGTTTTCCGATTCAGGCCTTCAGCGCGTCCGGCGGCAGCCCATTTTCAATCAGCAGCGCTCAATGACTGAAATGGGCGTTTCAGCTTCTTGCGGGGGCGATCTCGCATCGAACTGAACAGAGCACGGCGCGCCGCCGTTTCGCGTGAGCCGGACACATCGGCGCGCGACGCAACGCGAGAACGCATGACGACGCGCGCCGAAACGCGCGCCGCGCAAACCGCGCCGGCTCGCCCGAGCCGGCGTTGCGCCGCCGTCCTCAAGCACGCACAACAAGGAAACAAGGAGAGTCAGATGTTCGCGATGTTCTCGAAGCTCGGGAAGGTGATTTCGAGCGCCGGCAGTGAGCGGTTCGCATCCGACATGCATGCATTGCTGGTCGAATCGATTCCGCTCGCGATCACCCGGATGACTGAATGGACGCTCGACGAGCCGGCGGGCGAAGTCGTCCACGTGCAATCGCTCGGCGCGTTCGGCGCGCCGGGTGACGACGGGCGCAGCAGCGGGCCGGCCGCGCATGGCGAGCGGCAGCCGGCAGCGCATCCGCTGTTGAACCGGATCGTGGCTGCTTGCGACCGGCAGCTGATTCACATCAATCCGCTGATGCGGAGCGGCAATGGCGGCGAAGTCGCGCCGCCGCGTGGACCGGAGGGGGGATTTCAGTGCCATCTCGTGTCGTCCAAGGCGAATCGCCGCTACGTGATCTCGCTGCATCGAACAGTGTCGCATTGCGACTTCTCGTTGCAGGAGATGTCGTTCCTGAAGAATTTCGCCGATACGCTGCTGCCGCTCGTCGAGTGGCATGCGTCGACGCGCCGGCACGGCGACCTCGAAGGCACGACGATGCCCGCCGTCGAGGCGCTGCGCCAGGAGTTCGAATCGCGGCTTGCGCGCGCGGCGGTCGTGCTGTCGGCGCGCGAAAGCGAAGTGTGCCTCGGCCTGCTCGCGGGCAAGATGCTGCGAGAACTGGCCGGCGAGCTCGGTGTGAAGGAGAGTACGGTCGAGACGTACATCAAGCGCGCCGCGGTGAAGCTCGGCATCAGCGGCCGGCACGGGCTCACGAAATGGATGATCGACGATTACGTGCCGTGCGCGTCGGCGGCGTGATGCCGTCACGCCGGGTGCGGGCGCCGATACCCGACGCGCGACCAGCGTCGCCGGCCGGCGTGCCGGGATTGCTGGCGCGCCGCGGGCACCGGCACGCGCTTTCGGACCGCTAGCCTTCGGGTGCCGACGCTTCAGGTGCCGACGTACGGCGATGCGCAGTCGCGCCGCACGCTTCTCGTGCCGTCTCGGCGTGCTCCAGCCGCGGCCTCGCCCGCGGCCCCTGCCGCCTCGTCGAGCATCCAGCGCGTGAGACCATGGCGCCCGCCGAAGCCGAGCTTGACGGCTGCCCGCTTCAGGTAGGTCTCGACGGTGCTTTCGCGCAGCGCGAAACGCACGGCGATGGCGGGCACCGTGTCGCCGGCCAGCAGCGCCGTGCATGCCTCGATCTCGCGCGTCGACAGCTTGACGCCGGCTTGCCGCAGACGGTCGGCGAACCGCCGCGCCACGCGCTCCCGGCCCGATTGCGTCGCCGGCGGCGCGGCCGCGGCCGCGTGGGCGGGCGGCGGAGCCGAATCGAGCGCCGCGACATGGGTCTCGACGATCGGAAACAGCACGTGCGAGAGCTCCTTGAGGACGGTCTGCTCCCGCGACGAGAAGTCGTCGAACGTGTTCGTGCGATACAGCGAGATCAGGTAATAGTGGCCCCGCTTGCGGGTCAAGAGATGGAACTGCGCGCAACGCGGCGGCACGATTGCAGCCTGCATGAGGACGAAGCGATGGAGCAGCGCGTGGGTCGGGCCGTGGCCCGCGAGCGTGTCATCGACGTGCACGCAGCTCGCGCCCGAGCGCGGCGGCATCTGCGGCCCGTAACAGGCGGCTGCCGGGCCGGCCTTCGCGAGCGCCGCGCCGACCGCGCCGACCGCGCCGAGGCTGCGCACCGCGAGATCGCCGTCAGGCGTCGCGTCGACCGCGAGCTCCGAAATGCGGATCTCGTCGACGGGGACGGCCGCAGAGATCAGGCTGTACATCACTCGGGGAAAGCGTCGGCTCCCGCTGCTTGAGATCGCTTCGCCGACGTGTGCGAACAATCTGCTGAACTCCATGAACGGATTCCTGGTGAGACGTTGAAGCTGCGCTTGCGCGCATGATTGCCGGCATGATTTAAACACCCGGCGGCGAACGCGTCTGTAACGGATAGCCGGGACAGGCGAATTGCGGTGGCGTTCGCGAGCTCGCCGCACTGTCGACGCGCGACGAGATCTCGGCAGCGGCTGAATGCCGCTTGATGAAAGGAAAATCGGTTGACCCTGATTGATTGAATTATTTTGGCATTGATGCCGATTCTTTAAATAATGCGAAGAGCGATCGGCCGGCGTCGCGATTGCAGATCGAGTTGCCCGGGATCGAGGAACGCCGGCCATTCGATCGTGGGACGGTGCGGCGGATCGGATCTGCGCGGAGCTGCGACGCGCGCACCGCATCCGGATCGCTGCTCATCCCGCAACTTCGGCCCGGACGGCACGCATGGCCGTATCGGAGAAGATGCGGCCGCTATCCAGGCGAATGACCCGATCCGCGAGCTTGAAGTACTGATCGTCGTGGGTAATGATAATGACGCATTTCCCGCGGGATTTCAGATCGGGAACCAGCACTTCATAGAAAAATCTCTTGAAGACCGGATCCTGATCGGCAGCCCATTCGTCCAGGATGTAAATCGGACGATCCTCGATATAGGCGCAAAGCAGCGCCAATCGCTTGCGTTGCCCTGTCGATAAGGCTCTGGTTGTCGAGTAATTGTTGCCATCGATCTCTATTTTGTCCGCCAATTTCAGTGTTTCAAGATATTTGCGGGCAAGCTCGATGCCAGCATTTTCCCGGTCCGGCCCTATGATGCGATTGAACAAATGGAAATCGGTAAAGACGGCGGAAAACAGATTGCGGTACCGTTCCCTGGCATCGTCGTCAACGACTTTTCCATCAAGGGCAATATGGCCTTCGGTAGGCACATAGAGGCCGCTGAGGACTTTGCCCAACGTGCTTTTGCCGCTGCCGTTTCCACCGATGACATAGACGAGTTCTCCGGCGTGAATCGTCATATTGATGGGGCCGAGCACGAAATCGACCGACGAATCATTGTCACGATAGTTCATCGTCACATCTTTCAGCTCAATGCGTTGCCATGGCTTCGCCGAGGATTCCCTGGTGCGCGGATGGGGCGGTTCCTTGCGCGAATCCTCGCTGTCATCGATCAAGAAACCGAATTCCGCCAGCCGGGCGAGCGCGGTTTTGCCTTCGGCCACGATCGGCAGGATACTGATCAGCATGGTCAAAGGCCCCATCATGTAGAGAACGGCCAGAATGCTCGCCGTGAGTACGGAGGGGTCCACGACGCCGAACGAAGGTACGCCGAAAAGCAAAAATCCGAGCAGGACCGCTACCGTGATCTGGCCAATGCTGTCGCCGCTCATGAACCAGAAGCGTTCTATGTAATTGAATCCGGCCACGCGCTTCGATGATAGTTCGATCGCGGCCCTGGTAAACCAGCGTCGTCTGGTCCTGTTGAGCTTGAGTTCCTTGATTCCGAACACGAGGCCATGTGTGTATTCATTGAACTGGACAAATTCATCGCGAACTCTTTCCGTGAAATTGACCGCCTTTCGATAGAAAAACAGATAAAGCGCCAGGCCAACGATTGTCAGGGTGATTGTCGAAGCGAAAACGATCCACGACAGATAGGCGAGATAGGCGATGCTGCATACCAGGACGACGGACTGAACGATGATCGTCGGTATGGTGAGCAGGGTCTGGCTCAACTGCGGAATGTCCTGCGTCAGCATGGTCAGGATATTCGGGGCGCCGCGTCGGTCAATTTCATCCAGTGGGGTCGCCAGGATCCTTTTGCATAGATTGACGCGCAGTCTCGTCATGACTTTCATGCAGGCATAGGAGGGCATCACGGCAGCGCTGCTCCTGCAGAAAACTGCGATGACGTTCACCGCAATGAATATCGTCAGCAGCGTCTGGCGGTCGTCCTGGTCATGCAGCACCCTGCTGATCAATCCGACGCCCACGATCGACGCAATGCCGCTGACGAGGCCCGTAAGGACCGTGCCCAGGGTCAACCAGGGATGACTGCGCCACATCAGGGTGACGGCCGAATGCCACGGCGGCGATTTACTTTGAGCGGAATCCATGAGTCGCCAATATCGTTCAGTTGATCAGGTGGCTGAGTTCGACGTTTTTTGCCGCTGATCTCAATCTCGACGAGGTTTCGTGCTTGCCCAGGAACGCGATGCTTTCCACGATTTCCAGCGGCGAGTCGGAAAACAGGATGCAGCACTTCAGCAAGCGCTGCGCACGGTCCCAACCGAGGCCCGATGAATCGGCCACGCTACGCAACGAAGCCTCGACCGACGCGACTGTCCAGCTATCGTTCCGTGTCAACCGCGCTTCGATCAGTCGAAGAAACTGCAGGAGGGTGCGGGGATTCCTTTCGATGCTGTACATCAGGATGTAATCAACCCGCCGTGTCTTCGTGATCAACGGAAAAATCAGATCGATCACGTCGTCGGTCGATTCGCATTTCCCATAAGCCAGCGAAATTGCCTCGCCGAGCTTGCAGTCCCGGTGGAGCGAATCGAGCGCGGACTTTACGAACTCCGCTTCGAGGTCAACGGTGATGGTTTTCATGAGCTTCAATGGCCTGTTGAGATAGGGACCGCAGGGGATCGCAGCGCGCGCCGGCCGCAGGCGTTACCAGCCATCCGGAATCGGAAGGGAATAGGTCAGCGGCTTTTCCGGCATGACTTCGTCCATGATGTCGGAGTAGCCGGACTCCTGTCCGACCAGATTGGGTTCGAAGCAATAGCAATTGAACTTCTGCTGCAGCATGAGGTTGTTGCGGTCGTTGATCGCCGGCGGGTGTTCGTTGATCGCAATGAATGCGTCGTAAAGCGAGTCCCTGACGACGTAGGCGTGCGCGGTGAGCGTCTCCACGGCCTTGACGATGTTCGGCGCGACGGGAATGGGGGGCGTGAAGTGATAGGCGCCCAGAAACAGCATGTGCCAGTCATTCGGCACTTGCGCGATGAACTCGGGGAAGCGCGCGGCGAAGTCGGGGTCGAAGAAGGCGTCGTCTTCGAAGATCAGGACTTCGCTCGCGCCCGCGGCCTTGGCCTGCTTCACGGCGGCAAGATGGCTCATCGTGCAGCCGTAGTCCTGCGGACGCATATGGCTCAAGGATGGCGGCACGGTCACCAGCCTTGCATCGACGGCGGGCAGTCGTTCCACCGTGAGGATGTTCTGTTCGGCGAATTTTCTTTGCATCGCTTCCCAGCGGTCGGGGCGCCGGTCCAGATTGATGCAGACCTTGCGGGCGAAAGCGTTGTCGATCGTTTGTACGGATTTCATGAGCGTTTTTTTTCCAGAAACTGGTTGATGCGGGTAGCGAGGACGGCGACGTGCGGGTCGAGCAGCATGGTCAGGTGGTCGCCGGGTACGTCCGTCACCTCGACGGGCAGCGCCGAGAAGCGGGACCACCCCCAGGTCGGGTCGAGGCGGAGCTGCGCTATCTCGGGCGACGGATCGTAGTCGCCGGGATCCCGCTCGGTGCTGCGGAACAACGCGATCGGCACGGGAAGCGGGTCGGCTTGCGGCGCGTAGCGCGATTTGAAGTTGGCCTGATAGACACGCAGATAGGCGCGCAGGCGGTCGGATCCGGCATCCGCAAACCAGTTGCCGCGGTTGCCGATTCTGTCGAGGATCAGGCCGGCCTGGCCGTCGGGGTCGAGCTGGACGAGGTCTGCTCGCGTCACCTGAAGGTCGGTCCCGAGGAAGGTGCCGATTTCGTGGGCGATCGCGACCAGCCATTCGGTGTCGTCCCAGTCTTGCCAGTAGGTTGCGGCCGGGCTGTCGATGGGCGCGGAAGCGTCGAGGATCGCCAGCAGTTCGACGACCGCGCCCTTGGCGACGAGCTGCCGGCTCATTTCGAGCGCCACCTGCGCACCGAACGAGTGGCCCGCCAGGTAGTACGGGCCCGCGCCCACCAGCGGCCAGATGCATTCGATATGACGGGCCGCGATGTCTTCCACGCGGGTGAGCGGCAGGCAGGAGCCGTCGAGGCCGAGCGCTTCCAGGCCGTGCACCGCGTGAGCTTCGGTCAGGTGGTTCGCGAGCGGGTGGAAGTAGACCACGTTCCCGCCGGCGCCCGGAAGGAGGAAAAGCGGCGCGGCGGGACCGCCGTCCCGGATCGGCACGAGTCCGCCGGCGGGGGCGGCCGGCGCTTTCCTGGCCAATGCCGCCGCCAGTTTCTCGACGGTCGGATTCTCGAACAGACAGGAAATGGGCAGCCGGCGATCGAACGCTTTTTCGACATTGGCCATCAGCTGGATCGCGATGATCGAGTGTCCGCCGAGGTCGAAATAATTGTCGCTGACCGCGATGTCGTTTCTTTTGAAGATCCGCTGCCAGATCTCCAGCAACGTGCTTTCGTCCGCCGTCGGCGCGCGGGTGCGGGCCGTCGTGGCCGCACCGGCGGCGGGTTCGACGCCAGCGGCGGCCGCGCCGCGCGGCGCGCCCGGCTGTCCGCCGGCGTCCGGCTCCGGCGCATCGGCGAGCCGGCCGGTCAGCTGGGCCGGGTCGTCGGCGAATCGTTCCAGCAACGCGCGGATGGTGTCCAGCATCTGCCGGACCACCTCGGGGGCGACGCGGTGGGCATCGTGCGCGATCTGGAAGCTGACGCGCGTATCCGGGTGTACGGTCAGGGTCAGCGGGTAATGCGCTTCCGCGAAGGCGCGGGTGTCGAGAATCTCGATGTCGTCGGGCCCGAGATCGGGGGCGGCGGCAACCGGGAAGTTCTCGAACACCAGCAGGCTGTCGAACAGGCTGTCGCGGGCGGGCAGTTCGCTCCACGACTGGATATCGACCAGCGAACTGTACGAATGCGGCTCCATCGCCGTCTGGGCTGCGTGAACCGTCGCCAGCCATTCGATGAAGGGGCGTTCCGGCGCGATGCGCAGGCGAAACGGCAGCGTGTTGATGAACAGGCCCACGATCGATTCGACACCGTCGAGCTGCGGCGGGCGACCGGACACGGTGACGCCGAAGACGACGTCGTCCGTCCCGGCGTGGCGCCGCAGCACCAACGCCCAGACCGCGCGGATCAGGACGTTGAGGGTGAGGCGATGGGTTCGCATGAGCGCTTGCAGCCGAGCGGTCAGGGCCTCGTCCAGCAGGAATTGCTGGGTCCTGCGTTTGTCCTGCCGTGCGGCATCGCCGGAGATCTGCCCGGCCGGATGGGCCACGATCGGCGTGGCGGCATGAAACCCGGCCAGTTCGGCGCGCCACCAGGTTTCGTCGGCCGAACGAGGATGGCGCGCGAGCCAGTCGATGTACCTGCGGTATCCCGGCACCGACGGTGCGAGCGCGGGCACGCCGGTGCGGACGAGCGACAGGTAATCGTCGAACACTTCCTTCATCAGGGTGGCGGTGCTCCAGCCGTCGAGAATGATGTGGTGTGCGCTCCAGCAGAACCGATGGCGTGCCTCCGCTTCCTGAATCAGCGTGCAGCGGAACAACGGCGCCCGCTGCAGATCGAAGCCGCGCCGCCGGTCGTCGGCGAGGAATGCATCGAAGTCCTGCGCGCGGCGGGATGCATCGCGGTGTCGCCAGTCGAGGAACGTCCACGGCAGGTCGACCGTGTGCCGGACGGTCTGGACGGGATGATCGCGATTGGCCCACGCGAACGCGGTACGCAGCACGGCATGGCGCTCGAGCGCATTGGCCCAGGCTTGCCTGAGCGCCGGCACCTGGAGCGGGCCGCTGACGACGAAGCTGAACTGCTGGAAATAGGCAGCGGGATCCAGCTCGTATAGCGAATGGAACAGAATGCCCTGCTGCAGGGACGAGAGCGGGTAGCTGTCTTCGAGGTCGTCCCACGCGGTGTCGGGAACCGACGCCGCGAAGTCGAGCAACCGGTCCTTGAAGTGCGCGGCCAGGTTTTCGACCGTCTGCCGCTGGTGGAGACGCTCGCCGTAGCGCCAGTCCACCTGAAGCTTGCCGTCGGAAACGGCGGCGACGATCTCGAACGCATGCGTGCGCAGGGACCGCTCGGAGCGCAGCGAACCGAGGTCTTCTGCAGCCGGGCTCCAGCCATCGGATTGCTGCAGCACGGTATCGAGCTGCCCGTGATAGTTGAAGAGGATGTCGGCATTCGGCAGCGCGGCGAGGCTGTCACGCACGGCGTCGTCGGGGCCCAGGTAGCGGAGCAGCGAATAACCGAGGCCTTCGGCCGGAATCCGGCGCAACTGTTGCTGCGCGTCGCGCAACGCTTGCTCCGGCGTCTGCCTCGCGTCGACCTCGAGGACGATCGGATAGATGGAGGTGAACCAGCCCACCGTCCTGCTGACGTCGATCGGCGCATCGCAGACGTGGCGGCCGTGACTTTCGACATCGATCCGGGTGCGCGCGTTGCCCGTGACCATGCTGCATGCTTGCGCGAGCGCGACGAGCAGGACGTTGTTGATGCGGGTGTCGTAGGCCCGCGGCAGCCGGCGCAGCAACGCCGCGGTTTCGGCTGCGTCCAGCTCGAATGAAACGGATGCCGAGTCGCCGACCGCGTTGTGGGCCGCGCCCGCGGCCGGATAATCGACCGGCATGGGCTCGACGTCCTGCGCGAGGAGGGCTTGCCACAATGGGGCTTCGTCGCCGATGGCAGGCGACCGGGCCAGTTGCTGCAGGTGCAGGGCCCATTCGCGGAACGAAGTCGTCTTCTCGGACAACGGCTGGCCGTGGTAGGCGGCATGCAGATCCTCGAGGAGCACGCGCCACGACACGCCGTCCACCGCAAGGTGATGAATCGACACGAACAGGCGGGCGAGCGGCTCGTCGGCAAAGCAGAAAAGCCGGGCCGCCAGCAACGGGCCATGCGTGATGTCGATGCCGCGTTCCGCTTGCGCAGCGGCAGCGCGCATGGCCGCCATGCGCTCGCCGGTGTCGCCTGCGATCGCTTGCTTCGCGAACAGCGCCGGCATCTCGCCACCTGCGACGACTTCTTGCGTCCAGCCGCCGGCGCTGCGCGAGAAACGCAGGCGCAACGCATCGTGATGTTCGTGGACTTGTCGGAACGCGTCGGCGAGCGTCGACGCGTCGATATCCGACGGCACCTGAATCAGGACCGTTTGATTGTAGTGCGACGGCGCATCGATCTCCTGTTCGAAGAACCAGTGCTGGACCGGTGTGAGCGGCGCATCGCCCAGCGGGCTGACGCTCGGCGCATGCGCTGCCCGTTCTTCAGGCGCGGCGGCCAGCTGGGCGACGGTCTGATACTGGAACAGTTGTTTCGTCGTCACGCGAAGTCCCGCCTGATTGGCGCGCGAGATCACCTGGATGCTCAGGATGGAGTCGCCTCCAAGTTCGAAGAAATTGTCGTGGATGCCGATGGACTGCAGTTGCAGCACGTCTTGCCAGATGGACGCCAGCAGGACTTCCCTGGGTGTGACGGCAGGCGCGTGCAACCGAGTGGCGTCGACCGTGTCCGCCGGGACGGGCAGCGCCTTGCGGTTGATCTTGCCGTTGGGCAGCATCGGCAGGGATTCGAGCGCGACGAACCTCGACGGCACCATGTAGTCCGCAAGCTTGCCGCTCAGATGGCCGCGCAGATCGGCGATGTCCGGCGATGCGGTCGCGACATAGGCGATGAGGAACGTTCGGGCTCCGTCGGTTTTCGCGATCACGACACAGTCGTCGACCGACGGATGCTCGCGCAGTGCGGCCTCGATTTCACCGGGTTCGATGCGCAGGCCGCGCAGCTTGATCTGATGGTCGATGCGGCCGAGGAACTCGATGTTGCCGTCGGGCCGGTAGCGCGCGAGATCGCCGGTGCGATAGAGGCGTGCATGCGGGTCGTTGGAGAACGGATCGGCGATGAACTTCTCGGCGCTCAGTTCGGGCTCGCCGTGGTAGCCGCGTCCGACCGGCGTGCCGCCGATCAGCAGTTCGCCCGCCACGCCGACCGGCGTGGGCTGCAACTGCGCGTCCACGATATAGAGGCGGGTGTTGGCGATGGGCCGGCCGATCGGCACGATGCGGTGCGGGTCGTCGCGTCGGCATTCCCATGCGGTCACGTCGACGGCAGCCTCGGTGGGGCCGTAGAGGTTGAACAGCGAAACGTCGAGGCGCGTGAAGCAACGCTGCTGCAGGTCGAACGGCAGGGCCTCGCCGCTGCACACGACGCGGCGCAGCGACGCGCAGTGCGCGTCGAGGTCCGGATGGTCGAGAAAGGCGCGCAGCATCGACGGCACGAAATGGACCGTGGTGATCCGTTCGCGCTCGATGAGTTCGACCAGGTAGTCGGTCTCGCGCTGGCCGCCGGGGCGGGCGTGTGTTTGTTCCGAGGATGTAGGCGTGCTGCATCCACAGGATGCGGTTGGTGATGGCGCGATGGGTGTTGAGCGCGCCCTTGGGCCTGCCGGTCGAACCGGAGGTGTAGATCATGTAGGCGAGGTTCTCGCCGCTCAGCGCAGGCGCAGGGTTGGACGCGGGCGCGGCGTCGAGCTCGAGCGCGTCGCGATCGACGACGATCACGCGGGCGTCGGTGTCGGGCAGCGCGGCAAGCAGATGCTGCTGGGTGAGGAGCCAGCGCAACTGCGCGTTGTCGATCATGAAGCGCACGCGTTCGGCGGGGTAGTCGGGGTCGACGGGGACGTAAGCGCCGCCGGCCTTGAGGATGGCGAGCAGCGCGACGATCATGTCGAGCGAACGCTCCATGGCGACGCCGACGAGAGCATCGGGAACGACACCGAACTCGATGAGCCGGTGGGCGAGGCGATTGGCGCGCAGGTTGAGTTCGGCGTAGGTGAGCGCGCCGTTGTCGCAGACGGCGGCGACGGCGTCGGGCGTGCGCTCGACCTGCTGTTCGAACAGCCGATGCAGCGGTTGCGCGGCGTCATCGCCGAAATCCATCTCGGTCCGGTTCCATTCGACGGTCAGCAGGTTCCGCTCCGCATCGCTCGTCAACGAAAGCTCGCTGAGCGGTCGGTCCGGATCGGCGACCACGGCATCGACGAGCGTGCGGAAGTGTTCCGCCATGCGATCGATCGTGGCGGCGTCGAACAGGTCGAGGTTGTATTCCAGCGAGCCCGCGAGGCCGTGCTCGGCATCCTGGATATGCAGCGTGAGGTCGAACTTGGCGGTGTGGGTCTCCACCGACACAGGCGTTGCCACGAGACCGGGGAAGTTCACCGCATGGGGCTGCGCTTTCTCATACGCGAACACGGCCTGGAAAACCGGCGTGCGGCTCAGGTTGCGTTCGAGCTTGAGCGAGTCCACCACCTGCTCGAACGGAATCTCCTGGCGACTATAACCGTCCAGCGCGACGCGCTTCACGCGCGCCAGCAGTTCGCCGAAGGTCGGGTTGCCCGACAGGTCCACGCGCAGCGCGAGCATGTTCGCGAAGAAGCCGATCAGCGGCTCGGTCATGCTGGAACGCCGATTGGCGATCGGGGAGCCGATGACGAGGTCTTGCTGGTTGCTGTACCGCGAAAGGAGCAGCGCATACGCGGCGAGCACGACCATGAACGTGCTGGTGCCGGACGCACGCGCGATCGCGCGCAGGCCGTCGGCGCGCTCACCGTTCAACTGGAACGGCAGAACCGCGCCGTGAAAACGCTGGATCGCGGGCCGCGGGCGGTCGGTGGGCAGTTCGATCAGGTCCGGCGCGTCCGCCAGCGCCGCGCTCACGAGCGCCAGTTCCCGATGCGTGTCGGCCGACGCCAGACGTTCATGCTGCCAGCCGGCGTAGTCCGCATACTGGACGGCCAGTTCCGGCAGCGACTGGCCGGCATAGAGCGCGGCCAGTTCGCCGATGAGGATGCCGGACGACCACGCGTCCGAAATGATGTGATGCATCGTGATGCCGAAGACGTGCAGGCGCTCGTGCACGCGATACAGCACGACACGATAGAGCGGGCCGGCGGCGAGATCGAATGGGCGGTCGGCTTCCTCGGCGAGCAGCGCGAGCGTGTCGGACTCGGTGCCGACGTCGATGACGTCAAGCGCGACCGGTGCCGGTGAGGCGATGCGTTGAACCCCGCGGCCGTCGACCGCGGGAAACGTGGTGCGCAGGATCTCGTGACGCCGGCTGATTTCGGACACGGCGGCGCGCAGGCGCGCGATGTCCAGGTCGCCGTCGAAACGCAGTGCGCTCGAGATGTTGTAGGTGGCCGACGGACCTTCCAGTTGCGCGAGGAACCACAGGCGCTGCTGCGGAAAGGACAGCGGCAGGTCGTTCGCGCGCGAGCGGGGCAGGATGTTGCCGGCCATCGAACCGGTCCGGGGCGACGACGCTTCGATCAGGTCGGACACCGCGCTGATGGTCTGGAGTTCGAAGATCGCGTCGATGCCGATCTCGACGGAGAAACTGCTCCAGATCCGCGAGACGAGCTGCATGGCCTGCAGCGAATCCCCCCCGTAGTCGAAGAAGCGGCCGGTGAGATCGGCGGCCGGATTGCCGAGCACTTCGCGCCAGATGCGCACCAGCTCGAGCTGGATCGGCGTTGCGTCGAGACTGGCGGCCTCGGACGCGGCGGCAGGCTCCATGGCCAGGAGCGCCGGGCGATCCAGCTTGCCGTTGGCGTTGAGCGGAAATTCGGCGATCGTGAAAATGTCGGACGGGACCATGTAGTCCGGCAGTTTCCCGGCCAGAAAGGCCCGCAGGTCCGCAACGCTCAAGCTCGCGGAACCCTTGACGTAGGCCGCCAGCTTGCGCACCCCCTGGGCGGTTTCGCGCAGCATGACCGCTGCGCCGACGACATCCTCATGCGCGGTGAGCGCGGCCTCGATCTCGCCCAGCTCGACACGGTGCCCACGGATCTTGACCTGATCGTCGACGCGTCCGTAACACTGGATCTGTCCGTCGGGCAGCCAGCGGCCGATGTCGCCGGTGCGATAGATGCGCGCTTCGCCGGTGAACGGATGCTCGACGAATTTCGCGGCGGTGACGTCCGGCCGCTTGTGGTAGCCGCGCGCGAGGCCGTCGCCGGCGATGCAGATTTCCCCCGGCACGCCGATCGGAACCGGCCGCAGCGCTTCGTCGAGCATGTACACCCGGGTGTTGGCGATGGGCCGGCCGATCAGCACCGTGGACGGCGCGTCCTCGACGCGCTCGACGATGCAGCCGACCGTCGCCTCGGTGGGACCGTACTCGTTGTAGATTTCGATCGCGGGATCGATCTTCCGCAGCGTGGCGATGTGCTGGGGCGTCAGTTCCTCGCCGCCGACGATCACCTTGCGCACGCCGGAGCGTGCCAGGTTCATGTATTCCAGCAGGTGAATGTGGGTGGGCGTGAGCTTGAGGGTGTCGACGCCGCTGCCGGGCTGGAACATCCGGGCCAGGATGGTGTCGATGCTTTCCGACTGCGGATAGATGCGCAGCGTCTTGCCGCGCACCAGCGGGCAGAAGATGTTGGTGAGCGTGAAATCGAAGCAAAGCGAGCTGTACAGGCCGAAACTGCCGGTCGTGCTTTCCGGAAAGTAATACCCGGCGGCCCAGGCAATGTAGTGGGCCAGGTTCCGGTGTTCGAGCAGGCAGCCTTTCGGTCGCCCGGTCGAGCCGGACGTGTAGATCACGTAGGCCAACTGCGACGGCCCGGCGCGGCGCGGCGGATTGTCCGGCAGCGGCGTCCAGCCGGGGAGTTCCTGATCCAGCAGCAGCGTCGCGCCGGAGAATTCATACCACTGCGCCAGTTGACTCGATTGGGTCACCAGCAGCGACAGGCCGGTGTCGCCGAGGATGTGATTGATCCGTTCGGCCGGATACGCCGGGTCCAGCGGAACGAACGCCGCCCCCGCCTTCAATATGCCGAGAATCGCGACGATCATCCATTCGGAACGGTCGAGCATGACGCCGACCAGCGATTCCGGGCCGACGCCGTAGTGGTCGCGCAATTGATGCGCCAGACTGTTGGCCCGGGCGTTCAGGTCGGCGTAGGTCATCAGCGAACTGTCGGTGACCAGGGCCGGCGCCGCCGGCGTGCGGGCGACCTGCGCCTCGAACATGTCGACGACCGTGAGGTGGCCGGGCCCGGCCGCCGCGGTTTCGTTGAAGGCGGCCAGCAGCCGGCGCTCTTCCGGCGGGCTCGATTCGATGTCGCCGACGGGCTTGTCGAGGTGTTCGAATGCCTCCAGCACCGCGCCGAGGCTGTTCGCGAAACCGTCGATGACGAACGGCTCGATGGCGCCGGTATGACGGAGCTCGATTTCGCCGCGCGCGAGCCGCAGGTGCAACTGCAGGTCGTCGTCGTGGCCGGTCAGCGCGTGGTGCACCCGATCGTCCACCAGCGCGACTTTCGTGAGCTGCGCGAGATCCATGTCCTTTTCGTTGCGCACGAGCGTTTCCAGCGGGAAATGGTGCTCGGCGTAGCTGTCTTCCACGATTCCCGCCACGCGCGACAGGTAGTCCTCGACGCGCTCCTCGGGACGGACCTCGATGATCAGCGGAACGGTGGCGGCACGGGCCGGCGGATGCTCGGCAAGCCCCGGCGTTCCGAGCACCGTGACCGGAATCCGGAAGTATTTCCAGAGCAGGAACGCAATGCCCGCGGCCGTGACGGCGAATTCGGCCAGCTCGCCGTCGCCGATGCGCCGCAACAGGTCGAGCGACGCGGGCGTGAGCGGCACCGTGCGGGACAGCAGGCGACCCGGCTGCTGTGCCGGGGCGTGCGCTGCGATCCGGTAGACGCCGGCGACCAGGGAAAGGCTTTCGCGCCAGAAGCGCGCGGTTTGCGCATAGCGATGGTCGGTGACCAGCACGTTATTGTCTTGCACAGGAAACTCCTTGAGACGTTTTGTTCACCTGAAACAACCCGAAGCGGCGCGCACGGCGCCCGCTGCTCGAACTCCGGCCGGCCCGCATCACGTCTTCTCCTCGAGCACGTCGTCGGCCGTGACTTCGGGCGCGCGCTTCAGGCGCAGGCCGACCCGGACCCGGGCGCTGGCGGCGGGCGCGTCGCCGGGGAGCGGGATGCGATCGACCGGCGTGGTCGGATCGCGGCGGAAGACGTCGTGGATCGCGAGCAGCCGATCGCGCATCGCGGCGATGGTCGCGGGGCGGAACAGGCGGGTGTTGTAGATGAACTGGATAAGGTGCCTGCCTTCGCTTTCCACGATCTGGAAGGACAGGTCGAACTTGGCCGTGCTGTCCGTCTGCGAGATGTCCGTGATGTGCAGACCGGGCTGCGGCGCGGGTATCGAAACGTAGTTCGCTTGAATGTCGAAGATCGGGAAATGGTTCGCCGGGGTGCGGATCTTCAGGTCTTCCAGCAGCACGTCGAACGGATAGGACGCATGCTCCAGCGCTTGCGTGGAGGCCTTCGCCACACCGTCGATCACCTCGGCGACGGTCGCGGATTTACGCACCGGGACGCGCAGCACGACGGTGTTGAGGTACACCCCGATCTGCGATTCGAGCTGTTCGCTGTCGCGCCCGGCCGACACGCTGCCGATGACGATGTCCTCGCGCCCCGTGTAGCGGTGCATCAGCACGCAGAACGACGCCAGGAGCACTGCATAGAGCGACGTATGGTGAGCGCGGGCCAGCTGCGCGAGCCCTTCCACCTGCGGGGCCGACAGTTCGACTTCGAGCGTCTGCCCGGCATGACCGAGCCGCTCGGGACGCGGGTAGTCCGATGCCAGTTGCAGGCGGGGCAGCGGCGGCGCCAGTTGCTCGAGCCAGTACGCGCGATGCGCGGCGGCGCGCGGACCTGCGAGGCTCGCGTTGTGCCACGCGGCGTAGTCGCGGTACTGGATCGAAAGCGGCGGCAGGTCGCGTCCCGCATAAAGCGCATGCAGGTCGTCGGTCAGCACGCGGATCGACCACGCATCCGATATCGCGTGGTGCATGTTCAGCAGCAGCAGGTGTTGCTCCGGCGAGAGCCGGACCAGCTTGACGCGAAAGAGCGGTCCCGACGCGAGATCGAACGGCTGCTCGCTTTCCGCGCGAATCAGCGCATCGATCGCTTGCGGGCCGGCATCGTCCGCCAGATCCATTTGCTCGACCCGGAATCCGGATGCGTCGCGGGTGAGGATGCGTTGCCGCAGCTCGCCCTCGATCATCGCAAACACGGTGCGCAGGCTCTCGTGGCGATCGACCAGCGCGTCAAACGCGCGAACGAGGCGCGCCGTATCCACCGCGCCGTCCAGCTGCAGCGCGCCTGCCATGTTGTACGTGGACGGATCCGCGCTGCGGCTGGCGAGCCAGATCCGCTTCTGTGCGCGAGACACCGCGTAGGACGGTTGCACGGCAAGCGCCGGGATGATCGCGTCGCCGCCGGCACCGTCGGCGGGCGTGGCAGCCAGCTTCTGCGCGAGCGCGCGCGGCGACGGCGCATGGAAGATGTCGGCGACCGCGACGTTCAGTTTCAGTTCGCGCCGGATCCGGCTGACCATCTGGATCGCCTTGAGGCTTTGGCCGCCATGCTCGAAGAAATCGTCGTCGACGCCGTTCGGCCGGCGGCCGAGCACCTCGGCGAAGATGCGCAGCAGCGCCGCTTCGACAGGCGTCTGCGGTTCGGCCGGCACGCCGTCGGGGACGGACGCGGCATCCGGGAGCGGCAGCGCGGCGCGGTTGATCTTGCCGTTCGGCATGACGGGCAGCGCCGGCAGCAGCATCACGGTGTCGGGCACCATATGCGCCGGCAGCTTTTCGCGCAGTGCGTCGCGCAGGTCTTTGGGCGTCCAGCCGGTACCCGACGCGTAGCCGCACAGGGTCTTTTCCGGGCCCGACGTCTCGCGGGCGACCACGACGGCGTTGGAGATGCCTGCGAGACCGGTCAGCGCGGCTTCGATTTCCCCGAGCTCGATGCGATACCCGCGGATCTTGACCTGGAAGTCGCGGCGGCCGAAGAAGTGGAGATTGCCGTCCGGCCCGAAGCAGCCGATGTCGCCGGTGCGATACAGGCGCGCGCCCGGTTCCGGACTGAACGGATCGTCGCGGAACACCGCCCGGGTGCGTGCTTCGTCGAACAGGTAGCCGCGCCCGACGCCGACGCCCCCGATGCAGATCTCGCCCTTGACGCCGGCCGGGCACGGATTCATGTCGGCATCCACGACGTAGAGGCGCAGGTTCTCGATCGGTCGGCCGATCGGAATCGCCGGCAGATCCGGCGCATGCTCCATGCGGTAATGCGCGACGGAGTCCGACGCTTCGGTCGGCCCATAGGCGTTGATGAGCCGGACCGCCGGATTCAGGCGGAACCAGGCTTGCGCGGCGGCGGGCTGCAGGGTTTCGCCGATCGTCAGCAGCGTTTCGAGGTGCGGGAAGGCCGGCGTCGCGTGCCGTTCGAGCTCGCCGAGAAAGGTCGCCAGATAGGACGGCACGAATTGCATCGCCGTGATGCGGTCGCGGTGCAGGCTGTCGATCAGGCGCGCGGGCTCGAGGATGACGGCATCGGGATAGATCACCGTCGTGCCGCCCGACGCCAGCGCCGCGAAGCACTGCCAGACCGAAATATCGGAGCAGTGCGAAGCGGTCTGGGCGACCGCGCTCTGCGCGCCGAGCCCGACCCTGCGCGCCATCGCGAGCACGTGATTGAGCATGCCGCGATGCTCGACCATCGCGCCCTTCGGTTGGCCGGTCGAACCCGACGTGAAGATCACGTAGGCGAGGTCCGCTGGCCGGCAGCGCGGCGCCGGTGCTCCCGCGTCGTGACGGACGGGCAGGCGGGCGGGATCGACCAGCGGGATCGACGCCAGCGCCGGCGGCGGCTGGCAGTCGGTGCCGACGATGATGGTCGGCCGGGCCAGCGTCAGGATGGTCTCGACCCGCGGGGCCGGATAGGCGGGATCGACCGGAGCATACGCCGCGCCGCACTTCCAGATGGCCAGGATCGTTTCCAGCATCAGCGGCGAGCGCGGCATCCAGACGGCGATCCGGTCGTCCGGCCGGATCGGCGCCGTCTGCAGAAGATGGCCGGCGATCCGGTTGGCGCCCTCGACGAGGTCCCGATAGGTGCGAACTTCCATGCCGCAACGGACCGCAATGCGCTCGGGGTGCGCGGCGGCGACGGCCTCGATCCGTTCGGCCAGCGTCCGGTCGGACGGAATCGGCGCGTGGGTATCGTTCCAGCCCAGCAGGATGGCGTCCCGCTCGGCGGCGGTGAGGAGCGCAACGCCGCGGTTCGGGCGATCTGCCGCGCCCGCCAGGCCGACGAGCAGGGTTTCGACATGGCGCAGCAGGCGGACGATCGTTTCGCGATCGAACCGGCCGTCGTCGTACAGCACCTGCAGCGACAGGCGCTTGCCCGGCGTCACGACCAGCGTCAGCGGGTAATTGTTCGGATCGGACACCTGGAATTCGCCGATCCGCAGGCCGGGCAGCGCATCGGCCAGCGCTTCCTCGACCGGATAGTTCTGGAAGATGAGCAGGCTTTCGAAGAGCGGCACGCCGGGCGGCAGGCCGGCGAATTTCTGGATGTCGGCCAGCGGATAGTGCGCATATTCCTCCTGCTGCGCGAGATCCATCTGCAATTGCGCCAGCCACGCGGACGTCGGGCGCGCGTCGATGCGGACCCGCACCGGCAGCGTGTTGATGAACAGCCCGACCATCTCGTCCGACGCCGGCAGCGACGCGGGGCGACCGGAAACGATCGTGCCGAACACGACGTCCGCTTCGCCGCTATAGCGGCTCAGCAACTGCGCCCACGCGCCCTGCGCGAGCGTGTTGAGGGTGAGGCGATGGGTTTGCGCGAACGCGACGAGCCGTTGCGTGTCGCTTTCGGAGAGCAGCAGCGGCTCTTCCACATAGGCGCCCGGCGCGGCCGTGCCGTCGAGTTCGGGGCGGCCCAGCACGAGCGGCGTCGTCGCCGGGAAATCCGCCAGCTTCGTCTTCCAGAAGCGTTCCGCCGCGGCGGCGTCCTGGCGCGCCAGCCAGCGCACGTAATCGGCGAAGGCGGGCGGCGCATTCCGCTCCGGAGCGCGTTCGGCCGGCAGCGCCTGATAGGCGGCGGCCACTTCGCTCAGGAGCCGGGCGGAACTCCAGCCGTCGAGCAGGAGGTGGTGATGGCTCCAATGGAAGCGCCATGCGTGATCGCCCACGCGGAACAGCGCGAGCCGCATCAGCGGTGCGCGGGTAAAGTCGAAGCCGCGCGCCCGGTCTTGCGCCACGTAGGCTTCCCAACGCTGCCCGGCCTCCACGGCGGACGCCGCGCGCAGATCCTCCTCGTGCCAGGGCAAGTCGATACGGCGATGCACGACCTGCACGGGGCTTTCGATTTCTTCCCAGTGAAACGAGGTTCGCAAGATGTCGTGCCGGTGCGCCACGGTATCCCACGCGCGGCGGAACCGTTCGACGTCGAGCGCCCCGTCGATACGGAAATTCAGGCTGCTGAAATAGGCATCCGACGCGGGTTCGTACAGGCCGTGGAACAGCATGCCCTGCTGGGTCGGCGTCAGCGCGTAGACGTCGGCGATCTCGTCCGGCATGACCGAGGCCGGCGCCTGCGGCAGACCGGTCGCGGGCCGGGTCGATGCGGACTGGACGGCATGGTCGGCGACCAGGGTTTCGAGCGCCGCGATGTAGGCTTGCGCGACGCGCCGGATGGTGTCCGTGTCGTGGCAGGCCCGGCTGAATTCCCACGCGACGTGCAGGCGGTTGCCGGTCACGTAGGCGTTGACGTCGAGCAGGTGCTCGCGCAGCTGGTTCGCATTGCGGCCGTCTCCGCTTGGCTCGGCGGCCTGTTTCCAGTCGCGTGCGGCGGTGAACAGCTGGTCGGTCTGGCCCAGGTAGTTGAACAGCAGTTGCGGCTGCGGAGCCGGGCCGTCGAGCCTGTCCTGAAGCAGACCGTAGGTGATGCCCGCGCTCGGCACCGCGCGCAGTCGCGTCTTGACCGACGCAACCAGGCGAGCCGGATCGTGCGAACCGGCATCGACCGTCAGCACGACCGGGAAGACGGACGTAAACCAGCCCACCGTGCGCGAGATGTCGAGGTCTTCGATCAGTTCCTCGCGACCGTGCGCTTCGAGATCCAGCAGCACGTCGGCGCATCCGCTCCAGTCGCTGACGGCACGCGCGAGCGCGGCAAGCAGCACGTCGTTGATCTGCGCGTCGTAGGCCCGGGGCGCCGCACCCAGCAAGGCCGCGGTGGCGGCTTCACCCAGCTCGACCACGATCGTTGCGGCGGACGACACGGTATTGGCGTCGGCCGACGCGGCGCGATCGAGCGGCAGGCCGGGCAGCGTGGCATGCGCCAACGCCTGCCAATGGGCGAGATCTGCGTCGGCGGCGCCGGAGCCGGCCCAGTTCGAGAAGGCACGCGTCCATGCGGTCCACGTCGCGCTGCCGCCCGCGAATTCGGGCGCCTGGCCGTTGCGCAGGCGGGTATAGGCGTCGTACACGGTTTCGAGCAGTGCGCCCCACGACACGCCGTCGACGACCAGATGATGGGCGACCAGCAGCAGACGAAGCGAACGGCCTTCGTCGAGGCGGAACAGGTCCGCGCGCAAGACCGGGCCGTCCGACAGATTCAGGCTCGCATGCGACTGCGCGACGTGCTGCGCGAGCCGATCGCGCGGAATGTCGAACACGCCGACGGGGACCTCCGGATCGTCGACGACTTCCTGAATCCAGCCGGACTCGCCCGCACGAAAGCGCAGCCGCAGCGCGTCATGCCATTTGATCGCGTGCCGCAGCGCCTGGCGCAGCAACACCGGATCGAAATCCGCCGGCACGTCGAGCAGGACCGCCTGGTTGTACTGGTCCGGGTCGTCCTTGCGCTGCGCGAAGAAACGCTTCTGGATGGGCGTCAGCGGCAGCGGGCCGGACGACGCGACGAACTCCGCCGCGCCGACCGTGCCGCGCGTAGCCACGGCGGCGAGTTCGGCGACCGTCGGATGCTGGAAGATGAGCCGGGTGGTGAGCTTCAGGCCCGCCTTGGCGGCCAGCGACACGATGCGCATGCTGAGAATCGAATCGCCGCCCAGCGCGAAGATGTTGTCGTGGATGCCGGGCGACGGAATGCCCAGCGCTTCTCCCCAGATGCGGCACAGCAGCGTCTCGGTGGGCGTGCGGGGCAGCGTCGGCGCGTGTGCCGCGGCGGACAGCCGCGACCGGTCCAGCGGAGGCAGCGCCTTGCGGTCGATCTTGCCGTTGCCGCTCAGGGGCAGCGCGTCGAGCACCACGTAGATGCCGGGCACCATGTAGTCCGGCAGCGTGGCGGACAACGCGGCGGCAATCTCGCCGTCGCTCAGCGACGCGCCGTCGCGGAACGCGACATACGCGCACAGCGCGGCGCGGCCGGTCTCGTCGCGATAGTCGAGCGCGGCCGCCTGGCGGATTTCCGGAATGGCGGCCAGCGCGTTGTCGATCTCCGCGAGCTCGATGCGGTAGCCGCGGATCTTCAACTGGTGGTCCTTGCGGCCGTGGAGCACGATCGTTCCATCGGGGAGATAGCAGCCGATGTCGCCGGTGCGATACAGGCGGACACCGCGGTCCGGATGGAACGGATCCTCGACGAAAGCCTCCCGCGTAGCGGCTTCGTTGTTCAGATAGCCGCGGCCGACGGCGACGCCGGACACGTAAAGTTCGCCGGGAATCCCGATCGGGCACAGGTTCATCTGCGGGTCGACGACGTAGATGCGCACGTTGCGGATCGGCTTGCCGACCGGTACGTAAGGCGTGGTCGGTGCGCACGTCATGCGGTGCTGCGCGACGTCGTCGGACGCTTCCGCCGGGCCGTACGCGTTCACCATGGGGATGTCCGGGAACACGTCGAACCACTGTTTCACCAGGGCCGGGCTGACCATCTCGCCGGTGACGAGCAGGTGCCGCAGGTGCCGCATCAGCGCCGGCCGTTCCGACGCGCGGTCGAGCACGGCGGACAGATAGGACGGCACCAGTTCGACGATGCTGATCCGGGCGGCTTCCAGGGTCGTGACGAAACTCGCGGGATCGCGAATGCATTCGTCGTCGACGATCACGGTCCTGCCGCCGACGAGCGGCGCCGTGAAAAATTGCCAGACCGAAATATCGAAGCAATGCGGCGCGGTTTGCGCGATCACCGACGACGCCGAGATCGAAAATTCGTCGATCTCGGCGAGCATGTGGTTCAGCATGCCGGCGTGCTCGACCATCGCCCCTTTGGGCTTGCCGGTGGAGCCGGACGTGTAGATCACGTAGGCGAGGCTGTCGGGCGATACGGGGCGGCCGGGATTGGTGTCGTCGACGATATCGGTGGCGGCGTCGAGCGACACGACCGGTGCGAGCGCGGCCAGCTCGGGAGGAAGCAGGCCGTCGCAGGTAATCACGAGGGCGGCGCCGGAATCCTCGAGAATGGTGCGGATGCGGCCCGCCGGATAGTTGGGGTCGATCGGAATATAGGCGGCGCCGCACTTCCACACGGCGAGGATCGCCTCCATCAGGCGCGCCGACCGGTGCATGCAGATCGCGACCAGCGTGTCCGGCCCCAGCTCGGCGGCGGCCAGCAGGCGGTGAGCGGTGCGGTTGGCGCGCGCATTCAGTTCGCCCGCGCTCAGGACGTCATCCCGGTACTCGACCGCGGGCCGCTCGGGGTGGTCCGCGGCGGCCTGTTCCAGGCGATGCACCACGGTGCGCGCGGCGTCGAACGGCACGGCGGTGTCGTTGAAGGTCTCCAGCAACTGCCGGCGTTCGGCCTCGGGCAGGATCGGCAGGCGGCCGAGCAGCCGGTTCGGATCGGCCGCGAAGGCGTCGAGCGTCGCGGCCACGTGGCCCAGCATCCGCTGCATGGTGTCTTCATCGAAGCGCCGCGGGTCGAACGACAGTTCCATCTGCCAGTCGTCGCGCGCCGTCACCACGAATTCGAGCGGAATGTCGGCGCGGTTGTAGAGCAGCACCTCGTCGACCGCCAGCCCGTGCGCGCCGTGCGTCAGCGACGCGTCGAGCGGGTAATTCATGAACGTGATGTTGCTCTCGAACAGCGGCGTCGTCAGCGGCACTTCGCTGCAGCGCTGAATGTCGGGCAACGGGGTGTGCTCGAATTGCGCACGGGCGGCCACGCGCGCCTGGATCATCTTCAGCCACGGCACCAGCGGCTGCCGCGGGTCGACCCGCACCCGCACCGGAACCGTATTGATGAACAGGCCGAGCATGGTTTCGATCCCCGGCAGATTGGCGCCTCGCCCGGACACGACGGCGCCGAACACCACGTCGGTCTCCCCGCTGTAACGCGACAGCACGAGCGCCCAGGCCGCTTGCGCGAGGGTATTGAGGGTGACGTGATGCCGGGCCGCGAATTGCCGCAGGCGTGCGCTCAGGTCGGCCGACAGGTCGGCCCGCACTTGCGCGAGGCCCTGGCCGAAGCGCTCGCCTGCGTCCGCGCGCGCGGACGTGGGCAGCGGGGTCGGCGAGTGGAAACCTTCGAGATAGCGTGTCCAGTACTGCTGCGCGGCTTGCGGCTCGCGCTGCTGCAGCCACTGGATATAGTCGCGATAGGGGCGCACCGCGGGGAGCGCCGGCGGCACGCCGCGCGCGAGCGCGCCATAGACCTGGAAGATCTCCTCGATGACGAGCGACAGGCACCAGCCGTCGGCAAGGATGTGATGGTGGCTCCAGCTGAACAGGTATGCGTCAGCGGCGACGCGCACCAGGCGACAGCGCACGAGCGGCGCGCGATCGAGCGCGAAGCCCTCGGCCAGGTCGTTTTCGAGATGCGCGCGCCACCGCGTGCGCTGTTCGTGTTCCGGCAGGTCGCGCCAGTCGTCCTGCACCCACGGCAGCGTGGCGTGCGCGTGCACGACCTGCATGGGCTTGTCGAATTCCTCCCAATGGAACGACGTGCGCATCACCGGATGCCGATCGATGAGCTGCTGCCATGCGGCATGAAACAGCGCGGGATCGAGGCTGCCGGTGATCCGGCAACCGAGCTGGTTGAAGCTGCTTCTCGTGCCGGGCGAGTGCACGGCATGAAAGAGCATCGCCTCTTGCATCGGGGAGAGCTCGTAGATATCGGCGATGGTGGGGGATGTCACGATTTGATCCTTGAGACAAGGGCGTCCAGCGCTTCCTGGCTGATGCGCGCGGCCGGGAAGTCCGACGGGCTCAGCCCGCGCGGGCCGTCGCCGCTGGCCGCGACGATCGACAGCAGACGGCTGCGGTAGCACTGCGTCAGCTGCTCGATGACGCCGGGCGCGCAGGCCTCGCGGTTGTAGTGCCAGGTCAGGTGCAGACGCCCGTCGAACACCATCCCGTCGATCTCGAACAGATGGCCGCGACGCGCGCGCGGGCTGTGCTCGGGGCTCTGGAAGTCGAGCACCGGTTTCCAGCCGGTGTCGTCGGCCAGCACGCGATCGACCTGGCCGAGATAGTTGAAGCGCACCGGCGCCGGCGGCTGCCGTTCCAGCGCCGCCGCGATGCCGGCGTCGTTGCCGAGGTAGCGGGCGATGCCGTAGCCGAGCCCGCGCATCGGCACCGCGCGCAGCTGCTCCTTGACGTGGCGCAGCGCCTCGACCGCCACGGTGGCGTCGCCGGCGTTCAGGAACACCGGATAGTGCGCGGTGAACCAGCCGATCGTGCGTGACGTATCGACGCCGTCGAAGAGGTCCTCGCGGCCGTGGCCTTCGAGATCGACGACCAGCGACGCGTTGCCGGTCCAGTCGCCGAACGCGAGCAGCAGGGCCGTCAGCAGGACTTCGTTGATCTGGGTATTGAACGCGCGCGGCACGTCCTGCAACAGCGCAAGCGTTTGCTGCGCGTCGAACTCGATGATCGCCGTGCCGGCGTCGGCGACGGTGCCGACCGGCATGTCGTCGAAGCACGCGTGCTCGTCGGCGTGCTCCCGGAGCCAGTAGCCCAGCTCGTCGAGCGCGGTCGCGCCGAGTTCGGACAGACGCGCCGACCAGTCGCGCCAGGCCGTCGTCCTGGCCGGGAGCCGCACCGCTTCGCCCGCTTCGAGCTGGCGACACGCGGTGTACAGGTCTTCGAACAGGATGCGCCACGAGACGCCGTCGATCACCAGATGGTGCGCCACCACGAGCAGGCGCTGCGGCGCGTCGGGACCGAACTGGAACAGGTGGGCGCGCAGCAGCGGCGCCACGGACAACGTGAAGCTTTCCTGCATGCGGGTGGCCGTCGCGAGCATCTCGGCCTGCCGTGCGGCGGGCGCCGCGTCCGCCAGCGACGTGACGCCGAGCGGAATCGCCAGCGGCGGCGCCGCATGCGATTGCTGCCACACGCCGGCGACGCGCTCGAAACTCAGCCGCAGCGCGTCGTGATGCGTCGCGACGGCCGCCAGCGCGCGCTCGATCACGTCCGGCCGCAGCGACGCGGGCACCTCGATCATCGTCGACTGGTTGTAGTGGTGCGGATCGGCCACGTCCTGCGCGAAGAACCAATGCTGGATCGGCGTCAGCGGGGCGGGGCCGACCACCGGCTCCTGCGGAATCCGGATCGACGGCGCCTGCACCGCGACCTGCGCCAGCTCGGCGATGGTCGGATGCGCGAAAAACTGGTCGGCGGTGAATTTGAGGCCGACTTGCTGGGCCAGCGACATCACCTGGATGAGCAGGATCGAGTCGCCGCCCAGTTCGAAGAAATTGTCGTGCACGCCGATCGGCTCGCGGCCCAGTACCTCGGACCAGATCTTGCCCAGGCGCGCTTCGACGTCATTGGTCGGCGCGGCATACGCGGTTTCGCCCGGCACGGGCGCCAGTTCCAGCGCGGCGAGCGCCTTGCGGTCGGGCTTGCCGTTCGGCGTCAGCGGCAGGCGTTCGAGCGTCACGATCGACGCCGGCAGCATGAACTCGGGCAGGCGTTCCTTCAGGTGTTCCCGCAGGCTGGCGACGCTGGCCGTCGCCGTCGCCGTCGCGACGCAGGCCACCAGCTGCTTGTGCTGCGGCGCGTCCTCGCGCACGAACACGATCGCGTCGGCGACGTCGGCGTGCTGCCTGAGCGCCGCTTCGATTTCGCCCATTTCGATGCGATAGCCGCGAATCTTCACTTGTGTGTCGCGGCGCCCGGTGACTTCCAGGTTGCCGTCCGGCAGCCAGACGCCGAGGTCGCCGGTGCGATAAAGGCGCTCGCCCGCGTCGAACGGGTGGTCGACGAAAGCGGCGGCCGTCAAGTCGTCCCGGCCGACATAGCCGCGAGCCAATGCGGTGCCGGACACGCAAATCTCGCCCGTGCAGCCCTCGGGAGCCAGCGCCCCGTGCTCGTCGAGCAGGTACAGGTGCGTATTGTGGATCGGGCGGCCTACCGGCAGACGGGCGCCGTAGGCGGTTGCCGGGTCGACCACGTAGTCCGCGATGCACACGGTTGCCTCGGTGGGGCCGTACGAGTTGTGGCACGTGCGGGTCCGGGCCAGCTCGCGCAGATCCGCCGCGCGGGCGCTGTCGCCGGCGCTGATGACGCGTTTCACGGCGCCGAGCGCGTTCCAGTCGAGCGCGGCGAGATAGGCAGGCGTCGCGTTGACGGTGGTGACGCCCTGCTGCGCGATATATTCGACGAAACGCGGTACGTCCCGGATCACGGCGGGCTTCGCCAGCACCAGGCGCGCGCCCGCGAGCAGCGTGACGAAAATCTCCATGATCGAGCCGTCGAAGCCCGGCGAGTAGAACTGCACGAACCGGTCGGCGGCATCGAAACCGAAGGCGTCCACATGGTACTGCGCCATGTTCAGGAGCCCTGCGTGTTCGAGCACGACGCCCTTGGGCACACCCGTGGAGCCGGACGTGTAGATGATGTACGCCGCATCGTCCGGCCGGACCTCGACCTGCGCTGCCGCCGATGCAGGCGCCAGCGTGTCGAGCTGGAAGTCGAGGGCGAACATCGGGATCGCCCAGAAATCGGCGAGCAACGGCAGGTGTTCCGAGTGCGTCAGCAGCGCCTTGACCTTCGCGTCCTCGATCATGAAGCGCAGCCGCTCCCGCGGAAACTCCGGGTCGAGCGGCAGATACACCGCGCCCGCCTTGAGGGCGCCGAGCATGCCGACGATCCAGCGCTCGGAACGGTCGGCCACCACGCCCACCACGTCGCCGCGTTCGATCGCGTATTCCGCGAGCAGGAAGCTCGCCAGCCGGGACGCCTGGTCGTCCAGTTCGGCATAGGTCAGCGATGCATCGGCGGTCACCACGGCGATGTCGTCCGGCGCGGCCGCGACCCGTTGCGCGAACTGCTCCAGGAAGGTTCCATGTACCGCGACGGGCGCCGCATGCGAACGAAGGCGCGCGCGTTCTTCGTCGTCGAGCAGCGAGACGGTGTCGAGCGGAGCGTCCAGCGTGCCGAAGCCGGCCAGCACGTTGCGCAGGTGTCGCGCGACATGCTGGAGATAATGCAGCGTGAACACCGTCGGCCGGCCCGTCAGCACGATCTCGTAGCGCTCGCGATGGCGGATCTCGATCGACAGGTCGTAGTCGGCCGACGCCCAGGCTTCGTGCAGACCGTCGAAGCGCACGCCGACGTTGGTCGTGCGCCGCTCGCCATGCAGCTTGTGCGCGAGGGCGGCGACCGGAAAATCCTGATACGAATAGCTGCGCCGCACCCTGTCGCGCACCTGGTTCAGATACGCGCGAACCGTGGGGCCGGGCTCGATGGCGTCGAGCAGCGGGACGTGATCGGCGAGGCCGCTCGCGGGTTCGACGATCAGGCGCGGCGACTCCACGAACAGGCCGGCCGCGCCGTTGTAGCGCTCCAGCACACGGAACAGCGCCGCCAGCAGCACGACGAACGCGCCCAGCTCGTTGCCGGCGGCGAGCTTCTCCAGCACCTGCGCGGCGTCGCGGTCGAGCGCGAACGTCAGTTCCGGCGCGGGGCCGAGCGGCAGCGCATACGCCTGCCATGCCTGCTGAAGACGGAAGTCTTCGTCGATGCGACCGAGCGTATCGCTCCAGAACGCCATGTGTTCCTGGTATTGCCCGCTGGTCGAGAGCGCGTTGAAATTCAGTTCTGACAAAGCACGATCTCCCTCGTCGCGTACAGGATTTCGGAAGCGATGCCCTTGGCCTTGCAGTGCGCGACGAACTGGGTGGACTGGATATGGCTGGGCGAGTTTTCGTCGAAGGTGTTGTCGAGGAGGTGGTTCAGCCACGGCTCCTGACCCATCGCATAGACGTACGCCGCGTTGAACGCGAAGTCGTCCACCAGCGCGGCGGCCTCGCCGAACTGGCAGCCCCGCGCCCGCCGCGACTGATCGATGTCGCGCGGCAGCGCGTTGGGAAACAGCGGGCCATAGACCCAGGACGGCGGCGCGCCCTCGGTTTCCATCCCGACGAACAGCGTGTCCGGCTTGCCGGCGAGGCGGAAGACATGCTCGTAAAGGGCGGGGTCCAGGTTGCACGAATCGGCGATGCACAGCACCGAGCGCGTGCCGAAGCGGATCATGAAGCTCTGCTTGCTCTGGATCGCCAGGTCGTTGTGTTCGCCCAGGAACGGAATGGCGGTGATGGCCCCGTCGGGCACCTTGATTTCCTGAGCATCCCGAACTTCCCGCACGTCGTCGAAGCCGAGCTTGCGCAACGCCAGTTCCAGTGACGGATCTTGCGGAAAGCCGTCGAGATTCCTGCCGACCACCACGGTCTTGACCTTGTGGCGAAGCTGCAGCAGCGTTTCGAGGACGATGTGATCGTGATGGCTGTGCGTGATCAGCACGTAGTCGATCTGGTCCGGCAGGTCGGCGAAGGTATAGCGCGGCAGCGCGGTGTCGTAGCCGTAGCTGATCACCGGATCGATCAGGATGCTCACGCCCCGGCTCTGGACCAGCAGGCACGCGTGGCCGTAGTAGCGGATGCGGATGTCGTCGCCGTCGAACGAACGATCCGGTTTCGGTTCCGGCGCCTCCTCGACGAAGAACGAGCGGAACAGCGGCTCGTCCTTCTCCTCCACGCGCATCAGGTCGACGATTTTCGCGTAGCTGCCGGGCGTGTCGCGCATGCGGAACAGCGCATCGAGCGCGCGATCGTCGAAGGCCATGTTGCTGAACAGCGTGCGCTCGTCGCTGAGCCGGGGCGTGCTGAGAATGAATGGCCGGGGCGTGTTCTCCTCGATCGCCGACAGCGCGATGCTCTGCGCATCGCGCGCATAGAGCGGGCTCGCGTACAGCAGGCTTTCGAACACCCGGAAGGACGGGTTGTGGTTCAGGTCGTAATAGATCTCGACATAGCCTTTCAACACCTCCGGAATCTGGGGGTAGAGCGGGTCCGATGCCATTCCCTTCGCCTGTTCCAGCAGCAGCGTGGAGAACGCCTTGTAGGCCTTCGCCAGCTCCAGTTGCCGGGTCGCGCGCCGGGTGGTCTGCTCGATCAGCGCGCGGATTTCGTCGACGCGCTTGCCGCCCAGGTCGAGGAACGGGCCGCCGCGCATCGCCGGATCCTTGCAGGCCGCCGCATGCATCATCGGCGATGCGGCATAGGACTTCATCAGCGGCAGGAACCGCTCGGCCACGTTGAGGGCGGCGGTCAACGGCGGAAGCGTGTGAAACCACGCGTACCAGCCGTTGATCAGCGGTTCGAACTGGATGTTTTGTCGCAGGTAGACCTGCGTGTTGGACGAAATGGTCAACGAAGGCTCCTTAGAATGCGCTGAGTTCGACGGTGGGCTGGCGGGCTTCGGTGTGCAGCGCGCGTTGTCCCAAGGTCAGGTTCCGGATGCGAACGCCGGGATTGGCAAGCACTTCCCCGATGACGGACGTCAGTTCGTTGGCGAGGCCTTGCACCAGGGCCTCGCTGAACCGCCCGGCGTGATAGACGACGCTGATCGCGAGGCCCTCGGCGCGCGGCTCGGCCAGGAACCAGAAGTCCGTCGCGGCTTCCGCGTCCGCGCCCTGCGGGTCGTGGTCCGGCAGCTCGGCGATGTGCACTTGTCCCGCGTAGCGATCGACGGCGCCTTGTCGCTGGTTCTGCAGCGTCAGGCCGATGTCGAAGAGCGGATTGCGCCCCGCAACGCGCTTGATGTGCAGCTCGTCGAGCAAGCGATCCAGCGGATACAGCGGGTGCGAAAACGCTTCGAGGGTGGTGTCCCGCACCCGGGTCAGCAGCGTGTCGAAACGATCGTCGCCGGCGACGCGATCGCGCAGCGCCAGCACGTTCAGGTAGGGGCCGACCTGCGACTCGAGTTCGGGCAGCTCGCGGCCCGCGACCGGCGTGCCGACGACGATGTCCTCCTGGCCGGAACGGCGGTAGAACAGCGCCTTGATGGCGGACAGCAGCGCGATGAACAAGGTCGCACCGTGGCGCTTGCCGAGCGATTCCAGCGCCGTCGTCTCGGCGGCGGGCAGTTCGAATTGCCAGGATTTCCAGCTCGGCGCGGCCGGCTGCTCGAGGTCGCCCGGCAGTTCCAGCGCGCGCAGGCCGCCGCCCAGCTTGGTCAGCCAGTATTCCTTCATGCGTTCGCCGTCCGGCCCGGCGAGCAGGCGGTTCAGCCAGCCGGCGTAATCCTTGTACTGGATCGGGAGTGCGGGCAGCGGATTGTCGCGACGCTGGACAAACGCGTCATAGATCTTCGACAGGTCGTCGAGCAGCACCTCCGTGGACCAGCCGTCGCTCACGATGTGATGCATCGTGCAGATGCAGACGTGACGGACTTCGGAGAGCCTGAGCAGCTTGACGCGGAAGAGCGGACCGGTGGCGAGATCCATCGGCGCGAGCCGTTCGCTCGCTTGGATCGACATGGCCTGCGCATCGCGGTCCTCGGCATCCTGCAGATCCACGACCTCGACCGCGAAGGCGGCCTCGCCGGGCGGCAGCACTTGCTGGACCGGCTGATTGCCTGCCAGCACGAAGCGCGTGCGCAAGATCTCGTGACGTTCGCTCAACGCGCGGAACGCCCGCACGAGCGCGTCCACGTCCAGCACGCCCTCGAACAGCAGGGACGTGGGCAGCGGCCCGCCGGCTTGCGCCGCGGTGAGGCGATCCTGGACCCACAGCCGCGTCTGGGCGGGAGAGAGTTCGTAGTGCGCCTGTGCCGGCAGCGGCGTCACCGGCGCGTAATCGATCGGCTGCGTATCGGCGATGCGCTTCGCGAGGCTCGAAATGGTGGGGTGCGCGAACAGGCTGCGGATTTCCAGCTTCGCATGCAGATCGCGACGGATGCGCGCGACGACCTTCGTCGCGGAGAGCGAATTGCCGCCCAGCTCGAAGAAATTGGCGGTCGTGCTGATCCGCGCCTTGCCGAGCACTTCCTGCCAGATCGCCGTCAACTGCGCTTCGAGCGCGTTGTCGGGCGCAACGTGGTCCAGGCCGTCGCCGGGTTCGGGCAGCCTGGCGCGATCGAGCTTGCCGTTGGGCAGATGCTCGAACGCGGGCACGACGACGAATGCGGACGGCACCATGTAATCCGGCAGCCGCTGCCGCAGGTGGCCGCGCACCGCTTCGATCAGTTCGGCTTCGGGGTGCGACGAGCACAGCCATGCGACGAGTCGCGCGCCGTCGTCCACGCCGCGCAGCGCCACGACGGCGGCGTCGACCAGCGGGTGCGAAGTCAGCGCGGCCTCGATTTCACCGGGTTCGATGCGCAGGCCGCGCAGCTTGATCTGATGGTCGATGCGGCCGAGGAACTCGATGTTGCCGTCGGGCCGGTAGCGCGCGAGATCGCCGGTGCGATAGAGGCGTGCATGCGGGTCGGCGGAGAACGGATCGGCGATGAACTTCTCGGCGCTCAGTTCGGGTTCGCCGTGGTAGCCGCGTCCGACCGGCGTGCCGCCGATCAGCAGCTCGCCCGCCACGCCGACCGGCACGGGCTGCAACTGCGCGTCCACGATATAGAGGCGGGTGTTGGCGATGGGCCGGCCGATCGGCACGATGCGGTGCGGGTCGTCGCGCCGGCATTCCCAAGCGGTCACGTCGACGGCAGCCTCGGTGGGGCCGTAGAGGTTGAACAGCTTGGTGTCCAGGCGCGCGAGGCAACGCTGCTGCAGGTCGAACGGCAGGGCCTCGCCGCTGCACACGACGCGGCGCAGCGACGCGCAGTGCGCGTCGAGGTCCGGATGATCGAGAAAGGCGCGCAGCATGGACGGCACGAAATGGATCGTGGTGATCCGTTCGCGCTCGATGAGTTCGACCAGGTAGTCGGTCTCGCGCTGGCCGCCGGGGCGGGCGAACACGAGGCGCGCCCCGGCGATGAGCGGCCAGAAGAATTCCCAGACCGAGACGTCGAAGCTGAACGGGGTTTTCTGCAGCACGGCATCGTCGGCGTCGAGCGCGTAGGCGTGCTGCATCCAGAGGATGCGGTTGGTGATCGCGCGATGGGTGTTGAGCGCGCCCTTGGGCCGGCCGGTCGAACCGGAGGTGTAGATCATGTAGGCGAGGTTCTCGCCGCTCAGCGCAGGCGCGGGGTTGGACGCGGGCGCGGCGTCGAGCTCGAGCGCGTCGCGATCGACGACGATCACGCGGGCGTCGGTGTTGTCTAGCGGCGCCACGCCGACGAGAGCATCGGGAACGACACCGAGTTCGATGAGGCGATGGGCAAGGCGGTTGGCGCGCAGGTTGAGTTCGGCGTAGGTGAGCGAGGCGTCGTCGCAGACGGCGGCGACGGCGTCGGGCGTGCGCTCGACCTGCTGTTCGAACAGCCGATGCAGCGGTTGTTCGGCGTCATCGCCGAAATCCGTCTCGGTCCGGTTCCATTCGACGGTCAGCAGGTTCCGCTCCGCATCGCTCAGCAACGGCAGCCGGGCAACGGCAGCCGACGCATCGTCCGTGAGACGCATCAGCAAGGTCCGGTAGATGGCGAGGAAACGTTGCACCGTGCTTTCGTCGAACAGATCGGTGTTGTAGTCGCAATCGATCAGGAGTTCCTGCCCCGCGTCGAGCACGTTGACGTTCAGATCGAACGCGGTATAGCGGATCAGCGGGGCCACGAGGCCGACCGTCAGGCCGGGCAGCTCGGGCAGCGCCGACACGGGTTCGAGGTTGAAGACCGCCGATACCAGCGGCGCGGCGTTGAGATCGCGCTGCGCGCCGATTTCGCGGACCAGCTCGGCGAACGGATAATCCTGGTGCTCGAGCGCGTCGAGCAGGTTCTGCCGGGTGCCGGCCAGGAAGCTGGCCACGGTGGCCTGCTCGGGCAGCGTGGAGCGCAGCGGCAGCAGATGCGTGCAGTAGCCGGCGAGGCGATCGCTGCCGGCCACGGAACGGCCGGTCACCGGGATGCCGGTGACGATCTCCTGCTGGCCGGCGATGCGGTGCAGGAACAGATTGAAGCCCGCGAGCAGCATCATGTAGAGCGTGCAGCCGTTCTGACGGGCGGCGGCGCGCAGCGACCCGGCCTCCGCCGCGTCCAGATGCAGGGACACGCGCTCGCCGTGAAACGTCTTCACCGCGGGCCGGGGGTAGTCCAACGGAAGATTCAGCGGTTCGGCCCGGCGCGCGCATTGCTCGAGCCAGTACGCGCGATTCGCTTTCGTTTCCGGGCTGTGGCGCTGGCCGTCGAGCTGCTTCAGGTACTCGCGGAACTGCAGCGGCGCCGCGGCCGGTGCCGCACCGGCATAAGCGCGGGCCAGATCCTCGAGCAGGATGCCGAACGTCGAGCCGTCGCAGATGATGTGATGGGCCGTCATCACCAGCAGGTGACGCTCGCTGTCCAGGCGTACGAGCGCGGCGCGAAACAGCGGACCGCTCACCAGGTCGAACGGCTGGCGGCTTTCGTGGTCCCGCCACGCGTCCTGGTCCGTGTCGATCAGCGGAATCTGGAGTGTCAGCGACGGATGCACGATCTGGCCCGACCCGTCCGGCGTCAACGTGGTGCGCAGCGCCTCGTGCCGATCGACGAGCCCCTGGACGGCCGCGCGCATGGCGGCCTCGTCAAGCCGGCCATTCAGCTCGAGGGTGGTGTTGACGTTGTAGGCCAGCGATCCTTCGGGATCGACTTCCGACAGGATCCACAGCTGGCGTTGCGCTTCGCTCAGCGCGGCCACCGTGCCGTGCTTCGAGTGCGGCCGGATGAAACCGCCCCGGCGCAGGTCGGCGACGCTGTCCTTCACCGCCCGGATGAACCGGTCGATATCGGCATCCGTATGCGCGGTGGAGAGGAAGCAGGTGCGCCATTCCCAGATGTAGATGCCCTTTTCGAGCATGTGATAGAAGAACAGGTCGAGGTTCTCGGTGAATTCGAAGCGGAACATCGAGCCGAACCACGTGACCTTGATCGGCGCCTCGGCCTCCGCGAAGAACGCATTCAACGTCCCGGCGATTTGCGCGGTCCGTTCGTTGAGCGCGGCCTGCAGCGCCGGACCTTCCTGTTCGATCTTCTCCAGCACGGCCAGCGCGGCCGCCATCGCGAGCGGATACTGGCAGAACGTGCCGCCGAACGCGGTGCGGTCCGCGGCGGGGAACGAGTGGTCGCCGTAGGCCCACATGCCGCCGTCGATGGCGTCCATGAAGCGGCTGGTGCCGGCGATGACGCCCAGCGGCAAGCCGCCGCCGATGATCTTGCCGTACGTCGCGAGATCGGCCCGGATGCCGAACATGGCCTGGGAGCCGCCCGGGTGAACGCGGAAGCCGGTGATCATTTCGTCGAAGATCAGCGCGACGCCGGCCTCCTCGGTGATGCGGCGCAATTCCTTGAGGAACGCGACGGGCTGCAGGGACGGGTTGCGGCTCTGCACCGGCTCCACCATCACGGCGGCGAGGGTCGACGCCATGCCGCGAATGGCCTCGAGCGCGGCGTCGCTGCCGTAGTCGAGCAGGATCATGTTTTCGACCGAACCGAACGGCACGCCGGGGGCGATGGTTTCCGTCACGCCTTCCGCGTTCGCCGCGGCGAGCGTGCCGTCGGCATGGCCGTGATACGAATGCGTGAACATCACGATCTTGTCGCGCCCGGTCACGGCGCGCGCGAGCCGCATGGCGGTCATGACGGCCTCGGTGCCGGTGTTCGAGAACGCCACGCGATCGAGGCCGGTGACGCGGGCAAAGCGCGCGGCCACTTCGCCGACGAGGCTGGAGCGCGCGCCCAGTTCGAGCGGGCGCTGCCATTCGCGGGTGACCTGCTGCTGGATGAAGTCCGGCGTGTGGCCGAACAGATGCACGCCGAAGCCCATCGTGAAATCGATGTACTCGTTGCCGTCGATATCCCACAGCCGCGAACCGGCCGCGCGATCGCCGACGATCGGATACAGCATCTCCTTGGTCGAAAAGCGGAAGCCGACCGTGGCACGGCTGTCGGCCAGCACCGGGCGCGACGCCTGCACCGAGTCCTTCGATTTCCGGGTGCGCGTCGTGTAGCGCACGATCAGCGCTTCGAGATGCTCCTGCTGCACGGCGGACAAGCCGCGCGCCCGCTGTTCGACCGGGCTGCCCCACGGCATCATCGGCTTGGGCGGCCGATCGTCCGCTGCGGCCGCAGTTGCAGGCGCGGGCTTCGTTGCGGGCGCGGCGGCCGGGACTGCGATCGCGGCCGCGGGTGCGACGCTCGCCGTGCTCGCGAAGGCTTGTGCGGCGAGCGTCGTCGGCCGGACGCCGGCCTGGCCGGTCAGCGACGTGTGCAGCAGTTCCATCTGCTGGCTCATCACGCGGGACAGCAGCTGATTCTGCTCCCGCAACACGCGCTCGACCGTGGAGCCGCCTTCGGCCGCCACCCATTCCGCCGGGGCGGCGGCGAGCGGCGCAAGCACCTCCGCAGACTGCGCGACCGCGACCGCGACCGCCGCCGTGGACGGCCCTGCGACGGACTCGGCCCCGGACGGCGCGGCGGCCGCCGGCAGATTGTCCGCGACATACTCGGCGAGCGCCTGCACCGTCGCCAGGTCTTCGAAGAAGCGGCGCATGGCCAGCTTCACGCCGTACTGTTTCTCGATGTGCCGGATGGCCTCGATCAGCACGATCGAGTCGGCGCCCATCTCCAGGAACGGCAGGTCGATGTTGATGGTGGCGGGATCGGCCTGGATCAATTCGCCGATCTTGCCGCGAAGCCATTCGAGAACCTCGCCGCTACGGTTGTGCGCCGGCGTGGCGGCGATGGGTGATGCGATTGTCTGAGTCATGGACGTGTCCGCTTTCTGGAACCAGGTACGGCTGCGTTGGAAGGGATAGGACGGCAATGCGACGCGCGTGGGCGCGGGTGTTTCGGTCGGGGCCCAATCGACATCGACGCCGCGGGCATACAGGCTCGACAGCGTTTCGACCAGCGCTTGCTGCTCGACTTGCGGCCGCTGCAGGCCAAGGAACTGGATCCCGGCGTCCGGCGCACAGCACGCGCGGGCCAGGTTGACGAGCACCGGCTTGGGGCCGATTTCGACCAGCACGTTGAAACCGGCTTCGGCGAGGCGCTCGACGCTGCTCGCGAACTGCACCGGCTCCCGGCAGTGACGGCGCCAGTACGCGTCGGTGGGCGCCTCGTCCATCACGGCGCCCGTGAGATTCGAATAGAACGGGATCGCCGGGCGCGCGACGTGCACGGCTTTCGCGGCGGCCTGGAAGCGGTCCAGCATCGGCTCGACCAGCGGCGAGTGGAACGCGTGCGACGTATTGAGCAGCACGGACCGGATGTCCTGCGCGGCGAATGCGTCGACCAGCATCGCGATGCGCTCGCGCTTGCCGGAGATCACGATGCTCGCCGGACCGTTGACGGCCGCCACCGCGACATCGTGCGGATAGGCCTCGATCGCGCGCTCGACCGTCGCGAGGTCGGTGAAAATGGCCGCCATCTCGCCGTCGCGGGGCAGCGCCTGCATCAGCCGGCCGCGTTCGGCGATCAGCCGCAGGCCGTCTTCCGGCGAGAAGACGCCGGCCGCGCAAGCCGCCGCGTACTCGCCGACGCTGTGGCCCATCACGGCGTCGGGCACCACGCCGAACGACGCCAGCAACGTGGTGAGCGCGAACTGCAGCGAGAACAGGGCCGGCTGGCTGTAGCCGGTCTGGTGAATCTCCTCGCCCTGGGCGGACAGCACCTCGAGCAACGGCTTGTCGAGCAACGGATCGGCCACCGCGCGGCAGCGGTCGATGGCGTCGCGGAACACCGGATACGCGTCGTACAGACGGCGGCCCATGCCGGCGTATTGCGAGCCCTGGCCGGTGAACAGGAATGCCATCTTCACGCGGGGGGCGGGCCGCGCCACGCCGGCGGGTTCCTTCGCCTGGAACGCGCGCAGCTTGTCGATGGCGTCCTCGAGCGACGTCACCGGCAGCGCCAGCCGATGCGCGAAATGCGAGCGGCCGGTCGCCGCCGAAAACGCCACGGCTGCGATATCGAGACCGGGTTCGGCTTCGAGCCGCCGCTGATAGCGCCCGGCAAGCTCTCGCAATGCCGCTGGCGTCTTGGCCGACAGCACCAGCGGATGCACCTTGTGTTTCGACGGCGTCGCCGGCCGCGCCGGCGCGGGCGCTTCTTCCAGCACCAGGTGGGCATTGGTGCCGCTCGCGCCGAACGCGCTGACGCCGGCTCGCCGTGGCCGCTCGCCGCGCGGCCACGCGCTCGCCTCGGCGCAGATCTCGAGCGGCAGCGCGTCCCACTGCACCAGCGGGCTCGGGTGGCGGAAATGCAGGTGGGCGGGAAGGCGGTCGTGGTTCAGCGACAGCACGACCTTGATGACCCCCGCGATGCCGGCGGCGGATTCCGTGTGGCCGATGTTGGTTTTCACCGAGCCGACGCGCAGCCGCCGGCCCCCGTCGCGGCCTTCGCCGAACACCGTCGCCAGCGCCTGCACCTCGACGGGATCGCCCAGCGGGGTGCCGGTGCCGTGCGCTTCCACGTAATCGACGGACGCGGCGGGAAGCCCGCCCAGCGCCTGGCGGATCACGGCTTCCTGCGCGCGTCCGTTCGGCGCGGTAAAGCCGCTCGACGCGCCGTCGTGGTTGACGGCCGAGCCGCGCAGCACGGCCAGCACGCGATCGCCCGCGGCAAGCGCATCGGACAGGCGCTTGAGCACCAGCGCGCCGCAGCCTTCGCTGCGCACGAAGCCGTCCGCCGCCGCGTCGAAGGTCTTGCAGCGGCCGTCCGGCGCCAGCGCCCGCGTGCGCGAGACGGCGATGGAGTTGTCCGGCGACAGGATCAGGTTGACGCCGCCCGCGATCGCGAGATCGCACTCGCCGGTGCGCAGATTCTGGCTGGCGGTGTGGATCGCGGTGAGCGACGACGAGCAGGCGGTGTCGATCGCCATGCTCGGCCCCTGCACGCCCAGCCCATAGGAGATGCGGCCGGCCGCCGTGTTGAGCGGATTGCCGGTGAAGAAATAGCCGTCGATGCCGCTGCCGCCGCCGTTGCGAAGCTGCAGGTTCGCGTAATCGTTGGTGGTGATGCCGACGAAGACGCCGGTCCGGCTGCCCTTGAGACTGTCGACGGGAATGCCGGCATGCTCCAGCGCTTCGTGACTGACTTCGAGCAACAGGCGCTGCTGCGGGTCCATCGCGGCCGCTTCGCGCGGCGTGATACGGAAAAAGGCCGGATCGAACTGATCGACGTCGTCGAGAAAACCGCCGAAGCGGCAAACCATGCGCCCCGGCGCTTCCGGATCCGGATCGTAGTACGCGTCGACATCCCAGCGTTCGCGCGGCACTTCGGAGATCGCATCCACCCCGTCGTTCAGCAGCCGCCAGTAGGCGTCGAGATCGTGCGCGGCGCCCGGAAACCGGCAACTCATGCCGACGATGGCGATCGGTTCCGGCGTGCCGGCCTCGCGGGCCTCGATGGCCGGCGCGACCGGCCGCGGCCGCGGCTGCGCCGGCACGGCCTGCGTCGGCGCCGCGTGCGCGTCCGCGTCCGGCGCGGCGCCGGACGACTGTTCCGCCAGGAAATCCGCGAGGGCGTTGACCGTCGGATGATCGAACAACAGCGCGACCGACAACGGGATGCCCAGCGCTTTTTCGAGGTGCGTGCGCACGTCCAGCGCCATCAGCGAATCCATGCCCATCTCGAAGAAGCCGAGGTCGCGATCCAGCGTCCCCGCTCCGTAGCCGAGCACCTGGGCAACCGCGCGATCGATGCTGTCCGCCAGCAGGCGCTTTCGCTCGCGCGGCGATGCGCCGCTCAACGCCGGCATCGCCGGCGCGCTCGGCGGGCTTCCGCCCACCCGCACGCGGTCGAGGAACGGCTTGGGTCCGCGCGCCTCGTAGGAGCCCTGGAACAGCGCCAGGTCGATATCGACGACCGCCACCTGTGGCACGGCGGGGAGGTGATCCAGCACGTCGAGCGCGCGATCCGCCGCCAGCGAACGGATGCCGACACGCCGCAGCAGCGCTTCCGCCTCGGGGAACGTCATGCCGCCTTGCGCCCAGGGCCCCCAGTTCACGCTCAGGGCCGGCAGGCCCCGGCTGCGGCGATGATGCGCGAGCGCGTCGAGGAATCGATTCGCGGCACTGTAGTGCGCCTGCTCACGCGAACCCCACGCGGACGCGATCGACGAGAACAGGATGAAGAAATCGAGCGGGAAGTGCTCGCTTTGCTGATGGAGCAGCCACGCGCCGGCGACCTTGGGTTGCAGGACCGCGTCGAGCTCCTCGCGCTCGACCTGCATGATCGGCTTGTAGCCGACGATGCCGGCCGCATGCACGATGCCCCGCAGCGGCACGCCGTCGCGCCGGAGCGCGGCGAAAAAATCGGCGACCGCCACCGGGTCGGCGATATCGAGGCGCTCGCAGCGCAGCGACACGTTCCGCTCACGCAGCTCGGCGATCGCCCGCTGGCTCTCATCGCTCGCGGCGCCTTGCCGGCCGACCAGGATCAGCGTGCCCGCACCGCGCGCCGCCAGCCACCGGGCGGTGTGCAGCCCGAGCGCGCCGAACCCGCCGGTGATCAGGTAGGCCGCGTCCGGTTCGACCCGCAGCGCGGCCGTTTCGGCTTGCGCGAGCGGGCTCAGGCGCGCGACATGGCGCGCGCCGTGCCGCAACGCCACCTGTTCTTCGCGGCTCTCGCCGAGCATCTCCTGAAGCAGCGCCTGCGTCTCGTCCTCCGGCGCGGCCGGATCGAGATCGATCAAGGTTCCGAACCATTCCGGATGCTCGATCATCGCCCCGCGTGCCAGGCCCGACAGCGCAGCCTGTGCGAACCCCGATACGTGCGGCGCTTCGCCGGCTTCCACCGCGTCGCGCGTGACTACCCAGATCCTGGGCCGGGTCGAAGGCGTCCACTCGCGCTCGCTGCCGACCAGCGCGTGCACGAGATGCAGCAGGGCAGTGGACATGCGCGTCTCGCCGACGGCTTCGTCCAGCGCCCATAGAAAGACGATGCGCTGCCCGGGGGCGGCCGTCTCGTTCAGCAAGCGGACGAAATCGTCCGGCCGCTCGGGGGCGATCTGCCGGCCCGCTTCCGCGCCGGCGCCATGGTCAGGGCCGGGGCGCACCAGCGAGCAGGATGCGCCGCGCTCCCGCAGCAGCGCCGCGAGCCGCTCGCCGACACCGCTCTCGTCCGCGAAGATCAGCCACGGCGACGCGTCGGCGGCGAACCGGGCCGCCGGCAACGCGGCTTGCGGCTCCCACACCACGTGATAGAGCGGGGGTGCGGTCGGGGCGGCGGTTTCGGCGGGGGTGAACGCAGTCCTGAGCAGGTCCGGAAAGGCGTTCAGTACGTCCTCCGAGTACTTGCCCGACGACTTGAGGTGCCGCAACGCTTCGTCGATGCTGCCGGCATCCATGCCGACGATCGGCGACTGGATCTTCTCCAGGCTGAAGCGCTGCCGCTCGAACGGGTAGTTCGGCAGGGTCGTGGCGGGCTGGGCGGGCGCCGGGAACAGCGCGCTCCAGTCGAACTGCCAGCCCTGCACGTACCGCACCGCGAGTGCGCGCTCCAGTGCATCGCCGGCGCATGGCGGCGGCAGCCAGCCGTCGGCGAGCCCCTCCGGCGTGTGCGGCGCGTCGGCTTGCTCCGACGCCCCGGCAAGCTGCAGCCAGTACTGCGGATGCGTCACCTCGTCGGTCACTTCGGCACCGAGGCAGCCGGAGATCAGGCGGACCGACGGCCGTGCGAGCGGCGTGTCCTGAAGTGCGGCGCGCAACGCTTCGGCATCCGACCGGGCGGCCACGAGGCGCTGCGCGTCGGCAACGCTCACGACGCCCGCCACGCAGGCCGCCACATATTCGCCGATGCCGTGGCCCGATACGACGGACGGGTGGATGCCCCATCCCTTCCACAGTTCCGCCCACGCGAACTGGATCGCGAAACGGCCCGCGTCGGTATCGAGTGCTTCCAGCGGCACCGAGCAACGCGCGAACGCGTCGCGGAACAGCGGTTCCGACGCGTGGAGCTCGCGCGCGACGCCGGTGTCCGGCGCGCCGAACCGGAAGCCCATGCGCAACGCCTTGCCCGTGCGCGCCGCGGCCGCCGACGCTTCCCTCACGCCCGACACATAGGCCGCGCGAAACGGATAGTGACTCCGTCCGGTGGCGGCGGCGCGGCAGATGGCGGCCAGCTCCCGCGGCGTCGCGCCGGCGATCGCGCGCTCGTAGCGTTGCGCGAGCGCTGCCAGCGCCGCTTCCGATTTGGCCGACAGCAACAGCAGCCCGCGCTGCGCGGCGTGCGCCGGCGCGACGGGCGGTTCCTCGACGATCGCGTGGGCATTGGTGCCGCTGAACCCGAACGCGCTCACCCCGGCGATTCGCCTGCGTTCCCCGCGCCGCCATGCGACCGGATCGGCCGCGACACGGATTGGAATGTCCTGCCACGGCGTATGCGGATTGGGCTGCGTGAAATGCAGGTGCGCCGGAATCCGGTCGTGCTCGAACGACAGCAGGACCTTGATCAGGCCGGCGATGCCGGAGGCCGATTCCAGATGCCCGATATTGGTCTTGACCGAACCGATCACGAGCGGCTCGGTCGCCGCGCGCCCGGGGCCGTAGACGCCGGCCAGCGCTTCGACCTCGATCGGGTCGCCGAGGGACGTCCCGGTACCGTGGGCCTCGACATAGGAGACGTCGCCGGGCGCGAGGCCGGCCTGGTTCAGTGCGCGGCGGATCACCCGTTCCTGCGAATCGCGGCTCGGAACGGTCAGCCCGCCGCCCGCGCCGCCCTGGTCGACCGCCGTGCCGCGCACGATGCCGAGCACCCGGTCGCCGTCGGCGAGCGCGTCGGCGAGGCGCTTGAGCACCACCATGCCGCACCCTTCGCCGCGCACATAGCCGTCCGCCGCCGCGTCGAAGGTCTTGCAGCGTCCGTCCGGCGACAGCATGCGCGCTTGCGAGAAGCTGACCATCACCTCGGGCGACAGCATCAGGTTGACGCCGCCCGCGAGCGCCATGTTGCTTTCGCGCGAGCGCAGGCTTTCGCAGGCCAGGTGCAGGCAGACCAGCGACGACGAGCAGGCGGTATCGATCGCCATGCTCGGGCCGGTGAGGCCCAGCACGAACGACAGCCGGCCCGCGGCCATGTTCAGCGCGCTGCCCGTGCCGGCGTAGCTGCTCGACGGCATCGACGCATTGGACACCTGGATCGCATGATCGAAGCAGGTAATGCCGACGTACACGCCCGTGGCGGACTGCCGGAAGCGCTCGGGCGCGAGATGGGCGTTCTCGAGCGCCTCCCAGGCCACTTCGAGCAGGAGCCGTTGCTGCGGATCGAGGTAGGTCGCTTCGCGCGGCGCGATCCCGAAGAACGCCGCGTCGAATTGATCCACGCGTTCGAGAAAGGCGCCGTGGCGGGTCGCCATCTTGCCGGGCGTGGACGGATCGGGGTCGTAATAGCGATCGATGTCCCAGCGTTCGCCCGGCACTTCGGTGACGGCATCGCGCGCGTCATCGAGCAACTGCCAGAACGCGTCCGGCGTATCGCTGCGGCCGGGGAAGCGGCAAGCCATGCCGATGACGGCGATCGGTTCGTTGCGGTCCGAACGCAGCGCCGCGATTTCCGCGCGCCGCAGGCGCAGTTCGTCGAGCGCGGCTTTCAGTGCATGCGTGGCCTTGGCGTTCATTGGGCGCCTATCTCCTGGGCGATCAGTTCGGAAAGGTCGTCCTCGTCGAGGTCGTCGGATGCTTTATCGACGACAGGCGCGGGGAGCGACGGCGACAGTTCGTCGAGAACGAACCGGGCGAGCGTTTGCAGGTTCGGATAGGAAAAGAACAGCGTCGCGCGAAACGGCCTTCCGAACACCTTGTTGAGGCGGTCGGTCAGTTCGAGCGCGATCAGCGAATCCAGGCCGAGATCGAGCAGCGATTGCTCGGGCGCAATGGCGTCGGGGCCGGAGAGCCGCAGCGTCTCGGCCAGCATCTTCGCGAGCGTGTCGGTGATGAGCTCGATCCGCTCGCGCGGCGCGCACGCATGCAGCTGGCGCAGCAATGCCGTCTCTTGCTGCGCAGGCTGCGCGGCCGGTTGCGACAGTTCGGAAAACAGCGCCGACCCGGCGGCCGGCGCATCGACCCGGAACAGGGTCGGCCAGTCGATGCGCGCCACCCCGGACTGGGCGATGCCCGACGCCATCAGCCGTTCCAGCGTCGCGATGGCCAGTTCGGGCGGCAGCGTGCCGACGCCGAGCGCAGCCAGTTGTTCGTGCGCGCGCCGTCCGTAGTCGGTGGCGGCATGACCGATGTCCGCCCACGGCCCCCAATTGACGCTGAGCCCCGGTTTCCCCTGCGCGTGCCGATGCTGCGCGAGGGCGTCGAGGAAGCTGTTCGCCGCCGCGTAGTTGCCCTGGCCCGGCATGGTGATCAGCGCGGCCATCGACGAGAACAGGACGAAATGGTCGAGCGGCAAGTCGGCCGTCAGCTCGTGCAGATACCAGGCGCCGTCGGCCTTGCCGCTACCGGCGCGATGGAAGAAGTCGTCGTCCTGGCGCGTCAGCAGCGCATCGTCGAGCGCGCCGGCGAGGTGAAAGACCCCCTTGAGCGGCGGCATCGAATGCGCGATTTCGCCGAGCGCTTGCGCGACGTCCTCGCGACGCGACAGGTCGGCGCGAACGAACTGTGCGTCGAGCGTCCGCAGGATTTTCTCGGCTGCCGGGGAGGGCGCGCCGCGCCCGAGCAGTACGACTTTGCCGGCGCCGTTGGCGGCGAGCCAGGACGCGAGCCGCAGGCCGAGCCCGCCGAGCCCGCCGGTCACCAGATAGGTCGCGTCGTGGTGGAACCGGATCGGCCGGTGGCTGACGAATTCGCGATCGTCGCGGGCGATACGCGCGACGTAGCGCTGTCCGCGGCGAAACGCGATCATGTCTTCACGGCCGCCGGCCTGTACCGCTTGCACGATGTGCGCCGCTGACGGCTGTGCGGGATCGAGGTCGACCAGTCCGCCCCACATCGCCGCATGCTCCACGGCGATCGCGCGGCCCAATCCCCACAGGGGGGCCTGCGCGACGGCGGTCGATTCGCCGTCCAGTACATTCATCGCACCCGACGTCACCAGCCACAGACGCGCCTGCCGGGCTGCCGGTGCGCGTGACGCGAGCGCCCTGACCAGTTGCAGCACGCTCGCGCTGGCACGCCGTCGCGACGCGATGTCGGCGGGCGCGAGATCGAGACTCCACAGGTGAATGATGCCCTTCAGCGGCCGGTCGAGCGCGGACAGTTCCGGCGTCGCGTCGGCGAAGCGCAGCGTGCACGTATCGCCCGCGCTTTCCAGCAGAGCCGACAGTTGCGCGCCGACGCCGCCACGGTCCGCGAGAATCAGCCACTCGCCCTGCGCCGAACCGCCGGTTGCCGCGTCGACGCTCGACGGTCTCCAGACGCGCCGATAAAGCAGCGCGGACAAGTCGTGCCGCTCGACGGTTCGCCCGGAACGCACATGCTGCAACCGCAGCGCATCGATCTCGATCAGCGGTCGCCCGGCGAGGTCATGGACGCGGATATCGCCCTCCAGCGCGCCTTGCCCGCTCGGCTTGCGCAGCGTGGCGTGACTCCACGCATCCGCTGACGACGGCGGCTGATGAACCCGTACCGCGCCGATCGAACTGGGCAGGTACAGGTCGCCTGCCTCCAGCGCGTCCGGATCGATAGCGGCGGCGAGCACGCGGCTGCACGCGTCGAGAAAAGCGGGGTGCACCTGGTATTGCGACGATGCCAGCGCGTCCGCCGGCAGGCTGATTTTCCCCAGCGCCTCACCGGCCGTGCGCCAGATCTGCTGGATTGCGTTGAACACGCCGTCGATCTGCACGCCGTGCTGCCGGATTTCGCCATTGAAGTCGGCGCCCGAAGTCGTTTCGGTGCAGCGGGCCTGCACCTCGGCGGCATCGAATCTCGTCGGCGCGGCGGATCGCATGGGGGCGCACATCTCCCGTAGTCGACGCAACTGCGGAAGATTGCCGAGGATCAGCTCGACCGGCGGACCGAAATCGAGCAGGCAGGCCACTTCGTCCACGCCGATCGACTCGAGATCCCGCACCAGTTCGACGCAGGTTTCCGGCGTGCCGATGAGGCCGCGCGATTGCGCGAAGCGTTCATAGAGAAACTCGACGAACTCGTCCAGTTCGCGCGCGCCCATCGCGCGCACGTCCACCGACTGGCCGCGGCTCTGCGCCAGCCCGTTCAACAGCCCGATATTGCTGCGGATGTAGTTGCAGAACGGCGCGCGCGCCTGCTCGCGCACCCGCGCCGCATCGTCGCCGACGAACGTGTGCAGCATCACGGACACGGTGCCGGCCGCCGGATCGAAGCCATGCTTTGCGCGCGCGTCGCGGTAGAGGGCGATCTTGTGCGCGAGCTGGTCCCGATCCTGGTCGAGCACGTGGGTCAGCAGGTTGGCGCCGACTTCGCCGGCGCGCACGAAGGTCTGCGGATTGCTCGCGGCAGTCACCCAGACGGGCAGTTCCGGCTGCACCGGCGTCGGATAGATGCGCAACTGCACCGGCTTGCCGACGCCGTTCTTCGCATCCAGCGACCCGCCGCGCCACAGATGCTGGACGGCGCGCATCGTGGTCAGCATGTCGTCCTGCCGGGTCGCGTATTTGTCCGGCGCGAACACGAAGTCGTCCGGATTCCATCCGGACGCGAACGACACGCCCACGCGGCCGTTCGACAGGTTGTCCACCATGGACCATTCTTCCGCGATCCGGATCGGGTTGTGCAGCGCTGCGACCACGCTGCCTGCGACCAGCTTCACGCGTCGGGTGGCAGCGGCAAGCGCGGCGTGCAGGACAGCGGGATTCGGGTACAGCGAGCCGAATTCGGTGAAATGGCGCTCCGGCACCCAGACGCTGGAAAACCCGTTCGCATCGGCGAAACGCGCGCTTTCCATCACGAGCTGGTACTTGTTGCCGGACAGCGCCTCTTCACTGCTGGCGAAGAACATCAGGCCGAATTTCATGCGTGGCTCCGATCCGATTCGTGAATTTCGGCACTCGCGCACATCTGCCATGTCGCGGCGGCGCTGGTGTCCTCGATCCGGTGATAGACGGCAAACGAAAACGGTCCCCAGGACTGGCGACTCAGCACGGTCTGCACGGTGCACGATTCATGCGGATGCAGCGGCAACGGCGCATGCAGTGCGAGGTCCTTCAACGTGGTATGGCTGGCGGCGCCGATTTCCGAAGTTGCCGCCAGCGCCATTTCCACGTAGGCGGAATAGGGCAGCACGGGCGATCCCTTGACGCGATGACCGCTGAGAAAGATGGTTGCCGGAGCATCGAGACGCGACTGCCAGATCCACGTGGCCGGCGCATGCGCGTGCGGCTCCATGAGGCGCCCGAGCAACGGATGCCGAGGCGCGCGTGGACTGATCCAGAAGCCGCGACGCTCGAACGGGTAGGTCGGCAGGGCGAGCCGGCGGCGCGGTGCGTCCTGCTCCACGGCATCCCAGTTGATGGACGCGCCGCGTACGTAGAGCTCGGCGAGCGTGTGAAGGATCGTGTCCCATGCGGCCGTGTGCGCGCCGATTTCGATCACGATGCCGGGGTTTCCCGCCGCACCGCCGTCCGGCACCTGCGGCACGCCCGCCAGCGAGGCTGCGGCGCGATGCCCGTCGCCCGTGCTGCTGACGGCGAGCGGCGCAATGCCGAAGGACATCCACAGTTGCGCCAGCGCGCGCTGGAATGCCGTGAACCCGGCCTCGGTGGAGACGTGCCCGGGCGCGTCGGATTGCCGCTGCATCAGCGCGCCGAAGGCGGGGCTGGCTGAACGCAATTGCCGAACCGCGTCGGCGCTGCCGCCGTCGTCGGCGCAAAAGTGGAAGGTCACCGCAGGCGGTGTTTCGGCGGGCTCGCCGGCCGAAACGGCGTCCAGTTGCGAACGCAACGTATCGAGACTCGATGCGACGATGGCCGCTCGCCGCGTGAAATGGGTGCGCCCGGTATTTGCCGTGAACGCGACATCCCGCACGCGCACCTCGGGATGGGCGTCGAGATACGCCGCATACGACGCCGCCAGCGCTTGCAACGCTTCGGGCGTGCGCGCGGAAAGCGTCACGACGCGCGCCGCGGGCGCCGCCGAGTCGGCTTCGATCTCCGCGGGCCCCGGCGCTTCGGACAGGATCATGTGCGCATTGGTGCCGCCGAAGCCGAACGAACTCACGCCGGCCATGCGCGGCCCGTGTTCCGAATGCCAGCGCGTGACCTGCTGCGGAATACGGAAGGGCGTGCCGTCGAGCGCGATTTGAGGATTGATCGACCGGAAATGGAGGTTCGGCGGAATGGCACGATGGTGTAGCGCAAGGGCGGTCTTGATCAGGCTGGCGATGCCCGCCGCCGACTCCAGATGGCCGATGTTGGTCTTGACCGAACCGATCCAGCAGTGATCGTCCGGCCGACGAGATTCGCCCAGGACCGCCGCCAGCGAGTTCAACTCGATCGGGTCTCCGAGCGGCGTTCCCGTACCGTGCGCTTCGACGAAGCCGATGTCCTGCGCGCGTACGCCGGCATCGCGCAGCGCACTGCGAATCACGGCCTGCTGGGCCGGGCCGTTGGGCGCGGTCAGGCCATTGCTGCGTCCATCCTGATTCACCGCGGAGCCGCGGATCACGGCGAACACGGTGTCGCCGTTCTCGAGCGCATCGTCGAGCCGCTTGAGCAGCACCATGCCCACGCCTTCGCCGCGCACATAACCGTTGGCTGCCGCATCGAACGCCTTGCATCGGCCGTCCGGCGAAAGCATGCCCGATTGCGTGAAGGAGGCGCTCAATTGCGGCGCCAGAATCAGGTTGACCCCGCCGGCAAGCGCCGCATCGGACTCGCCGCGCTGCAGCGCGCGGCACGCCTGATGAACCGCGACGAGCGAGGACGAACACGCGGTATCGACCGCCCAGCTCGGGCCGCGCAAATCGAGCGTGTAGGAAATGCGGTTGGCGGCGACGCTGAGCGCATTGCCGGTCGCGACATAAGGGCCGACATCCGCGACTTCTTCCTGCGCCAGACGGATGTAGTCCGAATTGCTGATGCCCACGATGACCGCGGTGCGTCCGCCGGCGAGACTCCGGGGCGCGATCCCCGCATGCTCGAGCGTCTCCCACGCAACCTCGAGAAGCAGACGCTGCTGCGGATCCATCGATTCGGCTTCGCGGGCGCTGATGCCGAAGAACGCCGCATCGAACAGATCGACCTGTTCCAGCAGTCCGGTGGGCGGAAGGCCGCCGGCGCGCTGCTGCGACGCGCCGACCGCGTCCCGGCCCTCCTGCAGAAGCTGCCAGAATGCGTCGGGATGACTGGCGCCGGGGAAACGGCATCCCATGCCGACGATGGCGATATCCGCGCGTGCTTCGGCCGAACCGGGCGCCTGGTCCGGCATGGCATTCCCGGTGCCGCTCAAATGGCGCGCGAGCAGGGCAATACTCGGAAAATCGTAGACGACGGTAGGGGAAACCGGCAGCCCGAGCCAGTCCTGCAACTCGCCCGAGAGCATGATGGCGTCCTTCGAATCGAGCCCATAGATGCTGAACGGCGCGTCGGGGTCGATATTGCCGGAATCGATTCCCGACAGTCGCGAGACACGCTCGACGCACCATTGCACCAGCGCTTGCGTGTCGCGTGCCGCGGCGGTGGAGGGCGCGGCCTCCGGGGAAAACGAACGCCGCCACTCGCCTGCGATCGCGAGCCCCTGTTCATCGAGGAATGCCTGTCTGATTCGGCTCCTCTGGATTTTTCCGCTGGACGTGCGCAGGATCGTGGCGGGCTTCAACAGGATCGCCGCATACAGATCGACGTCATGCTCTTCGGCGAGCTTGCGCCGGATCTCCGCGGCGACGGCTTCCGCGTTCAGGGTGTTGAGCGCTTCCCGGCGCACTTCGCATGCGATAACGACCCGCTCCACGTCATCGACGTTGATCGAGAAAGCCGCCGACGCGTTGGGCGCCAGCGCGGGGTGGCTTCCTTCGGCGGATTGCTCGAGATCCTGCGGGTAGTGATTGCGGCCGGCGACGATGATGAGGTCTTTCAAACGGCCGGTGACGAAGAGGTTATCGCCATCGACGAAGCCGAGATCGCCGGTGCGCAGGTAACGCGCGTCATCGCCATCCAGCTTCGCGCGAAAGGTGTGCTCCGTTTCCTCGACGCGGTTCCAGTAGCCGACGCCGACGCTCGGGCCCGTCAACCAGATTTCGCCGATCCGGTCGGGCGGGCAGCGCTCACCGGTATCCGGATTCACGATCTGCAGGCGGTGCTCCGCCCAGGTCCGACCGCATGAGACCAGCGCGTGGCGCTTGCCGCGGTCGCTTCTCGTCGCCACGCCTCGTGCCAGGCCGTCGGCGTCGTAGTCCGCCACGAGCGGCAGCGAGCGTGCCGGCTGACCGGAGATGAACAAGGTCGCCTCGGCCATGCCGTAGACGGGGCGCATGGTTTGCGCGTGGAAGCCGCACGCGGCGAATGCGCGCGAAAAACGTGCCACCGACTCCGCGCGCACCGGTTCCGCGCCGTTGAATGCGACCCGCCAGCTGCTCAGATCCAGCTGCGCGCGGGCTTCATCGGATATTTTGCGCGCGCACAGGTCATACGCGAAATCCGGCGCGGCGCAATGCGTGCCGCGATACTTCGTGATTGCCTGCAGCCAGCGGATGGGCTTCTGCACGAACGCCGCGGGCGCCATCAGCACCGACAGCACACCGAGATAGATCGGCAGCAGCACCTTCCCGAAAAACCCCATGTCGTGAAACACCGGGAGCCAGCTGACGAATACCGTCGACGCATCGGCATCGCTCGCCTCGGCGATGACCGCCATATTGCTCAGGATGTTCGCGTGGCTGATCATCACGCCTTTTGGCGTACCGGTGGAGCCTGACGTGTATTGCAGAAGCGCCAGCGTCTGCGGCGTGATTTCCGGTGCGCGCCATTGTTCGGCCGGTGCGTCGAAGCTCCGGTCCGTCGCCAGGATCTTCAGTTCCAGCGTGTCGGAATAGCCGTCCGCGCGATGCACCATGCCGTCGAGCGTGGCTGCGTCGGTCAGCGCGACGACCGGCCCGGCGTCGGCGACGATGGCCTTGAGACGATCCGCGGGACGATGCCTGCGCGGAGGATAGGCAGGCACGCCGATCAGGCCGGCATACAGGCATCCCACCCATGCGCAGATGAATTCCAGTCCGGGCGGATAGACCAGCAGGACGCGATCGCCCGGTTGCGCCATGCCTTGCAGCCTGGCGGCGATGCCGCGAGCCCGCTTGTCCAGGTCGCCGAACGTGAGCCGAGTCAGTTCCGATTCGCCGTTCTCGAGAAAAATGAATGCCGTCTTCTCCGGTTCGACCTTGCCGCGAAATATCAATATTTCTGTAACAGTCCTGAATTTTGTATCGGGAAGCATACTCAACCTTCGTTGTCTGCCAAACGTTGAATTCATCAGGACCAGTTGCGGCGATCCCGCCAAGCTTGCTTGTTGAATTGGATGGTATTGAAATTAGAGCATCGCTCTAATCCGACGTCTGCCCCGTAATCCATGGACATGGCGTTTCGCGCACTTGATCAATATGGATTTTTATTTATTCGTACGCTCGCGCTGGCTAACGGTCGGCCATTTCTTCACTGTCGGGGGAGTACGGGTCCAGCAATGACACGACGACCTTGCGCTCGCCTTCGAATGGGTTGCGGCCATGCGCGAAGCGCATGTTGTCGACCAGCAGGACGTCGCCTCGTTGCCATGGAAACGTGATGGCGCAGTCGCGGAATGCGTTGCGGATCTGCTCGATGTCGGCGAGATCGAATGGACTCCCGTCGCCATAGAAAGCGTTGCGCGGAATTCGGTCATTGCCGAACAGGCTGACGATCGAACTGGCGAGCGATGCTTCCAGGTTCGAGATATGGAACAGATGTGCCTGATTGAAGAACACCCTGTCGCGGGTTACCGGATGGTAAGCCACACCCTGGCTGATCTGTGCGGTGCGTAGCGTGTCGTCGTCGAGCCATTCGAGCTCGATGCCGTTGTCTGCGCAGAAGGCCGCAACCTGGCTGCGGTCGCAGGTCTGAAAGACGGTTTCCCACGGAATGTCGACGTGCCGCCGGTAGTGCCTGACATAGCGGACCTGTTTCGCCTCGAAGTTCTGCAGGATGCGCGGTCCGATCCTGCGGCTCACCTCGCGCATGTCGGCAATCGGCGTTTCGCCGCCGGTCGTGGCCGGAGTAAGGCAACAGAATGCCACTCTCAGCGGCCAGGTTCGTTGATACGCGTTTTCGCAATGAAGTGCGATTGTCTCGCTCGGCGGATACTCGGTTGCGGTGAATATGCCATTGCCGATCGAGGTGCGCGGAGTGGAACGATAGACGTAGTCGGACTTATGGGCCGAAATCGCGTTAGAAAACGCTTCGAAGCCGCCCACGGATGAAACGTCGAAGCCACGAAACAGGAGCGCGCCATGTTCGAGAAGCCGGGATTCCAGCTCCACCCGGTTGTCGTTCACCGCCAGCACGATATCGCGCCCGTTCGACGCAGGCTCCAGCAGCCACGGAGAACTCCCGTCGGCAAGCAGCTTGCGTTCCGTCATGCCCAGCATGGTCAATAGTCCTTTTCTGAACGTGGATCACGGCGAGACCCGAACCGGTCGGTCTGCATGGTCGCGCCGCGGTGCGGCTATGCACGGCAAGCCGTTTCCACCGCATGCTCGAAGCGATTGAGAATCTCGTGGATATCCGCTTCCGAAACGATCAGCGGCGGCAGGAACCTGAGTACCGCGCCGTTGCGGCCGCCGGTTTCGATGACGAGTCCGTTTCGCAGGCAGTTCAGCTTGATGGCTTTTGCCAGTTCCGCATGGGTCGGGCCTGTTTGGCCATGTGGGCCGGGTATGACGACTTCAACGCCGATCATCAGGCCGCGGCCGCGTATCTGGCCCAGACAGGGGAAGCGTCCGGCAACCGCTTCGAGGCCGGCAACCAGTAGTTTTCCGACTCTGTCAGCGTGCGCCGACAGACCGTCTCGTTCGACGATGCGCATGGTCGACAAGCCGGCCACCATCGCGATCTGGTTGCCTCGAAAGGTGCCGGCGTGCGCGCCGGGCGGCCAGGTGTCGAGGCGCTTGTCATAGACCACCACCGATAATGGATAGCCGCCGCCGAATGCCTTCGACAACACCAGTACGTCCGGCTGGATGCCGGAATGTTCGATCGCGAACAGCGCGCCGGTTCGACCGAGTCCGGTCTGCACTTCATCGACGATCAACGGGATTTCATGCCGCAGCGTCAGGTTGCGCAACTCGATCAACCAGGCGTCGGAAGCGGGGATGCAACCCCCTTCGCCTTGCACGACTTCGACAATGATTGCCGCCGGTTTCGTTATCCCGCTCTCGGGATCGGACAGGACGGTCCGAATATAGTTGATGCTGAGTTGATCGGTCGCCGAGCCATCGGTGCCGAACGGGCAGCGAAAAGCATAGGGATAAGGCAGGAAATGAACGTCGCGTCCATTGCCGCCGGCCGATTTCGGCGTGAGATTTCCCGACACGGCGAGTGCGCCGGCCGTCATGCCGTGGTAGGCACCGTGGAACGCCATGATCGTCGAGCGGCCCGTATGGTGCCTGGTCAGCTTGATAGCCGCTTCGACGCCATCCGCCCCACTGGGACTGCAAAACTGGATCTTGCCGGATTCGGCGATCTTGTTGGGCAAGAGCGAGAAAAGCTGCTCGACGAACGCGTGCTTTGCTGGCGTCGCCAGGTCGAGTGCCTGTTGAATTTGATCGGACGACAGAAACCGCATGACGGCTTCATTGACTTCCGGGTGATTATGTCCGAGCGCGAGCGTACCTGCATTTGACAGACAGTCGATGTATTCCTGCCCCTCGGAGTCGCGCACCCGTATGCCTTTGGCATGGGTAAACAGCCGTGGGAAAGATGTCGCGTAGGTTCGCGCCTTCGATTCGACATGCTTCAGATACTCAAGTTTTTCCATGCGCGGAGATCCGGCTTGCGAGGCGGATTGATGGACATTGGCATTGCTTCATCCTGGCCAATGGCGTAACGGTACGGCCTGATTGGAGCATGTAGTCCATATCGCGTCTGTCACGTAAAAATGGGACACAGGCGATGCAACGTCACTACGTCATGCCATCGCATCCCGATCATCGAAGCGTGGTTTCCGGACGCGGCGTCAAGCCGGCATGGTCGCGCGAAAATAGTCGATGGTCCGCCGGAGCCCCGCGTCGAGCCCGACCGTCGGCTCCCAGTCGAGGTGGGCGCGTGCGAGGCCAATATCGGGGCAACGTTGTGTCGGATCATCCTTCGGCAGCGGACGGAATACGAGCCGCGACTTCGAGCCCGTCAGGCGCAAAATGATCTGCGCAAGTTCGCTGACCGCGATCTCGTGCGGATTGCCGAGATTGATCGGGCCGGTGAGGTCCGCGGGCGTGGCCATCATCCGGATCAGACCGTCGACCATATCGTCGACATAGCAGAACGCCCGGGTCTGGCTGCCGTCGCCATACAGCGTGATGTCCTCGCCGCGCAGCGCCTGCACGATGAAGTTGGAAACCACGCGACCGTCATTGGGATGCATGCGCGGCCCGTACGTGTTGAAGATGCGTACCACCTTGATTCGCACGTTTTGCTGGCGGTGATAGTCGAAGAACAGGGTCTCCGCGCAACGTTTTCCTTCGTCGTAGCAGGCGCGCGGCCCGAGCGGGTTGACGTTGCCCCGGTAACTCTCGGGTTGCGGATGCACATCGGGGTCGCCGTACACTTCGCTTGTCGAGGTTTGCAGAACGCGTGCGTGCGTGCGCTTGGCGAGCCCCAGCATGTTGATCGCGCCCATCACACTGGTCTTGGTGGTCTGCACGGGATCGAATTGATAGTGGATTGGCGAAGCCGGACAGGCGAGGTTGTAAATCTCGTCCACCTCGACGTACAACGGAAAGGTCACGTCGTGGCGCAGCGCCTCGAAGCTCGGGTTGCCGAGCAGCGCAGCCACGTTCTGCTTCGTGCCGGTGAAATAGTTGTCGACGCACAATACGTCGTGACCGAGTTCGACCAGGCGCTCGCAAAGATGCGAACCGAGGAAACCCGCGCCACCTGTTACGAGGATTCGCTTTCGATTACGTTGCACAATTGCACTCCAAGTATCGCGCGCAAGGAAGCGACGCGCGGCCTCCAGGCATGCTTGACCGGCCCGCGGCTCCGGCATGGAAGCCGATAGGGCGCACGAGCCTCTTCATTCGACACGGCACCGGCCGGCACGCCGATCGCGAGGATCGGCCCGTCATGCCTGCAGTGCGCTCGACGCAACGTGTTCCGCGCGCCGCAGGCGCGCCGCGATGATGCCGGCCATCGCCCGCATTTCGCTTCTCATGAAGAAATGATCTCCTTCGATGACGTGAAAATCGAACCGCCCGGTCGTCTCGGCGCCCCAGCCTGCAACGGAATCAACGGGGACCTGTTCATCCGCCCGGCCCGCGAACGCGGTGATGTCCACCGCCAGCCTGCGCCCGGGCACGGGCCGGTAGTTTTCGATCATCGTGAAATCCGCCCGTAGCGCCGGCATCAGCAGCGCCATCAGTTCGCTGTTGTCCAGTACCGGCTTCGGCGTGCCGCCCATCTCGTGCAGTGCATCGAGGAAGGCGCGGTCGTCCAGCGCCTGCATGCGTCGAACAGGTCGCTCCTTGCCCGGTGCGGCGCGCCCGCTCACGAACAGATGCCGCAGATTCGGTTGCGCCTGGGCGGGAAGCCGCAGCGCCAGTTCGACGGCAATAGCCGCGCCCATGCTGTGTCCGAGCAGTGCGAAGGGACGATCGAAGCAGTTGTCCAAGTCGCACAGCAACACGTCGATCAGCGTCGACATGTCTCGTACGGCAGGCTCGGACAGGCGGCTGCCTCGGCCCGCAAGTTCATGACGGCGTACTTCGATGCCGGGCAACAAGGCTTGCAGACCACGATAAACGGCGGCCGAGCCGCCCGCATAGGGGAAACAGATCAGACGCATGCGAGCGGGTACTCGAGCGGCTCGCTTGTTACTGGCGCACATGAGATCGCGCTGCGGAAATTCACGTGTTCGGTGTTTTTCACCATTAAAGTTCCGGTCATGATTGCCATGGCGATGCATCGGCAATCTTCACTTGGAGAGAAACGGGTGCGACAGCCAGGCGCCGCAGTTCGCACGTCGATAGCCGGTTCGTCATCGCGGTACAAAGGCAGTGCGTGAAGCACACCGGAAGTCATGGAAGCATTGATTTGCTTCGTGAACATTCAAGATGCGCGCCGCTCGGATTCGGAATACGCCCGATCCGGTTTGGCATGAGTTAAACATGACGCCGCGTGGATGTATGTCGTAGGAAAAGGGGACGCGCGTAGTCGAAAATGTCGTCCCCTGATTTCACACCTAAAATACCGTGGTACCGGCGGGTACGGAGTCGCTGTTGCAATACAGGAATCATCTGGAAGCCTGCTATTGCATCGCAGGTCATGGCGAAGTAGAGGACGTGGACGGGAACGTTTACCCGATCCGGCCGGGAGATATGTATGCACTCGACAATTCGCCGCTGCGTGGCACCGAACGGCACACGCTCGACGGCGCATCCGGATCGACACATTGAGCGTCTAGTGAAGCCGACACTTGCGACGTCGGCTGCAATAGTCACCGGTGTGTTTCGGCAGTCCGACGGTTTCTATGCCGGACTGCAGGTCGCGGGTGCCGTCGCGACGGTCGCGATCCTGTTGTTCGTCGCGCGTATCGAGGTATCGCGCGTGCGGCTCGGAATCGTCGCGTTCGTCGCGATCGCGGCTGGTAGACCTTGGGTGGACGCTGCCGGCGTGGCACCCACAAACCGGCATCCGTCATCAGCCGCCGCACCGTTTCCTTGGCCAACTGGACGCCGTGGCACTCGGACAACTTCTCGCAGGCCAGCGTCGGGCCAAAATCCGCGTAGCGCTCGCGAATGATCGTCAGCGCTTGCCGAGCCAGTTCCTCGTCCAATCGCCGGTTCCCCGGGCGACCACGTTTGCGCGACGTCAGTCCAGCCGCACCCCCGAAGCGGACATTACAACTTAGCCGCTACAAGATTTAACGTTGATAATTTAGCTTATGTAAAATGCAAAACCAGCAAATTCTGCAGGCCTTGACCTCGCGAGTCCGGCGGCGCGCTCGCAACCGGACACGGTTGCGTTGCCGCCTTCGTTGCCTGACCCAAGCGGCCCGACGTGCGTCGGCGGCTACCGCCGCTCAACCGCCTCCCGCGCCGGCGAAATCGCCCGGCGGTAGCGGGCGATTCGCGATGGCGTGCGCCTCGGCGCGCGCAACGCCAAGCGTCTGCAGCACGATCGCGGCGGTCCGTTCGGGGAAACCGCCAACGCCCTCCACCCGTCGCCTCGTCCCGCCCTTGACCGTCCTGGCGATGTGAAGCTGCGCGGCGATTGCCGCGAGAATCGTCCCCGTCGACGCCAGAACGATGACGAACGGATCGCTGACGACGAAGCGGCGCGCCGCGATGCCGCGCACGCTGTCCCGCCGCAAGCGCTGCCCAAGCCCTCGGTCGAGCGCGCGCACCGAGAAACCCTCGCGCATCAAGAACCGACCCCACATCTGCTCCCGATGCGCTCGCATCAGCGTATGGCGCACGCAGACCGACACGACCTCCGCCGGATCTGACAAGCCGCCGGTCACGCGCTCGAGCCGATCCGCGAAATCGTCGAACACCCACTCGATCAACGCGGCAAAAAGTCCGTCTTTCGATGCGAAGTGGTTGTAGAACGAGCCGAACCCGACGTCGGCCGCCTCGGTGATCTCGCTGATCGCCACGTTGTCCATCCCCTTTTCCGCCATCAGCATGAACGCCGCCCGCAGCAGACGCATGCGCGTCGCCTGCTTGCGCCGCGCGCCCCGCGGCAGCCGGTGCTCGGTCGCGACGGCGGCCCCGATGGGCCGCGGCGGCTCGGACGTTTGTTCCATGACAGCGTCTCCCCCCTTCGAAATTTCTTGCATTCCGCAATCGTAGATTATTGTCTCATACTTGACAATATTATCAGTTATGAGTCTAATCTCGGAAATCGCTGCGCCGAGCGTGTCTGCCGGAAGGGTCCTCGACGTGCGGTAACGGCCAGCACGGGCATTCGATGCCCGCGCGGTAGCCAGCCCCACCGCTCCCTGCGGCGGGCGCAGGCTGCGTGACCTGGCGTGCCGGCATCGGACGCTGCCACGCAAACATCGGAGTACTGATTTAGCAAATGGATGCGCCGTCGGCAGCGAAGCCGGATCGCGCCCCGCCCCAGTCGGCCGGCCCGCCGAGGTCGCCGGATTTTTTTTAGTTGGCCCTTCATTCGTCTTGGAAACATCGTGAAATCACCAGGTCTTGATGCGCGCATTTCGATGCGCCGGCTCCTGACACGCATCGCGCCGCCGGTTCAGCGGGCGCCGATCGCGCTCGCATGCTGTGCAATTCTTCTGACGGCTTGTCATTCGCATGAGACCCCCGCGCCCGAACCGCGGTCGGTGGTCGCGCTGCCGGCTCACGCAGACAGCGGCGCATCGCAGCGCGTGCTGCCGGCGCAAGTCCAGGCGCGCTATTCGACGGCGCTGTCGTTCCGGGTCGGCGGCAAGATCGTCGAGCGGCGCGTGCGCATCGGCGACACCGTGAAGGCCGGGCAGACGCTCGCGGCCCTGGATCCCGCCGATCTGCACAACACGCTGCTCAATGCCCGCGCACAGCTCGACGCCGCCGAGCATCGGGTCGTCTACGCGAAGCAGCAGCTGGAGCGCGACCGCGCGCAGGCACAGGCGGCGCTGATCGCCCCCGCGCAGCTCGAGACAACGCAGGATGCCTATACATCGGCGGTCGCGCAGCGCGATGCCGCCCTCGCGCAGATGGCGCTCGCCGGAGATCATCTGCGCTACGCGACGCTCGTCGCGGATCACGACGGCGTCGTGACGTCCGAAGATGCCGATACCGGGCAGAACGTCGAGGCGGGGCAGGCGGTGTTTCATCTGGACTGGAGCGGCGAGCTCGACATCGTGTGCGACGCCTCGGAGCGCGACCTGCGCGATCTCGTGATCGGCCGCGGCGCGCGCGTCAGCCTCACGGCGCTGCCGGGCAAAGTGTTCGATGCGCGCGTGCGCGAGGTCGCGGCCGCCGCGGATCCGCAAAGCCGCACGTGGCGGGTAAAACTGACGCTGATCGCGCCGAGCCCGGACGTGCGCTCCGGGATGACGGCCAACGTCGCGTTCGACGGCAGCACCGACGCCGCCGCGGACCATACGATCACGCTGCCGGCCACCGCCCTCTTTCACCGCGGCGAAATGCCGGCGGTGTGGGTCGTCCGCAAGGGCAGCGACACGCTGGAACTGCGCACGGTGTCGATCGGACGCTACGACGAACGCACGGTGTCCATCACGTCGGGGCTCGCGAGCGACGAGCGCGTCGTGATGCAAGGTGTCCATACCGTCACCGCCGGCGAACGCGTGCGCGTCGTGCCGCCGCTGCATCCGGAGGACTTCCCGTCATGAACGCCCCCGAACATCAGCAACTACCGGACGACGCGCGAACCGACGCCGGCCCGGCCGACGACCGTCGCTTCAATCTGTCCTCATGGGCGCTCAAGCATCAGCAACTGGTGATCTTCCTGATCGGCCTTGCGACGATCTTCGGCGTGATCGGCTATACGCGCCTCGCGCAGTCCGAGGATCCGCCGTTCGCGTTCCGCACGATGGTGATCCAGACCTACTGGCCGGGCGCCACCGCCCGCGAAGTCCAGGAGCAGGTCACCGACCGGATCGGCCGCCAGCTTCAGGCCGCGCCGTACGTCGACAACATCAAGAGCTACTCTCGCCCCGGCGAGTCGATGATCTTCTTCGCGATGAAGGATTCGGCACCGGTCAATCAGGTGCCTGAGACCTGGTATCAGGTGCGCAAGAAGGTCGGCGACATCCGCGCGACGCTGCCGAAGGGCACGGTCGGTCCGTTCTTCAACGACGAATTCGGCGACGTCTATACGAACATTTATGCGCTCGAAGGCGACGGCTACTCGCCGGCGCAACTGCACGATTACGCGGACAAGCTGCGCGCGGTGCTGCTGCGCGTGTCCGGCGTAGCAAAGGTCGACTACTTCGGCGACCCCGATCAGCACGTGTTCGTCGAGATCTCGAACGCGCAGCTGACCCGGCTCGCGATCACGCCGCAACAGCTCGCGCAAGCGATCGACGCGCAGAACGCCGTCGCGCCGGTCGGCACGATCACGACGGCGGACGATCGCGTGTTCGTGCGCCCTACCGGCGCGGTCAAGGACATGCAGGCCCTCGCGGACATGCCGATCACCGTAAACGGCCGCACGTTCCGGCTCGGCGACGTCGCAAAGATCACGCGCGGCTACGACGATCCGCCCGTCACGCAAATGCGCACGAACGGCCACGCCGTGCTCGGCATCGGCGTGACGATGCAAAAGGGCGGCGACGTGATCGATCTCGGCGAGGCGCTCGACGCCCGGACTGCCGAACTCCAGGCAGGCCTGCCGGCCGGCGTGAAGCTGAGCGCGGTGTCGAGCATGCCGCACGCGGTCAAGCACTCGGTGGACGACTTCGTCGAAGCGGTGGGCGAAGCCGTCGCCATCGTGCTCGTGGTCAGCCTCGTGTCGCTGGGCTTGCGCACCGGGATGGTGGTCGTCATCACGATTCCGATCGTGCTGGCCGTGACCGCGCTGTGCATGCACGTGTTCGGCATCGGGCTCGACAAGGTGTCGCTGGGCACGCTGGTGCTCGCGCTCGGGCTGCTGGTGGACGACGCGATCATCGCCGTCGAAATGATGGCGGTGAAGCTCGAGCAAGGCTGGACGCGAACGCGTGCGGCGGCGTTCGCCTACACGAGCACGGCGTTCCCGATGCTCACGGGAACGCTCGTGACTGTATCGGGCTTCCTGCCGATCGCGCTCGCGAAGTCGAGCACCGGCGAATACACGCGCTCGATCTTCGAGGTGTCGGCCATTTCACTGATCGTGTCGTGGTTTGCAGCCGTCGTGCTGGTGCCGCTGCTCGGCTACCACATGCTGCCCGAACTCAAGCATCACGACGGGCATGCGCACGGGCAGGACGTGTACGACACGGGCTTCTACCGGCGCCTGTCCGGCTGGATCTCGGCCTGCATCGAACGCCGCTGGGTCGTGCTCGGCGTGACCGCGGTGCTGTTCGCGATCGCGATGGCCGCCTTCACGCGCGTGCCGCAGCAGTTTTTCCCGAACTCGGAGCGCCCCGAACTGCTGGTCGACCTGCGCTTGCCGGAAGGCGCGTCGTTCGACGCGACGCTGCGCGAGGCCACGCGGCTCGAGAAGACGCTCGCTGGCCGCCCCGAAATCGATCACGTCGTCGACTTCGTCGGCACCGGTGCGCCGCGTTTCTATCTGCCGCTCGACCAACAGCTTCAGCAGCCGAACTTCGCACAGTTCGTCATCACGGCGAAGGACGTCGAAGCGCGCGACCGGCTGTCGCACTGGCTCGAGTCGACGCTCGCGACCCGTTTCCCGACCGTGCGCACGCGTGTGGCGCGGCTTGAAAACGGGCCGCCGGTCGGCTTCCCGATCAAGTTCCGCGTGAGCGGCGACGACATCGCGACCGCGCGCGCCATCGCCGAGAAGGTGGCCGACAAGGTGCGCGCCGACCCGCGCACGCGCAACGTGCAGTTCGACTGGGACGAGCCGGCCGAGCGCTCGGTGTCGTTCGAAATCGATCAGCTCAAGGCGCGTCAGCTCGGCGTGACGTCGGAAGACGTGTCGGGCTTCCTCGCGATGACGCTGTCCGGCTACACGGTCACGCAATATCGCGAGCGCGACAAGCTGATCAACGTCGACCTGCGCGCGCCGAAGAGCGAGCGCGTCGACCCGTCGAAGCTCGCCGGTATCGCGATTCCGACGCCGCACGGCCCGGTGCCGCTCGGCGCGATCGGCCACGTGCGCGACACGCTCGAATACGGCGTGATCTGGGAACGCGACCGCCAGCCGACGATCACCGTGCAGGCCGACGTGCGCGGCGACGCAGCGAGCATCGGCGTCACGCGCGACATCGACGGTGCGCTGGCGACGCTGCGCGCGACGCTCCCCACCGGCTACCGGATCGACATCGGCGGCGCGGCGGAGGAAAGCATGAAGGGCCAGATGTCCATCAACACACAGATGCCGCTGATGATCATCGCGGTGCTGACGCTGCTGATGATTCAGCTCAAGCGCTTCTCGCGCACCTTCATCGTCGTGCTGACCGCGCCGCTCGGCCTGATCGGCGTGGTCGCCGCGCTGCTGCTGTTCGGCAAGCCGTTCGGCTTCGTCGCGCTGCTCGGCGTGATCGCGATGTTCGGGATCATCATGCGCAACTCCGTGATCCTGGTCGATCAGATCGACCAGGACATCGCAGCTGGACAGCCGCGCTTCACGGCGATCGTCAGCGCGACGGTGCGGCGCTTCCGGCCGATCATGCTGACCGCCGCCGCCGCCGTGCTCGCCCTGATCCCGCTGCTGCGCTCGGGCTTCTTCGGCCCGATGGCAACGGCGCTGATGGGGGGCATCACGGTCGCGACGGGACTGACCATCTTCTTCCTACCCGCCCTTTATGCGACGTGCTTCAAGGTGCGAGGCGACGAACGCGAGTCGACCGCCACGGCCGTCGCGTCCCCGGAGACATGTCAATGAAACTTACGCGTATGACCGCGGCGCTTGCCGCGACCGCGGCGCTCGGCCTGTGCGGCTGCGCGATGGCCCCGAGCAGCACGCCGCCCGCGATGCCGTCGCCGGCTCACTATGGCGAGACGCCGCAGCCGGCGCGGACTGCCGAAGCGGCGGGCGTCGCGCAGCAATTCGACGTCGGCGCCGCGCCGGTTCCGCAGTGGTGGCGGCTCTATCGCTCCGGCGCGCTCGACGCGCTGGTCGACGAAGGGCTGAGCGCGAATCCGACGCTTGCCGCGACCGAAAAGACGCTCGCCGCCGCGCAGCAGGAACTGCGCGCGCAGGTCGGCGCATCGACGCTGCCGTCGCTCGACGCGAATGCGCAGGTGGCGCGCACCCGCACGCCGGACATCTCCGGCACGGGCGCGCAGACCCTGCGCTACAACGTGTTCGTCGGTCAGTTGCAGGCGCATTACACGTTCGATCTGTTCGGCGCCACGCGCTACGCGAACGCGGCAAGCGCCGCGCGTGTCGACGTGCGCGCTTGCGAGCTCGAGGCGGCACGGCGCGCGCTGGCAGCCAACATCGTCGGCACCGCGATCTCCGCCGCGGCGCTCGACCGACAGATCCTGCTGACCGAGCGGCTCGTCACCATCGCGGCATCGTCCGCGCACGACGATGCACAGCGCTACGCGCTCGGCGCGATCTCGCACGCGCAGGCGCTGGCGTCGACGCAGAATGCGGCATCGCTCGCCGCGACGCTGCCGGCGCTACGCCAGCAGCGCGCGACAACCGTTCACGCGCTAGCGATCCTGCTCGGCCGCACGCCCGACGCCGTGCCGCCGATCCCCGCGTTCGGCAACCTGTCGCTGCCGGAGCACGTGCCCGTCGTCGTGCCGTCCGACCTGCTGAAGGCACGCCCCGACATCCGCGCGGCCGAAGCCGCGGTAAAAGCCGCCGCAGCCGATGCGGGCGAAGCAACCGCGCAGCTGTTCCCGAGTTTGTCGCTCACGGCGACGTTGGGACGCGGCGGCTTCAGCTGGCCAGCGTTGTTGTCGGGGGCGGGAGGGCTGTGGGCAGTCGGCGCAGGCCTGTCGCAGCCGCTCTTCCATGGCGGCGCGCTGCTGGCCCACCGGCGTGCGACGCTCGATTCGTACGACGCGGCGGTGCTTCAGTACAAGTCGGCGGTGCTGTCCGCGTTCGGTGACGTCGCGGATTCGCTCGCCGCGCTGGACAACGACGCGCAGACGCTGGCCGCGAACGAAATCGCGGCGCGGGCGGCGGGCGCTGCCTTCGACGAAACGGTGCAGCGCCGCACACTGGGCGCCGTTCCGGTGTCCGCGCAGCAGGCGAGCGAGCGGCAATATCTGACCGCGGAGCTCGACGCGGTCCGTGCCGCGAGCCGGCGAATGACCGATACGGCGGCACTCCTGCAGGCAATGGGCGAGTTGCCGCCCGACGCCCGCACGGCAGTCGCGGCCCGGCAATAACGGCTGCTTGCTTCGACGGGGTCGGCTGCGCGTGCCGCCGGCCCGGACCTCGACGCCCGACGACCGGCGCACCGCGAGTACCGCGGCGCCGGGCACTCCCTCACCCCGCTTGATCGATTTCCGATGAAACCCGAAAACCTGGTCGCCTGCCACGAATGCGACCTGCTGTTTCGGCGGCCGCCGCGCCTGCGCGCGCTGGCTGCCCACTGCCCGAGATGCCGTGCCCGCGTGAGCGGCAGCGCGCACGGCCGCCCGGCGCTGGACCGGCTGTGCGCGATCGCGCTCGCAGCACTGTTCACGTACTTTATCGCGCAGGCCTTTCCGATCGTCGCGCTCGACGCAGCCGGCATCGCATCGCACGCGACGCCGGCCGACGCGGTGGCCGCGTTGCGCTTGCACGGGCAACCGGTCGTGGCGGCGATCGTGTTCTGCATGACGATATTGTTCCCGCTGCTGGAACTCGCCGCGTGGCTGTACGTGCTCGTACCGTTGCGCGCGGGCCGCGTACCGCCCCGCTTCGAGCCGGTCCTGCGCAACATGCAGCGGCTACGCCCGTGGAGCATGGTCGAGGTGTTCCTGCTCGGGATATTGGTCACGATCGTCAAGATGACGAGCGTCGCGCACGTGATACCGGGCCCCGCGCTGTTTGCGTTCGGCGCCCTCACCATGATGCTCGGCTTTCTCACGTCGTTCGACTTGGGCGGCCTGTGGGAAGCGCGCGACGAGATCATCACGCTGCGCGGCGGCGCTACGCCCGCCGCAGTGTCGCGCCGGCGGCACACGCCGCGGCGCGCTGCACCGGTGGCGCCCAACGCAGCGGACGCAACGGACGCAACGGACGCAACGGACACGCCCAGCGCGACCGGGCACGGCCGGCCGGCAAGCGTCACGGCCCGCGCCGCGGGGCTGGTCGCATGTCACACATGCGGACGCGTGCAGCCGCCGCATACCGAGGCCGCCGGCGCGCGCTGCACGCGCTGCGGATCGATGCTGCACGAACGCCGCCCGCGCAGCGCCGCACGCACGGGCGCGCTCGTGATCGCGGCCGCGCTTCTCTACGTTCCGGCGAACCTGCTACCGATCATGCACGCGACATCGCTCGGCTGCACCGAGGACGACACCATTCTCGCCGGCGTCGCGTACTTCTGGACGTCCGGCGACTGGCCGCTCGCCGTCGTCGTGTTCGTCGCGAGCGTGCTCGTGCCGATGCTCAAGCTCGCGATTCTCGCGTTGCAGGCCATTGCTGCACATCGCGGCACGCCATGGCGCCCGCTGGAACGCGCGCGGCTCCATCGACTGGTGGAGCGCGTGGGCCGCTGGTCGATGCTCGACGTGTTCGTCGTCGCGCTGACGATCGCGCTCGTGCATTTCGGTTCGTTCGCCGAGATCACGCCCGGCCCCGGCGCGCTGGCGTTCGGCGCCGTGGTCGTACTCACCATGTGCGCGTCGATGCAGTTCGATCCGCGACTCATCTGGGACGGCGTGCACCGCGCAGCCGCCCGCCCTCGATCCTGAACGAGCGCAAGCCCGTCGCAACTCTACGACTATTCATACGATGCTTCCCCTCGATTTGCCTGAACCCGGGATCCGGCCGCGCAGCCGCTGGATCCCGTCCCTCGTCTGGATCGTTCCGCTCGTGTGCGCGTTGATCGGGCTGTCGCTCGTGTACCGCAACATTGCCGCGACCGGCCCGACGATCACCGTCACGTTCGCGAACGCAGAAGGCCTCGAAGCCGGAAAGACCAAGGTCCGCTACAAGGACGTCGATATCGGCTCGGTGCAGGCCATCACGCTTACGCCCGACTTCAAGCGCGTGGTCGTGCGCATCCAGCTCACCAAGGAAGCCGCGCGGTTCGCGAACCGCGATACGCGATTCTGGGTCGTTCGGCCGCGTGTCGGCGCCACCGGCATCTCCGGGCTCGGCACGCTGCTCTCCGGCGCGTACATCGGCGCGGACCTCGGCCGCTCGCCGCACGAGCAGACCGACTTCGCCGGCCTCGAGACGCCGCCCGCCGTCACCGCGGACCAGCAGGGCCGCCGCTACCTGCTGCACGGCGATTCGCTCGGCTCGATCGATATCGGCTCGCCGGTGTTCTACCGGCACCTGCAGGTCGGCCAGGTGGTCGGCTTCTCGCTCGACAAGGATGGCACGGGCGTCGACGTACAGGCGTTCGTGAAGGCGCCGTACGACAAATACGTCGGCACCAACACGCGCTGGTGGCACGCAAGCGGCGTGGATCTGCGGCTCGATTCGAACGGCCTGAAGCTGAACACGCAGTCGCTCGCGACGGTGGTCGTCGGCGGCCTCGCGTTTCAGTCGCCGCCCGAGCAAGCCGATGCACCGCCGGCGGCCGACAACGCGTCGTTCCGGCTCGCGCCGGACGAAGCCGACGCGATGCGCGACCCCGACGGCACGCCGCTGATGGTCGTCATGCGCTTCGACCAGTCGCTGCGCGGGCTGTCCGTCGGCGCGCCGGTCGATTTGCGGGGCATCGCGCTCGGTCAGGTCACGAACATCGGGATCGAATACGACGAGCACTCGCGCACGTTCAGCATGAAGGTCACGATGGCGCTGTATCCGTCGAGGCTGAGCCGGCACAGCGACACCGCGCTGCCGGCCCCCGATACGGCCGGCGGCCACGAACTCCTCGAGCACCTGGTGCTGCAGGGGCTGCGCGGGCAGCTGCGCACCGGCAGCCTGCTCACGGGCCAGTTGTACGTGGCGCTCGACATGTTCCCGAAGGCGCCGCGCGCGAGCGTGGACGTACGCCGCATGCCGGTCGAGCTGCCGACCGTTCCGAACACGCTCGACGAACTGCAGGTTCAGCTCGCCGACATCGCCCGGAAGCTCGACAAGGTTCCATTCGACCAGATCGGCAACAGTCTGAACGGTGCGCTCGAGCATGCGAACCAGCTGTTCGGACACCTCGACGAGCAGGTCGTGCCGCAGGCGCGTGACACGCTGGCGGCGGCGCAACGCACGTTCGACGCCGCGCAGGCGACGCTGCGGCAGGATTCGCCGATGCAATCGGACGTTCGTTACGCGATGCAATCGCTCACGCATACGCTCCAGTCGCTCAATACGCTGGCCGACTATCTCGAGCGGCATCCGGAAGCGCTGCTCTTCGGCAAGAAAGGAGAACCGAAATGACGCCGCATTTGTTTCGCACGATCCGGATGCCGATCCGCATCGCGACGTGCGTCGCGCTGGCCGTGCTCAGCGCCTGTGCATCGCCGCCCGTACGATTCCATACGCTCGGAATGGCGGATGGCGCGGGCGGCGAATCCGGCGCCGCGCGTCCCGCATGGCTGATCGACATGCAGAGCGTGCACGTCGCGGCGCCCGCGGACGGCAACCGGCTCGCGGTGCAGCGCGGCCCCGAACGGGTCGACATTCTGGAACAGGAGCGGTGGGTTTCGCCGCTCGGCGACGAGATGCGCGGCGGACTGTCGACGCGCGTCACGTCCCGGCTGAACACGATCGACGTTCACCGCGTCGCCCATCCGGATGGCACGCCGGTCTATCGGGTCGCCGTGGACGTCCAGCGTGTCGAATCGTGGCCGGCGTCGCACGTGCTGCTCGATGCGACATGGACGGTGGACGCCGGCTCCGGACAGCCGGCACTGACTTGCCGCAGCATCGTTCGGGCCGGTGCGTCGGCGGGCTACGACGCGCTCGTCGACGCGCATCGCCATGCGCTCGACACGCTTGCGCTCGGCATCGCCGCGGGCATTCGCGCGGCGGCCACGCACGCGCCGCCGCCCGCCGGATGCCGCGCGGGAACACTCGACCGACGGATCGCGCCACCCGTCGCCGAGCGCGGCGCGCCGGATCCGCTCGACGATTGAATCGGGCCGCGAACACGCGCCCGGTCGGGTTGGGCTGGGCGAGCGGCCTCGCGCCGTGCCCTGCACGATCAAGCTACATCGTCAGGCGAAATCATCTCGACGAACAACGACTCGGCGCTGCGCCGTTCCCGCGTCGATCCGGCGTTTCGCGCGGCGCGGTGTGGCGCCGCTTCGATCATTTGCACCTGCATGGACAACCCAGGATGAAACCCGCCCGACTCACGCGCGAGCAACGCAGGCTCGACACCCGCGAACGGCTCATCGCCACCGCTCGCGCGCTATTCATTGCGAAAGGCTTTGCCGATACGAGCGTCGAACATATCGCCGAGGGCGCCGGGTACACGCGCGGCGCGTTCTATGCGCACTTCGAACACAAGCGCGAGCTGTTGATCGAGATCCTTCGCCGTGACCATGATCGAATGATCACGAAAGTTCGGCTGGCGGCGCCGGAGCGCGGAGGCTCCTGCACCGCAGCCGACTACGCGGACATTGCCGCCGGCTGGGAATGTTTCCCGCTGTGGGTCGAGGTCCATCTGTACGCGCTGCGCGATGCCACGTTTCGGCACATCGTCGACGGCCTGCACGCCGAACCGGCTGCGCAACCGGAGACGCCAAGCGGCGCGGCGGGCGCCGCGAATCGAATGCCGTCCGCGACCGGGCGGGCAGCCGCGCTCGGCGTCGCGCTGCTGAGCGCCGGCGCGCGGGATGCCCGGCGCGATGATTCAACGTAGCGTAAGAAAGGGCCACCCGGCCGGGATTCGCCAAACATCCGCCACATCCCGGCCCAAGCTGCCGTGTTGCCGCTCGTCCGCAATTGACCCACCCGGGCCTGGCAGCGGGCGACGGCGCTGCGTCACTGCGCCGTCTCGGCCGCTTCCACGACCGGTAGCGGCCGGCTTGCGATCTTCTCGGCTTCCACGCGCTTGAGCCCCAGCGTATGCAGAAGCGTTGCCGCCGTGCGTTCCGGGAAATGCTCTCCGCTGAAGCCGAGTTCCTTCAGCACATCGGCCGCCGGCGCGCCCGGCGCGACGAAGTTGAGCTCGGCCGCAATGGCGGTCAGCACCGTACCGCCAACCGAAAGGAAGCCGATGAACGGGTCGGCGACCACGAAGCGTTTCTCGGCGATGCCGCGCTCGATGTCCCGCAGCAGGCGCTGGCCCAGGCCGAGCGTCAGGACGCGCGCCGAAAAACCCTCGCGTATCAGGAAGTGTCCCCACACCGGCTCGCGCCGTGCGCGTATCAGCGTATGCCGTACCGACACGGAAATGATTTCCGCCGGATCGGACAAGCCGCTGGCCACGCGATCGAGCGAATCCGCGAATTCCTCGAATACCGATTCCACGAGGGTCGCGTAGATCGCCTCCTTCGATTCGAAGTGGTTGTAGAACGAGCCGAAGCCGACGTCCGCGGCCTCGGTGATTTCGTTGATCGCGACGCCTTCCATGCCCTTTTGCGCCATCAGCCTGAGCGCGGCGTCCAGCAGGCGGGCCCGGGTCTCGCGCTTGCGGCGCGCGCCGCGCGGCTCGCGCTCTTCGGCGACCGCGACCGCGGATTTGGCTGGTTCCGGCGCGTTGGCTGCTTCCGGAGCGGAGCGCTTCGGTGTCCGGCGATTCGGTGTATTCGGCATGACGTTTCCGATCCTTGTTCGTGCCCAAGTATAGATTAATATGTCTATATTGACAAAATCATCATCTATGATTTTAATGTCACAAAAGGCAGCGAAACGAGGCCTCGAGAACCGATCGACAGACGAATGGAGAAACGGTGGAGACACATCTGCACACGGACGCCAGCGCGTCCATTCACGACAACCCGCCCTCGTCGCCCGAGCGCGGATTGCGTTCGACGCTCGGCGTACCGATCCCGGGATCCGGGCCGGCCGGCGCCGTAGCGGACGATTTTCCGGGCAGTCGTCGCCCCCACGACGACGCGCGCCGCCTACATGCGCAATCGACGAGTGACGCCGCGACATTCATGGGCCGGCCAGTCATGTCATGCGACGGTGCGCTTGCATGCGTGCCGTCGCGCGGACAGCCCCTCGATGCGATGGCGCGTGCCTTCGCGATTGCCGTTCGACCTGCCTGACTGCCATCCGCCATGAAACTGACCACCACCCAGCCGGCTCGACACCCCCACCCCACGACGAAGGCATCGGCGCTCGCCTATCTGATCTTCGATCGTCCGGACCTCGGCGAGGCCGAGCACTTTCTCAACGACTTCGGTCTCCGAACGGTATGGCGGGACGACACGCAATTGCTGCTGCGCGGAACGGGCACCGCACACTTCTGTTATGTCGTTCGCCACGCGCCGAAGGCTCGCTTCGTCGGCTTCGGATTGCGGGTCGACAGTCGGGCCGATCTGGAGGCGCTCGCCAGCGTCCCTGGCGCGTCGAAGGTCGAGGCATCGGATTGGCCCGGTGGCGGCCAGCGGGTGCGCCTCACCGATCCGTCAGGTTTTCGGGTCGACGCGATTGCGGGCCAGACACGGGCCGACACGCTGCCGCATCGCGCTCCGCTCCCGTTCAACTCGGTCGACGCGCCCGTGCGAATCAACGAGACGCAGCGGCCGCCGGCGAGCACCCCTGAAGTAATTCGGCTCGGGCACGTCGTGCTCGAGCTTGCCGACTTCCAGGAAACCTGCGCGTGGTACACGCAGCATTTCGGGTTCATCCCCAGCGATGTCCAGGTGTTGCCGGACGGCTCCCCGGCGGTGGCATTCATGCGGCTCGATCTGGGCGACAGGCCGGCCGATCACCATACGCTCGCGCTCGCCCAAGGATTCGTGCCGACTTATAGCCATAGCGCGTACGAACTGATCGACGCCGATGCCGTCGGCATGGGCCAGCGCATGCTCCGCGACAGCGGGTGGACGCATGCGTGGGGCATCGGCCGACACATTCTCGGCAGCCAGATCTTCGACTACTGGCAGGACCCTTGGGGCGACAAGCACGAACACTATTGCGACGGCGACTTGTTCACGGCTAACGAGCCGACAGGCGTGCACCCGGTCAGCCGCGAAGCGATGGCGCAGTGGGGCCCGACGATGCCGCGCAGCTTCACGAAGCCCCGGTTCACGCCGTCGAGTCTCGCGGCGCTGTTTCGCAACCTGCGCCGCAGTCCCGATCTGACGCTGAGCAAGCTGCTGACCCTGGCGAAGCTGTTCGCCTGACCCCCAACCGACTATTCGACTCCCGAGAGATCCATCCATGTCACTGCTTGTCCTGCACTTCCGGCATAACGGCCGCGCCCAATGGGGGGTGGCCGCCAACGGCGCCGTCACGCCGATTCCCGGCGACTTCGAAACCACCGCGGGCTTTCTCGCGGCGAATCCGGTCGAACGACTCGCCATGCTCGAGGGATCGACGATTCCGGAGACAGAGGTGGAGTGGCTGCCCCCGGTGACAGCCAACCAGCAATTCGTTTGCCAGGGCGCGAATTATCGTCAGCACATGATCGAATCGGGCATGGATCCGGACGCGAAAAAGTTCAACATGATCTTCACGAAGGCGACGAGCTGCATCGTCGCCGCCGACTCACCGGTGGTGAAACCGCGACACGTCCGGTTTCTCGACTACGAAATCGAGCTCGGCCTCATCCTCAAACGCGACATCACGTCCCACCGGCAGATCACGGACGAGAACCTGCACGACTACGTCGCCGGCACCGTGATCGTCAACGACTATTCCGCGCGCGATGTCCAGATCCCGCAGATGCAGTTCTACAAGGGCAAGAGTTTCCGGACGTTTGGCCCGGTCGGCCCCTATCTGTGCCTGCTCGAGCGGCGTGACTTCCCGAAGCTGAAGGCGCTCGACCTGACGTTGACCGTCAACGGCGCGGTGCGTCAGCGGGACTCGACCTCGAACCTCGTCTATGGTCCGGCGGAAACGTTGACCGAGTTGTCGGGCGTGCACGACCTTCGCGCCGGCGACCTGCTCGCGACCGGCACGCCGGCCGGCTGCGCACTCAGCATTCCGTCGCCGCTCAAGCAGCGGGCCGTCGCGCTGTTTCCCGAATCCGTCAAGTGGAAGATGTTCATGAAGGTGCAGGCGGGACGCGCACAATACCTGAAGGCCGGAGACATCGTCGAAGCTCGGATCGCGAGCCGCGACGGAACGATCGATCTGGGCGTGCAACGTAACGAGATCGTGGACGAAGCAGCATGAACGGCATCGCGACCCCGGACGACGTGCTGACGATCGAAGCGCAGGGTCTTCCGCAGGACCTCCCTGCCAGCACGTACGAGATGATTTGCGCCGGTGCGGCCATCGATCCGTCCGCGCCCGCGCTCTCCTTTTTTGCGACCGCCGATGCGCACCGCGACGCCGAGTGCTGGACCTATCGCAAGCTGGTGCGCGACATCACGCGTACGGCGAACATGTTCACACGCATCGGCGTGCGCTCGAGTTCGGTGATCGCCTATGCCCTGCCCAATCTTCCCGAAACGCATTTCGTGATCTGGGGCGGGCAGGCGGCCGGCATCGTCTGCGCGATCAATCCGCTGCTCGAAGGTGAAGCGATAGCCAAGCTGCTCGATGCGGCCGGCGCCAGCGTGCTCGTGACGCTTGCACCGTTTCCCGGGACCGATCTCTGGCAGAAAGTGGCGAATATCCTTCACCGGGTCGAGTCGCTGCGGCATCTCGTGCTGGTCAATCCGGCCGATCGCGTGCGGGGCACGGCGCAATCAGCAGCCCGAACGCTCCAGCGTGACGCGTGCATGAAGCTGCACGGCGATGGTGGTTTGCGCGGCGCGGTGCCAGCGCATATCCAGATTCACGACTTCGGTACGGCAATCGTGCGGGAATCGGGTGCGGCGCTCGATAACGTGCGTCGCTTTCAACCCGGCGACATGTCGTCGTTCTTCTGCACCGGCGGCACCACCGGGTTGCCGAAAATCGCGATGCGCAGCCACGGCAACGAAGTGGCCAATGCATGGAGCGCCGGCCGGTTCCTCGGCGACAGCATCGGCCCTGGCAAGACGACTTTCTGCGGATTGCCTCTCTTTCACGTCAATGCCGCGATGGTGACCGGCCTGCTGCCGTTTTCTCGCGGCGCCCATGTCGTGCTCGGTACGCCGCACGGTTACCGGGGGGACGGCGTCGTCAAACGTTTCTGGGAAATCGTCGAACATCATCGCATCAATTTCTTCAGTGGCGTCCCGACGCTTTATGCGTCGCTGCTCGACGTTCCCGTCAACGATCACGCCATCGATTCGCTCGAATACGGCCTGTGCGGGGCGGCACCGATGCCGGTCGGCGTGTTCAAAGCGTTCCAGGAAAAAACGGGCATCCGGATTCTCGAAGGCTACGGCCTGACCGAAGGAACGTGCGTGAGCAGCGTCAACCCGCCGACCGGCGAGCGCCGGCTGGGATCGATCGGGCTGCGCATCCCCTTCCAGGCGATGAAAGCAGTCGTCGTGGACGATGCGGGACGGTATCTGCGCGATTGCGCGGCTAACGAAGAGGGGCTGCTCGTCATTTCCGGGCCGAACGTTTTCACCGGCTACACGCGTCCCGACCAGAACAACGCCCTGTGGCTCGATCTTGGCGACGGCAAGCGCTGGCTCAACACCGGCGACCTGGGCCGCTGCGACGTCGACGGTTACTTTTGGCTGACCGGCCGCAAGAAGGATTTGATCATCCGCGGCGGACACAATATCGACCCGGCGACGATCGAGGAACCGCTGCATCGACACCCGGCGGTCCAGATCGCCGCGGCAATCGGGCGCCCCGATGCATATGCCGGTGAGTTGCCGGTGGCGTATGTTCAGCTCAAGCCGGGTATGACCGCTACCGAGCACGATCTGGAAGTGTTCATGCAGCAGGAGATCGCTGAACGCGCCGCCCTGCCCAAACACGTCCGAATCGTCGAAGCGATCCCGCTCACTGGCGTCGGCAAGATATTCAAACCGGAACTCAAGCGCCGCGAGACGAGCGACGCGCTGCGCGCGGCATTGGACCAGGGCGGAGCCCCTGGCGCATCAGTCGACATCACGACCAACGATTCAAGCGGAATGTCGGTCCTGGTCGAGCTGAGCGACCCCGGGCTCGAGACTGCGGCGCGCGTGGTGCTGGGGCGTTTTCCGTTTGCGTTCTCGATCTCGATCGCCGCGCAGCCAACACGGTCATCGTGACCGACAGCAACAGATCCGCGGCGATGGAGGAGCGCGGCTAGCCTGGATAGCACCAACATCGGAAGAAGATCGACGAACTCAATAAGGCATCCAAATTTATTGTTATTCATAGAGACGGATCGAGACAGAGGAGACACAAGATGAATTTCAGGCGGACGACGCGCTTCGCAGGCGTGGCGGTTTGTATCGGCTCGGCTTTGCTTGCCGACGATGCGCAGGCACAGGCGGCCGGAAGCATCACGACATCAGTAGGATGGCTACACATCGCCCCACAGGGCAATGCAACGCCCCTGATCGTGCAAAGTGTCGGCGGCGTAACGGTGAATCAGGAACTGGCCGGTAGCAGCGCACATGCCAGTTCGACGGATACGCTCGGCATTGCCACCGAGTACTACGTCACCGACCACTTCGGTGTCGCGATGCTTTTTGGAATGCCGCTGAAAGTCAATCTGATTGGCGACGGGACGTTGCAGAAGTACGGCACGCTCGGCACGACAAGGCCGATGCCGCCTGCGATCGAACTGCGATACCACCTGTTTTCTGCCACATCGAAATTCCGGCCGTACCTGGGCATTGGCGCGAACTATACGTGGTTCACCCAGGTTCGAGCCACCAATAGCCAGTTCGTCTCCGACAGCTTCGGGCCGGGGGGCTCGGCGCGCGCGACGCTCAGCGCTTCGTGGAACCCCGTGTTCGAGATCGGGGCGAATTACGCGGTGACCAGACACTGGTCTGTCGGAACCTCCGTCAACTACATGCCGGTGAAGACCCACCTCACGTTATACGGACAGACCGCGACCGGGACGCAGATCGTTTCCAAATCGACGCTCCGACTCAACCCCCTCAGCGTTTTCTTGAACGTCGCTTATACGTTCTAGCGGGTGTGCCCGGATGCCAGTGCCCCCGCATAGAAGCAACACTCTGGATCGAACGATGAAACGACAGGCTCTCAAGACCATTCTTTTTGCATTGCCCAAGGTTCTGGACCTGACGGCGCGCCGCTTCCCCGACTATCGTGATCGCCTCAAGGAGCGCAATCTCGTCGCGTGGATCGGGCTCATGGATCAAAGCATCGGTCGCGCCATCGAGTTCAAGAATGGCCGTATTCGGTCGCGCGCCGGCAAGCATCCGCGGCCCGACGTGCGCATGGCCTTCAAGGATGTCGCCACTGCCCTGAAGTTCCTCTCTCCCCGCCCCGACCAGGGCGAAATCGTCCACGCCGCCAAGAACTTCAAGGTGGTCACCGAGGGCGAGGACGAACTGTTGGTCTGGCTCATGCAAACCCTGAGCATGATGCGCACCGTCGGCCTGCCGATGGGCACGCCCATGCGCGACGGCACCCGACGCTACACCACCTGTACCAATGGCGGGCCCCTGTTCGTCTACGTCAAGGATGGCCGCATCGTCCGCGTGACCCCCATCGAGCTGGACGATACGGATGCGGCGAGTTGGGTGATCGAGGCACGGGGACGCCGCTTCAGCCCGCCACGGCGTGGATTGGTCGCGCCCCACGCGTTGACGCTCAAGTCGCTGGTCTACTCCGACAAGCGCATCCTCCACCCGATGAAACGGGTCGACTTCGACCCCGATGGCGAGCGCAATCCCCAGAACCGCGGCAAGTCCGGCTATGTGCGTATCAGCTGGGACGAGGCCCTGGACATCGTCGCCAAGGAGATCAATCGGCAGAAGCGCGTTCACGGCCCCGGTTCCATCACTTTCCCGATGTCGTCCCACCACCAGTGGGGCAACGTGGGCTACTACCTCAGCGCGCTGACGCGCTTCGCCAACCTGATCGGCTTTACCCGGGTCGCCGCGAATCCGGACAGTTGGGAAGGCTGGTACTGGGGCGCCATGCATCATTTCGGCAACTCGATGCGCGTCGGCGTGCCCTCCGGCTACGGCGGCCTCGAGGATGGCCTGAAGGAAGCCGAAATGATCGTCTTCTGGTCCTGCGACCCCGAAAGTACCAACGGGGCCTACGCAGGATTCGAGGGAACACCGCGCCGCCTGTGGGCCAAGGAACTCGGGATCGAGTTCGTTCACATCGACCCGCACTGCAATCCGACCGCACAGCTGCTGGGCGGCCGCTGGATCCCGATCCGGCCGCAAACCGATGCCGCCCTGGCGACTGCCATCATGTATGTATGGACCGTCGAGGGCCTGTACGACAAGGATTACGTCGCGACGCGCACGACCGGTTTCGACGATTGGAAAGCCTACCTTCTGGGCGAAACCGACGGGACTCCCAAGACTCCCGAGTGGCAGGAGAGCGAGACCGGTGTGCCGGCCAAGGACGCCCGTGCGCTTGCGCGCCTATGGGGAAAGAAAAAGGTTCATCTCGCCGTCGGGATGACCGGCGCGGGATTCGGTGGCGCGGGCCGCGGGGCGACCGGAGCGCAATGGGCGCGCTGCATGATCATGATGATGTCCATGCAGGGCTGGGGCAAGCCGGGAGTGAATTTCGGCTGCCTCGAAATCGGCGTCCCGCACGATCTCCAGTTCTACTTCCCTGGCTACGCGGACGGCGGCATCTCGGGCGATCTGGCGTGGACCGCCAATGCGGTGGACAACTACCAGCGCATGCCGCACATCCTGACCATGAATCCCGTCAAGCAGATGGTGCCGCGACAGCAGATGCCCGATGCGATCCTCAACGGTCAAGCCACCGGTTATCTCTGGGACGGCATGTCCCAGGAAGCCCAGTTTGCGCCGTTCACCTACCCGATGCCCGGCTATTCGCCGATCCACATGATCTATCGCTACGGCGGATCCGCGTTCAGTACCGTGACGAATTCCGGACGGTGGACGCAGGCCTACCGGCACTCGAGCATCGAGTTCGTCGTCAATCAGTCCATCTGGATGGAAGGCGAAGCCCAGTTCGCCGACATCATCCTGCCCGCGTGCACTTCGCTGGAGCGTTGGGACATCGGAGAATGGGCGAATTCGGGCGGCTACGCCCACCATGGGTATGGCACGGTCAACCATCGCATGCTGACGCTGCAGCACAAGTGCATCGAGCCTTTGGGCGAGTCCCGCTCCGACTACGACATTTTCACCGCCATCCTGACTCGGTTGGGCCTGGGTGGCGTTTTCACCGAAGGCTGCGGCGATCTTGACTGGGTCAAGCGCGTCTTCGACTCGTCGGATCTGCCCGATCACATTTCGTGGCGCGAATTCTGCCGCAAGGGCTACTTCGTCGTGCCGCCCGAAAAGCCCGAGCTTCGCCATCCCGTGGACATGCGCTGGTATGCGGAAGACAGGAGGAAGGACCTGCCGGAACCTCATCCGCTGCCGTCGCAGTACCCGGAAAAGTTCGGCAAGGGCCTGCAGACGCCAAGCGGCAAGCTGGAGTTCGTGCCCGAGTTGCTGAAGCGGCACACGGCGGACAATCCCGAGCGGCCGCCGCTCAACCGATATATCCCCTCGTGGGAGGGTCTGCGCTCGGACCTGGCTCGGCGCTATCCGCTGCAATTGATCGCCACTCACAGCCGCTACAGCTTTCATACCCATTGTGACGGCAAGAATTCCGCGGTGAACGGCATCGACGATCATCGCGCGCTGATCGCGGGGCACCGATTCTGGCTGCTGAGGCTCAATCCGGCCGACGCTGCCGCTCGACGCATCGCCCATCGCGATCTCGTCAAGGTGCACAACGACCGCGGCGCCGTGATCTGTGCTGCCGATGTCTCGCCGCTCGTGAACGCCGGCGTGGTGAAGTCCTACGAGGCGAGCGCCGAATTTCAGTTGATCGACATCGACGGTGAGCAAGTCGAGATTTGCGGTTGCATGAACATGCTCACCCCTGACCGGCCGCAGACCGCCGGCACCAGCAGCATGAGCCCGAATTCCTGCCTGGTGCAGGTCGAGAAATGGCGCGGTGCCGAAGCATTCATGCTCGGTCGCGCAGCGTGAGGAACGTCAAATGAGCAAGTGGAACCTGATTATCAAGGTCGGGCGTTGCGAGAACTGCCAGAACTGCGTGATCGCCATGCGGGACGAACACGTCGGCAACGACTTTCCCGGTTACGCCGCGCCCGCCTCGGCCAACGCGGAGAGCCCCATCCGCATCCTGCGTCGCGTACAGGGTGCCGCGCATATGGTGCAGACCACTTATTTGCCGGTCATGTGCAATCACTGTGACGACGCGCCCTGCATGCGTGTTGGCGGCGGCGCCGTTCGCAAGCGTGCCGACGGCATCGTCATCATCGATCCGGACAAGGCACGAGGCCGCAAGGACATCGTCACGGCCTGCCCTTACAAGGCAATCGTCTGGAACGAAGAGCTGCAACTGCCCCAGATCTGGATCTTCGATGCGCATTTGCTCGACCAGGGTTGGCCCCGTCCGCGTTGTCAGCAGTCGTGCCCGACCGATGTCTTCGAGGCGGTCAAGCTCGATGACACGGCGATGGTCGAGAAGGCCCGGCGGGAGGGACTCAAGGTATTGCGACCCGACCTGAGCACGAAGCCCCGCGTGTGGTACAGCGGCCTCGAGCGCTGGGAAACATGCTTCATCGGCGGAAGTGTCAGTGTCCAGGCAGGAGACGTGGTTGAGTGTGTCATGGATGCGGTCGTCTCCTTGTACGTAGGTAATCAGCAGGTAGCCGAAACCGTCTCGGACGGCTTCGGCGACTTCCGGTTCGATGGCCTGGCCAAGGCCAGTGGCCGCTACAGAGTCAAAATCCGACATGCCCTCGGCAACGCTTGGCGCGAGTGCGAGTTGGGCGACAGCGCCTACCTGGGAGACGTCAGGCTCAGTCAGTCGACAAACGCCGTGGCGATCGAGTGCTCATGATCCGAGCAAGGCTCGACGCTGCGGTAATCGCACCGATCTCCGTGGCACAGCCTGCTCGTTTCATCAGAACTTCGCCGACCACATCATCACGGATTCCGCAAACTCGGGTGCCTGCCTTCGGCGGGTCACCACAGGGCATGGCAGCTCAACTGCGATGCATGCGATTTCCAGTGGCTGTGACCGAACTTCATTGACTCGGGAGTATCACGATGACATTACTGCATGTCGATTCGAGCATCCGAGGCGATCAATAGGCAAACCGATTGATCGCGGCTTCGATCATCCCATCACACAAGAAAGTTAGCTATTCTAATGGAAATTACCTGTCATGATCTTGCCGCTTAGCCGCTCGGTCATCTCAACGGTGCCGAGTTCGCCGTGATGCGAGGCTAAGGGGCTAGCGCTGGCCCCACTGCATCGTATAGTCAGCAAGTCCATGATTACTTTGATTATTAAATTGGGGCCTTGACGCAAAACACCGCCAAACTGAGGTGGATCTAACCGGAAAATTGCACAGGAATCAAAGGAACCCCAGCATCTGTCGCACGACGTGCTCGGCCGGATCCTGTACCGCGAGTCGGGGCTCAACGGCGTCTCGGGTGCGTCCGGCGATCCGCGCGCCCTCCTCGCCCGCGAGGCGGACGGAGACACGCTCGCGCGCGACGCACTGGCGCTGTACGTCCATCGCATCGTGCGCGAAGCAGGGGCGCTGACCGCCGTGCTCGGCGGCCTCGACATGCTCGTGTTCACGGCCGGCATCGGCGAACATTCGGCCGCATTGCGCGAGCGGATCTGCGCATCGCTCGGCTGGCTCGGCGTCGACATCGATGCGTCGGCCAATGCCGCCCATGCGCAGGTGATTTCGTCGGCCACGAGCGCGGTGACGGTCGTCGTCGAGCCGGCCAACGAAGCGTGGATCGTGGCGCGCGATGCGGTACGTCTGTTGCGACGCGACGGCGCCGCTTGATCCAGACCAGCTCGATCGACGCCGCACTGACGCTTGCGTCGGAATCGAGCGCGCGGCTCACGCCCGTCTACGTCGTCGATTTCCTGGTACCGGCCCACGACATGTACGGCTACGATCCGTCGATCCTGGCCGACGCGTTCCGCGAGGAAGGGCTGCGCGTCACCGACGCCGCCGCGGCTGCGCGCGGCGTAACCGGCACGCCGAAGATCGCCAATGTCGAACCGGGCGGCGAAGACGTCGCGCAGCGGATTCCGATCGTCGCGGAGGAAGCCGGCGCCGACCTGACCTGGTATCACACCGGTTTTCAATGCAGAAGCTGCATGGCAGGATCTGCCGTGCGATTTCTCACACGAATGGCGTGCCGCCCATAGTAGCGATCGACTACCCGAGCGTGTTGTCGCCAAGATCCAGCAACTGGTGACGTAGTGCAAAACGAATCATGTCCGATTCATTGGCCAGGTCCAGTTTTTCCATAATGCGCGACTTGTATGTGCTGACCGTTTTGATGCTGATGTCCAGGCTACCTGCCGTCTGAGAAATGGATTGTCCGGATGCCAAACCAACCAGGACCTCGAACTCCCGCGCAGTCAGGCGATGATGAGCGAGCGCCTCACCGTCGCCGTTAATGACTTGCGCCAACAGATCGCCCACCATCGTGCTCACGTATACCCCGCCGTCGGCAAGCTTTCGAACCGCATCGGTCAGATCCGAGTTCGAGCAGGTCTTTGAAAGAAATCCCGAAGCCCCGGCCCTGAAAACGCGCACTGCATGGGTCTGTGCGGAATGCGCGGTCAGAACGAGCACCCGGACATTCGGGTGCTCGTTCTTGATTTGCCTGATAAGGTCGACTCCGTGAATACCGGACATCATCAATCCGAGCGACAGCACGCGCGGCTTCACAGCGCACACGAGTTCGAGTGTGCCGGCCCCATCTGTCGCCTCACCTGCGACATCGAAGCCGTCGGCCTCCTCGAGGACGTTGCGCACACCCGCCCGCATGACAGCATGCGCGTCGGAAATCACCACCTTGATCATGACAAACACCCATCCACTCGGCAGGTGAACGAACCCGGAACGGCGTGCGATTCACTGGCGCCGATTTGTTTGAAAGCATGGGGCCATGAACGCGTCTCGTCTGCACGCTGTCGTACAAAGCTCAGCGACATGGCCGATCGCCGCGGCACGCGCGCTTCCGGCAAGACAAGGCCCGTTCGAGCCCGGTGCCGAATGTCGAGCGATACCCCGACGTGGTGCCCCCTTGATCCAGATCAGCACGCAAGGCAGCCCAGTGCCGATGCTGTTCATACGGCGTCAACGGTGTTCCCGCCTGCCGTACAACGTCATCCATACACACGCCAAAGGAGTTGCCATGCGTGCCGAACGGGTAAAGGAGCTGTGGGCCGAATTTGATGACCTTGCTTCGAAAAGCGAAAACGAGGATGTTCAATTTCTGATCCGGGCGATCAAGCTGCATGCGGAGCTGATGAATGCCCGACTCGCCGCGCTCGAGGCGTCGGGCGGCGTCAACGTTCAAACCAAACCGACATGATGTGAGGCCGGTTGCGGAGAGCCGGGCCGGGCTCATCGCGGCCCGGCCGCCTGTCCCGATCCGCAACCGCTTGCCTAGCTGCGGCGGCTACCGAAGAGCCGCAGCAGCATCAGGAAGAGGTTCAGAAAGTCGAGATAGAGCGCAAGCGCCCCCATGATCGCCTTCTTGCCGGCGATCTCGCCCTCTTCGCCTGCTATGTAGATACGCTTGATGCGTTGCGTGTCGTATGCGGTGAGTCCCGTGAACACGAGCACGCCGATCACGGAAACGACGAACTGCAGCGCCGAGGAAACCAGGAAGAGATTCACGAACCCCGCGATGATGATGCCGATCAGCCCCATGAACAGAAAGGAGCCGAAGCGGGAGAGATCGGCCCGTGTCGAGTAGCCATAGAGGCTCGTTGCACCGAAAGTGGCCGCGCTGATGAAGAATACGCGCGCAATGCTCTCGCCCGTGTAAACGAGAAAGATGCCGGAAAGGGAGAGCCCGACCAGCGCGGCGTAGGCCCAGAAGCTGACCTGCGCCGTGCCGAAGCCGATGCGCTCGATGCGGAAGCTCAGAAACATGACCAGCGCCAGCGGTGCGAACAGCACGACCCAGAAAAGGGGCGTTCCGACGATCGACCGGTAAAACCCGGTTGATGCGCCGAGGTAGGCAACGGCGCCCGTCAGCGCCAGGCCCCCGGCCATATAGTTGTAGATGCGCCGCACATACTCCCGAAGGCCGACGTCGTCGCCGCCCGATACGCGCTGCGACTCTTCCGCTCGCATCTCCTTTCCAAGATCGTTTCCCATGATCAATTCTCCCCGGGCCGCAGTCGTGGCGGCCGCGCTTCGTCGTGGCCGTCCCCGTGATCAATCTCGCCCCTCGGGTCACCGAGCACCTTGACGCACATCAAGCTCATCGGTCGACCACCGCGTCGATCGACACCCGCTGCCACCGTTCGCAGACAGTGCGCACCCGGACGCCGGAAATCGGGACGGCGGGCGCGGCGCTCGCGATCAGCCCGCGCAACGTCCGCCAGTCCGTTCGACAGGCGCCCGAGACCGGTTCGTGTCCTTGAGTTGAATCAGGCGGGGCCCGCGGGCGGCCCCGATTCCCGATGCGCGGCCGGGGTGGCCCGGGTGCGGGCGCGCAGCGCATCGATCTCGTCGAGCAGATCGAGCGCGAGCGCGATGCCGGGCGGGTTGATCATCAGATCCCGGGACAGGCGCTGCGCGATCGCGACGCGGCGCAGCACTGCCCCGCTGAAACGCCACTCTCGCGGATACGCGCCGATCGGATCGAGTGCGCCCTCGGCGACCCACAGCGTCAGCTCCTCCTCGGACGCGCCGCTGATCCGGCACAGCTCGACGAACGTCAGTTCGACACGCTCGTCGATGACCTGTCCTTGCAGACAGGCGGTTTCGGATTCTTTCATGATGCGTCACCCGTAAAAATGCGCGCGCGGGTCGAAATCGAACGACTGGCGCATGGTGTCGTAGGCGGCCTTGCTTCGCTCGCTGTCGGCGGGCGGCAGGACAATATTCAGCTTCACGTACAGGTTGCCGGGCGGATCGCCGGGAATACCCTTGCCTTTCAATCGCAGCCGTCTTCCGGATGGCGAATTCCCGGGCACGGTCACCGCGACCTCGCCGTCGGGAGTCGGCGTCGTGACCATGGCGCCGAGTGCCGCTTCCCACGGCGCGACCGGGAGATCGACCGTCACATCCCGGTCGTCCACCTGAAACCGCGGATGGTCGCGAAACGCGATCTCGAGATACAGGTCGCCGGGTGCGGCGCCGCCATGCGCTGCACCACCCTGTCCCGCCAACCGGATGTACTGTCCGGCCCGGATGCCTTTCGGGATGGAGACATTCAGCGTCCGCGGCTGCAGCCGCACGTGTCCCTGCGGGTCGACGATCGGCACGCTCAGCGAAATGACGCGCTGCGCGCCGCGATACGCGTCTTCCAGATCGACGACGAGCTTTGCATGGTGATCGCGCCCGGCGTTGAGCGAACCATCCGGCCTGGCCCGCCCGGCGGCGAAGATCGACGCCAGATAGTCGTCGAAGTCGGGCGGCGCGCCGGCTCCGCTGAATTCGAACCCTTCGTCCCAGTTCGGCTGTGGGCGAAATGCCTCGCCGCCATGCCAGCCGGCGCCGAGTCTGTCGTAGGCGGCCCGCTTCTCGGGATCCTTCAATACCTCGTAGGCCTGCCCGACTTCCTTGAAATTCGCTTCGGCATCCTGATGCTTGCTGACGTCGGGGTGATATTTGCGCGCGAGCTTGCGATACGCCCGCTTGATGTCGTCCTGAGTCGCGTCGCGCGCCAGGCCCAGCACTTCGTAATAGTCTTTGTATTCCATGAGAAAGATCTGGCGGTAAGAGCGATGGACCGGTCGGCGCATGCGTCGCTGCAGCCTTGCCGAGGCCGCGCTCCGTGCCGCGAATTCCGGCATGGCGCGGCACGGCGGTGCGAACGCGTCGTCCGCACGCGTTCAGGCACCCTCCTTCGCAGCGTATTCAGCGATCCTGCAACGGGGATTGATCCATCTCAACGCGTCCGCCGATGTCGCGACGGACCCGGGACGCGCGTGGACGAAGCTTCCCGGGCGCCGGGCGCCAGGTGTCGAGTGCACCCGGCCCCCCGACCGGGCGGATTCGCCGCAGCGGCGCATGACCCGGGCGCCTGCGCGTGCAACCGGCCGGATCGCGTCCGCCCGGGCGATACCTGATCCACTCGCATGAACTCGATCCGGCCCCGCGCCGTCGGCCGTCCCGAGCGGCCCGGGCGATGCTTGACCCATGTCAACGGCCCGTCGGCCAGCGTGGCCGACGATGTGACGACACGGAACGGGGGGAGCCACTTTGGAGCACCATGCGGACATCCTGCACGGCGGACACTGGTACCCGCGCGCGCCCGACTGGCGCGACCCGCTTGCCGTCTTGCTGGTGCTCGGCCTGGTGGTGCTCGTCGGCGCCGGCGCGCGGCAGATGGTCGGCCCGCTCGTGATCGCGCAGCACGCAAGCGTCACGCTCGCGCCCGACGCATTGCCGGGATACACGCTGCGCACGGTGATGCGCATGCTGGCCGCGTTGCTCGCCTCGCTGTGTTTCACCTTCACCTATGCGACGCTCGCCGCGAAGAGCCGCCGCGCGGAAATGGTGCTGATTCCGCTGCTCGACGTCCTGCAATCCGTGCCGATTCTCGGTTATCTGTCGTTTACAGTGGTGTTTTTCGTGTCGCTGTTTCCCGGCAATGTGCTCGGCGCCGAACTGGCGGCGATTTTCGCGATCTTCACCAGCCAGGCATGGAACATGGCGTTCAGTTTCTACCAGTCGCTGCGGATGGTGCCGCACGATCTGGACGAAGCGAGCCGCAGCCTGCGGCTGTCGGCATGGCAACGATTCTGGCGGCTCGAAGTGCCGTTCGCGATGCCGGGCCTGATCTGGAACACGATGATGTCGATGTCGGGCGGATGGTTCTTCGTGGTTGCCTCTGAAGCGATTTCGGTCGGCAACCTGCGAATCGCGCTGCCGGGCGTCGGTTCGTATGTCGCGCAAGCGATCGCGCAGCGCGATCTCCGCGCGGTCGGCTATGCGATTCTCGCCATGACCGTCGCAATCGCGCTCTACGACCAGTTGCTGTTTCGGCCGATGGTCGCCTGGGCCGACAAGTTCCGCTTCGAGCAGACGGCCAGCCGAAGCGCGCCGCACAGCTGGGTGCTCGATTTGCTACGTCGCTCCAGCCTGATTCGCCAGGCAAGCGCGCCGCTCGGCTCGATCCTGCAGCGGGCCGCGCATGCGCGCCTCACGTTGCCGCGGCATGCGCTCGCGCCGCGTCTGCCCTTGTCCCGGCGCGCGGGCGACGCGATCTGGCTGGCCTCGTGCGCCGCCGGCCTCGCTTGGCTGGTCTCGGTCTTGCTGCGCGTCGCCGTGCCGCGCCTGATGTGGAGCGATGTCGCCGTCGTCGCGCACGACGGCCTGCTGACCTTGGCGCGGGTCGTCGTGCTGATCGCGATCGCGTCGATCATCTGGGTGCCGCTCGGGGTGCTGATCGGACTGCGGCCAAGGATGACGGAGCGCGTGCAGCCGATTGCGCAGTTTCTCGCGGCATTTCCCGCCAACCTGCTGTTTCCGATGGCGGTGTTCCTGATCGTGCGCTTCGGCCTCGCGCCGAAGATCTGGCTGAGCCCGCTGATGATCTTGGGCACGCAGTGGTACATCCTGTTCAACGTGATCGCGGGCACGACCGCGCTGCCGAACGATCTGCGGGAAGCCGCCGCGAGCTTGCGCCTGCGGCCGCATGCGTGGTGGCGCAAGGTGGTGCTCCCCGGCATTTTTCCGTATTACGTCACGGGTGCGATCACGGCGTCGGGTGGCGCGTGGAATGCCAGCATCGTGTCCGAAGCGGTCAGCTGGGGGCCGACCGCGCTCGACGGAGGCGGGCTCGGCGCCTATATCGCACGCATGACCGTTGCGGGCGACTACCTGCGCATCGCACTCGGCATCGCGATGATGTCGATCCTGGTGATCGCCACGAACCGCCTGCTGTGGCGTCCGCTCTATGCGTATGCGGAACGCCGCGCCCGACTGGATTGAGTCCGCCCATGTCCGAGCTTACGCCTGCTTCCATTCAGCCCGACGCCGCGCCGGCCATTCGCGAAGCGCCACCCGTGATCGAACTGCACGATATCTGCATGTCGTTCGCGAAACCCTCGGGCGCGCCGCTGCCGGTACTGGCCGGCGTCGACCTGACGCTGCGCGAAGGCGAGATTCTTGGCTTGCTGGGGCGGTCGGGGTCCGGTAAATCCACGCTGCTGCGCATCGCGGGCGGCCTCGTCCAGCCCTCGTCCGGCCAGGTCCGTTATCGCGGCGCGCCGCTTGCGGGACCGGCGGAAGGAATCGGGGTCGTGTTCCAGACGTTCGCGCTCTACCCGTGGCTGACCGTGCTGGACAACGTCGAGCTGGGACTGGATGCGAGCGGCTTGCCGCGCGACGTGATTCGCCGGCGCGCGTTGTCGGTCATCGAACTGATCGGTCTCGACGGCTTCGAGTCCGCGTTTCCACGCGAACTCTCGGGCGGCATGCGGCAACGCGTCGGGTTTGCGCGCGCGCTGGTCGGCGAACCGGCGCTGCTGTTGATGGACGAGCCGTTCTCGGCGCTCGACGTGCTGACCGCCGACACGCTGCGCATGGATTTCCTGGATCTCTGGGCCGCGCGGCAGTTGCCGACCAAGGCGGTATTGCTCGTCACGCACAACATCGAGGAAGCGGTCCAGATGTGCGACCGCGTGCTCGTGCTGGGCGCGCATCCCGGTCATATCGTCGCCGAACTCGGGATTCCGCTGCCGCATCCGCGCCAGCGTCTCGACAGCCAGTTCCAGGCGCTCGCCAACGAAATCTACGCGATCCTGACCGCGCGGCTCGTCGAATCGCTCGATGCGCAGCGCAAGGGACTGCCCGATTTCACGCAACGGTTGCCGGTGGTGTCGAGCCACCGCATCGACGGCTTCATCGAGACGCTTGCCGCCGGTTCGAGCAACGGCTACGCCGAGCTGTCGAAGATCGCCGGGCCGCTGCTCAAGGTGAACGAACTGCTGCCCGCCGCTGCCGCGCTGCATATCCTGGCGTTCGCGGAACTGCGCGACGGAGCGATACGGCTGACCGCCGCCGGCCGGGTCTATGCGCAGGGACGTGCGGCCGACCGCAAGCGGCTGTTGCGCGAGCATCTCGAGCATTTCGTCCCGCTTGCCGGCCACATCCGGGCCGTCCTCGACGAGCGTGACGGGCATCGGGCGCCGCGCGAACGTTTCGAGCTCGAGCTGGAAGATCACCTCAACCGGCAGGACGCCGCGGATACGCTGCGAACCGTCATCGACTGGGGCCGTGCTTCGGGGCTCTACACCTACGACGACGCGACCCGCATGTTCGGCGCCGGTGATGACTAGCGCAGGCAGCCTTCGTCGCGCTCCTGCTTAACCGATCGGCGGCGGTCGTCCCGATCGTCACGTCAACCTGGACGGGGTACCCGTGATGTGCCAGCGTCGTCACATCGGGCCCATCGAATTTCCTGAAAATCCTCCGACACTTCAATCCATGGCGGATCCGGGAGACATGCTACGAATCGATCGCGTTTCTTCGCGACGCACCGCCCCTGAACGTGACTGCGCTTGACCAGGATCAAACCGGGACAAGCCGTACGTGCGAAAAATCACGGTATGCATGACCTCGGGTTGCCACCAGGAGACATTCATGAGCACCAGCACCCCAACCTTACCGGCGGGACGCCCTCCCCAACGGGTAGTCATCGCGATCGACGGCACGATCGCAACCGAGCATGCACTCGCCTATGCCAAACGTATCGTTCCGTCGAATGCATCGGTACAGATCGTGAGCGTTGCGGAAAATCCGAGAACACTCGTTCCGCTCGGATCGCAGACCATGGCGTTTCTCGAGGCAGCGCGCGACGAATTGCTCAGAGACGCGACCGATTCGCTGTCACGCGCAAAAAGCGAAATGAAGCGCGACGATATCACCATCGACACGGAAGTAATCGACCTGTCCAGGCATGGCGGGGATGTCGTGCATGCGTTGATCGAAAGCACGGAAGCCCGGCAAGCCGAACTCCTGATCGTGGGCGCACGCCAGCACCACGGCTTGCGCAGATGGATTGAAGGAACGGTTTCCGGTCCGCTTGCCAAACTTGTTCGTTGCCCGCTGCTTATCGTTCCGGAAGGTTTCTCGTCGGTTGCCGAGCATCTGCCGCGGCGGATGCTGTTTGCCGTAGACGGAAGCTCTCCGGCACGCCACGCATTGCAGGTCGGGATGCAATTCTCGAGACCCGATACCGAGTTACGCGCGATATACGTACTTGATCCCGCCGTATCGTTTGGTGACTTCGTACCTGTCGAGACACTGGAGGATGCGTTGGTCAGCGAAGGAAAACATGTACTGCAAGAAGCCACGGCCGTACTCGATGGCGTAGCCGGGCACTCACAGTCACAACTGGTTCATACCGATCGAAGCGACGCCGACGTTTCTCACGTAATCGTGCGCGAAGCGATCAAATGGAATGCGGACATGATCGTAATGGGCACCCATGGACGGCGCGGCACCGCGGGCTGGATGGTCGGTAGCGTTGCCGGGCGCGTCGCGCGGATCACGAAGACACCGGTCCTTCTCGTGAATCCGCCTCGTGCGTGACGCATCTATCGTCAAGCGTCTGCTACGACTGCGTGGAACAGCTCCTCCTCTTGAGCACAATGCAGGCGGACGATTGCATCCAGCCCGTATAGCAAGCGTTGTATCACCTGCATCTGCATGACTTCCGGTCCGTCATGCGGTATGTCAGTGACCGCCTGCCTGAGCGATCGAACTATCTTGAAAATCTCCCTGTGCGCGCTGCTCATTGCCGCAAGCGGATCCTCGCCGCCGAGAAGTGACGCAAGACGCGGGTAGACGTTGATTTCGTCAGATCGTTCGTGAGGCAATAGCCGTTTTTCCAACGCGTCGATGACATCGGCAAGCTCGCGGGTCATTATTTCACCGGGCAGCTTCGGTATGCGATCTGCGAGATCCCTGATCTGGCCCAGCAGCGGTGACAATTCCGCGTGCTCGCGTTTGAGCTGTTCGACATCGACATTGACGTCGGCCAGCCGAGCTTCCGTCGACCTCCTGCGCACAATCGACGCCCGTAACGCATTGACGATGACGACGACGTCGATGATCTCCTGAATCACCGCGCCGGCGATTGGCTGCAGGAATCCCAACGCGGCAATCGTCATCGCGGCGACCGACAATGACATGCCGATCACTACGCTCTCGAGCGCAATCCGGCGCGACCGTCGAGCGATACGCATCGCATCCACGAGTCGATCCAGCCGATCCACCAGCAGTACCACGTCGGCCGCTTCCGACGACGCGGCCGCGCCCCGCGCGCCCATCGCGATACCGACATCGGCGGCCGCGAGCGCCGGCGCGTCATTCACGCCGTCGCCAACCATGATCACCACGCCTTCCTTGCGAGCTGCCTGGATTGCGGCAAGCTTGTCCGTTGGCGTTTGCTCCGCGCGCACATCCGTTACGCCCAATAGCTCACCAACGGCTTCCGCAATGTCCCGTCGGTCGCCAGTCAGCATGATGAGGCGCTCGACGCCTTCACGTTTCAGCAGCCGCAATGCCCTCGGCGTTTCCAGCCGCACCTGGTCGGCCATTTGAATTGCGCCGATCATGACGCCATCCGCCCCGACGAATACCGCGGCCCCGCCCTGGCTGCCGACCCGTCGAAGGAAGGCGTCGCTCCAGGGCACAACCGTCGAGCGGGCAGATACGTAGTCGAACTTGCCGATTGCGACAGTCCGGTTGTCAACCTGGCCTGTCACGCCTTCGCCGGCCGTTTCCGTGACGGCCGACGGCGGTGAAAGTTTGATGTGACGTTCCCGCGCTGCGACCGTCAACGCATCCGAAATGACATGACCCGAAGCTTGTGCCAGGGATGCCGCGACACGCAGCACATCGTCTGCCTCGACATTCGGGCCGCACTCGATCGAAACGATACGCGCCCGGCCGCCCGTGAGGGTCCCGGTCTTGTCGAAGAAAAGAATCGTTGCTTGCGCAAGACGTTCCAGCGCGCCTCCACCTTTGACCAGAACGCCTCGTTTCGAACAGCGCGACATGCCGGAAACGATTGCTACCGGCACTGCCAGGATCAGCGGACATGGCGTGGCTACGACGAGCACGGCAAGCGCGCGCGCGACGTCGCCGGTCACCAGCCAGGCGATACCCGCGATAAGCAACGAAACCAGTACGAAGAACGCTGCATAGCGATCGGCGAGGCGTACGGCCGGACTGCGCTCGCGCCGTGCACTTTCGACCATGCGGACAATGCCGGCAAACGTGCTGTCGCCGACGCTCGCGCGGGCGACCATCTCGAACGGAGCGCCGGCGTTGACCACACCGCTGCATGCGCCCTCCCCGGATCGTCGTCGCTGGGTCGATGACTCGCCCGTCAGCATGGATTCGTCCAGTTCCGCATCGCCGGTCAGCGTGCCGTCGACCGGCACGAACTCGCCGCTTCGCACGAGAAGCCGGTCACCGGGGCGGATGGTTTCCGGAGCGACAGAATGCCATTCGCCATCCTCGAATCGGGTTGCCTGCCGGGGGGCACGGTTGAGCAGCGCGGTCATCTCGCGTTGTGCGCGGTTTTGCGCATACTGTTCGAGGGTACGCCCGCTTGCCAGCATCAATGCAATGACTGCCGCGGTGAGCGTCTCGTCGAGCGCCATCGCCAGCCCGATCGCCAACCATGCGAGAACGTCGATGCCGGCCTGCCGCCTCACGATTGCCTTTGCAATGGATACGGTCAAGGCGAGCAAGACCGGCAACGCGCCAAGCAGCCAGACAACTCGCGCGAGCGAAGGCAGACCGAACGCAACGCACATGCCTCCTCCGGCGAGCGTAACGGCCGCAAGGACCAGCAACACAAAATCGATTGACCGGGGAATGCGTGACATGCCGATGTTTCGGATCCTCATGCAGGGAGGTAACCGCCGCGTCCGAATCCGGTCGCAGCTGGAACTGCATCAAGTCTAAGAAGCGCCTCTGCTCGATGCTTGACATGGGTCAGGACGACGTACCTCCGGCGGAATACCAGGCACGTCTTCTTGCTTGATGTGAGTCAAGTTGACGATTCCTTTCGTCAGCACAATGACACTGTGATGCCGGATGGCCTGGAGTCGATATCGTGTTAACGCTGGCCGTGCTCTTCGTCGTGATTCTCCTGCTGAATCTCATACCGGCGTTTGCCCCACCGACCTGGATGGCGATGTCGTGGGTCGGGTTCAATCTGCCCGACGGAAATCCACTGATCTTTGCCGTCGTAGCGGCTGGCGCCGCGACAACGGGCCGCGTCATTCTGGCGACCTTCGCGAGGTCACTCGTCCGGTCCCGCTGGATAATGGAATCCGATCGCGAGAACATCGGCATCGCCACCCGCTGGCTTCGGAAGCACAAGACGCTGACAGCCGGCGCGTTCTTTTTCTACGCATTGAGCCCGCTTCCATCCAACTACCTCTTTATTGCGTATGGTCTTTCCGGGTTGCCGCTCAGGGTCATCGCCGCGGCATTCTTCATCGGCCGCGCAATGACCTATGCGATCTGGGCGCACCTCGGCCGCTTTGCATCGACCCGGCTGGACGTGGAATCCCAGCTCGAAGGGACTTACCTCGGCGGATACTTCGTCGTCACGCAACTGGTATTGCTCGCCTTCGTCTTCGCACTGATGAAGCTCGATTGGACCACGCTGGTCAATGAGCGTCGGTTGACGTTCCGGCGTGGCCATCATCCACACCGCTCTGAATGACATCAGCGCGCGCGGCGTTTTGAACGAAAGCGCCGCCGCCCGTTTTTGTCTACCCGTTTCGAATCTCCGACGCAACTTCGGTGACGCTTTCCCGCTTGCGGGGATCGACGTGCGTCATCACGTTCAGAACACGGTGATGCCTCATCACGCGAGCACGCGCATCGACAGCGATATCGTGCCCTTGTGCGACGGTGAGATCGGCATCGATGTCGAGATGCACGTCGACGAGGATCAGATCGCCCGCCTTTCGCGTGCGTAGATCGTGCAAGTCGAGCACGCCCGGTGTCGTACGCAGTGTCGCGAGGATTGCCTGTACATCTTCGGCGTCGGCCGATCGATCCATCAAATCGTGCAACGCATCCCAACCGAACGTGGCGCCCATTTTCACGATCATCCCGCCGACGATCAGCGCGGCGATGGGGTCGAGAAGCGGATAGCCAAGCAGGTTGCCGACAATGCCGAACGCGACCACGAGGGAGGATGCGGCATCCGAACGCGCATGCCACGCGTTGGCGACCAGCATGCTCGATTTCACCCGGGTTGCAACCGCAAGCATGTAACGGAACAAGCCTTCCTTCGCGACAAGCGCGATGATCGCTACCGATAGCGCGGCAACGTGGACGCGAGGGATTGCTTCCGGATGCTCGAGCTTCTGTATCGCTGACCAGAGCATGCCGCCCCCGACCAGCAGCAGGATCAATGCAAGCGCGAGCGATGCGCCTGTTTCGAAGCGCTGATGTCCGTACGGATGCTTTGCATCAACGGGCTTCTTGCTGTGGTGACTGGCCACCAGGACGACAAAATCCGCGATCAGATCGGATAACGAATGAATGCCGTCCGCCACGAGACCCTGCGACCGGGACAGGATACCTATCCCCACCTGTCCGATGCTCAGCGCGAGATTCACCGCGACGCTCACCCATGTGCTTCGAGTGGCTGCCACGGCCGTCGCCGGTGTCGCTTCAGCGACGGTTTCCGGAAAAACATCGGGGTTCTTTGACGTCACGATTCAGGTCATATTCCAAGGTTGAACAAAGTCGAAAGTCGCACGCGCGGCGGCGGAACGCATGGCGTTCCGGCACGGCCGAACGCCGGCATTCGGGTCGAAAGCTCGTCGAACGCGATTGCCGGTATGCATTTCGATGGTATTGACGCCCACCACCGGGGGGCTTGATCTGAGGCAAAGGATTTACCGCCCTTCCGTGTACGGTTGAACACGTTCAACCGGCTTGGAGACCGTCATGTCCAGAGCGAATACGTTCACCGTTACCTGTCTGCTCGGCATCGCGATCGCGATGACGGTCAGTTTCGCCGATGCCCAGCCACGTCAGCCCGCTGGCAGTCCGGCAAGCGAGGCCGGCGGCATGATCTATGGCAGCCAGTTGATGACGCCGGCCGAGCGGAATGAATACCGGACCCGTATGCTTGCTGCGGCGTCGGATGCCGAGCGCGAAAAAATCCGCGACGAACATCATGCCGAGATGCAAAAGCGCGCGAAGGCGCGCGGCATCAAGCTCCCGGACGCTTCTCCCATGTGGGGTATGCATCGAGGGCAAGGCATGGGCATGGGCACGGGAATGGGCCCGGGCTACATGCACAGCCAGCCCGGCGGTCCGGGAAGCGGCGCGCTCGGTCAGTGATCGCATGGTTCCGCGCGTCCGGTAATGAACCGACCGTTTCGGTTGCAACCGAGCGATTCCGCGAGCTCCGGCCAAGCGTTGAAATTGTCGTGTCCGATTGCTAACGCACATGATCGTCTAACGCATGGTCGCGCCGGCTGCGTCGGCATCCGGCCACGAAACGCTCACCCGTAGTCCGCCAAGCAAGGGCGATCGGTCTACCTGAATGTCGGCGTCATGCGCCGACGCGATTCTCCGCACGATCGACCATCCAAGGCCGCTCCCGCTCGGCCGAGTTCCCGTCGGCCGAAAGTCCGTTCGGCCGGGCCGCGCACGGGCGCGGGCCTGACGCACCGCCCCCGGCCGCCGATCCTGCCACCCGTTGACCTGCATCATGAGCCGCGCCGCATGCCGGCCACACCATGGCACATCACGAGACAGCACGGCCCGTCTCTCCTTCGCAAGCCTCCATGCGACACACGAACATGTCCGGAACGATCCTGATGGGCGCTGACGGCAAAGCCGCGACCGACCGGCCCGAGCGCGGCCGAGCGGGTGTCCGGATCGCGGTATCCCGCGATCCGTTCCGCACGACCCGCGCCATGCTCGGCCGGCTGCTGGTCGTCGCATGCTGGCTGGCACATCCGGCGACGGCTTTCGCACAGGCCGCCGAATCGAGCGCGACGATCCTCGTGTATCACCGGTTCTCGGCCACCGCCGACGATTCGATGACCGTGCGCGTCGTCACCTTCGAAGCGCAACTGCGCTATCTGCGCGAACACGGCTATCACTTCGTGCCGCTGCGCGACATCGTGAACTGGATCCGCGATCCGGCCGCCGTGCTGCCGTCCAGGCCGGTGGCGCTGACGCTCGACGACGGCCATCGTTCGGTGTTCGAAGCACTCCTGCCGATCGTCTTGCGTGACCGGCTGCCGGTCACGCTGTTCATCTACCCGTCCGCCATCTCGAACGCGTCGTATGCGCTCACCTGGGACCAGTTGCGCACGCTCGGGAAAACCGGGCTGTTCGACATCCAGTCGCATACGTACTGGCATCCCAACTTCAAGGTCGAACGACGCCGGCGCAGCGCGGCCGATTTCCGCCAGTTCGTCCGGACCCAGCTCGACCGCTCGCGCAAGCGTCTCGAAGCGGAGACCGGCGCCCGCGTGGACATGCTTGCCTGGCCCTTCGGCATCTACGACGACGAACTGATGTCGATCGCGGCGGAACAAGGCTATGCAGCGGGCTTCACGCTGGTGGGCCGCCACGCCGACCGGCACGCGGCACTGCTCGCGCTGCCGCGCTTCCTGATGACCGACGCCCATGGGCCGGCCGCGCTGGCGCGGCTGCTGGGCGACGCGCCTGCGCAGCCGGCCCGCACCGGGGAGCAGCAGCCATGACCCGCGGCGGCTGGCCGGTGCGGCTTGCGAAGTGCGCGGTGCTGGCGCTGGCCGCGATGTCGGCCAGCGCGGGCACGCAGGCCGTGACCGGCATCGTGATCGACGGCAGCACACAGCACCCGATCGCCGGCGCGATCGTCACCACGGCCGCGGCCACCGGGCGCACGGACGACCACGGCCGCTTCGACATCGCGCAACCGGGATCGACCGTCGCCGCCCGAGCGCCGGGCTATCTGCGCAGCACGCAAACCGACATCGACGACGGCCGCCCGGTCACGCTGAGCCTGACGCCGTTCCGCCCGAAGGCCGTCTACCTGTCGGTCTACGGCGTGAACAGCGCGGCCATCCGCGACGCCGCTGTCGGTCTGAGCGGGACGACCGCCGTCAATGCGCTGGTGATCGACGTCAAGGGCGATCGCGGCTTGACGCCCTACCGGAGCACCGCGCGCGAAGCGATCGGCGCGGCGGCCCGGCTCAGCGAACATGCGCCGGTCGACCGCGACTTCCCGGCGCGGCTCGCCGACCTGCATCGCCGGCATCTCTATCTGATCGCCCGCATCGTCGTCTTCAAGGACGACCCGCTCGCCAACGCACACCCCGACTGGGCAGTACGCGATGCAGCCGGGGCGGTCTGGCACGATCGGGAGCACCTGCAATGGGTCGATCCGTTTTCCCGCGACGTCTGGCAGCACAACCTCGACCTTGCCGAAGAGGCCGCGCGCCTGGGATTCGACGAGATCCAGTTCGACTACGTGCGCTTTCCCGATGCGCGCGGCTTGCGCTTCGCGCAGCCGAACACCAGCGCCAACCGGACATCGGCCATCGTCGGCTTCCTGCAGGCGGCGCGCACGCGGCTCGAGCCGTACAACGTCTTCGTGTCCGCCGACATCTTCGGCTACGTGTGCTGGAACCTCGACGACACGGCGATCGGGCAGCAGATCGAGTCGCTGGGCGCCGCGCTCGACTACATTTCGCCGATGCTCTATCCGTCGGGCTTCACGTGGGGCCTGCCGGGCTGCACCAATCCCGTCGCCGATCCCGGCCAGATCGTCAGGCGCTCGCTGGCGGAAGCGCGCGAGCGCACCGGGCTCCCGGGCGTGCGCTTCCGTCCATGGCTGCAGGCATTTCGCGACTATGCGTTCGACCGGCGGGCCTTCGATGCGAACCAGATCCGCGCGCAAACCGACGCGGCCGACGCCGCGGACACCGATGGATGGATGCTGTGGAATCCGCGCAACCGTTACGACGCCGCGCAATTGCCGCGTTGAAGCGGCATCTGGTGCGGACCTGCCGGGCCGTGGGCTTCGCGTGCGCATGCGTTGCCTGGGCCGCGCACGGCGCGAACCTGGACGCCGGCGCCCGCGCGCAGCTCGACCGGATCGTCGCGGCACAGATTGCGGCGGGCCGAGTGCCTGGCGCGGTGCTGGCGTTCGGCGACGCGCATCACGTGTTTTATCGGCAGGCATTCGGGCAGCGCGTGCAGGTGCCGGGCAACGAAGCGATGACCGTCGACACGGTGTTCGATCTGGCATCGCTGACGAAGGTCATCGCCACGACGACCGCGGTCATGCAACTGGTGGAGCGCGGGCAACTCGATCTCGACAGCCCCGTCGCCCGCTATTGGCCCGCCTTCGCAGCCAACGGCAAGCAGGCGGTGACCGTGCGCCAGTTGCTGACGCACCAGTCGGGCCTGCCGCCGGATCTGCCGCTCGGCCCCGATGCGGCCACGCGCGACGGGGTATTGCGCGAAGTCGTCGCGCAGCGGCTGCGCGCGCAGCCGGGTGAACGGGCGATCTACAGCGACATCAATTTCGTCGTGCTGGGCGAGTTGGTGCAGCAGATCACGCATCGCACGCTGGCCGCGTATTGTCGCGATCGAATCTTTGCGCCGCTTCGCATGCACGACACGATGTTCCTGCCCGACGCCGCGCGGGCGGCGCGCAGCGCGGCGACGACCGTGGATCGCAACGGGATGCGGCGCGGGCGGGTGCACGATCCGACCGCCGCCCGGATGGGAGGCGTTGCCGGCAACGCGGGCCTGTTCTCGACGGCCGACGACCTGGCGCGGTTCGCGCAGATGCTGCTCGACGACGGCCGCGCGGGCGCCGCGCGGATTCTGCAGCCGCAAAGCATCGCCGCGTTGGTGACGCCGGCCACGCCGCTTTCGCCGCCGCCGTGGCGGAGCCTCGGATGGGTGTCGAGCGGACCGCTGGCGGCCAACCGTGACCGGCTGGTTCCGGTCGGCGCCGTCGAGCATACCGGCTATACCGGCACCGCCATCTGGATCGATTTCGTGTCCCGCCAGTTCGCCATCATCCTGACGAACCGCGTGCATCCGGACGACCGCGGCGATGCTCGGCCGCTTCGCGCACAGGCGATCGCACTGCTGGCCAGCCAGTCGCCACCGCAATCGGCCGCCGGGCAGGCGCTGGCGCTGCCGTCGGCCGCACCGGCGCTCGCGGCGGCGACGCGCCCGCCGAACGGGGCCGGGCCGGTGGACACCGGCATCGACGTACTGGAAGCGTTGCGCTTTGCGCCGCTCGCGGGCCTCCGGGTCGGCTTGATCACGAATCGCACCGGATTCGACCGCGCAGGCGCGCGTACCATCGACCTTCTCGCGCACGCGCCGGATGTCGAACTGGCCGCCCTGTTCGCGCCGGAACACGGATTGGGTGCCGATCAGGACGCGCGGGTCGTCGATGCGCGCGACGGGCCGACCGGGCTGCCCGTGTACAGCCTCTACGGCACCCGCCGACGGATTCCGGACGCCGCGCTCGAGGGGCTCGATGCCTTGGTGTTCGATCTTCAGGACGCAGGGGTGCGCTTCTTCACCTACGAGACGACGCTGGGTTACGCGCTGGAAGCCGCCGCCGCCCATCGCATTCCGCTCTTCGTCCTCGATCGCCCCGATCCGCTCGGCGCCGACCGTGTCGGCGGCCCGATGCTCGATCGGGGCCGCGAATCGTTCACCGGCTATTTCCCGCTACCGCTGTTGCCCGGCATGACGGTCGGTGAGCTGGCGGCACTGTTCGATCGCGAGCGCGGCATCGGCGCCGATCTGCGCGTGATCCCGCTGCGCGGCTATCGGCGGTCGATGCGGTTCGCGGACACCGGGCTGGGATGGACGCCGCTGTCGCCGAACCTGCGCACGGCGGCGCAGCTCGATCTCTACCCCGACGTCGCGCTGCTCGAAGGCGCCAACGTGAGTGTCGGGCGCGGCTCGCCGCATCCGTTCGAATGGGTGGGCGCGCCGTGGCTCGACAGTGCGCGCGTGGCCGCGATGCTGAATGCGCTGGATCTCGGCGTGCAGGCCGAGCCGGTCGACTTCGTGCCCACCGAGTCCACGTACCGGGGAGTGCTGTGCCATGGCGTCAACCTCCACGCCGGCCGCGAGCCGCGACGTCCGGCGCGGCTCGGCCTCGCCTTGCTGTCCGTCCTGCATGCGCTCTACCCGGCGACATTCGATCTCGACGCGACGCGCGACTCGATCGGGGATGCGCAGGTGTGGCAGGCGATTCGCGCCGGCGACGGCCTCGATGCGATCGAGGCCGTCGCCGAACGGCGGAGTGCATCGTTTTCCGCGTTGCGGAGCCGCTATCTGCGTTACTGACGATCCCGCCGCCTGCCCGTGCCGGGGTGGCGACGGCGTGCATGACCGGGGCGGAACCCTCCAATCGGCCAGCCGTATGACGGATTCGCCGGCGATCGTTGCGCCGGCTTGATGACGATCAAGCGCCGCCGGGCCACTCGCCGTACCGTGGACGCTGGGCGATTCGTCGCGAATCGCGCTGTCTTCCATGCGGCACGGCCGCTTTCAGGAGCGTTGCATGAATCAAGCCGACCGGACCTCCCCCGCCCCGCTTTCCGACGCGCTGCTGCATCGCATGAACGCGTGGTGGCGGGCCGCCAACTATCTGTCGGTCGGGCAGATCTATCTGCTCGACAATCCGCTCCTTCGCGAGCCTCTGCAGATCGCGCACGTCAAGCCTCGCCTGCTCGGCCACTGGGGCACGACGCCGGGGCTGAATTTCATCTACGCCCATCTGAACCGGGTGATCAACGCGCGCGACCTCGACGTGCTGTTCATCGCCGGCCCGGGCCACGGCGGTCCCGGCGTGCTCGCCAACGCCTGGCTCGAAGGCGTGTACAGCGATACCTATCCGAACGTGCCGCAGAACGCCGAGGGCATGGCGGCGCTGTTCCGCCAGTTCAGCTTCCCCGGCGGCGTGCCGAGCCACGTCGCGCCGCAGACGCCGGGCTCCATTCACGAAGGCGGCGAACTGGGCTACTCGCTGTCGCATGCGTTCGGGGCGGCCTTCGATCATCCCGGGCTGATCGTCGCCTGCGTCGTGGGCGACGGCGAGGCGGAAACCGGGCCGCTCGCCACCGCCTGGCATTCGAACAAGTTCCTCAATCCGGCATCGGACGGCGCGGTGCTGCCCATCCTGCATCTGAACGGCTACAAGATCGCCAGTCCGTCGATCCTCAGCCGCATCGGACAGGACGAACTGGAGAGCCTGCTGACCGGCTACGGCTATCGGCCGCTGTTCGTCTCGGGCGACGAGCCGATGGCCGCGCACCAGCGCATGGCGGCCGCGCTCGACGACGCGCTGGACGACATTCGCGGCATCCAGACGCGGGCGCGCAGCGGAGGCAAGCTCGTCCGCCCTCGCTGGCCGATGATCGTGCTGCGCACGCCCAAGGGCTGGACCGGCCCGAAGCGCGTCGACGGCCTGAAAACGGAGGGGCACTTCCGTTCGCATCAGGTGCCGATCGCCGACCTGAAACAACCGGGACACCTGCAATTGCTGGAAGCCTGGCTGAACAGCTATCGCCCCGACGAACTGTTCGACGCGCACGGGCGTCCGTGCGAGGCAATCCGGTCGCTGTCGCCGGCCGGACCGCGCAGGATGAGCGCGAATCCGGTGGCGAACGGCGGCAGCGAAGCGCGCGAGTTGCGGATGCCGGATTTCACCCGCCACGCGGTGGCGGTGCCCGCGCCCGGGCAGGTCGACGCGCAGGCCACGCGCGTGATGGGCGGCTTCCTGCGCGACGTGATGTCGGCAAATCTGGCCGACCGGACGTTTCGCGTGTTCGGCCCGGACGAGACGGAATCCAACCGCTTGTCGGCGATATTCGACGTCACCGCGCGCACCTGGATGGCCGCGACCGATCCGGACGACGTCCAGCTCGCACCGGACGGCCGCGTCATGGAGATACTCAGCGAGCATACCTGCCAGGGCTGGCTCGAAGGCTATCTGCTGACCGGGCGGCACGGGCTGATGTCGTGCTACGAGGCGTTCATCCATATCGTGGATTCGATGTTCAACCAGCACGCGAAATGGTTGAAGGCCTGCCGGGAAATCCGCTGGCGGCGGCCGCTGCCGTCGCTCAACTACCTGCTGACATCGCACGTCTGGCGGCAGGACCACAACGGCTTCAGCCACCAAGACCCGGGCTTCATCGATTTCGCGGTCAACAAGAAGTCCGACACGGTGCGCGTCTATCTGCCGCCCGACGCGAACACGCTGCTGGTCGTCACGGATCACGCGCTGCGCACCTGGAACCGGATCAACGTGATCGTCGCCGGCAAGCAGCCGGCACCGCAATGGCTCGACCTGGATGCTGCGATCCGGCATTGCAGCGCCGGCGCGGGCATCTGGGAGTGGGCGGGGAACGACGGCGACGGCGAGCCGGATGTCGTCATGGCCTGCGCGGGCGACGTGCCGACGCTCGAGACGCTCGCGGCCGTCGACCTGCTGCGCACCCATCTGCCGGCGTTGCGCGTCCGGGTCGTCAACGTCGTCGACCTGATGACGCTGGAGCCTGCCGACGACCATCCGCACGGATTGAGCGACGCGGATTTCGACGCGATGTTCACAACCCACCGGCCGGTGATATTCGCGCATCACAGCTACCCCGCCCTGATTCACCGGCTGACCTATCGCCGCACGAATCACGCGAATTTCCATGTGCATGGTTTCATCGAGGAAGGGACGACCACGACGCCGTTCGACATGACGGTCCTCAACCGGGTCGACCGCTTCCATCTGTGCGAGGCCGTGCTCGATCACGTGGGCGAACACGTGCAGACGGGCGCGCATTTCCGGCAGTACCTGCGCGACAGGCTGGTCGAGCATCGACGCCACGTGGACCGGTACGGCGACGACCTGCCGGAAATCCGCGACTGGCGCTGGCAGGCGACGCCGGGCAGCCGGAATCCGATGCTGTGAGTCGCTCGCATGCACCGGGGGCGGCCACGGCTTAGCGCCGATCGAGCCCCCCGGCCGCGCTATCCGGGCGAGATGCCCGTCGATGGCGCATGCGCCCCGGTTTCGACTGTATTGCCGCGCCGACCGGTGCGCGTGACACATTTCAAGCGCACCGCGGAGTGCTGCCGGTGGGTATCGCGGGCATCGCGCGGCGCATCGTGGCGTCGCCGGCGGGACACGACTGCCGCGCGTGCAGCGTGTCCGAACCGAACGGCGCGGCGATGCCCCGGCTGCGCCGCGAAAGCCCTGTCATCCCGTCTGGCTCTCTCGTTGCTCAAGGTCGTCTTGCCCTGAGCGAACTGGCGCTCCTGGCACAAGCCCTTGTGCCGGCGCACAATGTACGAATTGAAGTTTTGCCGACACGGCGAGCGATAGCGCCGCGTCATAGCCCCGCACACGATATCGCGGTTGCGCCATGCCCGGGGAGTACAGTCACGATGGCCAGCCGGACCTCCCCCAGCCCGATACCGCGCCCGGCTCACCCCGGCAGGCGCGGGTCCCTGGCGGTTCCGCTCGTCTTCATCGTGGCTCCGGCCGCCGCGCCCGGCCGTTTCACGAGCGCGGGCGCGTTGCCGCTTCAGGCGGCGCAACAAGGAGCCATGCCGCCATGATCAAGGTACTCGTCGCAGACGATCATGCGCTCGTGCGCGACGGCCTGCGACACATCCTGCGGGGCGCCAGCGGCTTCGAGATCGCGGGCGAGGCGTGGGACAGCGTCACGACCGTCGCGCTCGTCCGCTCGACCGAAGCGCACGTGCTGGTGCTGGATCTGTCGATGCCGGGCCGCAACGGCATCGAGCTGATCAAGCAGATCAAGGACGAGAAACCCACGCTGCGCGTGCTGGTGCTGACGATGCACGCGGAACAGCAATATGCGGCGCGTGCGTTCCGCGCCGGCGCATCGGGGTACATGACCAAAGAAAGCGCCAGCGCCGAACTGGTCGCGGCGTTGTCGAAGATCGCGGCGGGCGGCGTTTACGTCAGCCTGGCGATGGCGGAGCAACTGGCGCAGCGCCTCAACGAGCCCCCCGGTTCGCTGCCGCATCAGCGCCTGTCCGACCGCGAGTTCGACGTGTTCCGGCGGATCGCGGCCGGCGAGACGATTTCCGAGATCGCTCAGGCCCTATGCGTCAGCACGAAGACCGTGAGCACCTACAAGGCACGGATCCTCGACAAGATGCAGATGCCGCACGATGCGGCGCTCGTACGCTATGCGATGCAGCACAAGCTGTTCGACGACCACGACGGCATCTGACAGCCGACGGCAGGCGCTTAACCATGCTGGAGCACCCGGGCGACGCCAACGAGGGTTTTCACCAGACGCAGCCGTTGTCAGCATCCTCCTACAGCCGTTCTCCAAACCCTACCTGACTTTCCATCCCCGCCGATTTCAGTCCGGCCGCGCGCGAACCATACTGCTTTACATGGATGCCCGGGCGCCGATCATGCCGTCGTCAGTCTGCCCGTCGATTGCGCTGCACCGTTCCGCGTCCCGGGTCGTCGCCGTCGCACCGACGAAATCGCCAGGTTCCACGCCGTGCACGGCCGACAAATGACCAGGAACGAATTTCCCGACCAGACCGACCGCGGCATGGCATGACGCACCATCCATGCCGCGGCGCCGCACCCAACCGAGTGACCAGGAGCAGATCATGCTGACTGCCCAATCCCGCGAAAATGCCCACCCCGCCGTCGCGCATGCGATGACGATCGCGCTTCGTCCCGTCGATCGGGACGAGCGAGTGAAGCGCCCCGGCGCGCGCTGTTCGACCTGCTCGGTCCGTTCGGCGTGCATGCCGGAGGAACTCGACGCGGCCGACCTGGCCGTTCTCGACGAGGTGGTCTGCACGACCCGCTCGGTCAAGCGGGGCGAGTCGCTGTTCCGGGCGCACGATACTTTCCAGAGCCTCTATTCGGTCCGCACCGGCTCATTCAAGACGATCGTCATGCATCGCGACGGCCAGGAGCAAGTGACCGGATTCCAGATCGCCGGGGAAACGCTCGGTCTCGACGGCGTGTGCAGCGGGCGTCACAACGGCGATGCGATCGCGCTGGAGGACAGCACGGTCTGCATCATCCCGTTCGGCCAGCTGGAGAAGGTTTGCGCCAAGGTGAGGTCGATGCAGCACCACCTCCACAAGATGATGAGCGGTGAGATCGTGCGCGAGTCGAGCCTGATGATGATGCTTGGCACGATGTCGGCGGAACAGCGAGTCGCGGAGTTCCTGCTGAACCTGTCCGAACGCTTCAGGGCGCGCGGCTATTCGCCGGCGGATTTCAATCTGCGCATGACGCGCGAGGAAATCGGCTGCTATCTCGGGATCAAGCTCGAAACGGTCAGCCGGATGCTGTCGAAATTCCAGCGCGACGGCCTGATCGACCCGCACGGCAAGCAGATCCATATCATCGATCTGGCCGGGCTCGCCCGCGTCTGAGCGCTGGCCGCCCGCGCGGCGCCGAGCCAGGTCCGGCACCAGGAGGGATCCCGCAGGCTCGATCCCGTTCCGTCGAATACCCGCACGCGCATCGCCTATCGTCCCGGTTTCGGTCGCTCCGGATACCCGCCGGCGGCGTTCAGTGACCGCATGCGCTGCCTCAGGCGACGGATCGCGAATATCCGCAGGTAATCATGCACGCGGGCATCTTTCGTCAGCGTCGCGATTTCGTCGTCGAGCATCCGCCGCAACGCGTCGTCCGAAATCGACAGGTCGCGCGCCAAGGCCGCCAACGAGGCGAACAACCGATCCTGATTCATCACCGCTCTCCCGCGAGGACAAGGCCTTCATCCGAGGTCGTCCCGGCTGAATCCATTGGAACGCGCGGCGCCGCCACCGCGCTTGACCTGAGTCAACACGCCCCGGATGCGCGGCCCCATCGCCGTGGCGGATCGACTCACGCCTCGCGAACCGCGGCGGGCCGGTGCATCGTGCCATGGCGAATCGCGTCCGATGCGCGGGACGCGTCAGCGCGGATTCTCGTGGGCTTCAGCCGCCGCGATCCCGGCAAGTTGCCGCTCGGCGATGTCGAATGCCCGCTTCAGCGCGTCCATGGGATCCACGCCCGTCATATGCGGAACGGGACGGAATTCCCCCTTGCGCGTGATCAGATCGAGTCGCACGTCATACTTCGGCTGGCGAGTCGACGCGCCCATGGCCTCGATCGCGAGATGGCAGCCGGCCAGTTGCGTACCGAACGGTTCGAGACGCATCAGCTGGATGCTTGCTTCCGCCTCCAGCCGAGCCGACCCGGCGAAGCCGAAGTAAGCGATCTGCATCCCGATTCCCATGTTCCGCTCCTGTTGATCGCGTCGATCGATGGCGAGAGCCGGTTCATCAGTGTGGTGCGCTCGCAATACCTGATTTCGTACTTCCATCTTCCGTAGCGTCGGCCTTGCCTCGTTGATGTGCGTCAACCGACGGGCATCGTCGCACGCTGCCCGCCAACCGGCACCGGTTTCGTGAAACCGGCGCCGACCATCCAGCCGGCCAGCCGGGCGACGGCGACCCGTTCGTTCGGTTGGAGACGAGGCAGACGTCGACGGTTTGCCCGGGGAACAGCCGCGGGGCCGCCCGGATGGAGCGCGGCGCGGAAAATGACCGGCAACACCCGCACATCGACCGCCCGGTGTGCGGGGCGGACAACTGAATTTTCGGCGTCACGCAAGGCTGGGCCCGCACGGACGTCGGGGCGGCTTCGACCAGGGTGCCATCACGCATCCTGCTACGGGTGATCGCGCCGGACCCGCACGGTTCGCGGGAGTGCCGGTTGCCGCATCGCGACCAATCCCGCGACGCCCGAACAACAGGACAGCAGGCCCACATAAAGCGCCGAGCCGTCGTGGACCAGCATGGCGTGCACCGTTGCGATGAGCCCGGCTTGCGACGCGAAAATCGCGACGGTGGCAAAACACTGGCGAAAAACGTTGGGAAACATGCCGCTCTCCTGGAAAGGGATGACGACTGCGACGCTTCAGGCATCCGCATCGTTTGCCCGGGCGGCGGAAATCATCGGCACCGGACCGTGGCCACGCGCAGGAACCATTCGGCCACACTGCCCGGCACCGCGCGCCGGATGCCGCCGCGTCTCCGGGACGGCAGGTCGGACCATGCCTCTGCCCGCGCTGCCTGCCGCACGAAACCATGCATTCATCTTCGAAGCTTCGGATTCCGCGGCGTTGACTTTTATCAAGCGTCGGCGCGGTTCCGACTGTCCCTCGAAAAAAACAACGGCACCGCCCGGATTGCCCGGCGGCGCCGTCGACGACGCGCAGCGTCCCCTGTTCGCGCTAGGCGACTTCGACGATGACTTTCAATGCATGGGTATCGGCCGCGCACGCGAACGTGGCGATGCTCCGCTTCGTTGACTGACGCATTCGCACGACGACGACCTTCCCGTATATCGCATTGCCGTCGAGATTCGGCGATTCGAGTCGCGGCCAGGTTCGCACGTCCCGATTGATGCGATATGGAGCGTGCGCCGCGCACACGGCCATCAAACGCTGACTTGCCATGGCGTGATCCGGGAAAACTTCTCCGGCGGTAACGATGCGCTCGTCGGTTGCCACCATCGGGCGCTGGAAGAAATCGCTTCGGAGATCGTCGCCGGTATTCGGTCGGTAGCCGCGAAACAAGGCGCCGAGATACGCATCGCCCCACGCGCGATCGCACTCAGCAACGAAGCGTTGCGGACTCTCGGCACCTACGGCGAGGAGCGCCGCCTCCATGCGAAATCGACGATCGACTTCGAAATATTCACGGGCCGGCCAGTCATGTCGTGCGGTCAGATCGCGTATTGCTCCTCGTAATTGACGACCACCTTGAAAACGGCGTCGTTTTGCGGCGTTTCGGCCTCCATGCCTCTCTCGTTTCAATAGTCGATCACACGCATCACACGCATCACATGATTCGATATTTCGACAAGAACTGCATGCCCGTTCGTGCCGGACAACGATTCAATTATTTTCAAATCGAAGCCAGCAGACTTTGCCGTAAGCCATCTAAGATTAATTTCATTTTCATTACATTGAAACCGAATAAATCATCGGCGCCGATAGCCAATAATCTCGATCATTGTTTCGTAAATATGCGAACCGATAGATTGCCGGCCGCGACGACACGTTGCCGAGCCCCGCCGGGCAGCGTGACTGGTTGCGCGCGTCGCAGCACCCGGTCAGCTTCCGCGAGTTCGACGGCGGGCACTTCCATCTATTGGAAACCGGCCGTCGTTCAGCACGCGATCGGCCAGGCGTTGGCCGATGCGCGGCGGTGCGCCCCTGCAGTGGGCGAGATGCTGTCGCTGATGTAATGGCCAGTGGCGTAGCGGCGGGTTGCGTGTGGAGACGGCGCCCGCGCGACTGCCGGCATCGCGGCGCGCGTCGATGTCAGCGGCACCGGCTGGCCGAAGACTCAGTTTCTCACCCACCAATCAACGAGCGTTTCGTCATCCGGATCCTCGAAGTTCTTGTCGATGTTGGTGCAATACCATTCGATTCCCGTGCACTGCTTGAAGTCGTCAACCAGGCGATTGATCGCCGCCACGCCGTTGCCGGACGGAACCGACAGCGCGAGATTGCCGCCATTCATGCCGTCCGGACTTCCCCCGTGTTCCGTCGTGACGTCAGCATTGCTCTCCATGCCCAACGAGTGAATGGAACTGCTTCGTCTGCACGACAAGTGTCCAGCATTGCTTGCGCACGCCCCGGACAGCACTTTTGACCACCTCGAAATAATTACCATTAAAATTCATCAACTTGGCCTTCGTCGGACTTGGCCCTTGGGCCAAGCTCGCTCAGTAGCGATGGACTCAATAAATGCTGCGGATAATGCTGCCGATTTGCGAAAGTCGTTAGATAGTGACGTGGCGACCCAGCTGTTCAGCCTCTTGATTGCTGCACAAAACACGCCAGACCGACCGCCTCCGGCACTTATGAATTTCCTATGCGTCAAAAGTTTCAGCTTAAGTTGACAGGATTGGGTATAGTTACGCATCCGCCCCACGTAACGAGATCGCAACATTCCAAATGGGCACTGTCGCTCGCCGCCGGCCGGAAAACAACGGACGAACCTGCTTTTTCGTCTTCCAGAATAACTAAATTCTTCCGATTATCGAGGGTCTATGGATTTGCTGGCGGCCATGCGAATATTCGTGCGGGTTGTCGAGCGCGGCAATTTATCGAGGGCCGCGAAAGATCTCGGCCTGGGCCAACCTACCGTTAGCGACCGCGTCGATCGGCTCGAACGGTTTCTCGGCGTCAAATTGCTGCTCCGGAACACGCGTGCGGTGTCGTGCACCGATGAAGGCATTCTGTTCTATCAGCGAAGCAAGATCGTGCTCGACGCGGCCGACGAGGCGCGGGCCGTCGTCACGCTCGGCAACAAGATCGTGCGTGGGCGCATTCGCATTGCCGCGCCGCATGGGTTGGGCGAAGTCGTACTGCCGGAAATCCTCACGGTAATCCGCGAACATAATCCGCAGCTCTATATCGATCTCGTCCTGAATGACGAAATCACCGACCCCGTCACCGAGGGCGTCGATATTTCATTGCGGCTCGGCCAGATCGGCGATGGCAATTTCGTCGCGCGTCGGTTGGGTTACGTACGACGCGTACTGGTCGCGTCGCCGCGTTATATCGAAAAGCACGGGCTGCCAGAGGAACCGACCGATATCGTCGGGCACCCATTCATTCGCGTCACGGGGCTCTTCAACGACGGCCAGCTTCGCCTGATGTGCCCGTCGAAATCGGTGCGGCCAACGCCGATCAACGTCGTCATCAGCACCAGCCACTGGCGGCCGGTCTACGAGCTACTGCTGAACGGCGCGGGTATCGGCGTCCTTCAGGAACACGTCTGCATCGACGCCCTGGAATCCGGCCGGCTCGTCAGGCTGCTGCCGGATTACACGGTACCGGGATTCGACCTGCATGCGCTGCTGCCGGTCACGCGGCCCGTCCCTTCGAAGACACAGGTCGTCGTGAAGATCATCGAGGAGTATCTGCCAAAGGCGATGGCGCGGGCTGCGGACGGCGCGCTCGACATGTAGCGCGCCGCGCCGAAACGATCGGCCGCGCATCACGCGCGGCTGGCAGGCAACGGCACCGACCGCGATTCCGCCGGGAGGTGCCGCAGTCAGGACGGTCAGATAAGCTGACGACATCAAACGGAGCGCGAGCCGATGAAGCCGTTGCCGGATGCGCGTCTGAGACGGGTGTTCAAACGCCGCATTATCCTTTCGATGTGATGCTGCGGTGCGTGCGCTGGTACGTGGCCTACCCGCTGTAGCCTGCGTCACCTTGAGGAGATAATGGCCGAGCGCCGTCTCGCGGTCGGCCATTCGACGGTCTATCGATGGGTGCCGAAGCTGCTGCCGAAACTGGAAAAGACGTTCCGCTCGCGCAAGCGGCCGGTCGGCAAAAGTTGGCGGATGAACGGGGACCTGCATCAGGATCGGCGGACAGCGGGTCGGGTGGCCGCAAGCAGCGCGGCGCCGATGGCCATGATGGCCACCATCAACAGCAGGCACGCGCGGAAGCTCCCGGTTGACGTCCGCAGCCAGCCGATTGCCGCAGGACTGAAAAAGCCGCCCAACACGCCGATCGTATTGATCAGCGCGATGCCGCCCGCGGCGGCGGGCCCTTTCAGATAGGCGGATGGAATGGTCCAGAATACCGTGTAGGCCATCCACATCGCGGTCGTCGCGACCGTGATGCAAATCAGCGAAACATCGAGCCTGTCGCTCGACACGGCAGTAGCGGCGAGCGAAATCGCGCTGACCAACGCCGGAATCGCGCTGTGCCAGCGCCGCTCGTTGCGGCGATCGGAACTACGGCCGGCGACGACCATGCCGATGGTCGCGGCAACGAACGGAATCGACGAATAGAGGCCGATCTTCATCGGATCGGTGACGCCGCCGGCCGCCAGCAGGCCGGGCAGCCAGAAATTGATCAGGTAGATGCCGCAAATGACGCAGAAATAGGCGGCGCTCATCAAATAGACGTACGGATCCTTCACGACTTCCGCGAAACCGTGCCGCTCCGCATGTTGAGGCTTCGCGGCCATGTCGACGAGTTCCTGCCGTTCCTCGGGCGACAGCCACGACGCCGTCTCGGGGCGATCGGCAAGCAGCACGCGGGCCATGATGCCGAGCGCGACGCACGGCAGCCCTTCGATCAGGTACATCCACTGCCAGCCGGACAGGCCGCCCAAGCCTGCGAAGGTCGTCATGATCCACATCGACAGCGGGCCGCCGAGCACGCCCGCGAGGGGGCCGCCGATCATGACCGCGGCGATGGCTTTCGCACGGCGCGATTCAGGATACCAGCAGGTCAGATAGAAGAGGATGCCCGGCGTGAATCCGGCCTCGAAGACGCCCAGGAGAAAGCGCAGCACATAGAACGTCGTCGCATCGCGCGTCGCGACCATGGCTGCGGACGTCAGGCCCCACAGCACCAGGATCCTGCTGATGGCCTTGCGCGCGCCGATTTTCGGCAGCATCAGGTTCGACGGCACCTCGAAGAGCGCGTATCCGATGAAGAATATGCCGGCAGCCAGGCCGTATTGCGCATCGGTCAAGCCGATGTCGGATTGCATGTGCAGCCGGGCGAAACCAACATTGAGCCGGTCAAGGCATGCAAACAAATAACAGATGAGCAGAAAGGAAAGCAGGCGGCGGTCGAGCCGGCGATAGAGCGCCGACGTGCGATCGCCATTCTGGATCGAGACGACAGTGGACATGCCAGTCCATATGAACGCGTCCCGTTTGCAACAGTTTTCATTGTGTTTCGACAGGCAGGACGGGTTGCAGCGCTCCATATCGCCCGTTGTTCTCCTGGTGCAGGCATTCAGGTTTGGCGAACCCCGGTCCTGCCTCGCTTGTCACCACACTCGATTACTGCGCAACCTTTCGACGTTCACCCTGTATTGAACGTTGATCTTCTCGCTCGCGTGTGCCGTTCCGGCCGGTTGCACGCTAACGTAGCCTTTTCGGTACAACCTGTCGTGAGCCGGGCGCCTTCGCATGAGTCAACACCGCTCGCGCGCCGTGAATCCGGCATTCGATCCCGGCAATCCGCTTTCCCCTGCCGACCGTGGCGCTGCGCCCGGCATCGGACCGGGCGCAGCGTGGGCGCGGTTTGTCAGGCGACTTCGGACAATTCGGGCGCCTCCTCCTCCTCCTCCTGGTATTGCCTGACGCGCGCACGGAACGTGTCCGAAAGCGGCACCGTCGATTCCGTCACGTAGTCATAAGCAACGTGCGTCGACGCGCCTCGCGCGATCACGGTGTCGGCGTCGCCCGCGAGCGTGATCAGGTATTCGAGGTCGAAGCTCTTCGTGCCGAGGCGCGTGATTCGCGCGCTCAATTCGAGCGATTCCCCCCATTTCGCGGAACGGACGTATTCGCACGACGTCTTCAGCATGATCTGCGGAATGCCCTGATCGAGCGGCACCTCCAGCAGTTCATGCGCGTAAGCCATGTATGCATTCAGCATGTACACGTAATACATCGTCGCGCTGACGTGGCCGGCGGGATCCTGGTCGCGATACGTGACGTCGAATTTCTGTGTGAAGGCTCGGGTCATCTTGGCACCTGTGGGTTGAGGTTGTGCCCGCCGGTCTGCCCGGCGGGTCGGGTCAAGCAAACGTTGAATGCCCGATGGCATCCGCGCATCGCGCGAAAGCTTGCGGCGCGATGCCGGACGGGCCGGGGCATGCGCTACGACAGCACGCACTGGTCGAGGTAGGGTTTCCCGCCGTGCGCGTGCACGATCGAGCCGCCGCGCATCTCGACGATCGGCAACTCGGCGAGGGCATTGACGACGTGCGCCATCGTCGGCAGGTCCGACCAGCTCGCGACGTTGAAGCGCACGCGCGCATCTCCGACGTGCCGCCGGTCGACCGTGACGTACGGGTCGTGGACCGGCGTCAGCGTGACCTGGCACAGCTCGGTCTCGCCCCAGTCGCCGGTGCGCGGCGTGTACTTCAGCATCAAGGTGCCGTCGGACCGGGCCGGCGGCGTGTCGGCCACCGGTTCCCGCAATCCCGTCACGCCGAGCTCGAGAAAGCGAAAGCCCATCCAGCTAGCTTCGCAATGCTGTTCGCCGTTGAACTGCCGCGGCGCCGCGACGTCCGCATAGAGCTTCGGATGACCGATCTCGTCGCGGCCGGTGATGATCGGATCCGCGAGGTTTTCCCATACCGCCGCGAGAAACTTTCCGGCAGCGCGGTCGCGCGTCCCCGCAAAGATCGCGGGCCAGCTCACGTGAACCATCGTGTAGCCGCGTCCGGCGAGCCAGTCGATGCCGGTCAGGTAGTGGAACTCGACGGTCACGACGGGCTCGCCGGCGAGCGTGAAACGTTCCGGAAGATGCCGTTCCAGCCGGGCGGCATCGGTGAGAAACGACGCGGACACCGTCATGCGCGTCGGATTGCGGTGCGGGTCGACTGCGAGCGCGTTCGGCACCTGCCGGGGGCCCGGTGCCGGTCCGAAGTGCGTGGGCATTCGATAGATGCGCCCCTTCTCGAACGTGTAAGCCAACGAACACCTCCTTCGTCTGTACGCGGGCCGGCCGCCGTGTGCGGCCGGCCCGCGCGTCGTTTTACCGATGGGATGCCAGACCCGCGCCGGCATAGATGATTTGCAGCTCCCCCTGGATTTCGCGCATGAGATTGCCCGAACTCGCGTTCTGCGGAAGGTTCTGCAGGCGGAACAGCACGAACGGCTCGGTGCCCGACGGGTTGCCGATGGCGTGATAACCCCAGGCGGGCACGAACACCGTGTCGCCCGGCACGAGTCGCTCGCGCGTCTGGTCTTCGCCGAACGCCATTTCTCCGGAGCCCGATTGAACGATGTACAGATGCCAGAATGAATGGCGATGCCGCTCCGTCATCTCGCCGGGCTTCAGTACCTGGATGACGAGCGACAGATCGGGAGCGACTGTCCCGTGCTCATCGACTCTGCCGCCGGACAGCGCAAGCGTGCCCTGCGGGTTGTGCGGGCGGCTGAGCGTCATTGACTCGATCGATTGCCACTTCCAGACCACCGGGTCGGCCGGGGGTTTCGACGTCAGTTCGAGATATTCCGAGAACGAGAGAATGTCGCCTTCGATCGTCTGCATGGTTACTCCTTGTTGTACGCAGGGTGGGATGAACAGGTATCCGGATGGGCATCGCGGAACGCCGCGAGCTGCATGCATGCGTCGTGAATGCGCGATACGGTCGGATACGGCGCGATATCGATGTTGACGTTGCGGGCCGAGACGATTTGCGGCACCAGCGCGAGGTCCGCGAGCGACGGGCGATCGCCGTGACAGAACCGGCCTGTCTCGGCACTGCCGGCGAGCATCGTCTCGAGCGCGCCCAGGCTCGTGGTGATCCAGTGCTGCTTCCAGCGGAGCACCACGCCGTCGTCGCAGCCGGTCGCCTCTTTCAGGTACTGGGCGACACGCATGGCCGTGATCGGGTGGGTGTCCGCCGCGACCGTCTGGAACAGCGCGCGCACGCGCGCGCGTTCCTGCGTGCCGGCAGGCAGCAGCGGCGGGTCCGGATATTCGTCGTCGAGATACTCGACGATCGCCGACGACTGGGTCAGCACGCGGTCGCCGATCCGCAGCGCGGGCAGCAGGCCTTGCGGATTGATCGACAGATACGGATCGGCGCGGTGGGCGCGCGCATCGAGATCCTGAACGACCGCCGTGTAGGCGACGCCCTTCAGATTGAGCGCGATACGCACCCGGAACGATGCGGACGAGCGGTGGAAATCGTGCAGGGTCAGCATGTTTAGTTACCCTCCAGCGCCGCTGTCAAGGCGGCTTCAGGCGCGGCTGCGAGCGAATCGCGCGCCGCGGTGGTGTCGTCGCCCGGCACGCCGATGCGGGCCGGGCCGGTGGCCTGTTCGGCCGCGATCATGTCGAGCAGTTCGAGCACGCAGCGCTCGGCGTCGCGCGTCTGCCGCGACGCGATGCCCGGACGCGGCAGCGCATGCGTGTAGAAGTGCGCGCCCTCGATGGGAAAGCCGATGGCCCAGAGGCGCGACTGCGCTTCGCCGTCGCGGCCGAGCGGATGCATACCCGTATCGACGTCGAGTCCGCCCGGGTGGTAGTCGCCGTTCCGGTACGGGCGGACGATGCCGCGGCCGAGCAGCGCGGTCGAGAGCGGCGAACCGTCGGTGGCCGGCGAATACGGATCGAGCCGCGCGACGACGAGCACGTCCGCGTAGCGGCGCTCCACCCGCTCGCCGTATTGCGCCTCGATGCGGAAATGCGCGCACGTCTCGTCGGCGACAAGCCGCGCGCCGGGGCCGCCGGCGATGTCGAGCAAGCCGGCGCGGTGCAGCGCGAGGTGCTCGCGATTGCGCCGCAGCGGCGGGCCGAACGACACGCGGTTGGTGATGGCGTTGAATTCGTCGACGAAGTAGCGATGCGAATCGGGCGTCAGCCCGCCGTATTCGACGGCCGCGCGCAACGCGTCGCGCGTATCGCGCAGCACGTCGGTCGCCGCCTTGACCGGGCTCGTCAGGTTGCCGAGCAGCGCGTGATGCAGGTCGTCGCGCATGAGCGCGAAAAAGAACGTGCGGAACGCGTCGAAGGATTCGAACGTCCTGCCCTCGAGCGGCCACAGAATCTGGCCGATCGCGTGCAGCTCATCCGGGCGCGGCTCGAACCCGTCGGCATCGACGTTGCCGCCTTGCAGCGCGAGCCGGTACGCGTAAGCCATTTCCTTGATAATCAGCGGCAGCACGTCAGCGCGGAAATCGATCAGGCTGCTGCCCGTGGTGTCCAGCGCGGCCGCACGCAATGCCGCCACCGCGTCCGGCGTGAAGAAGCGCGGGCGGTGGCGCCCCGTCAACCCCTTCTGGTTGATCCCGCGCGCGGCGAACGGCAGGCAGTTGCGGGAGAACAGCAGGATCTGCGGTTCGAGCCCGGACTTCTGGTATTCGAGTTCGCCGTCGCGTTCGACGTAGCGTCCGCCACGGCCGATCGTCAGCGCGGACACGACATCGTGTGCGGTCAGGCCGAACCCCTGTACGGCGACGGTCGCGGTGGGGGCGATATCGTTCAGCGTCTCGATCGGGTATGGCGACGGCACGTATGCGAGCTGCCCGTTGTTGACCCGATGCCGCTCCGCGAACTGCGCGAGGCGCTGGTCGCTCTCGGTGGGGCGGCGCGTGCCGTGGCCCGTCGTCAGGAACACGTAGTGCGCAAAGGCCGGCGCGCTGTCGTCGACTTGCAGTTCGTAGCCGCGCTTGGCCGGCACGAGATCGACCACGCGGGCGCGGCGATGCGTCACCGCGACGCTGCGCGGCAGCGCGGCGACGATCCGTGCATAAACCCAGGACAGGTATTCGCCGAGCAGGCTGCGCGGCAGATGGTCGGCATCGTTGAGCGGGCGGCCCGCATCGACCGCCGTCTTCCGGAACGCGCCGTCGACGTAGCGATATCCGCTGTCATGCGCCCATTCGACGAGCGACGGCGCGCCGTGCCGGCCCAGCTCGCTAGACGGCGCGAACATCGTCACTTGCGAAGCGACGGTGTTGATCATCAAGTGATCCGGCTGGCTCGACGGATGAGCGCCCTGCCCGCACTCGCCGGCGTCGAACACCGTGATGTCCAGCGCGACGCCCGCCGGAATACTGCGCGCATGTTCGACGAGGCGCTCGAGCACGGTGACGCCGCGCGGCCCCAAGCCAATGATCGCAATCGAAATCGTGTTCGTCATTGCGTTTCTCCCGTTTCGAGTTGAACGTCGGCCGCTGCTGTCGCCGGGTTCGATACCGCCGCGCGCGACGCGTCGGCGGCGAGGTGCGCGTCGCTCAAGGGCGGCGCGTGCAGCGCCACGATGTCCGGATGCCCGTTCCAGCGCGGGAAGCGCTGGCGCACCGCCGGATCGTGGCCGGGAATGATGTGGTCGGGGCCGTCCGCCAGCGCTTCGATCGCCGCATGCCCGTCGAGCATGCGCGCGACGTTGAAGACGATCGGGAACGGGCGCTTCGAGCGGATGTGGTCCCAGTAATGCGCGGCGTCGCTGGCCAGCACGACATGGCCTCGCGCCGTTCGCACCCGCACCACCTGCAGGCCGGCCGTGTGGCCGCCGATCAGGTGCGTGTGGATGCCGGATGCCACCGCGTGATCGCCGTCGGCGAATCGCACGCGGCCCGCGTGCAACCGTTCGATCGCCGCGCACACGTCATGCGCCTCGAACGGCTTGCGAATCGCTTCGTGACACATGCAGCGCCCGGTGCAGTACGCCATCTCCGCATCCTGGATATGCAGCGTCGCCCCGGGAAACGCGCGGATGTTCCCCGCGTGGTCGTAGTGCATGTGCGTGATGATCACGTCGTCCACGTCGGCCGCGTCGATGCCGAGCTCGCCCAGCAGCGCCACCGGCGAATGCAGATAGCGGCGCTTGCGCCGGGCGGCCGTCGGCGCGTCGAACCCTGTGTCGACCAGCACCGTGCGGCCCATGCCGCGAATCACCCAGACATAGAAGTCGAGCGGCATGGAGATGTCGTCGTGCGGATCGTCGCCGAGATAGTTCTCGCCACTGCGCCGATCGTCGTGCGTCGCGTAACGCAGCGCAAAGACTTCGTACTCCGCGCTTTCCTGATCGAGAAGGTTGCTCATTCCACGGCCTCCAGCAAATCGGGGCGCACGGCGTCGTGACGGGCCACGGCGATGGTCCGGCCCGATCCGCCAGCGCCATGCTCCATCGCGGCCAGTTCGTCCTGGAAGAAGAAGGTTTTTTCGCCGAATGCGGGGACGAGCTCGTCGAACCAGGTCGCTTTCGGATCGAACTTCGCATAGAACGGCCGGCGCACCCATTCGGGGTTGCGGGCCTGCAGCAGTTGCAGCGCGAACACCTTCTCGCCGGCCAGCTCGACGATGCCGTCGACCATCACCTTGCCCGGGAACGCGCTCATCGACGGGCCGCGCACGGTGCGGGCAAGGCCCGATATCGAGCGGTAGGCGGCCTGGAAAATCTCGTAGGCGCGTGCGAGCGGCAGCTTGAAATAATCGCTCGGCCCGGTGTCGCGCTCGACGAACATGTAGTACGGGATCGCTCCGAGCCGCACGCCCGTCGTCCACAGCTCGGCCCAGGCGGCCGGATCCTCGTTGATGTGCCGGATCAGCGGTGCCTGGATGCGCACGCTCGCGCCGGTGCCGATGATGCGCCGCATGGCCCGCTGCGCGATCGGATGCTGCAGTTCGCGCGGATGGTTGTAATGGCCCATGATCGCGAGATTGCGCCCGGACGCCACCACCTTTTCGAACACGCGCAGCAGGTCGTCCGAGTCCTTGTCGCTCACGAAGCGCTGCGGCCAATAGGCGACCGACTTCGTGCCGATCCGGATGTTCTGCAGATGGTCGAACTCCGGCGCGAGCAGCGGCTCGAGGTATTCTCCGAGCGCGCGGGCACTCATCACGAGCGGATCGCCGCCCGTCACGAGAATGTCGGTGACTTCCGGATGACGCCGCAGATAGGCGGTGAGCTCCTGCGACGAGCGAGCGTCGAACTTGAGCTCGTCCATGCCGACGAACTGCGGCCAGCGAAAGCAGAACGTGCAATACGCGTGGCAGGATTGCCCCGCACTCGGAAAGAACAGCACCGTCTCGCGATACTTGTGCTGCAGGCCGCTTAACGGCACGCCGTCGAGATAGGGCACGTTGTGGGTCAGCTGCCCGGCGGGGTGCGGGTTCATCCGCAGGCGGATCTGGCGGACGACGGCTTCGATGCGCGCTTCGTCGGCACCTTCCTGGATGAGATCGCGGATCGCCGCATACTCGTCGTCCTTCAGCATGTCGCGATGCGGGAACGTGAGCCGGTAGATCGGGTCGTCGGGAACCTTGTCCCAATCGATCAGTTCATTCAGCACATAGGGATTGACTCGAAACGGCAGCACGCGCGAAACGACGTCGACGGCTTCCCGAAGCTCGCCCGGCAACAGCTGCCATTGCGGCGATTGGGAAACGGTGTGCCTCGTATACGGCTTGAACTTCCACATCTGATCCTGACTCATGACGGCCCTCTCCAGCAGATTAGATTTATGAATGTGACGACATCTGAATCAACTTCCTGGTGATAAATGTGATGCGTTAAGTACAGCGAAACGACTAATGCAAATCGAAATCGATGGAACGGCGTGTTGCTTTGCCGTTCGCCGCCGGTGCTCAGGACACGGCGCTTACATCGAGCGGCGCGCTGGTCTTCGCCTTGATCTCGCCGACGCTCACACCGTCGGCGAGCTCGACGACCCTGAGGCCGGCCGGCGTCACTTCGATCACGCCGAGATCGGTGATGATCAGGTCGACCACGCCGACACCCGTCAACGGCAGGTTGCATTCGTCGAGGATCTTGTGCTGGTCGCCCTTCGCGACGTGCTCCATCAGCACGACGACGCGCTTCACGCCCGCGACGAGGTCCATCGCGCCGCCCATCCCCTTGATCATCTTGCCCGGGATCATCCAGTTCGCGAGGTCGCCCTGCTTGCTGACCTGCATCGCACCGAGGATCGCGAGGTTGATGTGGCCGCCGCGGATCATCGCGAACG